>JAWKOB010000047.1:0-1151 GCA_041391405.1 Bdellovibrionota bacterium | reverse complement strand
TTTCACCACTTGACGATATAGAATTCATCAATTTCAAACTGCCCTTTCATCCGAATGCACTGACCTTTGTTGCCAGGTATGCTGATGGAGGCATTCATGAAGAGACATTTTATTCGATCGGAGGAGGATTTGTAATTCAGGAAGGAGATGATCCAGCTCAAAAACAAATGGTGGAACTTCCTTTCCAAATGGATTCAGAACGAGAACTTTTGAAGTGGGTTGACCTCACCGGCATGGAAATTTCGAGGATTGTTTTTGAAAATGAATTGACATGGCGGTCGGAACCTGAAATCAGGGAAGGACTTCTGAATATCTGGTATGTAATGTTGCAATGCATCTATCGCGGTTGTCACACCGAAGGTGAGTTGCCAGGCGGATTGAATGTAAAAAGACGTGCTGCCAAAATCAATCAAAGGATGCTTGATGGCATCGAATATACCACGGTAAACGGTTGGATGAAAACCATTCGAATCAGTGGAAGTTCATTCTCAAACGTAACCAAATGGGTAAGCACCTTTGCCCTGGCCGTGAATGAAGAAAACGCTTCCTTTGGAAGAGTGGTTACTGCTCCTACCAACGGAGCAGCCGGAGTAATCCCTTCCGTTTTGATGTACTATTTGTGTTTTTGTGAAAATAAAGGCGAAGAAGACATCATCAAATTTCTACTCACCGCAGCTGAAATCGGCAGTCTTTTCAAAAAAGGTTCGACCATCTCCGCAGCGATGGGTGGTTGCCAGGCAGAAATCGGAGTATCCTCCGCCATGGCCGCAGCCGGATTGACCGAATGCATGGGTGGAAGCCCCAAACAAGCCCTCATGGCAGCCGAAATCGCCATGGAACACCACCTTGGACTTACTTGCGACCCCGTAGAAGGCCTGGTACAAATTCCCTGCATCGAAAGAAACACCATGGGCGCCATGAAGGCCATCACTGCCAGTCAAATCGCCCTCTCCAGCGACCCGGAACTCGCCAAAGTAACCCTCGACAGCATCATCAAAACCATGTGGGAAACTGCCCAGGACATGTCCGACAAATACAAAGAGACTTCAGAAGGCGGCTTGGCATTGAATGTGTCTGTGAAGGTGCCGGAATGTTGATGAAGGCGGTTTCGTAGCGTCCTTAGGACCGTCGTGGTGAATTTTCATCACCGC
>JAWKOB010000046.1:0-1194 GCA_041391405.1 Bdellovibrionota bacterium | reverse complement strand
AGATTTTTGGTGGTGGTGGTGGTGTGATTCTTCCGGAAGAGATTAAAGACTTGATGGATTATGGGATTACGAGAATCTATTCGCCTGATGATGGACGTGAGCTTGGTTTGCAGGGAATGATCAATGATTTGGTGAAAACCTCTGATTACGCCATTGGCGATTCCTTAAATGGTGAGGTGAAAACACTTCCGAAGAAAAACGCAAGAGATATTGCACGCATTATTTCCTCGGCCGAAAACTTTCCAGAAGTTGCGAAAGACACTTTGGAAAAAATCCATACTAAAAATAAAACCTCTAAAACGCCTGTGCTTGGAATTACAGGTACTGGTGGCGCTGGGAAATCCTCTTTGGTGGATGAATTGGTTAGACGTTTCTTGATTGACTTTCCAAAGAAGACGGTGGGGCTCGTTTCCGTCGATCCTTCCAAAAGAAAAACAGGTGGTGCTTTGCTTGGAGACAGAATCCGAATGAATGCCATTAACAATCCTCGTGTGTATATGCGCAGTTTGGCGACTCGACAATCTAATTTGGCTTTGTCGAAGTATGTGCATGAAGCTATTGAAGTGTTGAAAGCAGCTGAATATGATTTAATCATCATCGAGACTTCAGGGATAGGTCAAAGTGATACCGAGATTATCGAGCATAGCGATGTGTCCTTATATGTCATGACGCCAGAATTTGGTGCGGCCACACAGCTGGAGAAAATTGACATGCTCGACTTCGCAGACCTTGTTGCCATCAATAAATTTGATAAACGTGGCGCACTTGATGCCTTGCGCGACGTCAAAAAACAATACATGCGCAACCATCTGCTTTGGGATGTCAAGCAGGAGGATTTGCCTGTATTTGGTACCATCGCTTCACAATTCAATGATCCTGGCATGAACACGCTTTATAAGGCTGTGATGGACAAAATTGTGGAGAAGACCGATACTGATTTGAAATCAAACTTTACCATTTCAGACGAAATGAGCGAAAAGATTTTTGTCATTCCGCCTGCGAGAACACGTTACTTATCGGAGATTGCTGAAAACAACCGAGCGTATGACAAGACCGCCAATGAACAGGTAGAGGTAGCTCAAAAATTATATGGCATTTATAAAACATTGGAATCGGTGGTTGGAGAAACTCCTGAATTGGATAAGGCTGGTATCGATTCATCCTCTATAGAATCAAAAGAACATAAAGACTTTA
>JAWKOB010000045.1:0-1612 GCA_041391405.1 Bdellovibrionota bacterium | reverse complement strand
CCAAATATGCAGGCGAAGTTGAGGGCCGCACATCAATCCTTAAAATTTTCAGACTCTCCTTGGTCTCAATAATGGCCCTTACAAATTGTGTTTGTTTGATCCCGATACGTTCCTGAATCATTTTGGTGAGATGCAACAACATATGATCATCGTCTTTGAAATTATCCTTTTCAAGGCCCAGCAAATTTTTATGATCATCCACACCCACTAAAAGTGTTCCCCCTGCTGAATTTAAAAATGCGGCGATGGTCTTTAAGGCTGCATGTTCGATGTTTTTATCAAACTTGTTGGTATGCAGGTTATAGCGCAAAGTTGATTTAAATTCCACAAATTCACTTTCTCCATTTTCGATCAAGGTGGCAGTGGAGGTGTTTTGCGCTGTGGTGAGATAGGAACTGATCAGTTTGGCCATTTCAACTACAACCTTGATAGCTGTTTCGGCCTGAATCTTTTGAAACAGATCATTTCCATGCAAACCAAAAAGTAAGGTTGGTTCGGTCGCCTTGATCGTCCCGGTACGGTAATGATTGTTGATCACAGCTATTTCACCAAACACATCTCCTTTCTTCAAAATACTTTCACTGTCCAGACTGGTTTCCAGCACCAGCTTGCCATACCTAACGATATACAGCACCTGCTCATTTTCGAAACGGGCAAACACATTCTGACCTTCCTCAATTTCTTTAATGAATAAAAGGGGAGCGATGCTTTTGATCTCGTCATCACTTAACTTACTGAAGATGCTGACTTCCTTTAAAAAGTCGATGTGTTTTCGATCCAGGATATTTGTCATTATCGGAAATTTAAAACAAGCTTTCTATCAATTGGTCATCCGCAATATTTGGGACAGTAACAGTGAGTTTAGGTTCCATCTCCATTGCCCTTTTGATAGCGAAAATAGCCCCGTCATTTCTTGCCCAACTACGGCGGGCGATCCCATTATTCACATCCCAGTGGAGCATCATTTCGAGTCGGCGATCGGCATCGGCAGAACCATCCAGCATCATCCCGAATCCGCCATTGATCACCTCGCCCCAACCAACGCCGCCACCATTGTGGATCGAAACCCAGGTTGCTCCCCGGAATGAATCGCCGATCACATTTTGAATCGCCATATCGGCTGTGAATTGTGACCCGTCATAAATATTGGAAGTTTCCCGATAGGGTGAATCGGTTCCCGAAACATCGTGATGATCACGGCCCAAAACAATGGGAGCAGAAATTTTACCATCCCGGATAGCTTTGTTAAATGCAGCTGCGATTTTTGTCCTGCCTTCGCAATCGGCATAAAGGATACGCGCCTGTGATCCAACCACAAGCTTGTTTTCCTTAGCTTCACGGATCCAGCGAATATTATCTTTCATTTGTTGGGTGATCTCTTCGGGTGCTGTTGCTGCAATTTTCTCAAGCACTTCCATGGCGATGTTATCGGTCAGGTCAAGGTCTTCAGGTTTGGAAGAAGTACAAACCCAGCGGAAAGGTCCGAAACCGTAATCGAAACACATGGGGCCCATGATATCCTGCACGTAGGAGGGATATTTGAAAGACCCGTCATCCTTCATCACATCTGCCCCGGCACGGCCGGCTTCCAGCAGAAATGCGTTGCCATAAT
>JAWKOB010000044.1:0-1548 GCA_041391405.1 Bdellovibrionota bacterium | reverse complement strand
TGCTTTCCCACGAATGGAAAGGGCGCGCAAAAAAGTTGGGATGCGCATCAGCGCTTGGAGAACATTGAGCACTTCTTTTCTGAATACAATCAAGGTCGCCAGCAAGGTCGCCAGGTGAAGAATCAACGTGTAAAAAATCGAAGGATCTGAAACCCCTAAAAAGTGCTGGGCCAGCATCAAGTGGCCCGAACTGGAAATGGGTAGAAATTCAGTGAGTCCCTGCACAATTCCAAGGACAATGGCATCAAATAAATTTGGCATAAGTGCATAATAACACAGGCGTTTTTAAAGTCGACATCATGATGCTCCTATTGTATGGTGTGCGCCGTTATTGTGTTTTTGATCGTTAGTTGAATATCTCGATGATCAGGGTCGAAACGAAAAATTTTCAACTCCAGACAGGGAAAATTGAAATGAGCCGACGGAGCGTACTACGCTACGTGAGTAAGGCGAATGAGATTTGACGTAGGATGGATTGAAAAGATTCGTTTCCATAGTTCGAAAGTTGAGTGAGGTTTTATGCCGATTATTTACGTAGCATTGGGCAGCAATATGGGGGACCGCGAAGAGCGCGTACTTCATGCCGTTCACAAAATGAGAACATTCGCCAACGTGAAAAAAATCTCAACATTGGGCGAAACTGAAGCCGAAGGACCTTGCAAGGGCCAGCCCAAATTCATCAATGCGGTTGTTGAACTGGATACGGCCTATGAGCCTGAAGAAGTGCTCGATGAACTTTTGCAAATCGAAGAAGAATTGGGCCGCAACATTGAAGAAAAAAGCAAAAACATGCCGCGTGAAATCGATCTGGATTTGATCGTGTATGGCAATGAGATTGTAAAAACCGATCGTTTGACCATTCCACACCCGCGCATGACAGAACGTCAATTTGTCATTGCGCCATTGGCCGAACTCAATCCAAAGTGGATTCACCCGGAAACCGGCGAATCCATCCAAGACCTCCTCAAAAAATTCCCAAGCTAGTAGGGTACGCCCTAATCTCGTCTGAAAATCGAACACCTTCGTTTGATTTTCAAACAGCAAATCTCTCAAAATCCTTTTTAAATTCATTAAGTTAGTGCTGGGTTCTGGCATTGGCGTTGCAAAAGTGCGCCGTATAATGAATCGAATATTATTGGTGATTGTGATTTTGTGCTCATTTCAGAAATCAGAAGCGTGGGAAAAAACTTATACCTTCTGGTTCAATGATGCCATTAACTCAATTGTATTGAATTATGATTATCAGGCGTTGGAAGATTGTAGAAAGAGTGTTTATCAGTGGCATCGCGAACATGGGACGCTCAGCTCTGAGAAAGATGTAAACTACAAACGCTATGTAAAGTATCCGCCCTGCAACAATATTGTTGAGCACATTATTGATCGATTGAATGGGCTCGCACTCCACGGATTTGTTCAAATTGAAAGCAAGAAGGATTACGTTGAATTATTTTTAGCATTTGTAAATGGCATTCCGTATGCCAAGGATCAAGAAGCTTGGAATAAAAGTGATTACATTCAAACTCCTTTTGAAACCATTTACTTCAATCA
>JAWKOB010000043.1:0-1021 GCA_041391405.1 Bdellovibrionota bacterium | reverse complement strand
TTGAGCCTACGGCATCCAAAAAAATCGCCCCCACTCCCGCTCCAAAAACTCCAGAAAACCTGAAAGTGAGTTCCACCAGCGAAACGGTTTACAATCCGCCGAAAAAACAAGCGTCTGTCGAACCCACCAAAAAATCTGCACCGAAACAAACCGTCATCAGCAAAGTAACCCATCTGGAAAATGCAGAAACCCGAATTGCAATTTCACCGGATGAAATCACCGGTGAGAAAAAAATCGCAACACCCGATAAACCTCTGAAATCTCCCAAACTCGAACAACAAATCAAAATCAAAATGCGTCAACGCGCGGATAGTTTCCACGCTTACAAAGTCGAGAAACATTCAAAAAGCCGAAAACAGGCCACTCGAAAATTCAACATCCCGAATCTTTCCAAAATTGCTTACCATGCTTCACAACCCAGAGTTTACGTCAGCGTACTCTCGTTGATTATCGTATTTGTAATTTCAGGTTTGATGAAAACCGCATTTGATATGGCCGGAAGCAATCAGCAAGTTGCCCAACAAACACCGGAACTTGAGAACTCCATGGAGGAATTCGAACCGACTCACCCGCATGATTCAGCTGGCGGTCCTGCTTTCCCTTCCGAAGTCGATAAAAAGACGGGGCTTGAAGACGAAACAATCAAAAAGATGAGATCCAACCTGCAAATTTTGCATCTTCCTCCACTGAAGCAAGTGACCTCCACGTACGGCATCCGCCTGGATCCTTTCACCAAAAAGCTCGCCTTCCACGCGGGTGTGGATTTCAAGGCCGACACAGGTACCAAAATCGAAGCTGCCATGGACGGCGTGGTGAAGTTCGTCGGACGCAAAAGCATGTATGGAAATGCGATCATTCTGAAACATGACAATGGATACGAATCCCTCTACGGCCACCTGAGCCGCACGATGGTGACGCAAGGTCAGCGCATCAAACAAAAAGATGTAATTGGACTTGCGGGATCGACCGGACGCTCAACAGGCCCTCACCTGCATTTCGAATTGATCAAGAACGGTAAAAA
>JAWKOB010000042.1:0-1023 GCA_041391405.1 Bdellovibrionota bacterium | reverse complement strand
TCCATCTTTGTCATCGATTAATTTGGCCACAAGTGCGATCGCTCCTTCACGATAATCGCGATTTGTTTTGCTCAAATTGTGGGCTTGAATACCGGAGAAAATCATTTGCTTCATATGAGGAGAAGCGAAGTCGACGGGTTTTTCCAAAAACTCCCAGAACACTTTGGTACGAACCGATTCGATCGCCAATTGTTTGGTGGCATTTCCGGTCAGCATGACCATGGTCACATCTGGATTTTCTTTTTTGGCCTCAATCGCCAATTCCATACCGGTCATTTCCGGCATGACTTGATCGACAAACATCATGGCGATGGATTTGTCTTCACTGATCAATTGAAGTGCACGTTTGGGCGAAGTCGTGGTGACGACATCGAAATCATCTTCGAGATTGAGCTGGAATGTCAGAAGGTTTTCCGACTCATCATCGACAAACAGAAGCTTTGTTTTTTGATACTTTTCGGTCATAAATCACCCTTTAGCAGCATTACTAGTTACACCTAGAATACTATGATTTTCAACTAGTTACAATTAATTATTCAAAAAAGTAATTTTAATTCTCCAAAAGCAAGAAAAAAGGCTACATTTGCCAAACTCTATTTTTAACCTCTTTGAATGATTGGGTATTTTTTAGGGGGTCAAAACGCCAAAAGTTACCTTTGGGTTTTGGAACAAGGCGGGTATGAATAGCTCCATGCGCTTTTTAACCTTATTTTTGACCTTATTTCTCTCCTTCCAAGCCCTGGCCAATTCCAAAGTAGTCCAGCTGGACGTCGAAGGAGCCATTCATGAAGGCACAGTCCAAACCATCGATCAGGCTCTCACCTTTGCCAAAGATCAAAAAGCACAGGCCTTACTCATCACCCTCGATACGCCGGGCGGAATGTTGGAGTCGACGCGCAAAATTGTAAAAACTTTTCTCAACGAAACCCAAATACCGATCATTGTATATGTTTCACCCACGGGTTCTCGTGCAGGTTCTGCTGGAACATTCATCACATTAGCGGCCCATGTCGCTGCGATGGC
>JAWKOB010000041.1:0-1024 GCA_041391405.1 Bdellovibrionota bacterium | reverse complement strand
CATCTGGCATTCACAGCACACAGTATTCCTGTTTCCATGACACAAACCTCCCCATATGTAACGCAGCTTCGTCAAGCGTGTGAACTTGTCGCGGGCAAAGTGGGAATTTCGTCTTGGGAACTCGTGTATCAGAGTCGAAGTGGTCCTCCTCAAGTTCCATGGTTAGAACCGGATATCTGCGATCATCTCGAGGTGATCGCGAAAAAAGGTGTTCGTGAGGTGATCCTTTCTCCCATCGGATTTGTCTCGGATCATATGGAAGTGAAATATGATCTCGACATCGAAGCGAAACAGAAAGCAGAGCAGTTAGGGCTTAAAGTGTATCGTGCTTCATCTGCAGGCAATGATCCTTTGATGATCGACATGATCGCCTCGATGATTCAAGATCGAATGAAGGGCCAGTCTGCTTTTATCTGCAAAAGCGATTGTTGTCCGAATCCAAGACGTTAAAAGTTATTTTTTGAATTCTTTTTCCAGCAAGGATTTGATTTTTTTCACACGCGCTCGATTGCGCCCCAGTCCCCATATTTTTCCGTGAGCGCTAGAACGGAAATGAACTTCTCGTTTGTCCTGTACCATCAGGATCTCAAGGTCGTCTTTTGAAAATGTATTTTTGATCTCGAAATAGAGATAGTTTTCTCCGTATTTGATCAATGAACTTTTGAAATTCTTCTGGATGATTTTTTTGACCGACTCTTTCAGTCCAGCGGTATACACTCCGTGCGAATATGTGAATGGTGCGATAAATCTGTTCTTTTTGGAGGCAGGATTGGACGATACTGCAGGGCCTTTGTTTGCCGGTCGAAGAAGTCCGTTGGAAATATAAGCATCAGCCATAATATCAACATAATCCAAAACGCTTCGTAATGGAAAAAAACACGTGTAGATTGTCCGAATGTCATCCATTATTCTTATCCATTTGGCCGGCACGCTATTTATGACGGGTGTAATTTGGGTCATTCAGCTTCTTCATTATCCAAGCTTTGAATTCTTTCCAGAAGAGGATTTCCCTTCCAAAATGAAA
>JAWKOB010000040.1:0-1044 GCA_041391405.1 Bdellovibrionota bacterium | reverse complement strand
GGATCCCCCTCCACCGCTCAATTTCCCACAAGCTACAATCACAGCAACGCACAACAAAAGAAATGAGACACGGTGTTTCATGGATTCAATTATGGCGATATTCAGGGCAAAGTGAAATAAAAAAGGCCCGTTTGAAACGGGCCTTCCTTATTTGTATTTGAGCGTTAATGCTATTTTTGGGGAGTCGTTTGTTCAGGCGCTGTTTCAGGATGAACAATCTTGATTTCAACGCGACGATTTTGCGCGCGTCCTTCAGGCGTTGCATTGCTTGCAACTGGCTGATTGTCTGCATAACCGTAGGTCGCCATTCTCGCGCCTTGTACACCATCAAAACCAAGCTGGTTTTTCACGCTGTTGGCACGCAGTTCCGAAAGGTTTTGGTTCAATGCCTTGCTTCCGGTGTTGTCCGTATGACCTTCGATGGTCAATTTGGTTTCAGGGTAGTCGTTCAAAACTTTTGCAAAATCATCCAATGCGGTTTTTGCATCGGTTTTCAAGTTTGAGCTTCCAGTGTCGAACAAAATACCAGAATCAAATTTCACATTGATTTGATTGTTGGCCGTACGTTCAACTTTGGCACCTTTTACTTTTTCCAATTCTTTTTGTTGGTTGTCCATACGAGCGCCGATGGCTGCTCCGGTCATGCTTCCTGCAACTGCACCGACACCAGCTCCGATCATAGCTCCTTCTTTACCGCCCATAAGAGCACCCACACCAGCGCCCACAGCCGCGCCGCTGCCGCCGCCGATCATTGCACCTTTACCCGCCTTGGAAGCACAGGAAGAAAGCGCGAATAGTGAAAGAACCGCCAAACTGATGATTTTTTTATTCATATTGAATCCTTTGCGATGAGATGGAGAATTTTCAAGGCCATACTACAGCCGTTTGGCCGGAATACAAAAGGATTTAGGCTTCGATTCGGGAAAATAATGGCGCCCCAACGACAACTTCACTTCCAGGGGCCAAAATTCCGAATTTCATTTCGGCTAAGATCATGTTTTTACCGCTTTTTTCATCGAGCAGGTTCAATCCTAATTTTTTTCG
>JAWKOB010000039.1:0-1156 GCA_041391405.1 Bdellovibrionota bacterium | reverse complement strand
AATGGAATCCGGTAAATAATATGTGCGGAATCTTCGGCATCACCCATCATCCTGAAGCTTCAAATCTGACTTATCTTGGACTGTATGCGCTTCAACACCGCGGACAAGAGTCCGCCGGAATTGTTTCTTCAGATGGTGAAGATCTTTATAAAGTTCGCAAAAGAAAACAGGTCTCCGACTCCTTCGATGAAAAAGCCTTTGAATTTTTAAAAGGTGAGTTTGCTATCGGGCATGTCCGTTATTCCACAACGGGTGGAAACTCCTACACCAATGTTCAGCCATTTCAGGCGGCAGGTAAGTTCGGAAAATTGGCCGTTGCTCACAATGGAAATCTCACCAATTATTTTTCGCTCAAAAAGAAACTTGAAGATAAAGGCGTGATTTTTCAGTCCACATCCGACACGGAAATTCTCCTGCATTTGGTTGCACAATCTGAGGCTGAATCATTGGTCGATAAAATCGAAGATACCGTGAAAAAAATCGATGGAGCCTTTTCACTTTTGTTTCTGACGAAGGATTCGATGGTTGCCGTTCGTGATCCACATGGATTTCGTCCTTTGATTCTGGGAAAAGTCGACAAGTCCTACGTTTTTTCGTCTGAAAGCTGCGCTTTTGATCTGATTGGTGCCGAGTATGTTCGTGAAGTAGAGCCTGGTGAACTCGTGGAAGTGACCTTTGATGGGAAAATCAATAGCCGTAAATACAACAAGCCTGCCCAAGCCAATTGCGTCTTTGAACATGTGTATTTTGCCCGTCCGGATTCCATGGTCTTTGGTGAAACAGCGTATGAAGTCCGTAAAAATCTTGGAAGAGAGCTCGCCAAGGAGAACAAGGATCTTCAAGCCGATTTCGTGATTCCAGTGCCGGATTCAGGAAACTTCGCAGCGCTAGGGTATGCTGAACAAAGCGGCATTCCATTTGAATTCGGTTTTATTCGCAATCACTACATTGGTCGTACATTTATCGAGCCCAAACAATCCATTCGTGGTTTCGGCGTAAAGGTGAAACTCAATCCTGTGAAATCCACACTCAAAGGAAAACGGGTTATCGTGATCGATGATTCGATCGTTCGCGGTACAACCAGCAAAAAAATCGTCAAAATGCTTCGCGATGCCGGAGCCAAAGAAGTAAATCTTTTGATCAGTTCACCTCCATT
>JAWKOB010000038.1:0-1245 GCA_041391405.1 Bdellovibrionota bacterium | reverse complement strand
AAAAATATCAGAACTCAAATCAACCAAATCAAATAGATTTTTTAGTGTAAATCTTTGCGGTCCAGGCGAAGGGATTCTTTTCCGATTGAGGAACGTGATTCTCAGACTGCAATGTCCAGTTGGTGAGATCAATTTTAGGAAAAAAAGCGTCGGCTTCGCCTTCGAATTCAACCTCGGTCAAATACAGTTTTTGAATGTGAGGTAGGGCCAGGGTATAAACCTCTTCACCGCCAACCACGAAAACTTCGCGTTCGCCGCGGCTGCGGGCAATTTCCAGTGCGCTGGTCAATGTGTGCGCGACGATACAACCTTCCGGAACTTCGTATGTTCCGTCTCGCGTGAGTACGATGGATGTGCGGCCAGGAAGAGGTGGGTGGGATTCAAATGTTTTGCGTCCCATGATGAGATGGTGACCCATGGTCGTGGACTTGAAATACTTCAGCTCTTGCGGAAGTCTCCAGAGGAGTTTGTTGTCTTTGCCGATGACATTGTTTTTGCCAACAGCAACCATGGCAGAAACGATCATACTGCGACGGCGCCTTTGATATGTGGATGAGCTTGATAGTTTTCAAGCTTGAAGTCATCAAACGTGAATTCAAAAATATTTTTGATTTTTGGGTTGATGTTCATTTTGGGAAGAGCAAAAGGTTTGCGGGAAAGTTGCTCGCGCGCTTGATCGAAATGGTTAGAGTAAAGATGTGCATCGCCGAGCGTGTGCACGAAATCACCATATTTCAAATCACAGACTTGTGCGATCATCATGGTCAGAAGTGCATAAGAAGCAATGTTGAATGGAACGCCCAGAAAAATATCAGCTGAGCGTTGATATAGCTGACATGAAAGCTTTCTATCGGCCACGTAAAATTGAAAAAATGCATGGCAGGGTGGAAGTGCCATGTTTGGAATTTCTCCGACGTTCCATGCACTGACGATCAGGCGACGAGAATCGGGATTTTTTTTGATTTGTTCGACGACTTGGGAAATTTGGTCGGTGGTCTTTCCATCGGCCCCCTTCCAGCTACGCCATTGTGATCCATAAACAGGACCAAGATTTCCGTCTTTGTCAGCCCACGCATCCCAAATTTTAACGTCATGTTCTTTGAGATAGGCGATGTTGGTTTCTCCTTTGAGAAACCAGAGAAGTTCATGAATGATCGATTTAAGGTGTAGTTTTTTCGTGGTGACCAGTGGAAAACCTTCTGAAAGATCGAACCTCATTTGATGACCGAAAATCGATTTGGTTCC
>JAWKOB010000037.1:0-1338 GCA_041391405.1 Bdellovibrionota bacterium | reverse complement strand
GTACGGCAATATCGATGGTTTCATCGAATTTCGCTTTTTGAAATTTAGAAAGTACTTCTACGGCTTGTGCGATTGTATAGAGCTTTTTAGCGTCTAAGTTTTTCGCAGAATTTGTGTAACGTTTGTTTGCCATAATTACCCCACTACCTCAATGCCCATACTGCGAGCACTGCCTTCGATGATTTTCATCGCTGCTTCCAATGAACCAGCATTCAAATCAGGCATTTTGATTTCAGCAATTTCTTTGATCTGAGCTTTGGTTACTTTTCCAACTTTGTTTTTGTTTGGAACACCAGAACCTTTTTCGATCTTCGCAGCTTTAGCGAGCAATGTGGACGCTGGAGCTGTTTTTTTGATGTACGTGAAGGTACGGTCTTTGTAGATCGTGATGATCACTGGAACAACTGTATCGCCCATTTTCGCGGTGTCCGCGTTGAACGCTTTACAGAATTCCATGATGTTCACACCGTGTTGACCCAAAGCTGGACCAATCGGAGGAGCTGGGTTTGCTTTACCAGCTGCGATTTGCAACTTTACTAATGCTTGTATTTCTTTTGCCATACTTATTTTCCTCGTTAATTTTTCTCAACCTGCGAGAAATCCAATTCCACAGGTGTCGAACGACCGAAAATACTGACTAGAACTCGAAGCTTGCCCTTGTCCGGATTTACATCGTCTACTAAACCATTGAAGTTTTGGAAAGGTCCGTCAATCACACGCACGCTCTCCCCTTTATCGAATGACATCTTCAGTTTCGGCGCCATGGTTCCTTCTTCAATACGGTTCGTCAAGCGACGAACTTCTGCTTCAGGAACTGACGGCGGATTCTTACCTTTGCCCACAAAACCGGTGATTCGCGGAGTTGCTTTCACAATGTGCCAGGTGTCGTCATTCAAAACCATTTCGACAAAAACGTAACCAGGGAAGAATTTCTTCTCCATGGCTTTCTTTTTGCCCTTAACCATTTCCACGACATTTTCAGTCGGGATCAAAATGTCACCGAAAAGTTCTTGCTTGCCAGACGCTTGAACGCGTTCGAGCAAACCAAGCTTTGCTTTGTTTTCGTAACCAGAATACGTGTGGATGATGTACCACTTCATATCTGGATGCTTGGAAGAAGCTCCTGCAGGCGCTGTCTCGGTTTCTTCAGCTGTATTTGCTTCAGAACCTTGCGTTTGATCAGTCGCTTGCTGCTCTTCCGTATTTTGTTCTTCTCGGTCCAACATGTTTCTCCAAAAACCTTACGCTTGTAGCAAAAAGCCTACGACCCAGTTTGTGATCCAATCGAAAAACCCGAGGATTGCCGAAGCAATCACAACGAGCACCACAACCACGATG
>JAWKOB010000036.1:0-1451 GCA_041391405.1 Bdellovibrionota bacterium | reverse complement strand
CCGATGCCACTTGAGCCAACCCCATTACCAATATAAAAATCACTTTTTTCATTATATCACTCCCCCAACTATCTCTTGATAATGGCTATCATTAATAATGCAGTAGGTCAACCCACCAAAAAATGCTTTTAAGCTATTGATATAATTGATATTTTACTGATTATTCTCTTTGAGTTTTTCGATCCGAATATGTTACAATGAGGCTATGAAATTAGCTTGCTGGAAATGCGTATATCTTTTGATGTCTGTAGCCTTTTTATTGGTTTCCAATTCAGCATTCGCAAATTCTGCCGCCGCCAAGCAAGCCCTGGCTCAAAACACCACCAACGCGGTTTGCTCTTCCGGTTACAATGGCGCCAATCCTTTCGAAAACACCGAAATGTTCAAAAAAGATCAATTCAAAAACGGTTGCCCTGCTGGAATGTCGTATGTCGAATGTCTTCGCAAATCTTGGCAAGAACAACGATAATTTTTTTAACTATACAATAAGGAAGCCCGCATCAAAGCGGGCTTTTTTATTTTCATCGTTACATATTTTTTCATTTTAGGTGAGCTACCTTTTTGAGTATTTCCCGCAGCTTCAAAGCTTCGCATTCGCTGCGGTAAATCTCAAAAACGCTCCCCCTTCCCACGTTCCTAAAATCATAACTCTGAAAGGTGCCGGTTGGGTGGCGCGATGGGTGGGATCTTCGAGGAGCTATGCACCGCAGAGGATGGGTCCCGATCGCGACCGGGCCCGACCGACACCGACGTGTTGTTTGAAAGGTTTCACGTGGAACATTTGAAAAGAAAACAAAGGGCTCATTTTGTTCTTTTCAAACCCGAATGAGTCGATTATTGTCCTTTTCAACAGGAAAACACCATGGTTTCACGTGAAACATTTACACACTCACATTATATAAATATTGATAATCTTTGGTTTTCTTCGATTTTTTCGACTGTTGAACATCCGTGGGAAGTGCTAAAGCCCAAATTCAAAGAAGAATGGATCGCCCAACACGGTCACTTCAATGCCGATCAGATTCAAACCCAAGATGGCTTGGTAACCAAAACCCAAAAAATTGCGACCAAAACAGGATTTTTCACAATAATTTCAGGTAGTTACATTGCTTCGACCGATATCGAATTCAAAGACAATGTGGTGGTGGAGCCGGGAGCTTATGTCCATGGGCCAGCCATTATCGGGGAAGGAACAGTGATTCGTCAGGGGGCTTACATCCGTGGCAGTGTCATTACGGGTAAAAACTGTGTGATTGGTCATACCACCGAAGTCAAATCGTCTATTTTTTGTGATGAAGCCAAAGCCGGACATTTTGCTTACATTGGTGATTCGATTCTTGGCAATCATGTGAATCTTGGCGCCGGAACAAAAATTTCAAATCTAAAAATGACGAACGACGAAATCGTGCTTCACATTGACACTGAAGTTGTGAAAACAGGACTTCGAAAAA
>JAWKOB010000035.1:0-1493 GCA_041391405.1 Bdellovibrionota bacterium | reverse complement strand
AAGCGAATCGAGAGAGACGAAAAAATCATCCGTTTTGGGAGCACCGATTTGGAGTCCAGCTACACGAAGACCAAGTCTTGGAATGATCGAGATGCGCACGCTTTCAATGGTGGTTTTTTTATGAAGATTTTCTTCCGCCGCGGAGCTGATTTTTTGAGCGATGAATCCAGTTGGTATCAAGAATGGAACAACCAAGAGAAGAACGATAATTGAAGCCAGGGTGCCGAGAATGATTTTTTTCATAGTGAGGGTAGTTATATAAGGAACTACGCCAAACTCAAGTATCGAGTACGCTATGAATTGGTGCGCTGCTTCAAGCGTTAATAGCGGATGCCGCCGGTTTGTCCGCCGCCGGAAGTAACTCCAGAGCCTGTATTTCCCGCGTTATTGAAAAGTGCAGGATTCAAAGCATTTGGATTTTGAGCGTAGGGATTGGTTTGGTTTTGTTGGAGGCAATCGTAGCAATATTGCGCACCTTGATTCATGTAAGGAGATTGCGTTGCAGCCACAGGCATTACACCTGTTTGACGGTTTTGCTCGAGGTTGCCGATGCTGCGCTCGATGGGTTGTACGAAACGTCGGTCAAGCGCTCCAGAAAAAACATAGAATAAGCGTTTACCAAATGTTCCTTCATCACCCGTGAACAACCACAACAAATCCTTTCCAGTCATGTAGGTGTTGTAAGCGCGTTGCACTTTCTGTGCGGATTGCATTTGTTGCTGAGCCATCATTTGCTGTTGTTGAGCGGCTGATGTTCCATAACCAGCACCACCGTAGCCATAAGCCCCTGAACCATATTGTGATGGATAGCCGAATTGATTGTATCCGTTGGTATACCCGTTGTATTGGGTTGAATAACCTTGAGGTGTGGCGCCAACTCTTGGAAGATCAGCGCGTGCCGGATAACTAGCCAAGGCCAGCATCAAAACGGTTATTTTTGCATACAGTTTATTCATACGACTCCATTGTAACATACTCAAGACCCGCTACCCACGTAGAAAAAGCGATGGTTGGGTGAAGCGATAGAATTGTTGTTTTCCCCTTTGATTTCGTTGTTGTATTGATTGCGCCAGTCCAGGGAAGAATCGCCGTCTACTTCAAAAATTTGTTCGGATTTTCCCACGTTGGCTTCACTTTCTTTATCCACATCCAAGTTCACCACGATTTTGACTCGCTCTTTGGGGCTAAGCTGAACACGGGGCGTGATCGCGTATAAATTGTAATATGCGTACATATTCTTGTCTTCGTTTTGCAATCCTTCCACCAGAAAAATATCCGATGCGATTTCTTTTCCGAACTCTTTGCATGCGTCAGTGCTTGCAACAGCCTGATCGCTTTCCAAGCAAAGCGTGATTCCACTTTTGATTTTTGTCGGATTCACCGATTGTCCACGAAAAAGCACCATGATGTAATCTCGTTGCCATTGATTCTTTTCATCTTTGTACGATGGAGCCAGGCGATTTCCGAAAATTTCAGGATTGATTTTGGTATCG
>JAWKOB010000034.1:0-1573 GCA_041391405.1 Bdellovibrionota bacterium | reverse complement strand
TTCAGTGGTGGAAAATTTGGTCGAAGTTGTGCAGTTGAAAATGGTAGCTAGGGAATGCGGCGTCACTACTTTAAAAATTTCCGGATTTTCTCCCATGATCGAATTTTCAGATCAGGCACCTATAAATATAGACAAGTTGCTGGCGATGGCCCGCAAAAATCCAAACGTCCGCATGACACCGGATCATAAGCTCCACCTTGGGTTTGAAAGCGACCTGGATCCGATTTTGGAGACCAAAAAAATCTTGGCAGACTTACGACTCCATGGCACAACGTAGATCTATGAAAAAAACGGTTTTTTTGCTTTTGATTTCGCTATCTTATTGTTCCAAGGATGCACCTGACATCCAAAAAGATACGCTTGCAGCCATCAATAGCCGAACCATTTCAGCGGGTGATTTTGCAACCCAAGGACAAAACATCATGAATGCTCCGGGTGTAAACCTGGAGATCAAAGATGGGCGCATCAATGTTCTCAAAGATATGATCAATGAAGAACTGGTGTTTCAAGATGCGGTCAAGCAGGGTTACCATCTGAAAAATTTGCATGTAAAGCACGAGATCGTGAAAGAATTTCTCAAGGAAAAATTCGGCAAAAATCTGCCACAAGTCTCCAATCAACAGATCGAGGAATTCTACAAAAAAAACAAACCCTCCATTGAGTTGATTCGTGCGAGTCATATTTTGATCATGCCGAAAAACAAGGAAAAACAATCCGTTCAGGAAGCCCGAACGTTGGCCAATCGTGTGCATGAACAGATTGTCTCCAAACAAATCTCTTTCAACGAAGCCGTAAAAAAATACTCCAAGGACACCGGAACACTCGAACAAAATGGAGACCTGGGTTTTTTCCCATGGGTCAAAATGGTTCCGAAATTTTCCACGGCCGCATTCGCTTTGAAAAAAATCGGAGATATCAGCCCGGTTGTTGAAACGGATTTTGGATTCCACATCATTCAACTCACAGAAGATCAACGCGGAATTGACAACTACCGCGACAAGATCCGCTGGAAACTCTACCAGGACAACATTCAACCGATCATTGATGAATACTTTGAAGAACTTAAAGCCAAGGCAAAAATCCAGATCTTCACCGATAAACTCATGCAAGTGAACGTGCCGGCCCAATGATGAAAAAAATACTGATCATTTTCCTGACCTTGTCGGCAATGGCATGCAATCGCGACTATATGTCGCTTGCCAAAGTCAACGGTGACTCAATTTCCATCGGCGACTTCAAATCCAGATTGCAGGAAATTCAATTCGATCCAAAACTGGTCGCTGAAGATGAATTGATGAACCTGAAAAAAAGCATCCTGAATGAAATGATTGAGGAAAAAATTATCGAACAGGAAAGCAAAAAGACAAAACTCAAGGTAACAGACGAAGATGTAAAAGCCGCGATGGACATCGAGCACCTTGATGAAATGCTTAAAAAGCAAAGCGTCGATAAAAATCATTGGATCCACCGCATGAAACAAAAAATCCTGGCGGAGAAACTTTTCCAAGAAATCACCCAAAGCATCGCCAAACCTTCCGAAGCGGAAATCCAGGAGTTTTTCTCCAAGAATGAG
>JAWKOB010000033.1:0-2287 GCA_041391405.1 Bdellovibrionota bacterium | reverse complement strand
GAAGAACTCGAACAGGCCTTTGATGATCTTGCGAGTCGCGTGATACGAAAATGAATCACTCGAAAGCACCAGCAAAATCAAAAGCCAAATGAACACATACAACCAATATTTGGTTTTCATGATCGAACCGCTCGAAGTTTTTTCAAATCGGATTCCGCGGGTGAGATCCCTGAATCTAAAATTTGCTTCATGGGCAACAGATATTGCACTTCGCTTCGGCTCTCAATATCTTTTTCCAAATTTATTCTAGCCTCATTGAAAAGCTTTTTGGCAATATCCAACACCGAGTGAGATCCCAATTTGGCCTTCAGTGCATGTTTGGAGACATCAAGCAAAGACGCATCCAGATCCTGTTTGGTGAATTGCTTGAAAAACTCGTACCATCGATCAACGCTAGCATCATCATGAAACAAGCCTTTCCAAAAAGCAGCAATGGCAACAACCACATCGGCTGAATTGGAATCGATGATTCGAAATTCCAGATGGTTTTTCAACCGAACTTCAGGAAACAGCGTTGTCAGATGGAAATCCCAATCCCCCATCGTGACGGGGCCGATCTCACCACCTTTGTTGTTCAAGAATTGGCGGAAGGTTTGATTGTGGGCATCCACATAGTTTCCATCGCGTAGCGCAAAATACATTGGAACATCCAAGGCATAATCCCTGTATTTTTCAAATGTGAATGTATCGTCCACAAAAAACTCAGGCGTTCCTGTACGATCAGGGTCCATGGTTCCCCAAATTTGAATTCTTCGGGTCATGTAGCCATTGGGTTTGCCCTGCTCAATCGCGGCATTGGCAAAAACAGCCGCAAGAACCGGACTCATGAATGAACTCATCAAAATCTTTTTTTTGGCATCCGTTTCGTCTTTGTAGTCATAATTGACCTGGATGGACGAAGTCAGCGCCATCATTTCCAAACCCGCTCTAGAATTTCTTTGCGTGTAGTATTGCTTCATCCATTTGTATCTGGATTTGGGCATCCAAGGAGAAGTTTCGACGGTTTCGGTTGGATGAATTCCGGTTTCAAAATACTTGGCCCCCATGCTGGCGGCAATTTCCTTCATTTCGCAATCCAGGGACTTCAAATCCTGGTACAGGCATTGCTGACTGCGATAGGCACGAGAACTGATCTCAATCTGACCACCCGGCTCCAACGTAATGGCTGTATCTCCACGGCGCAAGGAGATCAACTTGCCCTGATCATGAATTTTTTCCCAGGCGGAATTGCTTTTGGCTACAGTTTCAAGAAACTCCTCGATTCCGTGTTTGCCTTCGTAAGGAAGTGCCCGCAAAGTATGCTGATCGACCAAAAACCGCTCGAACTCCATACCGATTTGGAAATGAAAAGGATCGCGTGCGCCCTTTTTGAAAATCCACAAAAGATCGTCCAAGGATTCAATGACTTGTAGATTTGGATTGCTGACTTCGCGGCTCACTGTGTATGATTCCTTGGTTTCAACTAGCGTGTCGAATAAGTACCTGTTATAATTGGACTAAGTATTTTATGCAAGCGATTGATAGCATCATTTCTGAGCTCAAGAAAAAGCGCAAAGAACCGAATATTAAACTCATTCGACAAGCGTTCGATTTTGCTCAAACTGCCCACGAGGGTCAAAAAAGAAAATCGGGTGAGGACTATTTCATGCATCCGGTTGAAGTGGCGCAAATATTGGCTCAGCACAACATGGATGAAGAGAGTATTGTTGCTGGTCTTTTGCATGATGTGGTCGAAGACACCAAGATTCCACTCAAAGAAATCGATCAGAAATTCGGATCCGATGTTGCGGAAATCGTCGACGGGTTGACCAAACTCTCCGGCATCTCATTCCAATCCAAGGATGAACGCAAAAGCGAAAGTTTCCGCAAGATGCTTCTGGCGATGTCCAAAGATATCCGTGTCATCATCATTAAGCTTGTGGACCGCTTACACAACATGCGCACACTGGAACACATGAAAGAAAGCAGCCAGCAACTGATCGCTCAAGAAACGATCGATATCTACGCTCCGCTTGCGCATCGCCTCGGGATTTCTTGGATCAAAACAGAACTTGAAAACCTATCTTTCAAATTTTTGCACCCCGAAGCTTTTGAAAAACTTCAAAGCAATATCAACGCCTCGGAACAACAACAAAAATCCTATGTCGACAAAGTAATGGAAATCATCCGTGAAAAAATGAAGAAGGAAGATGTCAAATGCGACGTGATGGGACGGCACAAGCATCTCTATTCCATCTATCGCAAGATGGAACTTCAAAACCTGGACTTCGAACAAATCGCCGACCTG
>JAWKOB010000032.1:0-2363 GCA_041391405.1 Bdellovibrionota bacterium | reverse complement strand
AACGATCGACAGTTTATTTTGATTCTGACCTGCACAAAGCTTTAAAGCTCAAATCCGCAGAAACAGGAGAGTCAACATCTGCGATAGTCAATGAGGCTTTAAGACTGGTGCTTTCGGAGGACGCTGATGATTTGCAAGCGTTTGAAGAGCGAAAGAAAGAACCCAGCATGAATTTCGAATCCTTTGTCAGAAAGCTGAAAAAAGATGGAAAATTATGAAATCGAAATCAAAAAGTCAGCTCAAAAAGAATTAGAAAAACTACCGAAAAAAGACATTCAAATCATTGTTGAAAAAATCAATGGACTTTGTAAAAATCCACGCGGACCGAACTCGATCAAATTATCTGGTGATGAAAAATACAGAATGAGAGTAGGGAGATATCGCGTTTTGTATGAAATCGTTGATCAAGTATTGATGATTTACGTGATCAAAATTGCCCATCGAAAAGAAGTTTATAGATAAAATGGTTTTTCGATTCTGTATTCGGTACAGCTATCCGCTATCCGTTATCGGCTATCTGTTATCAGAGTTTTATCTATCGAGAGCGGGGTCTCTTCCTCGATATGTTATCAAACCATGGGAAGGGTCGTAAGGGGAGACGCCGACTGTGACGCTGTCTCCGAGAATGACTTGAATATGACGACGGCGAAGTTTTCCGGCGAGTTTGGCAGTCAATTTCATGCCTCGTGGGCCTTCAATGAGAAAATTTCCTCCGGCAAGAACTTCGATCACTTTGCCTTCAATGAGTACCAAATCGTCTTTAGCCAAACTATGCTTCCTTTCAAGTCAATTATGAGATAGCATGTCATAGACGAAAACCCCTAACTTATCAAGTGTATAGAAGTATTATGAATCAAAAACGAACCGTGTATTACATAGCCTTTCCAGTATTTATCTTCATGCTTTGCCTGTTTTCCTATCAACTGGGATTCAAAAGAGGGGTTTCTCATCTGAAAAATGAGCAAATTTCCAGAGTTTTGGAAGAATTAGATAAACCAATCACTGAAAACGAAACCGGCAAATTAACCTATTATCAAGAGCTCAATGACAATAAGAATCCAATCGTGGCTCAAGTCAAAGAGAACGAAAAGAAGAAAGCCGCAGGTACAACCACAACCGTGACGGTCATCAAACCTGAAACATCCTCGACGCCAGTCCAACCTTCCTTGGTTGTGAATGCTGATAAACAAATGGCCGCGATTCAAGTCGGTGCATTCACCGATCTTGGTAAAGCCGATGAATTGACGGATCGTTTGAAAAACGCGGGATTTGAAGCTTTCACCAAACCGATTCAATCCAAAGGAAATGAATTGTTTCGTGTGCTGGTTCGATCCTCCAAAAGTGAACTCGCAAGTACTCAGGCCAAACTTGAAGGTCAGGGATACAAGGGAACATTCCCAGTCAGCAAATAATGTCGATTCATTCTGAAAAAGTTATTGTTGCGCTAGATCAGGACAACTTCGAAGATGCAAGATCTTGTGTCGAAGCGATCGGCGATCAACTTGCCATCGCAAAAGTCGGATCCATTCTTTACAGTGCTTGTGGCGCCAAGATCCTGGAGTATTTGTCTGGAAAGAACGTCAAAATTTTTTTGGATTTGAAATATCACGATATTCCAAACACCGTGGCGGGCAGTATTCGTGCGGTTTTAAAGCATGCTCCCATTGAGTTGCTCACGGTTCATTCCAGTGGTGGAGCAGAAATGATTCGTGCGGCAAAAAATGCAATCATCGAATCCAAATCAAACTCAAAAACAAAGTTACTGTCTGTGACCATACTCACCAGTCTTGATGAACAGAATTTGATCAGTATCGGATACAAAGAAAATCCGGAAAACATGGTTGTTCGTTTGGCGAAACTTGCACATGCATCTGGAACAGATGGTGTGGTTTGTTCTTCAAGTGAACTCGATGCGATTCGAAAACATCTACCGAAGAGTCTGCTCACGGTTGTTCCGGGAATTCGATTGGAACAAAATGACGATGATCAAAAAAGAGTTGCGACCCCGCGCTTTGCATTCGATCATGGAGCGGACTATATCGTTGTGGGGCGGCCGATCACCGAAAGTAAAAATCCCGCTCAAAGTTTTCAACACATTCTTAAAGGCGAATAGGCATGGCAAACAAGAGTAATGAAATTTGGATTGGTAGTGAACATGAATTGGAAGAGGCGCTTGCCTCGCCTCGCGTAACGGTACAGCAGTGCTACGCGATTCATCGAGCGGATGGATATGTCAAAAGCATGCTTCAGCAACACGGTTTAAAAGCCAACATCAAAGTGGTTGATGAAAAATCGATGTCCTCTATGTCTCGTCAAAAAAACACGCACTTCTGGATTCAGGTAACCCTTTCTGTGGATGAAAC
>JAWKOB010000031.1:0-2905 GCA_041391405.1 Bdellovibrionota bacterium | reverse complement strand
CCGCGGATATGATTCCACCGGTATCGCGATCTATCAAAACAACGAAATCGACATCTATCGCTCCAAAGGCAAACTTTCATTCCTGCGCGATAAAATCAAAGATGTGGCGCTGACTGGCACAACCGGTATCGGGCATACACGCTGGGCCACCCATGGCAAACCTTCCGACGAGAATGCGCATCCACATCGTTCCGAGAATTTCGTGGTCGTCCACAATGGGATCATTGAAAACTTCATCGAACTCAAGCGTCGTTTGGAAAAAGAAGGATTCAAATTCACATCGCAGACCGACACCGAAGTCATTCCACATTTGATCGAAAGTTATACAAACAAAGGAAGCAGCATCGAAGATGCGCTCTATGAAACTCTGGGAGAACTCAAAGGTGCATTTGCGCTTGTGTTGTTCAGTCGAAAAGATCCGCGCAAAATCATGGTGGCCAAGAATGCCAGCCCATTGATCCTAGGCATCGGAAACGGAGAAAATTTCGTCGCATCCGATATTCCCGCACTCTTAAGCTACACCAAAGACATCATCGTGCTTGAAGATGGACAGGTTGCCATCATCGACAACCAATCCTACAAAATCACCGATTTCAATCGCAATGCGATCGAAAAGAAACCCAAACACATCACCTGGTCGCGTACGGTTGCGGAAAAAGAAGGCTATAAACATTTCATGCTCAAGGAAATTTACGAGCAACCTCGTGCCATCACGGATACATTGCGTGGGCGTATCGACGAAAATCATCAGCGAATATCTTTTGATGACGACGCGATCGAAAAAATCGCCAAAGACGTCAATCGTGTGGTCATGATCGCTTGCGGAACATCTTCGCATGCAGCGATGGTTGCCAAATATTGGATTGAAAAATACGCGAAGGTTCCGGTGGATGTCGAAATCGCTTCCGAGTTTCGCTACCGTGATTTCATTTTGGACAAAAACAGTTTGGTGATCACCGTTTCGCAATCAGGTGAAACTGCCGACACATTGGCAGCGCTGGAACAAGCGAAAAAACAGGGCGCCAAAAGCATCTCGGTTTGCAATGTGATTGAAAGCTCCATTCCCAGAAAATCCGATGTCGTGGTGTATACCCATGCCGGACCTGAAATCGGTGTGGCCTCGACCAAGGCTTTCACAACCCAAATGTGCATTTTGGCCTGCATCGCCCTTGAATTGGCTCGTGTGAAAGACAAAATCAATCAGCAAGATTTGACCCGCCTGATCGGTGATTTGGTTTCATTGCCGCTGTTGATCGAAAAAACATTGGAGCTGGATGCACCGATTCAAAAGATTGCCAAAAAATTCATGAATGCGGAGCATTTTCTGTATTTGGGACGTGGAACGGCCTTCCCGATCGCTCTGGAAGGGGCTTTGAAGCTCAAGGAAATTTCCTACATTCACGCCGAGGGGTATATGGGTGGAGAGCTCAAACACGGACCCATCGCGCTGATCGATGAAGATATGCCGATCGTAGCGATGTCAGGGCAGGGTTTGATCTATCAAAAAATGATCAGCAACATTCAGGAAGTCTGTGCGCGTGATGGAAAACTCATTTTGGTGGATTCCGAAGGGGATTCAAAAATCGATGAGCTCGCGGAAGACGTAATCACCATTCCAAAAGTCAGTGAATTCATCGAACCATTCATTCAAGTGATTCCACTTCAGTTGCTTTCGTACCATATCGCCGACAAACGTGGTTGTGACGTAGACCAGCCACGAAATTTGGCCAAGTCCGTCACTGTCGAGTGATCAAGAAGTTTTTTTTCGTCTTTTCGTAAAAGGATTCATGACCGAAGATTTGCGCGCTGGCCAATGCAACCATCGCAGTCACCATCATGAAAAAAATCGCATTGTGACGATCCGTCATTTCCAGAATAAGCACGAATGAAGTCACCGGGGCGCGAGTGACGCCCGTCAAAACAGCGGTCATGCCAAACAAAGCAAAAATGGTGGGATTGAGTCCCTGCCAAAATGTCGCGATCCACGATCCCAAGGATGCTCCCAAAGCCAGAGAGGGAGCGAAAATGCCGCCAGCACAGCCCGAGAGATAGGAAAAGAAAGCCGAGAAAAATCTCACAACAACCAGTTGAATGTTGGCTGCAGCTTCTCCCGATAGAATTTCAGCCATGAAGTGATTCCCTGGTCCAAAAGCACGGTGATCGACAACATACAGTCCAATCATCAGAATCGAGGACAAGAGTGTTACCAGCACCAATTGAAAGGCCGTTTTGTTTTTTCGAAATTTTTCCTGGAAGATGAGCAGATAATGACCGAATGCCGCTCCTACGATTCCACCCAGAATCCCCACCAGAAAAGCTGCGGGAATTTCATTGAATTGTATCGGGCCGATTTTGGGATAACCCAAGTAGAGATAGCTTCCTACGAGCCATTGCGAAACCAAACCGGAAATGACAACAGACCACAAAAGAATGGTTTTGATTTTATTGAAGTGTTTTCGGGCAAGTTCTTCGATGCCGTAGATGATCCCACCCAAGGGAGTATTGAATGCAGCTGCAAGTCCTGCCGCAGAGCCTGCCAGAATCCATAAATCCAATGAGATGATTTTGGAATAACGCTGAAAGCGTTGTCCGAAAAGATAGAAAATGGAAGCGCTGATTTGAAGCGTTGGACCTTCGCGACCGACAGCACCACCACCCAAGACACACAACAAGGAACTGAAGATCTTGAATAGCGCTACCCGCAATCCCAAAAGTTTGTGGAAGATTTTTGCATCTTTCTTTTCCTCCACTTCGATGGCTGCCATGATTTGCGGAATACCGCTGCCGGAGGATTGAGGGGCATATCGATAAACCAAAAACCATCCTGTCAGGAAACAGGCCGGCGTCATGAACAAAATCAGCAACGGATGTTGAATGAATAAATCTCTGGAGATGGTTTCAGCAA
>JAWKOB010000030.1:0-3493 GCA_041391405.1 Bdellovibrionota bacterium | reverse complement strand
GAATGGAAGCGTCTTTTGTTGGGGAAATAACTCAGATTATGAATTTGGTAATGGAACTAATATTCAAAGCCTAGTTCCTACTATCGCCATGAATTCAACATCGTTTAGCTCGCCAACTATTCTTTCACTCTCTGCAGGTAACAAACATGCGTGTGCAATCGATGGAAACAATAAACTCTATTGCTGGGGTGCCAACGACTCAGGTCAATTAGGAATTGGAAATACTGCCAGCCAAAACGCACCCACTGAAATCGACACTACCAACGTTGGTGTCAGCAATAACTTTAGAAAAGTTTCAACCAGCTGGAGTCACACTTGTGCAATTCATGACAACAACAAATTGTATTGCTGGGGGAATAATAATTATGGCTTCCTTGGCATTGGAAACGAGGTCGTTCAAACTTCCCCTGTTGAAGTTGCCTTCACTTCCATTGGATTCACTAATCAGATCAAAGATGTTGATGTTGGTATTTCGGGAACATGTGCCATTGATATGAACAATAAAGGCTTTTGCTGGGGCGACAATACCTGGGGTGAATTGGGAATCGGCTTTATGGGAAATTATTATAATCTTCCACAACAAATTGAGGATATGCCTCCAGAATACGCAAGATTTAAAACCCTCAAAGCGGCACACGGCCGACATACCTGCGGAATCGGAACCAATGGTAAAACATATTGTTGGGTTTTTAACACCGCTGGTCAGTTAGGCAATGGAACATCCATCATGATTTCATCTCATCCGATGGATTTGGAAGTCAATGTGACAAACGTACAGTAATTTAAATTACTGACAAATAGCGTTTAAATTTTCCTGGGTATCTGTTGTGAGCACCTTGATGGTTTCACTGACTTTTTTCATCAACCCCGCGATGGTTTTACCTGGACCGACTTCGATGGGTTGAATATCAGGATAACTTTTCACAAGCTTCTGCATGGTTTGGGTCCAACGAACCGGACTCCACACTTGCTCCACCAATCGAGCTTTGACATCTTCACCGCGTGTTACAGATGCAACATCCACGTTCGCGATGTACGGCATATTCAGATTTTTAAATCGAATATTGTTCAAATCTTTTTCAAGATTTAAGCCCGCAGGCTTGAGCATGGAGCAATGAAACGGCGCACTCACTTGAAGTGGCAAACAACGTTTGGCTCCTCGCTCTTTCAAAAGCATGGATGCTTTTTCCACACCTTCAACGGTTCCACTGATCACAAGTTGCCCCGGACAGTTGTAATTCGCAGGTTCCACCAAAAATCCTTGATCAGAGATTTCTTTGCAGGCTTTTTCAACAATTGAATCATCGGTCAGACCAAGAACGGCCGCCATGGTTCCTTTTCCGAGAGGAACAGCTTGCTGCATGTAAATTCCACGTTTGTTGACTGCGCGAACCGCATCCACAAATGGAATCGATCCACCAATCACTAGACAGGAATATTCACCAAGACTGTGCCCTGCCATGATCGTTGGCTGAATGCCCTTGCTTTGAAGTATGCGACCAATGGCAACCTCCACTGTAAGAATTGCCGGTTGAGCATTCTGGGTTTGTTTAAGTTCGTCCTCTGGGCCTTCCCACATCAGCTTGGTGAGATTAAATCCCAACGCTTCATTCGCTTGCTGAAAAACTTCTTTGGCGATCGGATGTTCCGCCAAAAACTGCCCCATACCTACAAACTGGGAACCCTGCCCCGGAAAAAGAAATGCGTATTGTTTCGACATGTTTGATCCTAATGAACTTTGAGAAGCTTAACTCTCTGTCCTCTTGCAAAATTGAATTTATCACGAGCGCTTCCACCCGAGACGGACAATTCCAAATAACCTGAGCTGTTGATCAATGCCAAAAGCTCACCGGGGGTCATGTCTGCGTAGGTTTTGGCCATTTTGCCGATCATGATATTGCCAACTTGAATTTGATAATCAAATCCACTCATATGTTCGCGCGTAATATTGGTGACCATGTTTCCATAATGATCGAAAGAAATGATCTCACCCTCGATATGATCATGCGTTACCACAGGCGCAGGAAAATTCATTTCACGGATTTGCTGCATGATCAGCCCCATGTCCGATGGTTTTGATCCAGATAGCAATGAATTCACTGCAGGCGCAAACACATCACGGCCTTCGAATGTGAAGCTAGGATTCTGAACGCGAATGGTTTCCAAGTTGATGTTGAAAAAACGGGCTGTCGGATTGAGTTTGAGCAATGTCAAAACACCATTGTCTGGAGCCACGAAAAAATGTCCGTTGCATTCAGCTACCAATCGTTCACGTCTTGTTCCCACCGCAGGATCCACAATCACCATATGAACTGTTCCTTTTGGGAAGTAGGACCATGTGTTGGCCAAAGAACGAGAGGCGTACAGAATATCTTGAGGTGGAACCTCATGCGTAATATCGATGAGCCTTGCATCTGGATGTTGGGTGAGAATAACACCCTTGATTTGAGCGACGTAAGAATCAGAGAGACCAAAATCAGTGAGCAATGTGACGATTTTCATGCAAATACCCCTTCTATGAAAGGGTATACGCTGAAGCTTTTTGATCGTCTAGAAAATCTACTTCGACAATAATTTGAGGTAATTGGTAGTGATGCTTTCGTCCCACTCACGAATGCCTAAGATTTTATCTGTGATTCTTCCAGTACGATCGACAACATACGTTTCTGGAACCTGAAATGTTCCATAGGCACCTGATACTTTCTTCTCCTTGTCGAAGAAAATCGGAAATGCAAGATGCTGCTGAAGATTATTGTCCAGGAACTGTTGAATTTCTTTGGTGTCGCTATCGATGCTGATCGCCAAAATTTCAACGTTATGTTTGCGAAGCTGGTTGTAGGCTTTTTGCATGGAAGGCATTTCCACGATGCACGGCTTGCACCATGTTGCCCAAAAATTAACTAGCACAACTTTCCCACGAAGCTGACTGAGTTCGAAGGTTTTACCGTTCAGAGATTGAAGCGTGAAATTGGGAGCGCATTGCCCCACTTCATTGCCAACAGGCCCTTCGCAAGCCAGTACAGCTGACGAAAATGACAAGATCAAACAACCCAGGATGAATGTTCTCAACACGCGAACCCCTCCTTCAGGAAATTGAACTACTTCTTAGATGCTTTTTTTGCTGGAGCTTTTTTAGCCGCTGGTTTTTTGTCAGCTTTTGCAGATGTATCTTCTGCTGCTTCTTTTTTCGCTGTGGCTTTCTTTGCTGCAGTTTTTTTCGCTGGAGCTTTTTTACCTTCGCTACCGGAAGCTTTGCGATCGAGGAATTCAATCATCGCCATTGGAGCACCATCGCCCAAACGTTGGTTGGCTTTGAAGATTCTGGTGTAACCACCCTTACGATCTTTGAAGCGAACAGCCAAGTCATCGAACAATTTTTGTACGTTTTCCTTGGTATAAACTTGTGCCGCTACTTGTCTGCGAGCATGAAGATCGCCACGTTTTGCAAGCGTGATCAAAGGTTCAACGTGCATGCGAAGTTCTTTCGCTTTTG
>JAWKOB010000029.1:0-3570 GCA_041391405.1 Bdellovibrionota bacterium | reverse complement strand
AAAAAGGCTTGAAGAAAAAGCTGAAAAATACAACAAAGCTCAAATGACTGTTTATAAAGAAGGTGGATGTTCTTCAGCTTTCACTGAACTTCAAGAGCTTATTCAACAAAAATTAAAAAAATAGCTCAACCTGGTGTTCGCCTGCTTTGCGTGTGGCGATCTCACCGATGATGCGTGCATCTTTGAGGGATTTTAGTGTCTTTGCCACATCCGCTTTGCGCACAATCACTACATATCCGATTCCCATATTGAAGGTGCGATACATATCGTCTGTGGGAACTTTACCCAGCTCTTGAAGCGTAGCGAACAACGCCGGTGTTTTCCATGATTTGATGTTGATGACCGCTTTGGTTGGATCCGGCAAAATGCGATTGATGTTTTCCTGAAATCCGCCACCTGTGATGTGAACCATGCCGAGCACTTTCACCTTTTTGCACAGATCCAAAATTTCCTTCACGTAAATACGTGTCGGTTCCAAAAGTAGATCCATCCACGTTTTTTGGGATGGAAATGGCGCCTTGTCAAAATAGGAAATCTTGTTCACATCAAAAATTTTTCGAACGAGTGAATATCCGTTGGAGTGAATACCTGATGAAGGAATTCCGATGATCACATCGCCTTTTTTGATTTTCTTGCCGTCGATTTGTTTTCCGGATTCCAAAACGCCCATGCAGAATCCAGCCAGATCGAAATCCCCGTTGTGATAAACCTGTGGCATTTCAGCCGTTTCGCCTCCCACAAGTGCACAGTTAGCCTGTTTGCATCCGTTGACGATGCCACGAATGATTTGTTTGGCCTGCTCGATTTCGAGCTTGCTGGTCGCGAAGTAATCCAGGAACATATAAGGTTCAGCGCCAAGCGTGAGAACATCATTGACGGACATGGCCACAAGATCGATCCCTACCGTGTCGAATTTTCCTGCCATACGCGCGAGCAGAATTTTTGTGCCCACACCGTCAGTTGAAAGCACGACTCTTGGTTTTTTGTATTTTTTGGGAAGAGCTGCGACGCTGGCGAATCCACCGATGGAATTGGCCCCTTCCACTTTTCGCATGCCTTTGGTGAGTTTTTTGATCTCGGATACGAAGTCATTGCCTGTTGAAACGGGAAACGCCGGATTTTTCGTAGGTGAGCATGGAATACCCTTTCGGAATTGGAAAGTTGATATCACAGGGATGAAGGGTAGGTTTTGAATGTTATCTTGTGATATAAAGTCCCGGCTTTATGGCAAAGAGAAAAAGATCACGCGCCGACGATTGAAAACCGTCAGGCTCGTTTCAAGTTTCCAGTCTTTGAAACTTTTGAAGCTGGTATGGTGCTCAAAGGATCAGAGGTTAAATCGATCCGTTAATTTCGATTTCATTGCAAGAAGGTTATGTGCACGTGTTCAAAGGAGAACTGCTTTTGGAAGGCGTTCACATTACACCTACAATCATCACTCCACGCACACTGAAGCCGTGCCCCTCTGTTCCATTCGTCTTTTGATGCACAAACATGAGATTGATAAGCTCGCCATGGAGATCAAACTCAAAAACTAACCATCGTTCCATTGAAAATTTACTTCAAGAAAAGCTTCGCAAAGATCTTGATCGGCTTAGCACGTGGCAAAAACGTGGTCGATAAACGTCAAGAATAAAAAGCGTGACGTGGATCAAAAGCTTCGCCAACACAATCGCTAGAACTCATCTACAGGTTGAAGTGATTTGGAAGGCGCGTTTTTTACCGAATAGCGCCGAACCTATACGAAGCATGGTCGACCCCAATTCAATGGCCCTTTTAATATCTCTCGAAGTTCCCATGGCCAATGTTGTCGCCGATGATGGAAGAGTTCCATCCTTCAACAGTTTCTGATGCAGCTGGCTCAAGTCTTCATACGATTTTGAGGTCGCACTTGTGTTCATCATCAATTCTGATTTACAGGACAAGCCCATAAGCTCCAGATTGGGTATTTTGGAAATTTCATCGCATAGATGAGGCACATCCTTCATCAGTGCACCGTGCTTTTTGGTATGCCCCACAGAATTAACTTCGATAAGAATCTTGGTCTTCTTGCCCGCATGCTTTTCACAAGCTTCAGCCAAAGGTTTGAGCAAAGTCGCACGATCAAACATATGAATCCACTCAAAAGCTTCCACTGCCAGGTGAAGTTTGCCTGGTTGTAGAATTCCTGTGAAATGCCAGGTAGAAAGTGGGAATCTGTGCCGGATAACAGGTTTTTTGGTGATTCCTTCTGGCAAATAATCTTCTGCAAATTCAGATACGCCCGCTTCACAAGCCTCCAATACAGGGTCTGCCATAAGCCCTCTGGTGGATGCTACGATAGTTATAGACTGCGTTTTATTGTATTTTTCAACTGCGTTTTGAACCCGTTTATGCAGTTCAATCCATCTTTGAGATGTTGCAGACTGGACCTTTAAATTGAAACTTGGTAACTCCATGCAACTTCATTTATAATAGAAAGAGATATGGAGCAAAAAAATCAAGGTTTCTCTCTACTTGAAGTGGTCATTAGCTTAGGCTTATTGGTTATGATCATTGGACTCATGCCACTTGTGACGGTTATTCAAAATTCCAATACTTATTCTTCCAGCTCCACAAGCATGATCAACATCGCCATGACCTTATCCGAAGAACTCAATATGTTGGATTTTTCAGCAGTAGGATCTGATCCTTATGCAAATTGTACGGATACGTCGGGCCATGTCATCAATGGAACATCTCAGGGCATATGTCGAGAAGGTCCTCTCAATCAATTGGGATATACGAATTTAGAAAACTCCTCCGATGACGTTTACATGTACTACCGCTACTCAGTGGTCTGTACCAACAGTATGAATTTACCAGGAGGATATACGGGTGATGTTTGCACTCTTCCTGATTCCAACTATGTTGGTGGTCCGGTTGTCGATGACTTGAGCTGTGCAGCGTCTTCCTACACCAATCAATCCAAAGAAATCAAAATCGTGGTTGCCTATCGCGACAAACGCGGTAAATGCAAGAAATCCACACTTAGTTCCTGGAAGACCACTTACTAGAACCCATATTCTTCGTGCCATCCGATGGTAATCGTTGAGTTTCTAGGATCCGACGGTGATACGATGGCTGGAGAACCAAGAGCCCTTCCATAGGCAGCATTAGCATTATCAAGGGCAGCTTTACTATAAGCAAGGTTGGAGTTTTTCTTAAGACGAACCCTCTCAACACTAGCATCGTCTTCCGATCCCGTTAAGACCAGAACAGAACCGTAAATCATTTCATCTTCTTTCATCCTAAAAACGGCCTTGTCATCTCCATATACGATGATCAGTCCTTCAAAATAAAAGTTTTTTCCTGCAACCAGAATATTGTCATCCGTTTCAGTCTCGCCCTGCAAAATCAGGATTCCAGCTCCTTTTGCACCGGAGTCGATCTTCACCTTGGATTTGCTGGTTTTCTTTTTGGTTACCGTTGTGACACCATTTAGGATGGTGATCTTTGGGTTATCTCTTGTGCCTAGATTCGTTGAACTATCAACAGTTGCCGAAGTAAGAACATTGACATTCGGCAAACTGTCACTCAAAAGGGACAGTT
>JAWKOB010000028.1:0-3855 GCA_041391405.1 Bdellovibrionota bacterium | reverse complement strand
TCATCGGAAGTATCAGATATCAAAGTCCAAGGGTCCAAAAATTTTCAAACTTTGCTCTTTAAAATTAAAAATACAGGGAATGTTCATTTGGATGGTTCGGGAACTGTGGTGTTGATGGATAAAGCAGAAAAACTGGTGGATAAATTCGAAGTCAAAATCCCCTTTCTGTTTCCAGGACAGACGCGATCTGTCTCGGCAAGTTTGACGGAAAAAGTTCCTCCTGGGTCATACCATGCCCTGATGTCAGTGGTTGGAGTCAATGGAGGTTCAACTTTTGTGAAAGAGTTTCCGGTGCTTGTTTCGAAGTAGCATGAATGGTTTTTGAGAAGAAATATTTTGTCATCGCCCTTTTATTTGCTTGGTTCAGTGCACTACCTGTCACGTTTGCTCAAATTAAAGGGGAAACGCAGGAAATACCCAGAATCACGCTGTTTTTGAATGAAATCAGGGATATCCCTGTACAGGGTTTTCGAAACTTTATCATCACGACTTCAGGCATTGTTGATATCGAGAATCTACCCTCGGGCATTTTGAGAGTTCGTGCGCTGAGCATTGGCGAAACGTTTGTTTATATTTTTGATTCGACAGGTAGGCGTACACTCCAATTTGAAGTAACAGGAGCATCACCCAATCAAAGCTCATCCATTCGGCCTGGATATGACCCGTCAGGTTCAGAATTTGTCTATCGAACGTTGATGAACAATCAAAACGCCGGAGGACAGTGGTCGTCGCCGTTTTGGATCCATGAATTCACTTCATCAATACCCGTTCATGAAACCAATGAGTGGAGAACGCTCCTTCGGGCAAGTACAAACCCTGGACGATTTTCTGGAGACGTTGAGTTGTCCCCTTTCTCAAGTTCCACAGGATTTGATCAACTTTTATCCTACTATCAAACTTCAAGATTTAACGTCGCTGCTGGTGACGTGAATTACAACCCTGGAGAACTTTCCATCATCGGGTTCCCTCTTCGTGGGGGATCGTTTCAGCTTTACGGAAATCAGATGAGAGATCAATTGCAGTTTTTTGGAGGCTTAAGTCGTCCACAAATTCGAACCAATCGATTGTTCAATGGAACTGAAAATCAGTTATATGGTGTCGCGGGCACAAAAGAATTGGCCAGGAACATATCCTTGCGTTCAAGCTTTGTATATTTGAACCAGCCCAGTACTTTTTCATTGTTTCCAGGTCAGCAATATCAAAATGATTTTGCAGCAGATCTGGGAATTCAAGCTCGACCTATTTCTCCGATGAATTTACTTTCGAGGGTGAATATGCACGATCAAGGACGACAATGCATTTAGAACTCACTTGGAATACACACCTTTTGGGGACGTGTTTTGCTCAGCATGAAACAAGTGGGAATCAACTATGTCAAACCTGTGAGATTTACCCAGCTTCGAAATTATCGTGATACCAACAATTACGGATGTGAAACTGAATCAAAAGACAGGACTTCTTTTCAGTGCCAGTTTTTCCAATCAGGTGAAGATCCGATTCAGTTGATCCAAAAAATCAGATACGCATCGCTTTGCACTTTCTTCGCTTTATCAAAAAACAGAGGAAACAAGTTATTTGAGCGGTGTTGAAATCAGTCGAACGCTAACGACAATTACCCCTCAAAATTATGAACAATTGAGCTGGACGTATCAATTTACAAATAAAGAAACCAGAGATCAGTGGTTTGCGCAGTTTTTCCGTGTAGGCACTCCAAAAATTATTTTTTACAAGACTATCTTCAAAGAACTGGTGGTGGAACCGATCTTCGATATACCAAAAATTATTCAAAAAATTTCAAGTGTATTTGCAAAATGGATTTCAAATGAACCATGTTCGAAACACGTTTCAAAGCGCAGCCACAGGACCCAATTATATTGAAACTGTTTTAAACTTGGGACCTACCGTGAATTACTCTCCGGGTAATAAAATGTATTCTGCAGGTATTTTCAATAACATGAATTTCCAAAACTTCTTTTGGCTCGTTCACCAATGTCATCCAGCCATTTGCATCGCTCTATTGGAATCCAAGTCAAGCCTTAAGTTTGGGATCAAGACTGGATTATAGTGTTGATTTTGGAAACAAGTATCATTTCTTGTCGATTCTGGGTGAACTCGTTTATCGATTTGGAACCAGAGTTCCAGATACATTGATATCCACCTTTTCAAATTCCACCAAGTTGAATGGATATGTGTTTATCGATGCCAATGACGATGGTGCTTATCAAATCGGAGAAAAGCTTATCGAAAACATCAAAGTGTCTCTCAATGGACAGACGTCGAAACTTTTTCCCAATGGACACTTCACGATCAATTCAAACGCAGGCCCTGCTTCTGTGATGATCGATCTTCCTGATGAGTATAAAAGTTATTTGTTCGGCACAGCAAATCCGATTGAGATCGATTTGTTTGCCGGTGAAACAAAACCTTATATTTCCCAATTACACAAAAATTGCACTTCGCGGTCAGTGATTGTTCAATCCGCCACAAAGGTGAATAAAGGATTAGAGGGAACAGAATTGAGATTACAGGGCCTTCCTATCAAAAAACGTCCGTACAACGAGCTCCGGAGGTTTTTCAGCGTTTATGTGCCGGAAGGAGGAAAGTATTCTATTAAGTTAATGGAACTTGAACTGCCTGCTGGTTACAAAAATATCAGCCCTTCTGCCTACGATATCCAAGTCGTTCAGGGAAAAGTGAATCAAGTTGATGACTTTGTGCTTCTGGGAAAAAGACTGATTATTGGACGAGCCTTTGTGGATGTGAATCAAAACAATGCGTTTGATGATGGCGACATTCCTGCGCCAAACATCAAAATTCAAATTGGGAAACATGTGCTTGTGACAGATGTGGATGGAAGCTTCTCAACTTCATCGATTGAGCCGGGAACATATGATATTCATGTTGGCACAAAAATTTTCAGAAACGCCAAATTGGATCCTTTGAAAGATCGACTCTATGTTCCGGAAGTGGGTACCATCGAGTTGATCATCACCTATACCAAGTGATGTCAATCTGATTTTAGAAATTGGTGACCGCAAATTGCAATTGCGAAGTAATGATGGCTGTTGGTGCATCTGTAAAAAGCACTTTTACAAATTGTGTGACATCCATGGCATCATTGCTGGGATTGTTGTTGCAATTCACGCCATTGGTGTTTCCCAGACCATTGGCGGCATAATTGGTGCCACATTCAATGCTGTTGCGTGGAATGCTGGCAATCGTTGTATAGGCAGCAGGTGCAGCCGTAAGTTGGCTTTGTAGGGTTGGTGTTGTAGTACCATTGCCCAGAAGATAATAAGTGCGGTTGGCCGTCGCCCCACTTCCGACACGCAATTGTACGTAGCCTTGGGTTCCATTGGCTTGCTGTTGAGTTCGAAGCGCCGTAGTCAGATAGTATCCAAAAAATGCTGCCCCCACACTATCGTCTCGAAACATTTGATCAGGGGCTGTACCTATCGTGACAGCTGGGGTCGTAGCATCAACTGTGATGGTGACACTTAATTGACCCGCTACGGCTAGAAATTTGGCACCGCCCAAGTTGAATCGAATGCGTTGCGCATGGGAAGGTGTGGAAATGCCGACCAAAACAACAAAGATCAGCAAAAATGTCGATAAATGTTTCATCTTGATACCAATATTTACGTTTTGAATCTAAAAAAAAGCCCCCACATGGGTGTGGGGGCTTTTGAGGTATTTGAGTTGATAACGTTATTACTCAGCCACTGCAATGAACTCAAGTTGAGAAACAACTGGCGATGCTGATGAGTCATCGTATTGAACTCTCACAAACTGAGTCAAATCCATGTTGGCTACAGTCGAACCACCGGAGCAGTTGATACCTGCACCCGTCAATCC
>JAWKOB010000027.1:0-7207 GCA_041391405.1 Bdellovibrionota bacterium | reverse complement strand
GTAGCCCTTTTCAACTATTTATTGGCCAAAAAATGCGGAGGAACCTTCATTCTTCGCATCGAAGACACGGATCGTGAAAGATCTACGCAAGCCGCTGTCGATGCAATTTTGGAAGGAATGCAATGGCTGGGTTTGAACTGGGATGAAGGTCCTTTTTATCAAACGCAACGTGTGGATCTTTATAAAAAAATGATTCAAAAACTTCTGGATGAGAAGAAAGCATATCCTTGTTACTGCACACCTGAAGAATTGGAAGACATGCGTGCGAAACTTTTGGCGGCGGGAAAAAAGCCCAAATACGATCGTCGATGCAAAGGCAAACCATTCGATGCTTCGAAACCTCACACAGTTCGTTTCGAAATTCCGGAAGGAACAACTGTTGTTCATGATTTGGTGAAGGGTGATATCTCGTTTGAAAATGAAGAAATAGAAGATTTGATCATCGCTCGATCAGATGGATTTCCGACATATAACTTTGTAGTTGTCGTCGATGACATGGACATGGGTATCACGCATGTGATTCGTGGAGACGATCACGTCAACAATACACCGAAACAAATTTTGCTCGGACAAGCACTTGGCTACACAGTTCCAAAATTTGCACATTTGCCGATGATTTTGGGAGAAGATAAACAGAAACTTTCCAAGCGTCATGGCGCCACTTCCGTCATTGTATACAAAGACATGGGTTATTTCCCGCACGCGCTTCTGAACTTTTTGGTTCGTTTGGGATGGTCTTATAAAGATCAGGAAATTTTCACGATGCAGGAAATGATCGAGAAATTCGAAATCGAAAAAGTCGGTTCTTCTGCAGGCGTATTCAATACGGAAAAACTTTTGTGGCTCAATCAGCACTATATGAAAACCAATCCATACGAAGAAATTCTAGCGGCGTTGGAACATTTCGTGAAAATTCCGGATTCCAAGAAAAACGATCCGCATCTGAAAGAGACCGTGGATGCCCTTCGGGACCGCGCCAAAACATTGGATAAAATGGCCAAGATGGCGATGTTTTACATCGACGACAATTTTGAAACTTCCAAAGAAGACATCATCAAGCATGTACCGAAAAACATGGTTGAACCATTGAAGATGTTTGTCGACGAGCTCAGTGCGCTTTCAAATTTCAATCATGATACCATCGGCGAAACCTTCAAAAAAGTATTGGCGGCGACCAATCTGAAAATGAAGGATTTGGGCCAATGCCTACGCGTGATTCTCACCGGCGCCGAATTCAGCCCAGGCATGTACAAAGTGGTCGAGATTTTGGGCAAAGAACGCACGATTGCTCGAGTCAACCGAGCGATCAGCCTGATCTAGCGTCTATTGTTTTTACGAATTTCGAGAGCTTCGTCAGAGAGAGCCTTTTCACCGAATCGTTCGATGATTTTGTCGAACATCATGCGTGGTGGAAGATTTTGGCTGGATAGGCCATCGACGAATTTTCTTCGTTCATCCGCATCTTTCCCACGACAAGCCACATCCGCCAGACTGATCGTTCCATCGGAAGGGCAGCGAAGGGCAGCAAACACCATATTTTGAAAATTGAAGCCTTGCTTTTGAGCTTCTGCCAAATTTGCAGCTGGTCCAGCATCCATTTCATGGTCATGGCCTTCTTCGGCGTGCGGATTGAACATTTGCGTTGGCTGCGGAGCCGAACCCATGTCTGATAAATCACCATGAGGAGATTTTTTCATGCGTGAGGATGGAGATTTGTTTCCGATTTGAATCATCATCAGCAAAGCAATGATGACCAAAAGGATGTTGGTGACTTTGGTCGTACCGAAATTTTTCATAAGACTCCTAAAATTTATAAATATTTGTTTATCATAAATAAATCTATTGAAAAACATTTTGCTTCCGGCAATGTCCCCAGTCAAAACTGAATTTTAAGAGTATCGCCTCGCAAGACCTGATCTTCCGATACATTTTTGAGGGTATGAAGGACTTTTCCGTTCTCATCCCGGATGACATACGTTCCATTAAAGGCCACGGAGCCAGCATTGTATTGCCCGTATGGAGCGGTCCATTCGAAATCATGCGCACCTTTTGCTGTTTGCTGAAATAGGTAGGTTTCCCCTTTTTCTTGAATATCCGCTTCAAGATAAAGCTTTTTGTAGGATTTTTGGGTGTGAAGTTTAATGTGCACCCCCTGAACATGTTCAAATGCTTTGAGCGCAGGAATTTCAGGTTCATAAGGAAGCGGATAAGGACTTGAATAAATCAAACGCCAATGTCGAGGGTGATTGTTATCGAGTCCTCGACCCAACTCAAAAAAGAAGCGATACATGAACAAATCATCATAAATCGGTGTGGTTTGAAAATGGTCTTGACCATCGATTTCACCCACTTTTTCAAAATACAACTCCTTGTTTTTCCAGTGGTCTGAAGCCAGCCAAGCGTACGTTGGGCGCCTGATTCGATCACCAAATATTTGGAAGGATGTCGCAACAAGAAAGGTTCAAGTTGATCGGTGCCCTTGGATGTAAAAAGCTCCAAAACTTCCAACGCAGAATCGCCTTGGAACGGGTTGGCGACAACTGGAAGGCCAGTGTAGTAGAGCAACCAATGTCCATAATCCCAATGTGCGATGATTGGATCAAAACCTTTGGCTTGGTGTTTGTCTTTGTACTGCTGATTTAAAAACATGCAGAACGTTCGAATCGGCTTGAAATAAAAATGCATGTTTTCAAACATCGTGAATCCAAAATATGGTTTGAATGGAACGATCAGGACAAGGCATGCCAGGGCCATTAGGATTCCGCGTCTCCAAGGCTTCCATGAAATTTTGTCGATCAATTCTTTCATGCATAAGAGAATGATCAAAAACATCAATGGAAGTCCCATGGCCATGAAACGTATCTGAAAAAACGAAAGGAGAATCGGAATCATGGCGTAGCCCATTAAAAAACGATGTGATTGTTGAAAAATAAAATATAGCATTCCGAGCGCTGCGAAAATCAGAATGAGCGTGTCAGAGTGGATCATTCGATCGAAACTAAGTTCAAATGGCGATCGAGCTTCCATCGTTATGGATAAGGTTCCTTGTTTGGTAACGATCGATCGGAAAGGATCGGAAATATTGTCAGCGATGAAGTTGGCCGAGTTTTTGTACAGAAGAAAAAAAAGGACGATCAAAAAAGTGGATTTCAGAAGAAGAGAGAATCCGTTCCATTTTCTTTTTTGGGGATGCATCCATAGAAAAATGAACTCCAGGGAAAATGAACCCAAAAGGTAAATGAATGGTGCCCACCATGAAAAGAAATTCCATTGAATGAAACCATCTTGAAATCTGTCTGAAAAAGAAAGACAGAGAAAACTCAGCGCAAACGATGCATAAAGAATTTTTGAAAAATCATGAAAAGCTTCCCATTTTCTTTCTAAGATAAGACCCAAGATTAGCAAGGGTGCAACGATCCATCCCTGAGCGAGAAAACTTGGTGCTAGGCCCAGGATCAGAATCATGCCGATTTCGAGGTATTTTTCTTTGGTTCTGAGAAAACGATGAACAAACATTAGGAACATGATGGGTAAAGTAGCCTCGATGAAATGGTGATCGAGTCTGCCAAGTCCAGACTGATAGATCAGGGTTGAACTGCAGGTGATGAAAAGTCCCAGCAAAATCCCAAGAAGTGCACCACCCATATTTGTTCCGATCCATCCTGAGAACCAAAGCAAAGGAAGGGACAAAAAAGGAATGATCACGGCACCGAAAGATTCGATTTCGGCTCGCGATGTAGAATTGTAAAGTTTCAGCGGGATCGATATCAAAATGTCCAGACCCAGGGGCCAAGCTACATCGAATCCCGTTGGAGAGTTGAGTTTGGTTTCATGCAAAGGATAGGGTTTGCCTGTTTTGACCATCGATTCGATTCGATGAAGGCGATAGTATGGGTCTGTGTCATTGATGATGACTCCTTCCTTGGTGAATACGCCTTGAATGTTTTGAAGGCGGAAAAAAAGGAAAAGAAACGTCAGCAGCACCCAAGCCCAGTGAACCCATTGAATCCGGGGTTTATCTCCTTGAACTTTGTCCATAACTGTGGTTCAAAATACCAGAGGAGTTTGCAAAATGATCGAAAAAAGAGAAGTACCCAGAGTTCCTGTCTCCATGAAAGTGGACAATTCAGCACAGGAAAAAATCGTGTTTGGGTATGCGCGCGACATTTCAAAACGTGGTATCGCAGTGAATGCCGAAATCGTCGATGAAGAAAAAGATCTTCCGATGATTGGCGACACATTCTCGCTCAAATTCAAATTGCCAAGCGCTCCGGTTGTTATTACAGCCGTTGGGAAAGTCATTCGCATGGATCTTTACGATGGAAAACCGCCGGTACTCGGCATGGAATTCATCAATCTCGATCCTGAATTCTCCATCGTTATCGATGATTTCGTAAGAAAAATTTTGAAATTATAGATTCTTGGTTTCGACTTCTTTTTGAACCATTTCCAGCGTTTCGATGATTTTGTACGCACTGGTCGGTCGTCGATCCGATTTTTTGGCCAGACAAGACATGATGACATTGATCAGTCGGTATGGAACATCCGGTGCAACTTTTCCGATTTCCTCAGCTGGCTTGTGAATATGATCGTGAAGAATATCACCTTCAAGGAACGGCGGTTTGCCCGAGAGCATTTCGTAAAATACAACACCTAAAGAATATAGGTCGGATTGTTTCGTGGTTTGAATTCCTAAGATTTGTTCAGGCGAAATATAAATCAGGAGTTCCACGCGCGATGGATTTGTGATCGGAAAATTGTGTGATTTTCGAAATGCCGAAATCCATCAGCTTGATGGTTCGATTGGCCAGGAGCATGATATTCGATGGTTTGATATCTCGGTGAATCGTATGGTGATCGTGGGCGTAGGCCAGAGCTTTTGTAAGCGGCAATGCGATCGACAGGAAGTTCCGGATGTTCATCGGCCCTACCTGTGACATCACTTCCTTTAATGTTTTTCCTTCGAGGTATTCCATTGAAATGAAGTAATGGTCGTTTTCAATTCGAAGTCGTACATTTCGACGATATTTGGGTGTTGCAGGCGTTTGGCCATGCGACCTTCTTGCAAAAATGCGCGCAACAATTCTTCATCTTGATTTTGGGTGGGTAAGGTTTTGAGGGCGACCCATTCTCCTGTGATCATGTCACGGGCTTTGAACACCGAACCCATCGCGCCCGTTCCAAGTTTGCGGTGCAACTGAAAACGGTCTTGATAGGTCTTGATCGCTGGAAAGGTAAAATTTTTCTGGAATTTTTTCTCAAGGATCCTGATCTTCGACTGAATGCCTTGATCTTCACTTTGCTGAGAAAGAAGCATGTAGTAAACATCAAGGGATTGCTTGATATGTCCAGCTGATTCCAGAATTTCCGCGCACGACGTTAGTGTCTTGTTGCTGAACTTGACCTGTGAGTCTGTGAAGCATTTTTGAAAAATTTCCAGAATTTTGGAGAACTCTTTATTTTCCAGTGATCGATCATCAAATAAATGTGTGCATGAAGATAATTCGAATCATTTTTCGGAATGCGACCGGCATATTCTTCCGCCAAAGCTCTATCTTTGATTTTGAAAGCGATCTTGAACGCGTCGAAAAAGTTCATCGCTTTTTCATATAGAGTCATCAGTTCTGGATAACTCTCGGTTTCCTTGTAGTGTTGGATTGCCAGATCGAATTTTTTGGCCTTTTCAAACAAGCGTGCCGCTTTTTCTTTCACCGATGCGAATCAGCAAATCACCAGCCGTTTGAATTTGCCCGGCTTTTACATAATGTTGGATGGCATTTTTATAATCGAAAATGGTTTCGTAGATTTTTGCAGCTTTGACGAGTTCGCCAGCCAGGGTAAATTCTTCCGCCGCTTCACGATGACGATTGGCTTTCAAATGATCGCGCGCTTTTTCAAGATGGCTTTGGGAAGATTTGGATCAACTTTGACCAGACTAAGCTTTTTCACTTGTTGCTCGTTTGTCATCGATTCTGACTATAAAGCAATGTTGGGTGAAATGAAAGACACGAGGGCAAACGCTCACCCGCCACTGCTCAAAAAGGTAGCTCACCTTGGCCAGAAAACTGCTTAAACATGGCGCAGACGCTGAGCCGCAATACTGCAGTGCGCATAAAATAAGCAGGTTTTCCTGACAGGGACCCATGAAAATCTAATAATTTCAAGTATTTGGTTGATATATGCCGTGGCATTGTCCTTGCTCATATAGGGTCAATGAAGCAAGTAACCGTAAAAAAAGTTTTCAAATTTAGCCTTATGGTGATGGCTTATATTGCATCTGGCAACTGCTTCGCTGATCAGATTCAAGACATGTTTTCATACCAAGCTCAAGGTGATGCTTCTCAAATCGATTTCATCCGTTCCAACGTAGAGGGGCTTTTCGAAGGTCAAAAAATCTCCAAAAAGCTTTCAGATAAATTCGCATTTGAAATGGTGAATTTGAAAACGATGCATAAGCAATTGGACAATGAGCATCGCAATACACTTGAAAACACCACGATGATTGATTTGAACTATGCAAACCAGTTCTTCAACAGAATCCAATTGGCCAACAGCCGCCAAGACATCGATATTTACAATCAAAACTTCGACTTTGTCGCCGATCAACAAAGCGTTCATGGCATGTCACAAGGTTGGAAAGGTTCCTTGGGTGTTATCGATGCTGAAACAACGCTTGGGTTTGTTCAATGCGCTTCCAGTGGCGAGGAAAAATACTACCCAATTTATGGTTTCAAAATCAGCCGCAAATTCGAGGATCGAGCAGAACTTCAACTGAATATCGCGCAAGAAATTCAAGGTGGTGGTTCTTATACAGGCATCTACGGCAACCAAGTTTTCAAAAAAGCCATGGTCAACGGACGCGTAGCCATCATGAAAAAAATCTCTTTCTTGTGGGATGCTGGTATCGGTGTTTCTGAAAGCACATTCGACAAAGAAGTGGCTGGCGTTGCAACGATGAGCGCTTCACTTGAATATTCCATCGGTCAAAACATCAAAGGCAACATCGGTTATTCACACCGCAATTTGATCGACGTTGAGACGGGGTCGGTCAATGCTGAAGGTCACATGATGAATTTGTCTTTAGCAGTCGCTAATTTTTAATTATACTGCGTTGGTCCTCAATCGGCTGTCCTCACGGGACGTTCCACGCCCGCTGCGGAGCCTCATTCCGGTCCGCCTTGTCTAATTAGAAATTAGCGACTGCCAG
>JAWKOB010000026.1:0-12806 GCA_041391405.1 Bdellovibrionota bacterium | reverse complement strand
TTCGAACATGAACAGAAAACCCCGTCGATCTCTCAAATTGAAGAGGTCACAGCGTAGGGCGGTTATCTGTAACCCTTTACAGGCGCGGTATGTAGGGCAACCTCATACCGCGCTTTTTTTTGCATTTTTTTGCTGAAAAAGCACATTAAGTGCTTGACCTTTTCTCTCGAAAAACGTATCACTAGCGCACTAAAAATTGCGTGTGTTTAACCGCAGTTCAATTTTTAAAAATAACCCGATAAGTAGGCGAAAACCTTACGTTTTATGGGATATTGATCTTTGACATCTCGTCGAAATCCTTAATATCCCCCACTTACTTTTAAGGAAACGAGATATATGCCAACAATTAGTCAGTTAGTTAGAAAAGGTAGATCCAAAGTTAAGTACAAGAGTAAATCTCCTGCACTTCAAAATTCTCCTTTAAAAAGAGGGGTTTGCACACGTGTTTACACGGTTACCCCAAAGAAACCAAACTCAGCTTTGCGTAAAGTTGCCCGTATTCGTTTGACCAATGGTCAAGACGTTACCGGTTACATTCCAGGTGAAGGTCATAACCTTCAAGAACACTCCGTTGTTCTGATCCGTGGCGGTCGTGTAAAAGACTTGCCAGGTGTTCGTTATCACATTGTTCGCGGAACCCTTGATACTGCTGGTGTTGATGGCCGTAAACGTAGCCGTTCCAAATACGGAACCAAAAAAGGTAAATAATCATGTCGAGAAGAAAAAGCAGCGTAAAACGCACCTCTGAACCAGATCCTAAATTCAACGATCGCGTCGTTTCCCGTTTCGTTGGATCTTTGATGAAGCACGGAAAAAAATCCGTTGCTTACGGTATTCTTTACAAAGCGATGGATAACATCTCTGAAAAAATGAAAGATGATCCATTGAAAATTCTCAAAGGCGCTCTTGAAAACGTGCGTCCGTTGGTTGAAACCAAAAGCCGCCGTGTCGGTGGTGCAAACTATCAAGTTCCTGTTGAAGTTCGCGGTCCACGTGGCGAAGCCTTGAGCATCCGCTGGATCTTGACCGCTGCAAACGCTCGTCCTGGTAAATCCATGATGGAACGTTTGTCCGGCGAACTGATGGACGCGTATCAAAAACGTGGCGCGGCCATTAAGAAAAAAGAAGACGTTCACAAAATGGCTGAAGCCAACAAAGCTTTCGCTCACTTCCGTTGGTAAGGTTTAAATTATGCAATATCCTTTGGAAAGAGTTCGTAACATCGGCATCATCGCACACATCGATGCTGGTAAAACAACGACAACAGAACGCGTGCTTTATTACACCGGTAAATCTCACAAAATTGGTGAGGTTCACGAAGGTGCTGCAACCATGGACTGGATGGAGCAGGAACAAGAACGCGGTATCACGATTACTTCAGCTGCAACCACTTGCTTCTGGAAAGAACATCGCATCAACATCATTGATACACCTGGCCACGTAGACTTCACCGTTGAAGTAGAGCGCTCCTTGCGCGTACTCGACGGCGCTGTTTGCTTGTTCGACGGTGTTGCTGGTGTTGAACCTCAATCTGAAACCGTTTGGAGACAAGCGAACAAATACAACGTTCCTCGTCTTGCATTCGTGAACAAGATGGACCGCACAGGCGCAAATTTCAAAAAATGCTACGACCAAATCATTTCTCGTTTGCATGCTAACCCAGCTGTTCTTCAAATTCCGATGGGTGTTGAAGACAAGCACGCGGGTATCATCGACATCGTGAAGATGAAAGGTATCAAATTCGAATCTGAAAACCTTGGAACGAAGTTCCACGAAGTAGAGATTCCTGCAGAATTCGTTGAAGAAGCGAAAATGTGGAGAGAAAAGATGTTGGAAGTCGTTTGCGAAACAGACGAAGTTCTTACTGAAAAATATTTGAACGGTGAAGATATCTCCGTTGAAGAATTGAAAAAAGCAATCCGTAGCGCGACTGTAAGCTTCAAACTTACACCAGTGCTTTGCGGTTCGGCTTTCAAAAACAAAGGTGTTCAACAATTGTTGGATGCTGTCGTTGAATTCTTGCCGTCTCCGTTGGATATTCCGCCATTCAAAGCGGTTTCAATGAAAGACAAAGAAACTCCAGTTCTTTTGAAAACCGATCCGACTGCATCCTTTTCGGGTCTTGCATTCAAGATCATGACCGATCCATTCGTGGGTCACTTGACCTTCGTGCGCATTTATTCCGGAACTGTGGAAGCGGGAACAAATATTTTGAACGCAACCAAAGACAAAAAAGACGTTTGGCAGATGTTTGCTTTTTGATGCACGCCAATAAACATGAAGAAATTCAATCTGCGTCTGCCCAAAATCGTAGCGTTGTAGGTTTGAAAACGTAAGCTGGGCGACACGCTATGCTCGATCCAAACAACGGTGTACTTCTTGAAAACATCATGTTCCCAGAACCGGTGATTCAAATCGCTGTTGAGCCGAGAAGCAAAGGCGATCGGGACAAAATGGGTGAAGCGCTTCACAAACTTGGACAAGAAGAATCCCATCTCTTCGCATCAAATCAGACAAGAAGAAACGGGACAAACCCTTCTTTCAGGTATGGGCGAATTTCACGCTGAAATTATCGTGGATCGTATGAAACGCAGATTCAAGGTTGAAGCGAACATTAATTAAACCTCCAGTTGCTTACCGTGAAACCATCACCAAAGGTTGAAGAAGAGAACAAATATGTTCATCAATCCGGTGGTAAGGTCAGTACGGTCACGTTGTGCTCGTCATTAGAACCAAATAAAATGGGCAAAGGGTACTCTTTTGAAAGCCACGTCAAGGGTGGGGCTGTTCCTAAGGAATACATCAAACCAATCGAAGCTGGTATCACAGGCGCTATGGAAACAGGCGTTTGGCAGAAGCTCCTATGGTGGATATGAAAGTGACCTTGATCGATGAGTGGACTCAAACGAGATGGCGTTCAAAATCAACTCTTCGATGTGAAGAGGGAGCTAAGAAAGCAAAACAAATTTTATTTGGAACCTGTTATGAAAACCGAAGTTGTAGTTCCAGAAGACTACATCTCCAACGTAATCGGTGACTTGAACTCTCGTCGTGCCAAAATTCTAGGCATGGAACCTCGTAGTGGCGCACAAGTCATCACTGCGCATACTCCATTGGCTGAGATGTTCGGTTACTCAACAGATTTACGATCGGCTACCCAAGGTCGCGCAAGCTACACCATGGAATTCGATCACTATGAACCAGTTCCGAACCAAGTGAGTGAGGAAATTATTGCGAAAGCAAAGGTGAACTAATATGGCAATCCGTGAAAGAAAAAATCAGAATCCAGCTTAAGGCCTACTACGATTATGATTGGATCCAAATTGCGTTTTCGGAAGAGTCTCAGCAGAACATTCATTAACGACATCAGCGGGATCCCAGTTCACTTCCGGCTGCAAGAGTTTAAATTGTTGTGCCGTTTGTTTCTACCTCCGCGCACGGGTAAGAAAATCAACGCAATAACTTTCAATCACTTTTTCGTAACGTTAATCGACGTTTGAACCACACATAAAAACTACATCAGTTTCCTCTAATCATGGTTCTATTGCTAATGGTTGATGTGAAGTCAAGAAACCCGAAGGCCTGGAATAATGATGAAAGTGCTGATTCTCACTGCAGAAAGAGTAGTGCTAAGCAACGAAGTTTAAATTCCAGACATAAGATCATGGAAAGAAAGAAAACCGTCGGTGTTCGTCGCGAAACATTAAATGCAAACCATGTCTCCCTTGAAACTGGTACGGCAAGCACAAAAGCTCGTTCGAAGTTCGCGGTGGTGGTAAAAAACCTTATAAACAAAAATTTTTAGAGTAATGCCCGTCAAAGGTTCTACCCGCGCGTCTCAATACGTGGGTGGTGGTACGTTGTTCGGTCAAAACCCTGCTAATACCATGCCACAAAATTCCAAAACAACAACGCCGTAAAGCATTGATTTCTGCTCTTTCTCAGAAAGCAGCGGGGTTCAATGAGAATTATTCGGAATTCAAAATTGGATAAACCTCAACAAGCAAGGTTACGAAGATTCATGGTTCGCCCAAACGACGTACTAGGTGATGATGTGAGAGAACGAAGTCTCTCAAATCATGGTATCAGATTACTAGAATACTTTAAGGTGCTGAAGGTTTGAATGTTTACGATGGTTTCGATCTCGGGATCATCTTGCCTTTAACTCTGGGCAGCTTAAAGCAGATCAGCAAAAAGTTAAGCTAATATGCAAATTCAATACCAAATTTGTTGATAATGGTTTCTGAAAATCGAACCTTTTGCGCGAAGGTAACAACCAAGTTGTATTTGAAGTTGCCCAAGACGCAAAACAAACAAGCCATCAAAGCTGCTGTTGAACAAGCGTTCAAAGTGACTGTTGAAAGCGTACGTACTTCGGTCGTTGCAATGGAAAATTCAAAACAATTAGGTGCATTTACCGACAAGAATCAACTTGGAAAAAGCGGTTGTATCATTGAAAGCCGGCGACAAAATCGATCTGTTGAAGGAGTATAAGCAGCGCAATTAAATCTGAACGTTACACTTCTTCGTTATATCTGCCCGATCTACGTTCGAGAATCTGGCTGATAAACTCCACTTCGCGTTCATTGACGATGCCAATCCGCAAAACTGGCGGTCGTAACAATGAGGACGCATCACTTCTCGTTGGATCCAGTGGTGGTCATAAACAACGTTATCGCATCATCGATTTCGTTCGTCGTGACAAGGAAAAATTCCTGCAAAAGTTGCGACCATCGAATACGATCCAAATCGTTCGCGACTCGTATCAACTTTGCTTCATTACGCTGATGGTGAAAGATACATCTTGTGCTGGGCATCGAAGTTAGACGACTTTACAGTTTGCAGGTCAGGGCGCTAAATTCGTCAGGCAACGCTCTTCAATTGAAGAACATTCCTGCAGGTACGCTCGTTACAACATCGGGTGAAAATCGCAGCCTACAATTTGGAAAAATGGCTCAACACAGCCAGTTTCTTCCCATCAAATGAAGTCAGTAAAGACGTTGATTCGTTCTTCTTTCGTTTGCCATCTGGCGAAATCGAAAAGTAAGAGAAGAATGCTATGCAACCATCGGTCAACTTTCAGCGCATCGATCATGAAACATCACGATCGGTAAGGCAGGTCGTAGCCGTTGGTTGGGGTAAAGCTCCAGCCGTTCGTGGTACCGCGATGAACCCAATCGACCACCCACATGGTGGTGGTGAAGGTAAAGCGAGGTGGTCGTCATCCTGTATCGCCTTGGGGTATGCCTACAAAAGGTTACAAAACTCGTACAAGCAAACGCAATAGCCGCTTTATCGTTGAAAGGAAGAAGAAATAATGTCTAGAAGTCTTCGTAAAGATCATTTGTAGACCCATATTTGATCAAAAAGGTCCAAAAGATGGATGACTCTGCTAAAAGCAAGTGATCCAACTAGTCACATCGTTCAACGATTTTGCCAGAATTCATGGTGTTACCTTCGCAATTCACAACGGCAGAAAATTTTGCCGATCTTTGTGACCAGAAAACATGGTTGGTCACAAATTCAGGCAATTCGCACCAACCCGTACATTTGTATTCATCAATTTGTTGAGAGGCAGAGACATAATGTGTCAATGATACGGCAAAACTTAAATTCGCGTTCGCAGTTCAGCTGCAAAGGCAAGAACGGTAGCAGATCTCATTCGCGGAAAAACGTGGATGATGCGACCGGCAGCTGTTGAAACAGGATTTGCTAAGAAGGTGCTCGTCACATTTCTGATGCGATCAACAGTGCAAGCAAACGCTGGCCAAACCGGCAAAGTGGATGTTGATAACTTGTTCATCAGACCATCTGCATCGACGGCGGTCCAATCATCAAAAGATACACACAGCACGTGCGCAAGGTAGAATTGACAGTGTTCACAAGAAAACTGTATACCGATTGTGAGCGAGAAATAGAAAGGAGATTATCGTGGGTCAAAAGTAAATCAATTGGTTTGAGAATCGGCGTTATCCGCCCTTGGGCTTCTCGTTGAGATTTTTCCGAAAAAAGATTTCAGCCAAAACTTCTTCATGAAGACCATCAAAGATCAAAAAAAGCTTTTGAAGAGAAAACTTTTTTCATGCAGGCGTTTCTCGCGCGATTAAAATCGCGCGTGCCGCTGGTAAATGCACCATCGATATCATACGGCTCGTCCAGGTGTCGTAATTGGTAAACGTGGAGCTGGTATCGACCAACTAGCAACAGATCGAAAGAATGACTGGTCGTGAAGTTGCTTTGAACGTAAGAAGTTTCGCAAAGCAGAACTTGATGCTTTCAACTCATCGCTGAAAACATCGCACTTCAAATCGAACGTCGCGTTGCTTTCCGTCACGTGTAATCAAAAGAGCAGCTCAATCCTCGATGAAACTTGGCGCCAAGGCATCAAAGAGTTAAAATCGGTGGTCATTGAGAAACGGTACCGGAGCTATCGCTCGTTCTGAATGGTACATGGAAGGTAGTGTTCATGCATACGCAAAGCCGACATCGATTATAGTGTCGCAACCGCGCGCCGCACAACGCCACGGTGCGATCGGTGTAAAAGTTTAGTTCTGAGGTATAGGTACGGAAGGTAAAACAAGCCGTAGAAAAGCACTTCCGGATCAGATTGCGAGTAAAGGTAGGACAATGTTACAACCAGCAAAAGTAAATACAGAAAACAACAAAAGGCAGAATGCGTGGATCCGCTATTCGTGGGTCATCCCTTGCTTTCGGTGACTTCGGTCTCAAAGCAGTAGATTGCGGTCGTTTGACTTCCCGTCAAATCGAAGCAGCGCGTATTTCTATGAATCGTTTCGTGAAACGTGCAGGTAAAGTTTGGACCCGCGCTTTCCCAGATAAGCCTGTAACAAGAAAACCAGCTGAAACTCGTATGGGTGGCGGTAAAGGTAGTGTTGAGTATTGGGCAGCGGTAATCCGTCCTGGAAAAATTTTGTATGAAATGGAAGGCGTGACTGAAGCTGTGGCTCGTGAAGCATTTAGACTTGCAGCACATAAGCTTCCGATCAAAACCAAATTCATTCAACGTGGAGACATGTAATGGAAAAGAAATTTCGTAAAGAAGTGATCGAAAACTTCCGTTCTCAGAGCGTTGAAGAATTGAAAACTCAAACCAATAAAATGAAGGAAGAATTGAAAACACTTCAATTCAAGATGAAAAGCGGACAAGCTGATCAAATTTCCAATCTTCGCAGATTGAAAAAGAACATCGCTCGCGTTGAAACCGTCATTCAAGAAAAACAGGGAATGTAAGATGAGTACAGTAGCCAACAAAGAAACCGTAAGATTGAAAAAACAACTTACCGGTGTTGTGATCAGCGACAAAATGCAAAAAACTGTCGTTGTGCGCACCGATCGTCGCATGATTCACCCGCTTTACGACAAAGTCGTGGTCGTTTCCAAAAAATTTGTCGCTCATGATGAAAAAGGACACAAAATCGGCGATCAAGTTCGTATTCAGCAAACCCGTCCGCTTAGCAAAACCAAGCGTTGGGTTGTGATCGAAACAGTCAGCAAAGCTCCTGAAAATATCAAACAAGCCAAAGCAGCAGATGCTTCTGAAAAAGCGGCTCCGGTGAAAAAAACCAAAGCAGCTTCTAAAGCCAAAACTGCAGCAAAAAGGAAGAAATAGCCATGATTCAGACACACACAGTATTGAACGTAGCTGATAACTCAGGCGCTCGTCGCGTTGAGTGCATCAAAGTTTTGGGTGGCTCTAAACGCAAATACGCATCCGTCGGTGATGTGATCGTTGTTGCCGTGAAAGAAGCAATTCCGAATTCAAAAGCTAAAAAAGGTGACGTGAAAAAAGCGGTGGTTGTTCGTACAAAGCGTCCAATCTCCCGCAGTGACGGCTCTTATATCGCATTTGACGATAATTCAGCTGTTTTGATTTCCAATGAAAAGGAACCAATCGGAACCCGTATTTTCGGACCGGTTGCACGTGAGCTTCGCGGTAAGAATTTCATGAAAATTGTTTCCCTGGCTCCAGAGGTGCTCTAATGAACTACGCTAAACAAAGATTCACGCGCGAACGCAAAGAAATCAAGATCGAGCGCGCAAATAAAAAAATCCGCAAAGGTGACATTGTACAAGTGATCACTGGTGGCTCTTTCAACAAAACTGGAAAAGTCCTTCAGATCTTCACCAAAACGAACCGTTGCATCGTTGAAAAAGTGAACATGGTGAAAAAACATCGCAAACCAACCCAGCAAACTCCGGGTGGAATCGATGAAAAAGAAGCATCGATTCACTTGTCGAATGTAAGATTTATCAGCCGAAGCGAAACTGAAGGCAAGTCCTCCGGTAAAAAAGCAGCGGCCAAAACAGCAAAAGCTGCAGCTCCAAAAAAGAAAGCTGCGAAAAAGTAGGGCACTATGATTCCACGTTTAAAAGAAACATATCAAAAGAAATTGGCAGGCGAACTTCAAAAGAAGTTGAACCTGAAAAATCCAAACGCTGTTCCAAAAATGGAAAAGATCGTCATCAACGTCGGTATCGGCAAGATGAACCAAGACGGTAAAGCTGCGAACATCGTGATCCAGGAGCTTGGCAAAATCACCGGTCAAAAACCAGTGATTGCAAAAGCTAAGAAAGCGATCGCGAACTTCAAGCTTCGTCAAGGCATGCCAGTAGGCGTGATGGTTACACTTCGTCAGGCGAAGATGTACGAATTCATGGATCGTTTGTTCAACGTCGCTCTTCCACGCGTTAAAGATTTCAAAGGGGTATCCCGCAAATCTTTCGATGAAAAAGGCAACTACACGATGGGCGTTCGCGAATACACAATTTTCCCTGAAATCGATATCGATAAAGCGGAAAGAATGTTCGGCATGAACATCACGTTCGTTTCCAAATCAAAAAACAAAGAAGAAGCTTTAGAACTTTTGAGCGGCTTAGGTATGCCGTTCCGTGAGAAATAGGAGTCCATTATGTCAATGTCAGATCCAATCGCAGATTGCTTAACACGTATCCGCAACGCTCAGCGCGCAAAGCTCGGCAACGTGCGTGTTTACAAATCAAAAATGAACTCCGAGATTTCCAAGATCTTGAAGAGTGAAGGTTATATCCAGTCTTTTGACTGTTCAGCAAGATGGACGCAACATGCTTGAAATTGAATTGAAATATTCTTCTTCTCGCGCACCGTTGATTCAGAAATCAAAAGAATCAGCAAGCCTGGTTGCGAACAGTATGCTTCTGTCGAAGATTTGAAAAAATCCGGAAAATCCATGGATACAGTGATCCTTTCAACGCCAAAAGGAATCATGACTGACCGACAAGCTAAAAAAGAAAATGTCGGTGGCGAAATCATCTGTCGCGTTAGCTAATAGAGGTAAATATGTCGAGAATTGGTAAAAAAGCAATCGAAGTTCCTGGTAGCGTGAAAGTGAACGTCGCATCTTCAGTTGTTTCTGTTGAAGGGCCGAAGAAGGGCAAACTTTCTTCCTCAATCAGCCGTTGGTTGAATTGGTACAAGAAGGTCAGAAAATTGAATGCAAATTCAAAATTCTGAAGATCAGAAAGCAATTTACGGAATCACGCGCACCATGGTCACCAATATGATCCTTGGTTGTCAGGAAGGTTTCAAGAAAGTTTTGGAAGTAAACGGTGTGGGTTATCGTGCTGCTGTTAGCGGTCAGAACCTGGATTTGTCTTTGGGCTACTCACATCCGATCAAATATGCGATTCCTCAAGGCATCACCATTAAAGTTGATTAAACAAACCGTCATCACGATCGAAGGCGCGAACAAACAGCTTGTTGGACAAGTCGCTGCTGAAATTCGCGATCTTCGCAAGCCTGAACTATATAAAGGTAAAGGCGTGAAGTATCGAATGAGGTAATTAAACGCAAAGCCGGTAAATCCGCTGCTTCGTAGAGGTAATTGATATGGCAAACAGTAAAAATGAATCGATGAAAATTCGCCAGAAGTCGCGTACGTCGTTCACCGCTTAAAAATCACAGCGGACCGTCCTCGTCTTTCGGTATTTCGCAGCAACAAACACATCTATGCTCAAATCATCGATGATGTGAACCAAAAACTTTGGCCAGCGCGTCGACCGTTTCCAAAGGCTCAAAAGGCAAGTTTTGCAAAAACTTCTGACCTTACGGCCGCTACGGAAGTGGGCAAGTTGATCGGACAAGCAGCCAAAAAGGCTAAAATCAAAAAGTAGCTTTCGACCGTGGTAGCTACCTCTATCATGGCAAAATCAAAGCTTTGGCAGATGCTGCAAGAGCTGAAGGCCTACAATTTTAAACTGAAGGAATACAAATGAGCAGAATTGATCCAAATGAATTGACGATTACCGAAAGCGTAATCCGAGTTAACCGCGTTGCCAAAGTTGTGAAAGGTGGTCGCAGATTCAGCTTCTCCGCATTAGTTGTGGCTGGAGACAAACAAGGTCACGTAGGTATCGGTCTTGGCAAAGCCAATGAAGTGCCTGAAGCAATTCGAAAAGGCGGAGCGCAAGCTCGTCGTTCGTTGATCCGAGTTCCATTGAAAAATGGAACGATCACCCAGGAAGTTTGGGGAACCTATGGTTCTGCAAAAGTTCTTTTGAAACCTGCTTCCGACGGAACATCTGTTATCGCTGGTGGTTCTGTTCGTGCGGTGGTTGAAGCTGCTGGTGTTCAGGACGTTTTGAGCAAATCTTTCGGAACCTCCAATCCACATAACGTGGTGAAAGCTACGATGGATGCTTTGGAACAGCTCCGTAACGCTGAGGAAGTATTCTTCGCTCGTGGCGGAAAAATGGAAATCGATTCTGACGAAGAATCTAAACAAAAAGAGTAAATGTTATGAATAAAATTACAGTTCATCTGAAGAGAAGTGCGATCGGAACGACGCCTGCTCAAAGAAAAAATTTGATTGGTCTTGGTTTGATCAAAACCGGCAAATACATGGTGCTTAACGACACATCATCCATCCGTGGAATGATCCGTAAAGTGATTCATCTTGTAGATGTGGTTAAAGGTGAACAAATCCCGGCTCGCGCAAAAGCTAAAAAAGCTTTCGAAGTGATCCCTGGCCAAGCCACAGAATCTAAAAAAGCCAAAGCTCCTGCCAAAGCAGCAGCCAAAGCTACTAAAAAGCCTGCCGCTAAAAAAGCAGCAAAGAGTAAATAGGCGAGGCCGTCGCTTCGCATGAGCATAAGGAGATAGTATGGATCTTTCAAATTTGAAACCACCAGCTGGTTCTAGACACCGCCAAAAAAGACTTGGCCGTGGTGAATCTTCAGGTCTTGGTAAAACTTCCGGCCGTGGTCACAAAGGTCAAAAATCACGTTCAGGCTCTGGCGTACGCCAAGGCTTTGAAGGTGGTCAAAACCCAATGCTTCGTCGTTTGCCGAAATTTGGTTTCACCAAACCAAATCGTGAAAAAGAGAAATCATCTCTTTGACCGAACTCAACACATTCAAAGACGGATCGACCGTTGATCTTCAAGCATTGAAAGATCAAAAATTGATTTCCGCCAAATTTGAAGGTCGTGTAGAAGATTCTTGCAACAGGTAAGCTCGAGAAAAAACTACCGTGAAAATGGATCAAATCAGCGCCGGTGCCAAAAAGGCCATCGAAACTGCTGGTGGATCTGTGGTCGAAGCAACCACAAAAGCTGTTTAATGTCTGGGCGGGGCCGTCGCCCCTCGTTCATTGATTTCTAGGAGAAAAAAGAAATGGCACAAATCGGAAACATGGCGCGCATTCCGGAGCTTCGTAAGAGACTCCTTTTCACTTTCATGATGATTGCCGTGTACCGCTTGGGTGTTCATATTCCGACTCCAGGCATTGACGTCGTAGCTATCAAACAGTTTTTTGCTGCTCAAAAGGGCACTCTTCTTGAGATGTTCAATTTGTTCTCAGGTGGTGCGCTTCAGCGTTTCTCCATTTTTGCACTTGGTGTAATGCCTTACATCAGTTCTTCCATTATCATGCAGCTTTTGACAGTTGTGTTCCCTGCGCTTGAACGTTTGCAAAAAGAAGGGGAGCATGGTCGCAGAAAAATCAATCAATATTCCCGCTATCTCACAGTTCTTCTTTCCATCGTTCAAGGATGGGGTATCGCTACGTTCCTCGAACATCAACAGGGTGTGGCAGGCGCCTCACTTGTTTTGAATCCTGGTTTGTGGTTCAAAATTCAAACCGTTTTGACTTTGGCCGCTGGAACAATCTTTATCATGTGGATCGGCGAGCAAATTTCTGATCGCGGTATTGGAAATGGTATTTCTTTGATCATTTTTTCAGGGATCGTGGCCGGATTCCCACATGCAGTCACCAGCACCATTGCTCTTTTCAAAGCAAATCAAATTGGATTGTTGATGCTATTGGGTATGGTTTTCCTGATGTTGCTGGTTGTGTATGCCATTATCTATTTCGAACAGGCGCAACGTAGAATTCCTGTTCAATATGCAAAGCGTGTCATTGGAAATAAGATGTCACAAGCACAGTCCACATATTTGCCATTAAAAATCAATATGGCGGGTGTCATTCCGCCGATTTTTGCGAGCTCGCTTTTGACTTTCCCAGCTACATTGGCTTCGTTTTCAACAATTCCTTGGTTACAAAAAATTAGTCAACAGCTTGCCTATGGCGGTTGGATTTACAACACACTTGAAGTCGTGCTGATTGTATTCTTCTGTTATTTCTATACAGCGGTTCAATTTAATCCGACCGATGTTGCCGACAACATGAAAAAATTTGGTGGGTATGTTCCAGGAATTCGTCCAGGCGTTCACACATCGGATTATATCGAAAAAGTTTTGGAACGTTTGACATTGGTTGGTGCGATTTATATTTCCGTGGTTTGTATTCT
>JAWKOB010000025.1:0-13865 GCA_041391405.1 Bdellovibrionota bacterium | reverse complement strand
GTTGTGAATCTGGTATAAATTACACGCTGCATTATATAGATATACAAACGGGGGAATGCTGCTTTTCTAAGCTGTTGTTGTAAACATGGTGGGGGCTGTAAAACATAGATATTCGCTTTGGCAGCGAATGATTTCATCCATTTGTTTGATCACATTCGTGGTCACAACTGTCGGAATTTCCGGCAACGCCAACGCCCAACTCGCACAACCCGTATCATCACCATCCTCATCGTCTTCATCTACGTTTCCCTCCTTTTTATTTGGAGGATCTAAGGCTGTAGAAAATCCATCGGCAGAAACCACCCGCGTGTTGGGTCAATTGATACCGATGATGGATCAAGCGGCCAAGTATTATCAATCGGCCCAAGATGATGGGGAACGCGCCCTGATTGAGAACTTGTTTCCGTTGTCGGAAGAAGCGTACGCCGGATCGCCTGCGCCAAGGGCTTTTGTCAAAATGGGCTATGCTGCGCAAGCCAAAGCCTTTTTGAACGATGGCGCCTCGTACATTTTGGCGCGTCAGATTGCCGGCGATGCCACGCGCATTTACATGAACCAGGTGTTGTACAACTGGATGCGTCTGCGTCGGTTGGTGATGGGCGATACGCCCTTGATGCCAGTGCATGCATCGGTGCAAGGTCCGGCCAAAAATGTTGTGATTCCACAAATTGCATCCATGGCCAAATACACCTCCCGCGATTGGGCAAGTGAGATGGCTTGGATCAATCAGGACATTGAATCCATCAATCAGATTTGCAAAAGCGCCAAAGGTGAATTGGATACGTTGCATGCCGGTCTTTCCAAATACAAACAGCTTGTTCAAGGCTTTGATTTTAATCTTCAAGATCATCCCGATCTTGTGGCGTTGATGTATCCAAGCGGATTTGATGCCAATCTTGTCAGTTCGGGTGGATATGAAGGACGTTTTAAAGACCGCATGGAGAGTGTGAAGAATCAAGCGGCGATCGATGTGGGTGTGCATCGCTTCATGATCTCCCAAACCTTGATCGGAGAATTGTATGATGCCGATACCGAAGTGACACAAGTCATGGGCAGTGTGGATGGATATGCCTGTGCCAGCCAAGGAAGATCGGATTTACATCCTTTAACGTCGCAAAGCACCTCCGCCTTGATGGCTTCGGTAAACCAGATGGAAAAACTCTACCGTGAAACGGTGGAGCAATTGATTGAGAATCAAAGCGAAGATCCCGATGAGATCATTCTGCGTTATGTGTATGAGAATCCAACCTCGATTCAGATGGCGGTGTTATCAAACCCCAATGCGCAAGCCTCAAGCTGATTGCCGGATTGATTTTGGATCAGCAAGATGGGAGAAGAAAACGGGATTTGAATCTGACCATCACCATTGCCACGCTTCCTGTGGCGACGTGGGCCAAAGTGGCGCAAGGGGCAGTGATTGCAACGCGGTTACTGATGGTGGCGGTGAGTTTGTACTTTGGGGCCAGCACCGTGATGGACGGTGCACCTCGTATCAGATGGAAGACTACCCTTGCAAGCCATGGCGGCTGGACAAATCGATCGACTTCGAGGCAAGGCTATCCCCTGATTCTATCCAAAAAGACATCGTCCACTGTCTTACCTTAACCTTGCCCTGTGCGGTCTTTCTACCGCGGCAGGTGCGTTGAGATTAAAAACAGATCTCCGATTTGAAAAAATACGTGAATGCGGCGGGTGGGATCGCAAGCGGAAGCAAAGTCGCCCAAGAAATTACAAAACAAACCCTGCGTGGACAAACCTCCAGGTCATGGGGCAGATCGCCAACCGATATGGCGCAAACAGCTGGGGGCATCAAGATCAAAACCCGCATCAAACCAAGCGCTGATCAAGTCGATGACATCACGGATTGGATCAATACGATGGGTCGCAAAGGCACGCCCAAATCTCCTCCTCCAGGCGGAGGCGGTGGTGCACTGATAGCCACAACCCCGGCCACTTCCACCGTTGGGCGCATGCTGGATACGCCTACCGGCGCCATGACCATGGAACGTGTGACCCAAGCCACCAAAGTGCCAAGCAATGCGCTGGGACAAGTTGTAACGACCGCACAACCAGAAATCTCAACATGGACAAAGATCACACAGTACCTTGGTACGCTTAAGCCGGTTGTGAAAGAGATGAATGTCGGGCAATCCGTAAAAGAAAAAATGGATCTGACGCCGATGAAAAATGTGGGCGATCCGGTCGCTGAAGAAGCCAATCCATTGTCACGTGAAGATTATCTCCACCAAGTTCGTCTGGAACAGGAAGCCATGGAAGCTCTGTCTGGAAGTGGAGTGTTGAAGTCCGAACATATTTCGTTCATCTGTCATTGGGCGAAATTTGGAAGTGGTGTGCTTGCATCCAGAGCTTCTGAGTTTATTTCTAAAAGAGGAATCGATTGCAGTTCGGCAAAATCGGAATCCAATCATCCACTTTACAATCTGACCGTTTCGGCCAATTCTTTTCCAGGTAAAGAAGATTTCTCTTTGCTCAATATCTTGAGAAAAGTGGCATCAATGCATTATCTGGTGATCACAGAGCAGGATAAACAAACTTTTGATTGGCTCGATAAAAACAAACGCACCATTCGTTCAGCACTTCGTTGGTACAACAACAATTCACCGAAAAATATCAAGCCTCAAGTTCAATTCTGGACAACGTATATCGATGTGCAAATCATCAATATTTTGCTGAAGCAGGGCAATACAATCAAATTGAGAGACTATCTCGGAGGCCGTGCCCTCGATTCGGACGAAGTTGATGTTATCGCCAAATATCCGCGCATCAATGGCAGAGAAGCTTACTTGGCGTACTATCCAGTCTTTGGAAAAACAGACGGTTTTGATGGTCACTTCAATTGGACCCCGATTTATAGATTTCAGCCATCAAGCATGCTGCCAGAATTTAAATCCCTGGGGCATACCCAGTCCCAACGATGGAGAGAATTCACACGCATTCACCCACACCATTTGTCTCCAAAAGAAACCTCCAGCGAAGTCCGATTGTTCAACCCTGAAATGCGTGGGGGACTTTCTTATCCAATTGTTCAAGAACGGTTGGCCCATCTTCCGAAAGAAATGATTCGTGAAGTGTTCAATGAACTTCTGGTTCATGATCTTCACCGTCCGATTCGAACTGAAGCAGGGATTCATGCCATTCGAAATATTTACGGTATTCATCGTGGCTGGACCAATCAAATCCGGTGGCATGAATTTGGTCGATCACCATTGACCGCTCTTCGAAATTTCACGGGTGAGGATGATATTTATTTTCAAAGTAGCAGGGATTCCGTTCGCCAAATATTGGATAAATCCCTAACTGAGTTTGTTCGAGATTTGGAAACTGATTCAACGCCAAGCGACTCGGGTTCGTTTGATTTTACAAATTTGCCTGAGGGGCCAATTCGGAACGCAATCAACGATTTCAAAACTGTGATTCAATACGATCGATTAACTTCAGAAGTCAGAAATCAAGTGCATGCAGCTATCGAAAGAACATATCAAAACAATCTTGCAACACGTAGAGAGCAAGCTATATCCGGTCAGCACTCTTTAGATGTATACATCCTTCATGACGCTACTTTCCGTCAGTATTTGATTCAGTATTTGAATTTGCTGCCAAGTACCGCCCTTAAAGTTACCAAAGAAATGGCTGATGCAGGGGTGTTTGGGGACATTTTGCTTCAACATATGTCAGGGCAGGAACAAATCGACAGGCTTCAAGCAGAAGAGACACGTCGCAAAGTGGAGTCCCTGATCAAACATGCCAAAAAAACCAATAAGCTCAAAGCACAAGCGCATTATTCTTCGCAAAATCCTAAATTGACTTCAGATCAATTTGCCAAACTGAGATCCATTTTTGATGAACTCGGATATGCAAATTGGGTTTTTGTTCCATCGGATGCTTTGCAAGTTCTGTATTACATTCATCTTCTTCCGGAAGGTCATGAAAAGAACAGATTGATTTTGTCTGTCTTGCCGGATTACTTGCTGAGCATCTCCAAAGATCGTTCGGTGACACGTGATCGCGCATTGGACATGGCGCTGGAAGTTTCGGATGAAAAAGTAAAGTTGTTGGGGCAGAGCAATGAGAGACCTAGAGATCACAACATTTCAATCGATCTTCGTGATGAAGCCGAAAAGCTTTTGATCGACGCTCGGGACCATCAAAAGACCAATCGCCTGATTTTGGATCAACATTTAATCGGTTTAAAGGATTATGGTCAGCCTACACTTGCCAGATTGAAGCAGATGGTGGGATTTGATCGTCTTGAGCCTTCTCAGAGAGATGAGTTCATGAATGTACTGGCTGCGCTTGTGGCTATCCCGGATGTCAACGAGCAAAAAAAGGCATTGGTGTTTTCAAGGCCATTTTGAAATTGAATTATGGAGTTCAGTTCGAGCGTGACGGTAAGCCAACATCCATCAAATTGTCGATGTGCTGGCCATCCAGAAACTGGGATCATCGATCTCAATAGGGTTGCAATGGATAAACCCTATGATCCTATACAAATGCAGCGGGCTATCGCGCTCATGAAATACTTCCTTACACTACCCGACAGGGGGATTCTTCTTTTATCGAACATCAAAAATATGACCGATATCGTATACGTTTATCTGTATGGAAATCTATACGACTCCAGTGGAGAAGCTTTTGAACGTGCGGATCAAATCCTGGAAAATTATGTCCAGTGGAAGGCAAAAATCGAAAATCTCGATAAAATTCCGGAAAATTCCCGCAGTGAGGTTGAAAATGCCATGTTGATGGTTGCGTTGGACCGACCTACTTGAGCCAAAAACACCTTCCGCATCTGATCAAGTTTCTTTCAGGAATCTACAATGACAACTGGAAGGGTGTCGCCACAGCGTGGCTTGCGAAGCATAAAAATGACGATAATTCGTATCCGTATCATGTTCTTCAAATTCTTTTTGAGGTCAACAATCAAATCAAAAGAATGAATTTCTCAGACGAGAGAAACTCATTCTTGCTACAAAACTCCTATCGAGCATTCGAGTTGAAAGTCCTGAAGTTTGCCGAAAAGTTTCACCGCCCGAGATTTGCAAGCCTTGGCCAAGCTCAAAAAGTCGACCTACTTGAAACCAAATTATCGATTGAAATGCTGCCATCTATGAGTGAGGAAAATCAAGATAAGTACATGCAATCCTTCAGTCGATTGCGCCGAAAAGATCGATCAGTTTTGGAACTGGCCGATGAAAATCGGTCCTGTATCAGTGGGCACACCTAGTTATTCATGAATAAATGTTACGAGTCGGGCATGTTCTGGATCGGTTTGATGGATTTGAGTACAGGTGATCGAATCAAATAGTCAAAAATCCATGAAACGTAAATCCAGCCTTTGAAATGATTGCTGAGCTCGCGGTTGCCAATGTTTTGGGGGAAAATGACGATGATGATGTGATGGTTGCGGCATCTGGGTCAGGATACGAGCGATCCAGTGTTTATACAAAGGCAATGACCGTAATCTCAAATCCGAATTATCCAAAATATGTACGGTGCTGCCGTTGATGAAATGATTCACAAAATTACCAAATGATTCAGATTTGTATTGCTACAAGAAAAGGCACTGAGATGGTTGGAAGAGCAAAGGCCAACTGAAGTTGATCCGGTCCCAGACTGGAAAGGTTTTTCCGGGAAGGCAGAGATCGAAAGACGATCGAGAGCAAACCATACTCGCGATTGATATTTTTACATTACTTTGAAAAAGAATTGCCGGACGTCGTTTCGGTGGAAAAAGGATGCGCAAGGCGAGCATGATCAAAAAATCATGGAACAGCTTCATCCGGCTGACATTTTACCGTGATTTTGCGGGAGAAGTACGGCATTACACCATCGATTTTGAACTACTTACTCTATTCGGTCGACTTCCTTCAGTTTTTTTATATTACGTTCACATTCGCGGTAGAATAAGGTGTTAAATCTTGCAGCTCTCTCAAAGAGTGGATGAAAGAAAATGTTCTTTTGCTCATGGATGGCGGTATTCATGGAAATGATGTGCGCTGACGATATCGCCGATGGCAAGAGCAAAAAATTCTGGGTCTGATGGCAGGACATTATCGATCGACGGATTGCCAGAAGAGCTATTCATCACGGAACAGGATTATCCGCGTTTAAGAATTTGGAAGGTAAGCCAGTAGTAGATCCTCAATACACGAATGTGATCAGATGGATCAAGTATTTTTATCTTTATGGAGCCAAAGAAGAGCAAATCAATGCTAAAAAATTCATTGAAAGAGAAGGGTCTTAGTTTCCCCATTGTTCGGAGCAATGATCCAAGCAGTGTAGTGTATGGCCGAGCAGATTTTGGCGGGAAAATCAGTCTCAGTATATGACATCAGTTCTCCTGCAATTCTACACCCATGATGGTTCAAATTTCCAATAATCATAACATCGGATCATTTGGCTGCGCGAAGTTAAACCGGAAAATCCCGTTGCCTCGGCTTTGTCCAATCAAATACCCATGGCGGTGGCAGCCAATCCAAAATCCATGACTTTGCCTTCGAAAAGAATGCTGATCAGCGCGGGAAAATGGTCTTTTGATCGAAACAAAAGTGTGGCGGAAAAAGTGGAATCAGCTGGCCCAAGGACCGCTCGAAATGTTCAGAAAAAATTATGTTGGGCCCAATGTGTTAGTGGGAAATCTAAAAAAGACGGTGGTTTGCTCGATATTCCAATCATCGATGAAAAACCTTCAAGCCTGAACGTGTCTTTGGTTATGCGCATAATGCATATGGGATGGAAGGATATAGTGATCTGGACAATTATGCACGCGTACATAAGCCAACGAAGAAGGTTTGTTTTATTCAAATTGGTATGCGAGAAATTACTGGCTCAGAAATTACAGAATTTGAAAAATCGTGCATAAACTCAGTCAAAAAAAGAAAACAAAGTCAAGCCCATTTCTCAGAAGGAGCATCTTGCTGCTGAGTTGTCGATGTGAAAGCGTGACAACATGCTTGCTGAGGCTATGAACGAGCTGAATCAAGCGTAATCTGATGAGGTGAAAATATTTTGATGAAACCAATAACTAAAATTAAAAAAGAGAATTCGAGTATTTCAAGGATGCGATCAATTTCGGAGTATTCCCAAGCCATCAAGATCAAATCTACAAGTTGCTCTATTTGATTCATTTAAGAACGATCAAGTGCAATGTTGGTCGTTGTGCCATCTCCGACAATGACATGGAGATTGTACGTCATTGTATAGAAAATATCAAGTTTGGGTGAAATTAAATACATCGTTGGCCATTATTACATTATAACAAGGCTGGAATCATTGAGGTTGAAGAAGAGAACGAATGAAAGTTCAGGGAACTTCCGGAAAGAGTTTGGAAGAATCAAGATTTTCTACAAACCATTGCTTGGCAAACATCAAAAAGTGCTGAACGTATTCCGAATCATGGATTTGCTGCGTACCTATGACAAGTCGAAGGATAATCTTCAGATATTGTGAAAATAAACACACGTATCCAAAATTTGATATGTACTACTCCTTGTTGAAACAAACTACGGTAATGCGTCAAGGTCGTGATTCAAGACCTAAAAATCCAAGTGCCCACTGTATCATCCATTGATGAAAAATGTCGTTCATAAGCAGTAGGATCAGATCTTTCAGTCGATGAATTACGAAGGTTTTTAGAAAAAATTAATCCTGGTGACTTTGTATTCGAAAAATGCAGTTGAGTTTCTGAAAAAACCACAAAGTATCCATACCGGCGGCATTCGTTCCTTATATTTTACTTACAGTCTTTTGAACGATCTTTCCCGGAAAAACGCGTGATTGGTCCGATCAAATCAATCCTAGAAATTTGAAATTCAACACGCTACGCAAGTATAATTCAAATAATATGAAAACAACCCTGAGCCCGACTCTGGAAGACTGTTGTGGATTCGTGAGTTCCAGTAAAATTGGATATTGATTTGGGATATCAGTCCTAGATTGTGGATTATTCAACTTGGCAAGCGATTTGTTGTGTAGAAAATGGACTTGCCAGTTCTTCTCCACAGTTCTGCTGAGAAGGACATTTGCCAGCATTAGATATTATTTGTATGATATTTTTTGAATAAATCAACTTTTTTATTAAGCATGGAGAAGTAAAGGGAGAAGCTGGCTTAAGCATATTAGAGCCAAATGTTCAAGATCTGGGAAGTCGTTACGGCAAATCTTGGCCATAAAAGTAGGAGCTTTTTCAGAAGGTGCGACGCTTATTCACCTTACCACCTTGTTCATCTCCTTCCAAAGGGAAGCGATGAAAAGCTAAAAGTCTAGTAGCTCTATTAAAAAATTTATCTCAGAAGGCTTGTAGTTGTTTAGATCCACAAGACGGCTACATCCGTCAAATAGCGGACAGAATCTTTGGGAGTTGCTTCGTCTGAGGAGGATCTGAGCTTCAAAAATTTACAATAATGTGCGGATTCACCCAGAACTGGCTATCAGAAAATAGGTGGACCACCATTGATTCCATCATGAAGTGACAGAAGAAATTTTGATTGAAATGGCGTACAGAATTCGTGAGAATCTTCAGGATCCACTGTGGGGAAGTTTGGATCGTTGAATTGGCAAACATTGGAATCACTTGAATGATGATTTTATATTCCTTTGAAATTTCTGTTGAAGAAATTATAGCTTTATCCCACAACGATCTTCAATACGACCCCAGGACAATTGTTTTTTATTCGTCTTTTGCATGAAAAACCTTCGGCTAATTCAGAGATCCTCTGAATGACAAAAATCGAAGAGCTGAGCGCTGGTTAAAACGTCACCAAAACTGATTTGCAGCCTACTCGAAACTTCTTTGACTCGGGGTGTTGATTTGAAAATTGCAGAGCAATATGCCCAAAGAACCTATGAAATACTCGAGGGAAACATAGCCAATGGTGAAATAGTTGCGGCTATTGCGGCTAATTCAGTCAACCCAGGGTTAACAGCGCAAGAAAGAGCCAATGCGCAAGCCTTTTTGGATTTGATTCGACCTGAAAACTGATCAGGCATATGTTTATAGTAAAATTTTAAGAGCTATGGACACGCATACAAGAGGCAAGTGTCTTATTCAAGAGATTTTGAATATGCGGGATCTAAATTCATTTCAGTTGATATAAATGGTGGATTCGAGTTGAAGACTGGCATTGATAGGTACGAAGGAAAAATACTCTTTTAAAATGTACTTGCTATATCACAGGGGTGCATCAGATTCCATCGCTTCTGTTCATTCAAATCTAATTGGTGTTGTTGACGGTGAGCAAAAGTCCAGTCGACTTCTTCAGGAAGAGTTGATGTATGATTGCATGTTCCGATTTTTTAGAATTTATCAGAGATACGATGTAAAAAAATTTCGCGAAATATGGTCTTTAGAAGGTAGTCAGGACTCTAAAGAGAAATATAAAAATTACCAATCTCAGTATGAAAAAATCCATTCAGCGTTAGGTGCCGCAGGGAAAGTCCCTGTATCTTCATATTATGAAAGAAATGGGTATGGAGTTGGTGCAGCAGATCCAGGTGCATACGAAGATGGTAAAGAATATATTGCAGTCACATATCGACCGACTTTATCCAGCATAGAAATTTTATCTTTGAGTAATCCACTTCCAAGAAGGAGGGATAATCCATCAAGCATACAATTCCCTGGGTCTGATCGCTCGGATCCTTCACAGGGTGACGCGTCTTCTGATTCGAAAGTTCAAGCTACCTTGACACTCGTGCCTGAAAGCGCAGTTGAAGTCATGGATTCTCCGTTAGCATTGACCGTGGAAGAGGTGTTGAATTCGCCGATTGCGGTGCAACCTTTGGATTCAGACATGCTGATGCAAATCATCGAGCTCAAAAATACCGAGAAGCATCCATTGCAAAGAAAAGCGCAGCGCTTTTTGGCGGTGTATTCTGTGAATAAAACTTATCCGGAACATCTCATTCAAGTCACCAAAAACAAGAAAAAACCCAAAAATCGAACGGGTATCGTTCAAATGCTAAGCGAAATCAATCGACTTTCATCCACCAAGCTATCATTGCAGCAAATGGACGAAATTGCCGAGACATTGGCCAAAGATTACGTTTATGAAGACAAACATAAGCTTTGGAGTATGAATGCCAATGGCTTGTTCAAGGGTAAAACGAAGCTGTATCTTTCACCACGGCACATGATGACGGATTGGTATTTGGATTTTTGCTTTTACATTCTCTGGGATCAGGATCAAAAACCATATTTCTTCGTCTATGATCGTCATCCCAAGTATTCCTTCAAATCCAAGGTTATTCCATTGGATCAGCTTGGTCATTTGAATGAATTCATCACGATGGATGCTTACAATCGTTCATGGGACGAAGTTTTAGACCGTCAGTATCACTTCTACGAAACCGAAGAAGGGAATGGGAAAAAGGTTAATTTCAATCAATTTATAAGGGAGTAAATGCGGCTCATTCAACTGAATTTGTAGCTCCAAGTGTTATCCCTGAACCGATTATACAGCCCATCAATTCAATTGTTGAGGCCAAGAAGTGGAAACACTTCCAGCAACAATGCCTACGGCCCTGGTTGAGCTGGTACATGAAACAGTGGTCGTTCCACTGCCTGCAACTGAACGGTTGCCATCCTTTGAAGTCGAGCCCGCTTTCCCAGAGGAAAATCCATCACTGCTTGTGGGTATCGCACATTATGTATGGGCAGCATTCTCATTAATGTTACCTATGCCCAAAAAAAACGCTCGCAGAGCCATCGAAAACAATTACTTTCCTGAACACGTATCACCCAAAGAAATGGAATGGATTCAAACTTGGGCCAACAGTAGCGATCCCAAAGATTCTGACTTGAAAAAAAAAGCGAAATCGTGGTTGAAGAAAAATAAAATATCATTAGCAACTATTGAGCAACGTTCTAATTAGCTTTAGAAACTGCTAATCCTGATTCAGCTGCCATGACTAGAGGAGAAATAGACTATAGAAATCGCGCAAATGACTTTGTTCGTTCAAGTTTTGAAAAATTGGAAAAGATCCATATCGGATCAATTTTGACGAATCTGTTGCAATCGATGGAACTAAAATATTAGTGATGTCAAATGAACAGGTGATTACAATTAAGGAAATTACAGAGAGTGATGTTTTCTCTTTCTCATTTAGCTTTCGAAGAAAACCAGATCAAACAATTTCAGCAAATGTTGAATTTGTTCAACTAGACAGGAAAAAGTAGTTTGGAATTATTCTCGCAGCAGATTCATTTCGGGAGATTGCCTTTATGACTCCATGTTTTCATATCTGGAAAAAATCAGTTTGGGTAAAATCATGTCAGTCAACGAGACCATGATATTTAATAGTGAATTAGGTCAAAATGATATGTATGAAAGAAATTGGACATATCAACAATATTCGAGAAACGGATTTGAAATTGCTTCTGTTGATCGAAACAATAATGAAAATTTAGTTAGAGTTTCATTTCGAAAAAGTTTAAATGCATTGGTTCATAATAATGAAGGTAAGCAGGAGATGAAAGTGGTTTCGATGAGTTCGGTATAAGAGTTTCAGAACATTGGCAAAAATATTTGAGCAACCGGTTTCGATTTTATCTCACAATCATGGAAAAACTCTTGAGGAACTGGATGCGCCTTTATTGATCCAGAAGTCAAAGACCTTCGGCATATATCTGGAAGGGACCACCTTACATGCAGTTGGGTGTGAAGACCCTGCCGATTAAGACTTCAAGTGTAATTGTCAATATTGGGAGTGGAAGAGACTATTCATTTGCAGATCAGCTAAAGATCAATTTGGTGCTGTTGTTTTCAAATTGATCCGATTTATAAACAAAACTTAACGGATGCTAGATATATAAAAGCCGAGGGGAAGATCTTCTATCAAAATCAAACAGTTGATTTTGTTTTCATATGAAACGCTTTCAACTCAAGATGATAGAGTTTTTGGAAGCTATTCGCGTGCTTAAAGTCGGCGGAAAGGCAAGGGTAACCCTAGACCCATCAGCTCAATTTCTGATTGATGAAATGACTAAAATTGGTGTCATAAAAATTGATGAAGAAGCAAAGGTCCATAGTCAATGGAAGAAACCCGTAGCCTTTACTAAGCTTAGAAATATTTCAACACAAGATTTTGAAAATCTACTGAGTCTAGCTCAAAATGGGCCAAGCTCAGAGCATCTATATCAATCTTATTTTTGTATAGTTTGTTCAAATCTATTCGATCGGAAATCATCCGAAATCCTAGCGTTATCAAAAATAATGAGATTCAACGTGGATTAACTCTTTTGAAAAAATATGGTTTTGAAATTACGGGCCATGTTGCCGAAGATTCAAAATTGTTTCTTACACATTGGACCTTGATGTTGATTTCAGCTCAGACCAGTCCACTCACAGCAACTCAAATTATCAGCGCTGCAATCGAAAAGGATGGCCCGGGAGAACGTGTTTATACAAGTGATGGTAAGGGGATTCTGTTGGGCCATTATCCGCAAGCGAAATGTTGCAATTGGTCATCGATGGAAAAAGACAGTTTGAACCCAGCGATGTTGTACTGCTGGAGATGAAGCGAAGACTTGATGAGAAGGGTAACCAAAGCGATAAGCTCTGAAACTTGGATTCGTGAGCATGTCGATCCATCCGACTCCTTTGGAATACAATTAAGGAACTATAGAACCCGTCCTAAGTCATCCCGAAACCCAAGAAACTTATCCCCAATTGATAGCCATCTCCCTTCTTGCCAAGTACGCCACCGGAAATTTCCAACAACTTTCTCAAGCATGGCTTGATCAACGACAAAAATTAAAATCCCAAGTTCAGCAGTGGCTAATTGCAGCTGGAAAAGAATTCAAAAACAACAAAAACTTAAAACAACAGTCGGAAACCTTTGATGGACGAACTGTTACGGTCAAATTTAATGGAAGAACCGTTGAAGTATTGGAAGCTTTCAACGGATTGCCTGAGGATTTTTCATTTTTATTCGGATTCAGACAAACTCCAGAAGGTTTGACGGTAAATGGGACTTCCTTTGGATTGATCAGAAACCATAATCATCAGATCATTCATAGCAGACTATTGGGTGGAAAAGAATTGATGAATTTCATGTTTGATTACCTAGAAAACATTCAGGGATGGAATATTCATTTGATTTCAGAAGGTTGGAAACGAAATGAAAATCCAACTTTATCCAGAATGTATGAAGACTATCAGCAACATAGAAAATCCGGGAAAACCGATCTTGAATCGGCGTCCTTAACCTGGAGTGGAAAAATCTACAGCGAGAAAGGTTTTCGCGCATCCCAAGTTAAAGAGATTCAGGGCGCAGGATCCCAACCCGAAATTCAGGTTGTGTTTATAAGATCAGTTTCAATGTGAAGTTATCTTTAATGACAGACAATTGCTCTGTTCAATCAAATCTGGGATTCCGACGCCGGAGTAGGCGTTGCCGAGTAGATAGCAGTTCGGAAGTTGTTCAAAGAGTTTTTTGATTTGTTGCACACGTTCAATATGGCCCATCGTGTATTGGGGCATGCTTTTGGGCCAGAGTGTGAAATCGTCGAATATCGGGTCACCTTCAATCTGGAGAATCAAGGATATTTCCTGAAGGATTGTAGCGCGTAGATCTTGTAGAGACTGGCTCAATACATGTTCCTGCAATGCTCCGCCGGCAAAGACACGCAGCAAAGTATGTTCATCTGGTGCGCGGTGGGGATATTTGTCGCTCATGAAACTGCAAGCGATGAAGTGTTTATTTTCGCGGTGAGGAACGATGAATCCGACTGCATTCGGTTTATTTTTAATTTGTTCGTTTTTGAAAGCAAAGTTCAAAATGGCTGAAGATGCATAGGGTATGGATTGTAGGAGTAGTTTTTCTTCGGTGCTAAAGTGATGCAT
>JAWKOB010000024.1:0-14476 GCA_041391405.1 Bdellovibrionota bacterium | reverse complement strand
ATTCGTTTTCACAGCAATTCATTGAAATGATTCGAGCTTTTGAGCTTGTTTTTGACGGTTGAATTGGTACATATCTTGAAAACCTTCCCTACATTCAGGAAAAAACCAATGAACAACTATAAATCCATATCTATTGTTTTACTTACACTTGCGTTGAGTGCTTGCGGAGACTTTTGGTACACCGACGTTACATCCAAAGGTGGGCCGACGACACTCAATCCAGCCACGGGCAACCCTTCCAATCCAAACAATCCCGATAATCCAACACCACCGCATGTTCGAGTTTGGCATGATCCTGCGGATTTGAACGATTATATTTCTGTGAGTGGAACCAACGCCATTCTTCCGAAAGTTGCGATGGATCAAAACAACAATGCGATCGCTGTGTGGGAACAAAGCGACGGAATGCGAACCCAAATTTTCAAGAGCGAATATCGCAATGGAACTTGGACGCACCCGACCAGCTTGGTCGACAATATTTCTCCAGATGCACAATTCGCCTATTGGCCTGAAGTTGCGATGGACAACAATGGCAATGCGATCATTGCGTGGAGACAAGGTGATGGAAGTGCAAACTATCAAATTTTCAAGAGTGAATATCGCAACGGCGCATGGACGCATCCAACGGGACTCGCCGACAATATCTCTCCAGATGGATCGAATGCTTATAGCCCCCAAATTGCGATGTCAGATAATGGCGATGCGATTATTACTTGGTATCAAGCGACGGGTGCCCAAAATCAGATTTTCAAAAGTGAGTATCGCAATGGTGCGTGGACACATCCGGCCAATTTGCTCAATTATATTTCCGTTGCAGGCCAGACTTCAAACGCCAATGAAGTGGCCATGGATTCCAGCGGAAATACCATCGTGGTTTGGCATCAATCCAATGGCAGTCACAATCAGATCTTTAAAAGCGAGTATCGCAATGGCGCTTGGACCCATCCTGCCGGTGTGAATGACAACATTTCTCCGGATGGACAAAGTGCAACTCTTCCTCAAGTTGTGATGAACAACACCGATCAGGCCGTGATCACGTGGCAGCTATTGATTATGCATCTTCACAAATTTTCAAGAGTGAATATCAGTAACGGCGCTTGACCATCCAACAAATCTAGTAGATAATATTTCACCCAATGGTCAAAATGCATCCAATGCTAGGGTGGCTTGAACGACGATGGAACCACCATCATCGTTTCTGGCAGCAATTTGATGGAAGTTTGTTCACCCATATTTTCAAAAGAGTATCGTAATCGGTGTTGAACGCATCCTGTAACCAAGCTGGAGATTACATTTCGCTATGACCTACGGAGCAACTTGCCAATCCAAAAGTCAGTATGGATCAAGAGGGACAGGTCGTTATTGTTTGGGAACAACGCAACGGTCCTTTGGCGCCGGACACGTACTATCAAATTTTCAAGAGCGAATATCGCAATGGCGCGGACACATCCAGCTGGATTGAACATACCATTCGGAGAACACGCAACGGCATCCGCAGAAGTTGCGCTTTCAGATGCCGGTGAAGCCTTGATATTCTGGTCTCAGTCCAATGGACTCAACGGCCAGATTTACATGAGCCATCACCGTTAAGACGATTCGAGCTTACTGATTGTGTGGATGGTGTTTGCTGTGCTTGTAGCTGGCAACCAAAAAATATGCACGATACCAATGACCATCCAAACACCGAGACGTATCCAGTTGGGCCATCCACCGTAAATCATCGACGAACAAACGATCACACCTAGAATCGGAACCAGTGGAACCATCGGTGTTTTGAAATCTCTTTTGGCTGTCTGGGTTCTTTTTCCTCATGATTACGATGCTGATGCATACCAACACAAATGCAAAACAAGTCTGATGCTGGTCATGTCACCTTGGCGATGTTCCTGAATCAGAGCTGCAAAAAGACCTACAAATCCCATGAAGAACCAGTTGCACTTGTATGGTGTTTGAAATTTAGGATGAACTTCTGCTGAATATTTTGGGAAGGAGTCCATCGCGGCTCATGGAGTAGAATACGCGTGATTGTCCCAAAAGCATGACCAAAATCACGGATGAAAAACCCGCCAAAATTGCGACTGTGACGAACTTGGCAAGCCAGCCGTATCCAGTCATGTAAGTTTGGATGGCGTAGGTCACGGAAGCTTCGCGGCCAACCGTGCGGAAATCTTCGATCGATGCGATACCCGTCAATACATGCGCGAAGAGAAAATACAAAATCGTACAAATCACCAGCGATCCCATGATGCCGATCGGCATATCGCAAGCCTTTGATTTTTGGTTTTTAGTGGCTGTCGATATGGCATCAAATCCGATGAAAGCAAAAAACACGACGCCCGCTGCGCCCAAAATACCCTCGGAAACCACCGAAGTGGATGAGAGATGCCCTCAGGATCAGTGTATATACCCGCTGCAGGATATATGGCGTGTGATTGGCAGGATCGATGAACGACCATCCGAACATGATGAAAAGACAAACGATTGAAACTTTGAGTATCACGATCAGTCCATTGACGAACGCGGAATGTTTCCTGTGCCGCGAATCAAAAAGGATGCTCAAAAGAAAGATGATCAAAAACGCGGGTAGATTGATCAAGCCGCGAAGGGTTTCGCCTGTCTGAGGATCCGCTTACTGAAACGGAGAGGGTGCACCAGCTGATAGGGAATTTCCATTCCTATATAATGAAGTAATTTGTTGAGGTATTCGCTCCAGGCAATTGCAACGGTGGCTGCACCCAAGGCGCGTATTCCAAAACCAAATCCCAACCAATGATCCAAGCAACAAATTCACCCATAGTGGCATAGCTGTAGGTGTAGGCGCTTCCAGCGATCGGTAGCATGCTGGCAAATTCAGCGTAGCAAAGTGCGGCAAATGCACAACCAGTGGCGGCAATGATGTATCCCAAGGTTACAGCTGGGCCAGCATTGTTACTGGGTGGCAGCTGCTGTGCGAACGAAGAGTCCGGCACCAATGATTGCTCCGATACCTAAAGCGATCAAACTCCACGCGCTTAATGCGTTTGGGATTGGTTTCCATGTCGTTTGAAGTATCGCTGGCTTGGCGAATGAGTAAATCGATCGGTTTTCGGGTACATGTTTCACAAGCACCCCTCGTATCTCTAATTCATCATTGAATTGAACAAGAGTCTATTTTTTGCGAAATACAAAAAATACAGCGGAACACCGGCAGCGATCACGCCCAATCCAATCAAAGAGTCTTTGGACTCGTGGCGATGGTATTGATCAGAAGGAATGTTGCAACGATGATGAAGATCACAGGCATCCAAGGATAGCCCCAAACTTGTATCCATCATGGTTCGGATGCATTTTTCTGGAACTTGAAAATCGCAGCCGTCACCAGCGCATAAAATCCAGGAGGAGAAACCACATAGTTGGTGAGTTGATCGAATTTACCTGAAGCGGCGAAGATACAGGAAACAATACCTTGAACCACAACGGAGATCACAGGAACTTTGGAGGTAGCGTGCACGCGATTGGAGAATTTTTGGAAACACACCGTCTTCCGCCATGCGCGGTACGCGGTGCCGCAAATTGTCACTACACTTCATTCATCGCGCCAAGCGCAGAGATCACAAACATCACAGATAGAACAGAAGCTCCAAATCCGCCCATGACCCATTGAGCTGCCTTGTTGCCACGGGAAGGGCATCTGGATAAGTGTCAGAAAATGAAGTGATGATTTCGCTGTTGGGAAGTAGATAGAAATATGAAATGTTGGCCAACGCATACACGAAAAGGACAGCAGCCATCCCCAAAATCAATGAACGGGGAATATTGCGTTTTGGATCTTTCACTCTCCGGCGACCATCGGCATGTTGTTCCAACCATCATACGCCCACAAGGCTGCCAGCATGGCTGTTCCGAACGCGCTCCAACCCGGCCATCCATCTGTACCCGTGGCATGTTGGGTAAAGTTGGATATCGATCCTTTGCTTGAGCAAAGGAAAACAATCGACAAGCCAATGATCAGGACGACTTTGAGAACGGTCAGGAATGCTTCATACACCGCCACCCACGGAAATGGCGAAACAGTTGATCGCAGTAAATACAACGATGAACGCGATTGATACACCAGCAATCCCTCCGTATGCGTCCAACTGCATTGCACCCGACATGAACGTCGCGGCACCGACAGCATAAGCGGCGCATCGTGGCCGGTGAAGCAATCAGAAATCGAGTCCATCCATGGGCAAGTATGCGGAAAATGTTCCAAAGCCCTCGCGCAAGAATACATATTCGCCGCCGGCTTCAGGATAAATGCTTCCGATTTCTGCATAAACCAGCGCACCGGAAAGTGATAGAAGACCTGCGACCACCCAAACGAGCAATACATAGCCTGCAGAGCCAGCCACTTGAGTCATGGCAGCTGTTTTGATGAAAATACCTGTTCCAATGATGGTGCCCGCCACAAGCGAGAAGCCATCTAGTAGAGACAAACCACGTACGAGTTGGGGAGAATTATTGTTTTGCATAGTGTTTTAGTTGAGAGGTCCTGAGCAGGAATAGGTTGTGTTGACGCAGCCTTCATCTGTGGCGTTCGGACAGTTGTAATCAATGGTAAGTGTGTAGGTCACTTCATTGTCAAAAGTGAATTCAAACGCCGAACCACTGTTGTTTTTTCCGCGAAGAACGCGCATATCACCCATTTGTTTGAATTCATCATCTTCATATCTGAATGTACTTTGAGAATCTTGGGGGTTGTCAGCTTCGAAACGGATGAAGAATGTGTCTTCCGAACCGAATTCGATTTTTGGACAAGCTTCGGCATCGCTGATTTCAACCACGGGTGTATTTCCATGCAGATTGAATTGCTCCCGAATGAAACTTAAGCTCACACCCTTGGTGCCGCTGGAACAGTGGGCAAGCATGAGAAGAGAAAAGCAAAGGACGAGTTTTTTCATGAGGCGATTGTAGCACAAGGTTTGCTGCGAACAGCAATTATTCTTCAGTTTGAGACTGTTCCTCATCTTCAGAAAAGTCTTTTTGCACAAGACGATTTGGATCGAGTTCGCTGAAGTACTGATGGATGTTTTCCATAAGTTTTGCATTGTCACGTTCCTTGAACGCTTTGTCGCGAAACTCAGCTGAGTAAGGCAAGCCTTTGGTATACCAAACGATGTGCTTTCGGAATGTTTTGTAAGCGACATCCATGTGGTTGTAGAACGTCAAGTGGTCGTTCAGATGTTCAAGAAGCGTTTCGTAAACTTCTTTCACAGTTGGAATCTTCCCCGAAAAAATCCATGGATTTCCGAGCGCTCCGCGTCCGATCATGGCCCCATCGAGTCCGTGCGTTTGAAGTTTTTCTTTCACATCTTCAAATGAAAGAATGTCTCCATTGCCGATGACTGGAATTTTCAATTCGCGTTTGAGCTCAGCGATCAAATTCCAATTGGCTTTGCCGGTGTATTTTTGGGACCGTGTACGCGCATGAACGCTGATCAGGGAGGCACCTGCGTTTTCCATCATGCGCCCGACATCCAGATAGTTCTTGGATTCATCGGTCCAGCCCACACGTATTTTCACCGTGGCTGGAATGGTCGTGTTTTTGCGGATGGATTCAACGACTTGTGCCGCCAATTCAGGTTGTTGTAGCAGAGCTGCGCCACCACCGTTGTTGACCACGTTTTAGCCGGGCAACCCATGTTCAAATCGATGAATGCTGCCCCGAGATCTTCTGCGCGTTTGCGCAGCCTCACCGACCAAAGCTGGATCATTGCCGCAAAGTTGAAAGCCCACTGGAGTTTCAGTTTGGGTCATCGTCGAAGTCTCGATGATTCGGCGGGATTCCTTGCCATAGATCAGCCCTTGGGCATGGATCATTTGTGTGCAGATGATGCCGCAGCCATGCTTACGGACTAGCTTGCGGAAAGGCACATCCGTGATGCCCTCCATTGGAGCCATATATAGAGGGTGGAATACGTGATGTTGTCGATTCGAATCGGATTCATGGCTGGGCTCGAATACCATATTTTCCTGGAATTAGGTAGGGTAGCTTGGGGCTTCCCAAGCGACATCACGCTGTTTTTGCAATGGTCAAAAATACGACATGTGCAGGTTTTTTTCGTTTCATGGCCTTCCAGCAGGCCTGCAAAGTGCTTCCGGTGGTCATGATATCATCGATCACCAGAACGGTTTTGTCGCGAATGTCAGGTGGGCCTCAAACGCTCCAATCATGTTGCTTTGTCTTTGTTTGAAATTCAGATGAAACTGCCGTCCAATGGAGCGGTTTTTTTCAGAACATCCGTTCGAAAATCGATCCCAAGCGTTTTCGAAAGTTCCAAGGCCATGGTTCCTGGAAGGTCGCTTCCACGATATAACGATCTCCAGTAATCCGCTGAACGGATGTAATCAGGTCAAAAGGTGCAGAGTTTTTCCCAAGAGTTTGAACAAGGAGCTGAAGACTGAAATCCGTGCATATGGAATTGCGATTGAATTTGGCTTGGGTGACGATTTTTTTGAGAAGATTTTGGTACAGACCTGCGGAAAGGATATCGACACGACGGTCAGTTGTTTTGATTCGTAAGGGTTGAGATATTTCTCCCAACAAAATGCATAGGTTAGGAACGCGCTGAGGTCGATGACTTTGGCTGCAGCCGAAGCACACCCGTGGAAACAGGCAATCGAGTCCTTTCGAAATGGTTTTGAAAGTTTGATTCATCATCGTCCATATGATTCAATATTGATGCCAACATGGTTCAAAGGATATGCACAATATTAAAAATCCCAAATTGATTCTTATTTTTCTCGCTTCGATCGGGCTGGATATGTGGTCGAAAAAATTCATGGCCAGTTGGCTGAAACTTGGACAATCCGAACCGGTGATTCCAGGATTTTTCTCCTTCACATTGGTTCACAACAAAGGTGCAGCCTTTGGCGTAGGATCAAGTTGGTCCGTGCCGGTTTTTCTGCTTTTTTCAGTGGTGGCGCTTGCAGTCGTGAGCGTTCTCTTTTACCAACTGAAACCCCATGAAAAGCTTTCGGCGTACGGACTCTCCATGATTCTGGGAGGAGCTTTCGGTAACATCGTGGATCGAATTCGATTGGGATATGTCGTGGATTTTCTGGATGTATATGTAAAGACCCACCACTGGCCGGTGTTCAACTTGGCGGATACCTGGATCACCATCGGTGCAGTGTTGCTGGGAGTAGAAATTTTTTTCTGCAACAAAACGGCACCAACAACAGGACAGCCTTAGAATGACGGATCAACGAGTCATAAAGGAGACCAATCCTTATCGACTTCACAAGATGTTGAGTGATGACAGTGAAATTGAATTGGATTATGCCAATATTTTCACCAGGGGCGTTTCAGTCATAGCCGATATCGCATTTGCTCTTCTGGTTAGCGTGCCTTTGATCATTCATGCGATGAATTACTTTGTTTCGAGGGTGCAGGAGGGGCAATTGCTGCTTCCTTTTTATCACTTTCTGTTTGCGCCCATATCTGTCTTTGTGATTTTTTTTGTATGGTTTGTCTGCGCCGTTTTGGAATGGTCGTTTTTTCGGGGGACTCCAGGTAAATGGCTCACAGGTATTGCTGTGGTCACGGGTCTTGGTCATCGTATCAAATTTTCGAAATCTTTTTTGCGGCAGGTTCTGAAGTATAACTTCATGTTGCTTGTTGTTGTTTTCCCTTTTGTCAATTTAGACATTTTTTCCAAGTTGATTCTGTTCGTTAGTGTTCCGATCATTCTGTTTAATGCATATCTGATTCTGTTTCATATCGAAAAACAGTCTTTTCACGACATCATCGCCTCTGCGTATGTGATTCACAAAAGAAAAAGCAGAGTTATCGTGCCATTTTTGGTCCTCATTGCATCTCTTTGGACTTCTTATTCCGTGATTCTTTGGATTCAAGACCATGTTGTCCTTGAAGCCATGAACATCCTTCCAGAAGGAACCAAAGAGGCGATCGTAAAGAGTTTGGTTACTGGAAAAAGGGACATAACAATCGACGTGGGAAATCATGAAAATTTCGCGTCATCCAACAAACAAAAATCAAAGTCACTTCAAACCACAGCCAGCCAAGCCTTTGAATTCGTTGATGACAGCATCTACAAAGATGCGCTCAAGCAGGACATCAGAAAAGTCGTGGTTGTCGATGACAATCACCAAATATTAAATGTGAAAGGGCCAACCTACACAACGATGGAATATTCGGGCTCGTATACATATGAGTTTCAAACTTATCTTCCATATGTTCCGAATCTGGCCATCAACCCGGGAGCATTCAATTTGGTCATCAACGCAGCCTATGATCGAAATGGTTCAATGCTGACGCCAAGGGTGGAGGATCCAACTTTGATTGAAGACAGGGTGCTGGGAGATATTCGGTACATTTTGGTGAAGAAAAAAGTTCTTTTTGCGCAATCCTCACCGGTGGAAAAAGTCGATGGAACCATCACTTTGAGACTTCCGATCGATCTTAAATCGGAATCTGTGAATTCCGATAGTGTCATCAGGGAAGTTAAAATGGGTGCCCAAAGTTTCTTGATCACAAGCATCAGCAATCGATCCATTGATTTCGAGCATCACGGTCCAGCGGAATACTTTCTTGGGATTGTTGCCTACGAAAAAGGAAAACTCCACCGAAAAGCGGCACTGTGCGTGTGACCAAAGATCAACCTCTGAGAACATTGTATTCATATACATTTGATCAAGACATCGCCAAGTATGAATTCAACACGGCAGTTTATTTCAATCTAGAAACCTTTCACTTTTCAAGCAGCGGCGAAAATTAAATCTTGAGGATTTACTGATTCAAAACATATTTCAGGCGTTGGATCTGGAGATCAGCAAAGGATTTTTCACCATCAGTCATGCTTAAGGTTTCCATTTTTATGTAAGCTTGAAGCGCTTCCATGTGGGCTGAAATCATTTCCTCGGATTGTGCTCGAAGTCCCCAATAGTCTAGCTTGAACTCTTGATCTTCATTCTTCAAATCGATTTTGGATAAAAATTCAATCGCTTTGTGTGGTTGGTGCTCCTGAGTGGCAAGCTTTGCGAAATACAGCATTGCCTGGGTGTAATTCGCATCATTTTTATTCCAAGTCAGATTTGTATCCGGAACATAATTGCCAAGAATGATCGCATTCAATACATCGGGTGAGTGCTTCGCGAGATAGATTCGAGTCAGGATGGCATTGATCAATGTTGGGGAAGGATAGTCATATTTTCCCAAATCGTAGGATTCTTGATCGCGTTGAATTCGATGAAAATCATCGTTCAAAAGCTGGATGAGGTTATTTTGAATTCTAGAATTACCGGCGGATGGAAGCGGAATCATGCTCATGTCCGGGACTTTTTGCGTGATTCGGTAAGCATATCTTGCCGATTTCAAACGAAGCATAGGATTTTCCGGATCTAGGTTGCAGGCTCTGTCCAGAAACTTTCGACAATCTTGGTTTTTTTGATTGCAGGTTGAGAATCTCATCTCTGCTTCCGCCACTTCGTGCGCGCACTTTTTCTCATGAAATGGTTTTTGACTGAAAAAATAATCAGCCAGATCTATAAATGATGGTGGAACGGAGATTTTCGTCAAGAAGGTCTTCCATTCTCCAATCAGATCTTGCAATGGTTTTTCGTAGGACTTTTCAAAGCTTTTACCAAGGTATACTTTTTTGAAGCGGTCGATCCCATAAGCATCGATGAGCCATTGGGTAAAGGATCCTGCCGCGAAGTAAACCCTCACAGGATTTTCTTTCCAAAATGAAAATGCATTGAGGGATGATTCGATGTCAGGCAGTTTTCCAAGATCCAGCATGGATTTTGCCCATTCATGAATCGACATGTCGAGATGGGATGGTTGCATCGCCGTGGCCAAGCCTTCCAATAAACTGATGCGCGGGCTGATTTTCAAGAAAGGAATGCCCATAGGAGCCGCAACGACATGAGATAATTCATGAATCAGAATGGTATCTGAAGCTTGAGTCGGAAGAATATGCAAAGTGCGCTGCATGGGGTTTCCCACCAACGTATTGGCTGTTCCGGTGAGTTTTTTCTTTTGATATTCGTCCGGATAGACATAGATGCGGATTTTTTCGGATGGAAGTGAAACGTCCATTTTTTTTGATAGATATTCCAGGTAAAAATCCACGCTATCTGCAAGTGTGCGCATCGAAGCGATATTGTTTTCCTTAAAATAGATCCGCGAATGCTTGGATTGAATGTTGCTTCCCAAGGTTTTCTGGATGTTTTTGTGAGAGTGGTGCCACTCCAAGCTGTTTCTGAATATGAACGGATGAAGGACAAGCAACATCATCAGCCATCTGTGTTTTTTCATCGCGTGAAACGTCAGTAAAAAAAATGAAAATGCGATGATCCACACGCGGTAGGTAAAAAGCGATGTGAACATGGGAATCCACTCGTCGTACATGGGGCCAGGGAAATATCCCAGTACAGGGTGGAGAAATGAAAGTGGTGGATCAGAATACAGATCGCGAAGCGTGAGAAGCGAAAAAAGAATCGTGGGAGAGAGTCCAAGCAAAATCTTTCCCCATGTTTTTGAAGTGGAGCAAGAAAGTCCGAAAAAAGCCGAGCATGCTGCAAAAATCGTCGTGACCACAGGTAATAGAAAAAACCATTTCATTCCCGTTTGGAAACTGCATATTCCATGTTTCAAGGAGTAGAGCAGAACAATTCCCAAAGGGATCAGTAGCAAACAAAGATGGTGAATGATCCATTTGCATTTTGAAACGAAAGACAGGGTCGCATGTCGATGTCGAAGGATCGTGGAAGAGAAAGCAAGAAAAAACATTGCCAGACCGATGAAGAATGAAAATTCATATGAAAATGCCCCGGTCCATTTGAATTGGCAAAAAACCAGACTGATCAACGCAACAGCAATGACTTCAGGTGAAAGCTTTTTCATTTCCAGGCGATCTGTAGGGTTTGTTTTTGGAGAATTGTGATGTTGTTGAATTGGCGACCCTGAGAACCGCGATCCATCAGAATCATGTAGTTGCCAACGGGCAAGCTCTGATCAGAGATCGGCAAAACGCCGATTTTTTTTCCGTTGATGTAGAGCTGTGTTCCGACCGGTCCGCTGATCGCAAGTTTGCCGGTGGCTTTTGTGATTTTCGCAGGAGATTTTTTGGGTTGTTCTGGTTGCGGTGGAATCGGTGCCGGAGCTGTATCGGCGACATTCTGAAATTCAAGTTTTTTTTCAGGGGTTTGCTTGAAAATAAACAGACCAAGCAGAATCGGAGCGATGATCACCATTGCAATCCATCCGAATGTTTTTCTTGGTGTCTTGAGGGAGGAATCAAGAATCGAATGTTGCATCTGAATCGGATTGTTCAACACAGATGTCGGATCGATCGTTTCTTCCGCACGATCTTTGGTTGGAATCACGTTTCCTAGAAGTGTGGATAAAAGTTCAGCTCCATGCGTGATCCAGCTTGGATCTTGAACTTCGAGAAGGTCTTCATAGAAGTCGCGCGCGGTGGAGTAGCGATCGTTTGGATTCTTTTGCATCGCTTGATCCAGGATGTGGGATATTTCAGGTTTGAGATTGGGAAGAATTTTGCCCAAGGGTGTGTGGGGTTGATCCACAATCTTTTGCAATGTTTGGTATTCCTGTTGTTCACCAAATGGATGCTGTAAGGATAAAAGTTCATACAGAGTCACACCAGCAGAAAAAATATCCGAAGTATGCTGGATTTTTTCATTCAGAACCTGTTCAGGACTCAAATAACGGTATTTTCCTTTGAGGACACCGCTGGCAGTTTCATCACGCTCAATCTGCGCACGCGCAATTCCAAAGTCGGAAAGTTTTACATCTCCTGTGTAGGAAACCAGGATGTTGTGTGGGCTTACATCGCGGTGGATAATATGCAGCGGACCATTCGGGCCTTCGGCATTGTGCGCATAGTGCAAGCCTTTGAGGATTTCCAGCATGATGTAAACACCCGCTTGCCATGGGAGAGGTTGATTGCGGTTTTTGCAGAGAGTCAGGATTTCTTTTACGTTTTTGCCATCGACATATTCAAGAACCATCGAGTAATGACCGTTCTCCTCGAAGAAATCCAAAATCTGGATGATGTTCGGATGGGAAAGATAAGAGTGGATCTTCGCTTCCGTCGAAAGCATCTTGATGAATTGAAGTTGATCGGAATGAACCGGTAAAATTTTCTTCAGCGCAACCGTCTTGGAAAAACCATCGGGGCCTGATTTTACAGCTTTGTAAACCTCAGCCATTCCCCCTTGCCCCTTTTTTGTGATCAGTTTGTAGGAAGATTGCGCCACGGTATCTTCACCCCTCAATCGATCGGATATCGAAGTACGGGTTCGATGTAGGATTTGATCTGATCGATTGGAATTCTTTTTTGTTCCATGGAATCCCGCTCTCGAATCGTCACCGTATTGTCAGCTTTGGTGTCATAATCGATCGTGATGCAGAATGGAGTACCGACTTCATCCTGTCGTCGATATCGTTTTCCGATCGAACCTGAATCATCCTGTGTCACCGAATACAGGCTTTTTAATTTTTTGGTGATGTCATCCGCGATTTCTGGAAGGCCATCTTTTTTGGTCAGCGGCATGATCGCAACCTGAATCGGTGCAATGAATGGCGCCAATTTCAATACGATGCGTTCATTGGCCGTGTCTTCGACAAATGCATCGGCCAGGATACATAGAAGTGTTCGGTCGCAGCCAGCCGAAGTTTCGATGATGTACGGGATGAATTTCTCTTTCGTGCTTTCTTCGAAGTACTGGAGGTTTTTCCCGGAAAATTCCTGGTGACGTTTGAGATCGAAATCCGTGCGATTGTGGATACCTTCAGTTCCGACCAACCGAATGGAAATTCATATTCGATGTCGAAGGCTTTTTTCGCATAGTGCGCCAATTCGCCATCTTTGTGCTCATGGAAGCGCAGTTTGGAATCATTGATGCCGAGTTTTTGTACCAAGCGCGGCGCTCATTTTTCCAGAAATCCATCACTTCATCGTCGGTTCCAGGTTTGACGAAGTATTGCATTTCCATCTGTTCAAATTCGCGTGTGCGGAATGTGAAATTGCCCGGGTGATTTCATTTCGAAGCTTTGCCGATTTGCGCGATACCGAACGGAAGTTTTGGCGCGAAGTGGTCAGAACGTTTTGGTAATTGACATAGATACCTTGCGCAGTTTCTGGACGAAGATAAATCACGTTGGCGGTATCTTCCACTGGTCCCATGAATGTTTTGAACATCAGGTTAAACTGACGAGCAGCCGTGAGTTCGCCTTTTTTACAATTCGGGCAGGTTTTGGTTCCTGGTTCCAGTTTGTCTTCGCGAAAGCGGGCTTTGCAAGATTTGCAATCCACCAAGGGATCGCTGAAGTTTTGAACGTGGCCTGAAGCTTCCCAAATGCGAGGGTGCATCAATATAGAGGAGTCGAGTCCTTCAATATTGTCATGGGTTTGAGTCATGGATTTCCACCAGAACTCTTTTAATTTGCGTTTGAATTCCGCTCCAAGTGGACCGTAATCGTAGCAGCTGTTCAATCCGCCATAAATTTCACTAGAAGGGTAGATGTAACCACGACGTTTGCAGAGCGAAACAAGCTTATCCATGTCCATACGATTGAAGGCCTTTGATGTTTTAACAAGTTAAAATGATTGCTTTTTTATAGTCTATTTCATCCCGAATGGGAATCAAAGTTCGCACGAAAATGGACATTGTCGCACGCGAGTGCTGGTAATTGAATTTTATCTATATGATTTTATTGGATAATTTTTCATGCTTCTTCGGCATAGCCTTTGCTTATATAGGCGCAAATATAAACGATTTGAGGAATAACGCATCTTGACATAATTTAATGCAGTGTGTTAAAAGGCGTGAAATCGGGAGAATGATTTATGAAACTGAATAAAACAATATGGATGGTGCTTCTGGCAGCGGTTGCAGCGACTGGCTGTAACAAACACAAAATTGCCGACAAAGCCGAAGAAAAACCGGGACCAGATATCAATGCAGCCACGGGTGAAACACCTGATCCAGAAAAAGCTCTGACAGGCCCTTTGGCCATTGGTGTGGGTGAAAAATACAATCAGTTGATGGCCGCGTACAATGCCGAAGCAAGTAAAAGCACATTGAAATTGGCAGCAAGTTATGTTCCAGCAGCTAAGAAGCTGACGGTTTCCAAAGATCATTCTTCGTTGAGAATTGTTTCTGCGAATGCCGAAGGAAATGCCGAGGCTCCAAATCTTAAAGAAGTTACCAAGGCACCTGAACTGACCATTGGCAGCAGCTCATTGGAAGTTCAAGTTGATGAAGAAAAGAAACAATATAGTTTCAAAGCCGATACGACAACCGAAGTGGATCTGACCAAGCCAATCACCGTGGCGCTCAAAGGTGAAGATGAAAAGTTAAAAATTGAGGAAACAAAATACGAATTGTCTCCAATTGTATTGCTGGGTAAACCCGAAGATCAAACCCAAGAGTTGGTTTTGGATCTTTCCAAGGGTGAGGTTCC
>JAWKOB010000023.1:0-14833 GCA_041391405.1 Bdellovibrionota bacterium | reverse complement strand
TCAACGGGCCCATCGAAGAAACAACAGAAGTCATTAAGGATCTAAAGGATTATCGTGAAGATGATCATATTAAGGCGATTATTTTGCGCGTGGATTCCCCTGGTGGTGCAGTCGGATCATCCCAAGAAGTTTATGATGAAGTGATCAAAACCAAAACAATCAAACCGGTCATTGTTTCATTCGGCAACGTGGCAGCCTCGGGCGGATATTATGTGGCGGCCTCGGCGACCAAAATCGTTTCCAACCCCGGAACGATCACCGGATCGATTGGCGTCATATCGCAATTCTTTCAAGTGGATGATGTATTGAAAAAATTCAATTTGAAATGGGAAGTCATCAAATCGGGCCCGAACAAGGACATTGGTTCTCCACTTCGTTCGATGACGCCAGAGGAGAAGAAGCTTCTCCAGTCGATGATCTCCGATGTCTATGATCAATTTGTAACAGCAGTTTCCGAAGGTCGAAACATCGACAAATCCAAAGTTGTAGAGTTTGCCGACGGAAGAATCTTCAGTGGTAAAAAGGCCAAGGAATTGGGATTGGTGGACGAACTCGGAGGCATGGAAAAAGCGATCGAGGTCGCCGTGTCCGAAGCCAAAATCACCGATGAACCGGATGTGATTTATCCATCGAAAGAAAAGTATAAATTTCTGGAACAATTCGCGGAAGGCAAGCTTTCCATGCCGAGCTTGTTTAAATTGGAATATCGACTACCATAATTGCAATGAAACTGATGTGGGCGCCATGGCGCATGAAATTTATTCTAAACTCGAAAAAAGAAGCTGATGGCTGCGTGCTTTGTGATCTTCAAAATCAAGAAGATAGCCAAGAAAATCTGATCCTTCATCGTGGCAGCGAGTCTTATATTATTATCAATAAGTATCCTTATAACACGGCACATTTGATGGTGGTCCCTAAAGTCCATGAATCTGATTTCACGAAACTCACTGCTTCTACGATGGCCTCAATCAGTTCTGACCTTCAAAAAGCCGTGGCTGTTCTGACAGAAGTCTACAAACCCGCCGGATTTAATATCGGAATGAATTTGGGCCAGGCTGCAGGTGCCGGGATTCCAAAGCATTTGCACTGGCACATCGTGCCTCGTTGGATCGGGGACAACAACTTTATGCCGATTGTGGGTGGAACCAAGGTTTTACCCGAGACCCCAGAGGAGACGTATTCGCGTCTTAAAGATCGGTTTTAAAAGATCCAATCGCCCTTTTTAGGCCTCAATACAGACAACCCTGTCGCATTTGAGCAGGGCGCTCTAAAAAAATAATAAATAAATTCAAATACTTATATTCAAAACATATGGCACAGACCTTGCTCAAATATGGGCAACAAGAAACGTCTATGCACTGCGTAATAGTCCTTGACGCTACGCGCTGCAAAATGTTAAAAGAAACCGCTTTATGGGGAACTTTATGAAAAACTTTGAAAAATGGATCGTAGCTATTGCTCTTGTACCTACGCTGGCGATGGCTCAGCCTCCGGAAGAAGAACTCTCTCCGACAACCCCAGAATTCAATATTGAAGTGATGGACGCACCAGCACCAGCTGAACCTGCTCCAGCCGCAGCACCGATTCAAACCGTGCAGCCGATTGTTCCAACAGAAACTCCAAAAGCTCCCGTGGTAGAACCAGCCAAGGTTGAAGCTGCGAAAGAAGATAATTCCGTTAAAGGTATTACGCTTGCTCCGGCTGTCACGTTGAAACCTCTAGGTTACAACGGAGAACGTGATCAAAACTTTATTGAAATTTCTCCATCTCTTGGTGTTGAATCCGTATTTAAAACATCCAATGGTCGTGACGTTGCATTGAGCGCGACCTACGCATTCATTTGGGATGAAGCACTGACAAACCGAGCTGCTGCTCTACGCTATTTTGAACATGATTTGAGTGGTTCTGCGGATATTTCTTGGTCCGATACATTTTCAACCTCATTTTCAGGTGGATTCAACTATGCGCTGTGGGCATCTTCCAATCGTGAACATAACGTGTCGAGTGACGACGCTTTGACAGGAACATTCAAAATCAATGACAAAGTCAGCATGACCACGGGCTATCATATGTTTTATTACAATGAATTGGACAGCACGATATCGCTTTCAACCGGCGATCTTCCATCCGATGGTGATGACATTCGTCAGGGTAACTCCGCAATCGGTGGATCGGACAGTTTTATGTCGATCCCAACAGCAATCTTTTCAACTACGATCCAACCATCGATAGCATGTGGTTTGCGAATAATGGTCTTCAGTTGAAAACCAAGATCAAAGCCTCTGATGGAACAACCTTTAGCGGATCGTATGAATATGTCTTTGCTACATTCACCAACGTATCCGATACGGCCTGGAGAGGACATTTCATTGTCGCTTCGATTTCACAAAAAATGCCATGGGAAGGTGGATCAGTTTCGCTGACCGATCAGGTCCGTTTGAGAAACTTCACCAGCGCATCCAATGACGATGGAACGTTGGTCTCCAACTTTCGTAACCGTGTGACTTTGTCGATTAGTCAAAGCATCACGGAAACCATTGGAGCAAACCTTTGGTACCGTTGGGAAATGACGGCGAAAAACGCTGACAACTATGCTGTGAAGAAAAATCAACATCAAATTAACTTGGGATTCACATTCAGCTTCTAGGAGAAAGAGATGAAACAGTCGACATTGTACATCGTGATTGCAGCCACCATCCTTCAAGGATGTGCTGGAACCACCAACATTCAGGGAAAGGGAACGCATGCTTTGATTGAAGGATCAAAACAACTGTCGATTTCTTCCGAACAATGTCCACATGGTCTGGGCATCATTCGATTGTACAAAGATACGTTGGATGGAAATAAAACAAGATTCAACGCAAAGCTGGCCTACTCCAAAAAGCCAATCGAAGGAAAATTCAACGTTTACAATTTGCTTAGCGAAAATCACAAGGACATGCTTTCCAAAGCAGAGCTTGGAGCAGCCAAAGCAGACCTAGATAGCAGCAGCAACTCCATTATTCTCAAACTTTCGGATGCTCCGGTTAGCGCTGAAGGCAGTGGCGGAGCGGCTAAAAAATTCTTGGTCTCGCCGGAAGAGGGCGGAATCGTTGCAAAAGTGAACAAGGAAATTTCCATTCGTTACAACCCGGCGCACAAATATTATGAAAACTGGGGCGAAGTTGAAAACGGCGCGTTGAGTGAAATGGATACTGGAGAAAAAAACAAAAGTATTTTGAGATCCATCACCACCAAAATCAACGGCGTTCCACAAGATTTTCCAATTCCAGACACGATCGACGGATCAGAAACTGCACTCGATGAGAAATTGTCGGGAACAGTCGGTCAACCACTTGTGTTGAAATTGCATCCAAAAGAAGTCGATGTGGCAGGTATGTTGTACGTTCAATTTACCAACGGCCAAAGAGGCAAAGACAACAAAACCTACAATTACATTATGGATGAAAAAGGAATTACTGATGGAACATTCAATATTCCTACAACCGGTGTAGATCCAGGCGAATACATCATCAACATTTTCCGCTCGGAAATTATGCCGGTGGATGTAGATCCAGCCGAAGGTAATCAAAACTTCTGTATGGAAGTCGGTACTGGTGTCATGGGGCGCGTTTCCTTGGAAAAACCCAAAGAAGAAGCGAAAAAATAATTAACAATTATTTCGCTTATCGATACAATTAACAAGACTGGTTAATATTTCTTGCGAATAGGCACCTTGTGCCTACATTGATCGTGGTATCGATAGAAGGAGCTTTTTTCTATGCGCGTTCATGTTCAAGGTCTTCCACTCAACAAAGACTTCAACGTCCAATTTCAAATTCCACCATCTACGATGGTCGATAACAATCCAGAACATCCGGACACAGTTCCGATTTTTGTAATTCCTGTGGATTGCAACGTCACGTTGAAAAAAATGAGCCCGGACGAGGTTTTCATGACCTTTACGGCCAAAACCTATGTCGAGCCTATGTGTGACCGATGTGCCGTGTCTTTTCAGACCCCATTTGAAATTGAATCCGCCCTATTATGCCGTCCTTTGACGCAAAATCCCACGGAAGAAGAGGAAGAAGACGAAGGGTTGATTTTTTACACCAAACAGGAGCTTCTTTTGGATAAGATCATCCGTGAACAGATTTTCCTGAATCTACCCATGCAGCACGTATGTGACCAGAATTGCAAGGGATTGGCTCTAGCTGTGGGGCCAATCTGAATGATGAAGAGAGCGGTCATGAGTGCCTCAAAAAGCCTAAATATGTCGAATACAAAGCCAAGGTCTTGTAGGCAGATTTGAGCTTGGCATCCGCCAAAGTCCTATGGTATAAGCCACTCCTCAATTTAGAGGAGAGAAACAATGTCAGTTCCTAAGAAAGTATCGAAGTCCAAGAGACATGCGTCGTGGTGGACACGCTTTATCAGCTCCAACCAGCATTCACAGCCGCCCACAATGTGGAACCAAAATCGCTTATCACAGAATTTGTGACGAATGCGGTTATTACAAAGGTAAAGAAGTCGTTTCCATTCCATTGGAATAATGAACGCGGCTGAAAAAAAGATCATTGTTGTCACTGGCGCCTCCCGCGGCATCGGCCGAGCCATCGCCTTGGGTCTGGCCAGTCCTCAACATTTCATTTACGTCAACTACTTAAGCAACCAGTCCAAAGCGGACGAAGTTGTGGCTGAAATCAAAAAACGCGATGGCGATGCCAAAGCCATCGGATTCGATGTTTCCAATCCGCAACAAGTAGAAAAAGCGTTCGCGCAAATTGCCGAAGAAAACGGTGGTTGCGACGTGCTCAGTCAACAATGCGGGCGTTCCTTACGACGGTCTTCTCATGCGTTACAAAGATGAAGACTGGCAAAAGTCCATCAATGTGAATTTAACTTCCGTGTATGCGTGCACCAAATATGCACTCAAAACCATGATGAAGCGCAAAAACAACGGGCGCATCATCTCGATGACTTCGGTCGTTGGTCAAATGGGCAATGCAGGTCAATCTGTTTATTCTGCAACCAAAGCCGGCATCATCGGCTTCACCAATAAATCCATGGCGCGTGAAGTTGCTTCTCGCGATATCACAGTCAATGCTGTGGCCCCTGGTTTTGTAAAACCGAAATGACCGATGCGCTTACGCCTGAGCAACAAGCTAAAATCATGGAACAAATTCCACTCAAACGCGTGGCTGAGCCAGAAGAGATCGCCAGCGTTGTTCGTTTCTTGGTATCCCCGGAAGCAGCCTACATCACAGGTCAAACCATTGCCGTTAATGGCGGTATGTATTTGTAATCAAAAGGATTTAAAAAAATATGGTCTGAAAAGGGAATTATGATAGAACCCGGAATGACCAATCAAATGGAGGACCCATGTCTGTAGAAAACAAAGTAAAAGAAATCGTAGCTGAACAACTCAATGTGGAATTGTCTGAACTTGAAATGAATAAATCTTTCTTGAACGATTTGGGCGCTGACTCTTTGGACATCGTCGAACTCGTGATGGCGATGGAAGAAGAATTCGAACTTGAAATTCCTGACGAAGACGCTGAAAAAATTCAGACTGTCGGCGACGCTGTAAAATACATCAACGAACACCAAGCTTAATTTTAAGCTTTAGATCTCATGAGTGGTAACCGACGAAGAGTCGTCGTTACGGGTATGGGGATCATATCCCCGATCGGTATCGGCAATGACGCTAACCTGGCTTCCCTGAAAGAAGGAAAGTCTGGTGTTGGTTTGATCACGCGTTTTGATACGACAAACTTCGACACCAAGATCGCCGCTGAAGTCAAAGACTTCGATCCAAAACAATTCATCGAGCCCAAATCCATCAAACAAATGGATACTTTTATTCAGTACGCCTTGGCGGGTACCAAAATGGCGATGGAACAATCCGGTTTGAAAATCGACGAAAGCAACGCCGAACGTGTTGGTGTTGTTGTCGGTGCTGGATTGGGTGGTCTTCCTGAGATTGAAGAAACTCACAAAAAAGTTTTGGAACGCGGACCTGGCAGAATTTCACCATTTTTTATTCCTCGCTTGATTGCGAATCTTGCGCCAGGACAGATTTCGATTGTGTACGGCGCCAAAGGTCCGAACATGTCGATTGTCACGGCGTGCACCACAGGCACCCATTCCATCGGCGAAGCCTATCGCATGATTCAGCGAGACGAAGCTGATGCGATGATTGCGGGTGGATGTGAAGCGACTATTACACCACTTTGTGTGGGTGGTTTTTCCGCCATGAGAGCGCTTTCGGAAAGAAATGATGAACCGACACGCGCAAGCAGGCCATTTGATTTGAATCGCGATGGATTTGTTGTCGGCGAAGGTGCAGGCATTTTGATTTTGGAAGAACTTGAATCCGCCCAAAAGCGTGGTGCAAAAATTTATGCAGAACTTGTAGGGTACGGCTCATCCGGCGACGCCTCTCACATTACATCTCCATCGGAAGGCGGAGAAGGTGCGCAGCGCTGCATGAAAAACGCCCTTCGCGATGCCGGGTTGAATCCAGATCAAATTGTTCACATCAACAGCCACGGAACATCCACACCGATCGGTGATAAATTTGAAACCATGGCGATCAAATCCGTGTTTGGATCCCACGCCAAAAAAATCAAAGTGAACTCCACCAAATCCATGACCGGACACTTGCTTGGAGCAGCCGGTGGCGTGGAAGCAGTATTCTCCGTCATGGCGATTCACCACAATTTTGTTCCACCGACCATCAATTATGAAACCCCAGATCCGGAATGTGATTTGGACTATACGCCGAACAAAGCTGTTGAAATGAAAGTGGAAACCGCACTTTCAAACTCGTTCGGTTTTGGCGGAACCAACGGCACGTTGATCTTCAAGAAATTCCAATAAAGCTCAAAATCTTCTAGTTCTTGTATGGGAAATTCTGTGCTAAGAAGGAGCACATGAAAAAGACCATCTGGATCGGTTCCGATCACGCAGGACTTGATCTCAAAAGCGCCATCAAAAACGAACTTTCATCCCAATATAACGTCCAAGACGTCGGACCCATTGATACCACTTCCGTGGATTATCCAGATTTTGCTGAAAAAGTGGCCCATGAGGTTGCCAAAGATTCCTCTTCCGAAGGTATTTTGATTTGTGGTTCGGGCATTGGCATGAGCATCGCTGCCAACAAAGTCGCCGGAAATTCGCGCAGCGCTTGTTCATTCGATTGAAACAGCTCAGCTTTCCAAACAGCACAACAATGCGAACGTTCTTTGTCTGGGTGCAAGAACAACCGACAACAAACTCGCATTGCAAATGGTACGTGCATGGCTCGATGCTAAATTCGAAGGCGACCGTCATCAACGCCGTGTGGATAAACTTTCAAACCTCGATCAAAAAAGGAAGTCATGACATTAGCCAAACAAGATTCCATCATCGCGCAGCTCATTGAGAAAGAAACGAAACGACAAGCCGATCACTTGGAAATGATCGCTTCTGAAAATTTTGTTAGCCCAGCTGTTTTGGAAGCCATGGGTTCGACGCTCACCAACAAATACGCCGAAGGTTATCCCGGAAAAAGATATTACAGCGGATGTGAAGTGGTGGATGAAGTAGAAAATATCGCCATCGAACGCGCAAAGAAAATTTTCGGCGCCAATTATGTCAACGTTCAGCCTCACTCAGGTTCACAAGCCAATATGGCCGTGTACATGGCGGCGCTTGAACCCGGTGACAAAGTTCTGGCGATGAATTTGGCGCACGGCGGTCACTTGACCCACGGTAGCCCGGTGAATTTTTCAGGTAAACTCTACGACATCATTCCTTACGGAGTGACGAAGGAAGATCAGCGCATCGATTATAACGAAGTCGAAGACCTTGCGAAAAAAAACAAACCCAAGATGATCATCTGCGGTGCATCGGCATATCCTCGCGTGATCGATTTCAAAAAATTCAGAGAAATCGCGGATTCAGTTGGTGCCTATCTTTTTGCTGATATGGCTCACATTGCAGGTCTTGTGGCAACTGGTCATCATCCGTCTCCAATTCCGCATTGCCATTTCGTGACCACCACGACGCACAAAACACTTCGTGGTCCACGTTCCGGAATGATTTTGGCTCAAGAAGAAGTTTCAAAATCCGTCGCCTCCAGAATTTTCCCAGGTATTCAAGGTGGGCCGATGATGCATACAATTGCTGCCAAAGCCGTTTGTTTTGGTGAGGCACTGGAGCCCTCGTTCAAAACCTACATCGGCAACGTCGTTCAAATGCCAAAGCGCTTTTGCGTTTGTGGAAGAGGGATTTCATCTGACATCGAACGGAACGGACAATCATTTGTTTCTTTGGATCTTCGCAAAGAAAATATCACAGGCAAAGATGCGGAAAGCGCTTTGGAAAAAGCGGGCGTGACAACCAATAAAAAACATGGTACCGTTCGATGATAAATCGCCGTTCATTACAAGCGGTGTTCGCATCGGAACTCCAGCAATCACAACACGGGGTATGATGGAAAAAGACATGAAACAAATCGCTGCATGGATCACTCAGGCGATCCGAAATTCTGGCGATGAAAATGCTTTGAAAAAAATTCGCAGTGAAGTCGGAGAATTTTGCACCAAATTTCCGCTCTTTTCTGCATAAGGAGAAACCATGAAAAAAACGTTATCAATTCTCACAATCTTGTTCATTTCAGCATCTGTTTTCGCAGCGGCAGGAAAAAAGCAAAACACGGTCGAAGAACCAAAGGCAGGACAATTAAAACTGGAAGTTGCAACGTTCGCAATGGGTTGCTTCTGGTGTGTTCAACCGGTATTCGACAAAATGGATGGTGTCATCCAAACCAAAGTCGGGTTCTCCGGCGGTGATAAAAAAGACATCGATTACAAAGATGTGTCCACGGGAAAAACAAAGCATGCGGAAGCCATTGAGGTGATTTTCGATCCTAAAAAAGTTACGTACGAGAAACTTTTGGAAAAGTATTGGAACAACATTGATCCAACCGATGCCGGCGGTCAATTTGTGGATCGTGGACCGCAATATCGTCCCGTGATTTTTTACCACAACGAGGAGCAAAGGAAATTCGCAGAGGAGTCCAAAAAGCGTTTGGAAGCATCCAAAAAATTCGAGAAACCCATCGCTGTGGAAATCATCGCGTATAAATTTTTCGTTCCCGTCAAAGGTGAGGATGAAAAACACGACAAATATTATGAAAAGAACCCTTTCGGATATGAACTCTACAAAAAAGGTTCTGGCCGTGAAAAAATCCTGAAGGAACTCAACAAATAATCTATGGATCATAAACAGCACTCGTACTGGATGAATCGAGCGTTGGTCCTTGCTCGTCAAGGATTTGGATATGTTCGTCCCAATCCGATGGTGGGTGCTGTTATTCTGGACGCCAACGGTAAATTGGTTGGTCAGGGTTATCATGAAAAATACGGTGGCCCGCACGCAGAAATCAATGCATTCAAACAGGCGGGTGAAAAGGCCAAAGGTGGAACGCTTTATGTCACCCTTGAACCATGCAGTCATCATGGAAAAACTCCACCATGTGTCGATGCGGTTTTGGCATCGGGTGTGAAGCAAGTTGTTGTGGGAGTGCAAGATCCGAATCCCAAAGTCAACGGTGAAGGAATTCAAGCGCTGAAAAAAGCTGGCATCGAAGTCATTGTCGGTGTCGAGCGCGAAAAGGCAATCAACATCAACAAGCCGTTTTTTCATTTCATGAAACATCAACGGCCATTTGTTCGCGCCAAAGTCGCGATGACGGTGGACGGATATCTCGGACATACGGAGCAGCGATTGCTTCTTTCAAGTCGATGCCTGGAAAAAACCACGATGAAACTTCGTGCGCAAGCCCAAGCCGTCATTATCGGGGTAAATACTGTGATGCAGGATCAACCTCGACTCAATGTCCGTGGACAATATTCAAATATCCAACCCAAGCGTGTAATTGTCGATTCCACGCTTCGAACTTCCCCGACGTCGGAAATTTTTGAAGTGCAAGGTGGTGGAGAGATCTGGATTTTTTGCGATGAGCTCAAGCAGGGTTCCAAAAAATGGAAACAGCTGGAAAAATTGGCCACGTTGATTCCAATCAAGGCCAATGAAGATGGAAAAATCAGTCCAAAACAAGTTGTGGATTATTTGGGTAGCCAAAACATCCGATCCGTTTTGATCGAAGGCGGCCCGACCCTGCTTCAAAGTTTTGCCCAGGATAAACTTGTTGATGAATGGATAATCTATTTAAATTCCAATAACTTAGGCGAAAAATTCCCGAGAGAAAAACTCATCGGATTTGCCTCAAATCCGCTCTTTTCTCTAGAATATCAATCTGTTATAAAGCGGGGCGACGATTTGCTGATCATGGGCACACCGCCTCGATCCAAAGATCTTTGAAGGAATTATGTTTACCGGAATCATTGAAGCCATAGGGACCATCGAGTCCATTGAAGGGCATCGAATTTCAATTCGCACGCCATGGGATTCGAAGGCCATCACGCTTGGACAAAGCATCGCCGTCCAAGGATGCTGCCTGACTGTCGTCAACATCCAAAACAATTCCCTTTCTTTCGACATTTCCGATGAAACCTTCAGCAAAACCAATTTCAAAGCTTACCAATCCAATCAAACTGTGAACCTTGAACGTGCCATGGAAATGGGAAAACGTTTCGATGGGCATATGGTTTCGGGACATGTGGACACAATCGCCACTGTTAAAAAAATCACACCGGCCGTTGATCAGTCTTCAACGACATTTGAAATCGGCGGACTTAAAAATGATCTAACGCATTTCATTCCAAAAGGTTCGATCACCATCGATGGCGTAAGTCTCACCATCAATGAAGTCACTGACGATGGGTTCACGGTTTGCATCATTCCTTACACGATGTCGCACACTGTTTTTTCAAAGCTTAACGTGAATGACAAAGTGAATGTTGAATTCGACATGATCGGAAAATTTTTCACGCGATATCTTGAAAATTACAAACAACAACTAGGAAGCAATCATGCTAACAAAAATTGAAGATGCGATTAAAGCCATCCGCGATGGAAAAATGATCATTCTTGTGGATGATGAAGCGCGCGAAAATGAAGGCGATCTTGTCATTGCTGAGAAAATCACACCCGAAGCCATCAATTTCATGGCAATGCATGGGCGTGGACTCATTTGTCTGTCATTGACACCTGAGCGCTGCGATCATCTTGGGCTGCATGCCATGGTGGATGACAACACTTCCAAATTTACAACCGCATTCACAGTCTCGATCGAAGCCAAAAGGCGTAACGACCGGCATATCGGCAGCCGATCGTGCAACCACTGTGCTTACTGCGGTTGCGGATGAAACCAAAGCATCAGATCTTGCTCGTCCAGGACATATTTTCCCGCTACGCGCACGCGATGGTGGAGTGTTGGTTCGTACGGGACAAACCGAAGGTTCGGTGGATCTTGCTCGTTTGGCTGGAATGAAACCTGCGGCGGTCATCTGTGAAATCATGAAAGATGACGGAACAATGGCGCGCATGCCAGATCTGAAAGTATTTTCAGAGAAACACAACATTCCGATCGTGGCGATCGCTGATTTGATCAAATACAGATTGAAAAACGAATCGTTTGTAAAAGAAGTGGCGACGAGCAAATTGCCGAATGTCTTTGGCAAAGATTTCAGACTTCACATGTTTGAGAGCTTGATCGATTCATATCAGCACGTTGCGCTGGTTCATGGAGATATTCAAAAGGATAAACCTACACTGGTTCGCGTTCATTCCGAATGCTTTACCGGAGATGTGCTTGGCTCGCTTCGTTGTGATTGCCAAAATCAATTGCACGCGGCGCTTGAACAAATCGCATCATCCGATTGCGGAGTACTTTTGTACCTTCGACAAGAGGGTCGCGGCATCGGTCTTGAAAATAAAGTAAAAGCTTATGCACTGCAGGACCAAGGTGATGATACAGTGTCAGCCAACGAGAAATTGGGATTTGGCGCGGATCTTCGTGAGTATGGAGTCGGTGCTCAAATTCTCAAAACACTCGGTGTGACCAAAATGAAACTTTTGACCAACAATCCAAGAAAAATCGTGGGCCTTGAAGGCTACGGTTTGGAAGTGGTCGAACGTGTTCAATTGGAACTGCCAGCCAATGAAAACAACAAGGAATATCTAAAAACCAAGAAGAACCGTATGGGCCATCTTCTTAAAATCGCGGACTAAATCATGTACACACCCATCAACAACAGAGAACTCAGCACAGAACAACAAAAGAATTTCAAAATCGCCATTGTGTCTTCGACATGGCATTGGGATATCGTTCAACACTTGGTAGAAGGCGCAAAAAAAGCCTGCGTCGAGGCAGGTGTTCAAGAAGCCAATATCGAATATTATTCAGTGGCCGGTGCATATGAACTTCCTCAGATGGTTGAAAAAATCGCCCGAAGCAAAAAATTCAACGGAATCATCCCGGTTGGATGTGTTATTCGCGGTGAAACCAATCACTATGAATTGATTGTGAGCACAATTTCCGTCGCCTTTGACAAAATCGGAAGGACACATGGAACTCCAGTGTCATTCGGTGTGTTGACCGTTGAAAACCCATCCCAAGCGTACGAACGCATCGGTGGGTCCAAAGGTAACAAAGGCATCGAAGCCGCGGTTGCAGCGCTTGAACTGGCTTGTGAATTTGAAAGAGTAAAATAATGGCCGGACGTTCCAAAGCGCGCGAGCAGATTCTGCAACTTCTTTATTTGATTGAGCAATCCAAGCTTGATTCAACGGAAGCTTTGGAGTTTTTCACCAAGAATTTCGAAATTCACGACGAAGAAATGCCGTTTATCCGTACTCGCCTGGAAGGCATCGCGGGACAACTTGTCAAAATCGACGAAAAAATTGCAAAATATTCAGAACACTGGAAAATGAATCGTATGCCCAAGGTGGATCGCAACATCCTAAGGCTGGGAGCGTATGAGCTTGAATTCTGCGCGGATGTACCTGTTTCTGTCGTGATCAATGAGGCCATCGAGTTGGGCAAGAAGTTCGGCGATATCAACACTCCGAAATTCGTGAATGGAATTTTGGACAAGATCGCCAAGGAAATCGGAAGGACGGCGGCATGATCCAGATCGAAGCGTTGAGAAAAATTCCGGTGGTGGAAGACATTCAAGCAGATTTGCTGGTTACCACATACTTTCAGGATCTTGGTTCTCCCAAAGGCCCGACGGGCATGATTGACTGGAGACTCAACGGGTTTCTTTCACGCAGCATCGTCGACAAAAGAATCACGGGAGCCAAAGGTGAAATCACCTTGATTCCGCTAAATCAAAAATTCGAAACACAACGCATGATTTTGGTCGGTCTTGGAAAATGGAAGGAATACACCATTTCTGAATTACGCTTGATGTTGCCGAACATCCAAAAGGCAGTCATGCAAATGAATCCAGCCCATGTGTGCATCTGCATTCCTCGCGCAATCAATGAAAGCTATGAAAAGGAAACCGAAGATCTGATCAAGGTATTCTTCGTCACATTCCCTTCCCGTGTTCTAGTGGACGTCAAAGTCCTCAATATCGTTTAGACACCTCTACAATCCATCTGATGCGTTAAAAACCGCATGGTTTGACTCGTTCGGGTTAAAAAGACTATAATAATTATAAGACGTTAGCGTTAGCACTGGCGTCATCTTTGGAGGATAGCCCATGGAGTCCAAAAAAAATTCCAGTATCGTCGAACTCATTCGCGAAAAGCAAAACATGGCTCAGTACCAAGAGCAAAACTGGGAAGGCACCTTCGAAGAATACATCCAAATTGTAGAAAAAAAACCACAGGTCGCCCGAACTGCGTTCCAACGTGTCTACGACATGGTCATTTCTTATGGATCCGAAACTTACATGGATGGAAAAAAGAAAGTCACAAGATACCATTTCTTTGATGATCCATTCGATGATGGCAAAGACGCAATCTTCGGATTGGATGTATCGTTGCAAAAAATGGTTTCATTTCTGAAAAGTGCTGCCAAAAGGTACGGCACGGAAAAACGCGTGCTGCTTTTGCACGGTCCTGTAGGTTCTTCGAAATCCACAGTGGCTCGTTTGCTCAAAAAGGGATTCGAGCATTACGCAAAGACGCCGGAAGGTGCGCTATATTCCTACACCTGGATGATCAAGAAATCCGATTTCCCTGAACTTATTTTGGATATGGAAGAGTTTCCATGCCCAATGAACCAAGATCCATTGATTTTGGTACCCAATGAGTTTCGTGAAGAGGTGGAGAAAAAAATCAACGCGGGCAATAAAACCGATCACGAAATCAAAATCGAAGGCGAACTTAATCCAGCTTGTCGTCAGATATTTAGCGCTTTGATGAAACACTATCACGGGGATTGGACCAAGGTAATCAAGCATGTTCGCGTGCGTCGCGTGAATGTTTCAGAACGTGATCGTGTGGCCATCGGAACGTTCCAACCCAAAGATGAGAAAAACCAGGATTCAACCGAACTCACAGGGGATGTGAATTACCGTCGTATCGCGCATTATGGTTCGGATTCGGACCCTCGTGCATTCAATTTCGACGGAGAATTCAACATTGCGAACCGTGGAATCATTGAATTTGTGGAAGTGTTGAAGTTGGACGTGGCGTTCCTGTACGATTTGCTTGGAGCCTCGCAGGAGCACAAGATCAAGCCAAAAAAATTCCCTCAGACAGATATCGATGAAGTGATCATCGGACACACCAACGAACCGGAATACAAAAAACTCCAGAACAATGAATTCATGGAAGCGCTTCGAGATCGTACGGTGAAAATCGACATTCCATACATCACCAAATGGTCCGAAGAGATCAAGATTTACAAAAAGGACTACAGTCGCAAGAGAGTGAAGGGAAAACA
>JAWKOB010000022.1:0-15798 GCA_041391405.1 Bdellovibrionota bacterium | reverse complement strand
ACGATTGCTTTTTATTTCGATCATAGATGGAAAGATATTTTTGACCTTCAGCGATCAAACGATCATCGCTTTTTTTCAACGACTGCAAATCATCGAATAGAATCACCTTTTGATCCAAAGCAGGCATCCATAGATATTCGCTCACGGGTCGTGAATCGTAATATCCACCCACGAGCGTCAGATATTCTTTGCGGAAGATCAATGAGTAAAAATCTTCCTCATCGGTTTCCAATTTTTTTGGATGGTTTTTGGCTGTATCCCAAATCCAAACCTTCTCGATTTTTTTCTTTTCCTTCGTTGATAGAATCATCGCCACATATCCATCCGTGGAAATCGCGGCTTTGTGCATGATCTCATCGTCATCACGAACAAGCATCTTTACATCGAACTTATCCTGTTCAGGAAGATAGATCGCATAGATCCATTTCTTTTCCTTCGCGTCGAAAGAAAAGAACGTGGGTTGATTTTTGAAATTAAATTCAAATGCCATCACACGCTCCGCCAAATCCTTAAGAGGTTTGACCGTGTAACCTTCGGTCTTGCTAAAATCCGCGAAATGATGATGGCCTGCATCCCTCCATACAACCTTCCCAAAATCATTCGAGATTCTAAACTGTGCAATCTCAGCCCCCAAAGATCGATATAGGTTGGTTTTGAGATTATAAATCATGATCTCGAAAGGACCTGTTCTTTCTTCACCAAGAGCCAAGAAAATTTGATCGTTTTGAAGAAAGGCCACCCATTGAACTTTTTGTTCCAGCGAACGAATCGGAGACTTTTCAAGTTCGCGAACAGAATTCTTCTCCGCATCGTAAACAACAAGACTTACCTGAGGTTTTTTGCGGAAAGATTCATAATCCTTGGCCAATCGATTGTTAACGATCAACAACGCGTGCTTGTTGTCTTGACTCATCCAGCTTTGCACGATGTCACGACCCTGAAGTTTCACATCGGCCCACTTTCGAATATCCTCGGAGACACCGTCATCCCCCACCATGTTGGATTTGAGAGATTGGATTTCTTGACCGTTGATTTCGAAATAATGCGGAAGTTTTTCCTCTTTGGTTGTTGTGTCTCCTGGCAATCCCTCTTCGGTTTTGATCAACACCTTGTCGTCAAGAATGGATATGGATTTTCCACGATAATTCCGATTTTTATAACGAATGACGGGCTTATCATGAACAACATACAAATCATCCAAGACAAGTTCATCAGGTTTTTGAACTTCTTTGGCTTTGTCAGGAACACTAAGCCTTCCTCTCTCCAATTCAAATGTGCTTTTGGGAAGATTGGGTTTGTTGATCGTATTGAGCTTTTTTTCATTAGGAATCGTAAACTGATAAACAATCGGCGTTCCTTTGATGTATCCATTGTAAAAAATTGATCCGTCCGGAGCCCACTGAGGGTTTTTGGCTCCGACATTCATCGCAGAAACACGAGTTTGTTGACCCGTTTCCAAGTCCATCATCATCAAGTCGTACGTAAGGTCCGGAGTGGCGACATACTACCTGGTTTTTCCGTCTTTGGAAATGCGCGGCTGAACCTCGATGATTTTGGAAGTATTGGTGAGTTGCCGAATCAAACGTGTTTTCAAATCCAGTGAAAACAAATTGCGATCATAAAAAATGTATTTTGGATCGCGATCACCTTCACGAGAAAAATAAAGTAGGCCTGTGGCAGGAGAATATTCCAAATCCGAATAATGAGCCTGCCCTTTCGTGATTTTTTCAGCACTCGATTTTTCCAGATTCGCCAGATAAATATTTGAGAACCCTTCTTGGTACCCAATGAAAGCAACGGTTTGATTGTCAATCATCACAGCATCCTGAATGCGATCGATGCTTTTCCAGAAGTAACGAAGTTCCTCATCAAAACGGAATTTCTTTTTTTTGCCATCATAAGAATAAGGAATGATACGAAGTTCGTCCGTTGCAGACTTCTTCACGGAAAAAACGATGTATTTTTCCGTCAATGAGGCGCCTTTCTGAAAAGTCTCAAAAGACTCATTATTGAACGTCTTATCCTCGGTGAATTGTTTTGACGTCACCTTCCATCCTCTTCCAGATGATTGATGTACATCACATTGCGCGGACCTTTCATTCCGCCAGTGAGAAAGAATCTTTCATGTGAAGAAAGAAGGACTTGCCCTTCCGTGATTTTTTTGGAGTCGTCGGTGATATCTGAGCGTCGAAGCAAATAAGAATAACGCTGAACAAGTGAGGCCTGAACTTTTCGATCCAGAGTTTCTAAGTTTACGCCGATCGAACTTTCCAAATTGTTTTCGAAGTTTTTGGTTTCGGCATTGTCGTAAATGTTTTTGAACCCCTCTTCACCGAACTCATCCCAAATCACATTGCAGATATAGTTCCCGATCTTGTACATGAGCCATGTGCCTTCGATTTGCCATAGATCGGGAATACGGAAGAAAAATCCATTGATGAACATGTCTCTAATCAGCATTTCAGCATCGGAATCCCAATAGATGGAATTGGTTTCAGCCGACCCTTCAATGAACCAGGCGGAAGTTTGCGCCGCTTTTTTGGCGATTTGAAATACGTGGGTGGCTTCGTGTTTGTGCGTGCTCAAACTTGGAAAGCTCTCCCTCGAATGGAAACGTCACACGTCTCAAGAAAATTTCGGTCAATCCTCCCAAACCCTTCAGGAATCGGACCGTCGACAATGGCGGTTTGTTCGAAATCTCTTCTTGTTTGGTAATAGATGATGGGGATCTTCTTTGAAAACTTGCTGGACACGCCAAATACACGTTTATTGCGTTCATATTCTTCTTTCGTAATATTTGATGACGGTTTGAAGCGTTTGCTGACTTTCCGGATATGCATAAAAATCAAAGTGGTCGGATTCGAAATCTTTTCCATTTCAAATGCACATACCGCGGTTTTTGGTGTCCCAGTAGGACAAAAGGCATGAACATGGTTCTTTTCTCGCGACCCGATATCGGAAAAATGAATCGAACGAACTGAGCGAACAAATCTCCACCCGCTTGCCATAGGCACTTCGATGCATCAACAAATCGTTGTATCGCATGGCATCCATCTGAATGCCGTTGATCTGTTCATTTTGAATCAGATATTGTTGATGATCGGTGAGCTTTCTTCTGCAACGGTTTTGAGTCAGGAGAAGAACCAAAGGAAAATCTGTTGGATTACTTTTTCATCACTCTTCCATCGCTTCATGAGACAGGATCAAATACGCAAGCTTGGCGGCCAATCTGGCCGTGAAACCATTGATGTCGTGTTTGGGTGAAAGTTCATAGATTCCAAGACTTTGCAGACTGGAAAGCGATCCAATTTTGTCCAATTGCAGGGAAAATATCGATTACGCCCATGACGCCACTGGGCACTGACGCCCAGGCGATGCTCATTGGAAAACCATCGAATCAATGCTGAAATGCCATGGCTTACCCTTCATTTTTGATCAGACCATTGAATTGGGAGAGATTTGGTCGTAAGCTGTTGGCATTTTCTCCAACCACTTTATCGACTTTTTTCTTTTCATCCATGCAACCAACTTGACGTTGTTGCTCGCTTGATACAAACCGAACGGATGATAATTCTGCGGATCAATGCCGGCTTCCTCGATCAGACGATAAAATGGCATTGCCTTGGTAACGATATTTCCTTTTTCCAGTGGACGAACATCGGAATGTGCATCGATATTGATGATGTGATGGTTTTCGCCGTTTTAGGCTTCAGAAAGCATCCTGCAATTTCGCCATACGCGATGTCATGACCGCCACCGACGATCAGAAACTTTTTTTAGGATCGATTTCATGAATCTCAGCAATCGTGTTTTTAGTTTATCCAGCGTATCTTTCAAATTGTTCGAAGTTTGAGATTGCCCAAGTCAAAATGGAATGCTGGCCTGGGCGTAGAGGAGGCGACGGAATGGGCAAAGAACATATCACGAAAAGCTTTCGGTCCCTCTTTGGCCCTGGTCTTCCATAATTGTTGGCTATGCCACGGTCATCTGGAACACCAATCAAGATCCATTTGGCCTTCCTGAACTCCAACGTCAAACAGTGACTTCCCACAATGGGTCTTGGACGATTCGGTTGCGGCTTGGAAACAGAATCAAATTGAGAAAGGATGGATTTGGTCAGGCTCATACGTGGAAAATTCCTTTCACAAGCAAGTTTTCGCCATACCGATAGGCTGGTTCGAAACGGACTGCGCTTCGAACAAATTCAGTTTGCACTTTTTACCGACACCCAAAGACCAATCCTCCGTCTTTTCACCGAGCGCTTTGAGAGGCGCAACGCATGTCGCTTGCAAAATCTCGCGATCGTTCATGCCCATTTTTTTCATCCCGAGATGAAGCAGGAATGACCACCACATCGACGGCTGCGATCCTGGATTGAAATCAGATGCAAGAGCGGGCTGAACAAAGATTTCACGGAAAAAGCTCATCGGAACGAATCCCTCGTTGATGTAGAAGCTCGTCACAGGCAGCATGACCACCTGAACACCTGCGGCTTCGAGCTCCCGATGTTGCTCTTTGATTTGTGTGACGACAGTGATCGACGCTGATGAGTTTGTATTTAGCGGCAACGCTGGCACCATCAAGATTTTTAATCTCATCGATGTGCGCTGGTTCAAGGCCAGTTCTTTGGCAAGTTTGCAATATTGATCCATGTCCTCTTGAGTAGAAGAATCCCTCATCCACAAAGATATCTACAAAGTCCGAAAGCTTTTCTTTGGCGACCATTGGAAGTGTCTTGGTCAAATTTCACTCATGTATTTAGACTTGTCAGCGCCTTTGGCCACAGCGTGAGACCCATGTACATGATCCGAATTTTATGATCGCTTGCGTGTTTCTTTTTGATTTGTTGCAAAATTTTCAAATGACGAATTTCTTCATCGTGGGTCAATCCATAGCCTGTTTTGATTTCGACGGCATGCACGCCCTGCTCTTTGAATTTTTTCAAACGCTTTTCGACAAGTTCGTCAGTTCTTGGTCACTGGCGGCCTTGGTGGAATTGCTGCGTATGCACGGAATACCGCCACCCTCTTTGGCAATATCGGAATAGCTTTTGCCTTGGGTCTTCATCAAAAATTCATGCGCGCGTTTCCGGCAAACAAGGTGTGCGTATGTGCATCAACGAAGGATGGAGACCCACGGTTGGAACCATCGATGACCGTTCCTTCTGCCTTTTCTGCCTTATCCGAAATTTTTGTTACCGTTCCATCAGACGCGATAACAATTGTGCAGTTTTCTTTTCGAAAAAAATTCCCTGATCTCAAATGAACGAGCGACTGAAGATTATACAGATCGTAGTTGTCATTACTTTTTCATCGGGATGTAGACGTTCATTTTTGGCGTATGCGATGGCCTCTTCATGTCCAGCATCGACATGACGATACACGCCCATCAGTGGATCGTTATGCAGAACGCGCTCTAACCGCTTGGAGGCAGCTTCGCTTCCATCCGCAACGATCACAACACCGCCTGGTGTTGAGGGTAGCCCATACTTCCCACACCACCGTGATGAAGACTCACCATGAGGCGCCGCCAGCGATAGCCGACATCAAATTCAAAAGCGGCCAATCGGACACAGCATCCGATCCATCTTTCATACCTTCGGTTTTCACGGTTTGGGCTGGCCACGGATCAGAATCCAAATGATCGCGACCGATGACAATCAGTGCTTTTGCAGGAAATCCCTTAGCCACCATCTCGTTAAGATTTCATACCTGCGATGTGACGTTCACCATAACGAAGCCAGCAAATGCGCGCAGGCAGACCTTACGGAATGGAATAGATTCCTTCGCTGCTTGTAGCAGCAGTTTTTTGAGTTTTTTGATCTTGAGGAAAAGATCGAGCAATGCTTGATCACATTTTCGATGTCAGTTTGGATCGCCACTCATGACAGCAAGCCCGGAACGTTGATCCTTCACAGAACATCGGACGAATGTACGCCGGAACAAATCCCGGGAAGCGGAATGCATCTTTCATTCCATGCGCCTGGGCAAATCCACACGAGATTGTTTCCATAGTCGAACGTGTGCGCGCTCATATCATCAATTGATTCATGAGCTTCACATGTACAATCATCGTATCCAGCTTTCTTTGTATTCTTCCGGATTGGTTTCAATGCAATTGCTTGTTGCATCGTCATATTCATCGGAACATAACCTTTGAGTGGGTCATGCGCGGATGTGATCTGTGAGCAGATCCGGAACTTTTTGGAAGCCACAAGTTGAGCAAGAAGATCCACCGCATTGCAAACCACACCGATCGACGTGTTTTTCTTTTCGAACCGCATGTTTCCACGCCATGTCGATCGCTTCAGGAATCGAATTCTTTCACATCCAGGTATCTGTCTTTCAAACGACGTTGCAATCTTGCCTCATCACTTCAGCGAAAAGAGATGTCGCGCCAGAAATTTTTGCCGCCAGTGGTTGTGCTCCACCCATTCCACCTAGACCACCGGAAACCACGACTCGACCTTTGAGATCGGAAGTTCCGTAATGTTTTTTGGCTGCTGAGGCGAAAGTTTCATAGGTTCCTTGAATGATGCCCTGAGAGCCGATGTAGATCCAACTTCCCGCCGTCATCTGGCCGTACATCATAACCCTTTTTGATCGAGCTCATTGAAATGTTCCCAGGTTGCCCAATGCGGAACCGTGGAATTGGCGATGAAGACCCTTGGCGCATCGGGATGAGTTTTGACAATGCCCACCGGTTTGCCGGATTGAATGAGCAACGTTTGATCGTTTTCAAGTGTGGTGAGTTCTTTGAGAATTTGTTTCAGACAGTCGACGTTGCGCGCTGCTTTTCCGATACCACCGTAAACAATCAACTTCTCCGGTTCTTCGGCTACGCGATGGTCAAGATTGTTCAAAAGCATGCGATACGCAGCTTCCTGAATCCATCCTTTGGTGTGCAATGTTGTGCCTGTAGGCGCTTCGATTTTTGAGAGATTGAGGGTATTGATGTGATCGTACATGCTAGGGCTTATACCCTACTTTTTTACAACTTGAAAACGATTCAATGTAATTGGAATAATTGCGAAATTTACACTGACCAGCAATGGGCAGGAATTTTAAAGCACATATTCTTGTGGTGTGAAATCTATTCCATGAAATTTTTCGCAGTGCTCGGCACAAATGTTCGCCAGCTCATATTTGATCTTAATGCCTGCGATCAATGGCGGTGCGCCTAGGAAGGCCCTTTCTTCGTTATCTTGCTCTCCTACCCTCTCGTTGCTCCTATCTTTACCAAACAGCTGGCTCAAGCCAGCCCAACACGGTTGCCCTGGCACTGAATCCATTTTCCAAAAATGCAGGCAGTGCATCGGGGTTGATGGGGGTGATACAAATCAGTACTGGAGCTTTGTGTGCAGCGGGGTTTACTATGATCAAGTTGGAGCCGAGCCAGGCGTTGGCTACGATTTTCTGCGCTACTTCCTTTATGGGAAGTTTGATTTATTGGGTCGCTTCGAGAAAAATCTAAATTTACAATAAAAAACCACGTTTTTGTCTTTTCGTTATTTCAGCAGTCCGGAGGATAGTTTTTGGGATCTATTTCAGACTTTGGCTTCCAGTTTGATTCGTGATTGTCGCCGACATCGCACCATTTTGTATTATCGTCTTGAATAATCTTTCCATATGCGCTGACCTTCATTTTGGTAGCATCAATACCCTCAAGCAGTTTTCCACTAACAAAAACCTTGGATTTAAAGATGCCCAAAATAAAATCAAACTTTTCAATTTTTACTTTAAACGCAGTTGAAGTGACTTCTTCAAGTTTTTCACCCTGAAAGTAAACGTTTTTGTCGTCAGCTACATACATGCATTGAGCCGAAACAAAACTGCAATTTTGATTTTTACTATTGGAAGTCCATTTTCGTTGGAAATTGATATTGAATGTCTTTGGATTGGCGTCTTTTAAAATTAGGGCACCAAAATAAACTTGGTTTTTGTCTCTTGCATACGGCATGCTGAGTTCATCAAAACTCGATGAGTCAAAACCTCGAATGGGACCTTGTGGATGAATTTCTCTATCTTCGTCACGCATTTCAATGTGATATTGATGATATGAGCTATACGTCGAGTCGATAAAAAATATATCTTGTTTAAGTTGAATGTAATACATTCGACTATTTTTTGTTGTCAGAATTTTAATTTCGTCTGGCTTATAGTTTTTGAATACTTTTCCTCGTCCGTACATCATGTAAAAATTTTGGCCGTCTTGAAAATTACCAAGTCCCAAATGAACCAATTTGGATGGATTGGAAATTTTTATTGAAGATTTAAATTCAAATCGATCATCATGATCGCGCAAAAAACAGGTCAATTCATTTTTAACTAGTGTGCATTTCCCATCTCTAAAGTCGAAACTTGATTCTTCTGCAAATAGTGGAGTTGAATAAATGAAAAAATAGGTCAGGATAGTTAGATTTAATCTTTTCATGCCTTTAGAATTACATGTTTAGATTAATTTAATCACTTAAATAAATTTAAATCGAAACAAGTTCCGATTCATCTATCTTCGCTAAAGCTTCGGCGAGACAAGCCGTTAGATTGAAGGAGTAAGAATTTCAAAGCACATATCAAAATCTGAAAATTTGCCCGATCGCCTCCGGCGGTGCGCCTAGGTAGGCCCTTTCTTCGTTATCTTGCTCTCCTACCCTCTCGTTGCTCCTATCTTTACCACCCAGCTGGCTCAAGCCAGCGACAAAATAGTTCGGAACTGTATCGTGGCCCTATGTACAAACATAGTTATTTTCGCTTTAAGCCGAAAAAGCAAGGCATTCTGTTATAAAGTTATCCACTTGGCCCCACCGCTTGATCCTTTAGGCATTCAGGATTCATTCTTACCAAGAGTTAATCCTCAAGCCCCAATCCTTAATCCTCGTTTTTTGTTTTGAATTATCCTCATTGAATATCGTTTCCCCTACTCTCCACCAGGAATCATAGACAAATGGGGGAGAATTTGATTTATAATAAGCATATAAAATACATATTTAATGGGCGTGATTTATGACCAGAAATTTTTTTAATTTTGAACACGAAATCAAACAAATGATGGACGAACATCCTGGAAACTCCAGCGACCGTCACACGAAAATATTGGCCAAGACAGACTCCTACCGACTGCTCTTGGTGAGTCTTACAAAAAATACTCACATTCGTGAGCATCAGGTTGAAGGTAGGGTTTTTATTCAAACCCTCAAAGGCGAGATTCATGTAGGGAATGGAGATGAATCTGTCAAACTACCCAAGGGTTGTTTGACAACTCTTGCTCCAATGCAAAAACATGACGTATTCGCCACTCAGGACAGTGTTTTTTTGTTAACAATTACACAACTCAATAGTTAGCGCCACCATGAAAGCTGTTTGGAATCTTGGGTTTCGTCCGTTTTTTTTGCTGGGGGCTCTGTGGGCATGTGTTCATATGTTTGCGTGGATCGCCTTTCAGATGGGCGTACTTGAACTTGACCCACATGATCCTGTGTTGTGGCATTCGCATGAAATGATTTTTGGATTTGCCAGTGCGATCGTCGCAGGATTTCTACTGACTGCCTCACAAAACTGGACGGGCATTCGTGGTGTTCATGGTTCAAAGCTGATGATTTTGGTTGGACTGTGGTCGACCGCGCGCGTTCTTTCGATGGTCAGTGGATCTTTTCCTATTCTGTACGCGATCGTGGACCTGCTATTTTACCCTTCCCTTGCCTGGGTGTTAAAACCTTACCCTCATGCAACCTTCCCAAAAGCGAAACCAAATCTTCTTTGTTCTTTTTCCATACTAACACTGGCAAATGTTTCAGCCCATGCAACAAGCTTTGGAATCACTCCCCTGATTCCATCCAGATCACTGATGATTCTTTCGATGTTTGCGATCATACTGATGATTGGATTGATCGGCGGTCGGATTATTCCGTTTTTCACCAGCAACGCCCTTCCAATTCCAATCCTATCAAACACAACTGGATTTGAAAGGCTTTCCCTTCTAGCATCGCACTAGCTGCATTAGGGTGTGACCTTTTGGAATTTTCCACCTTCACGGTAGCCTTGTGTGTTTTTGGCCGGACTGATTCACTTGATTCGATGGATACTGTGGAAACCATGGAACAGCAAAAATCTGCTAATTCTTTTGATTCTGTATATCGGGTACACCTGGATTCCCATCGGTTTTTTCTTCGAGGACTTTCAAGCCTGTCGATCATTCCACCCGGTCTTTCAACCCATGCATTCACTGCAGGCGCGATTGGAATCATGATTTACGCGATGATCACACGCGTAGCACTGGGACACTCTGGAAGACCGATTCGTGCAAGCAAACCCATCGTACTTGGATACATTTGCATAACACTTTCTGCCATCGTTCGTGTATTTGGCCCATGGCCCTTACCACAACACACACTTCGATTCATGGAGTTTCCGGATTGATGTGGTTTCTGGCCTTTTTACTGTTCGTGATCAATCTACCCCCATCCTTCTCTCTCCCGCATCGACGGTAAAGAAGGGTAGCTTATTCAACCCTACTTTCTCCAATTTCAACTGGCCCTGACGCGAATAGTTGATACTTTCTCCGAGTAGCAATGCTTCTTGTGGCGCATGAAATCCCGTTGAATTTTCTGCCTCCACAAAGTCAGATAGAATTGGGCACGACGTTGAAACTTGGAGCCGCTTTAACATTTTCAGTATCGCGCTGTGATTCGGGAATTTTTTCAGATCCCAATCAGATCCATCAGCGCATCCATCGCTTGATTTCTCATAGCGAAGACGCGCATCTGAATTTCTCAGCTCGTGCTTTAATTTCCTCTTCGAATACGATGACAGGTTTGACAAGACTGATTGATATTGAGCAATGGGCTACGAATATGGTGATCACTGATTTTAAGTGCTCCAACACGCGTGTATGGCATATGACAATCGGCACAAGCTACCCCTGAGCGCGCATGAATGCCCTGATTCCACATTTCAAACTCTGGGTGTTGGGCTTTGAGGACTTCCGCTCCCGTTTCGTTATGAACCTCAATCCTTGTGCGGATTTTTTCATAATATTCGTAAATCTGATCAACTTTCAATCCATTGGACCAAGGATACGTCAAACGTTTTTTTTCACCCTTGAAGTAATACTCACGTGGCACTGACCACAAACAAACAACGCATCTCCTGACGTGGCATCCCGATTAACATCATAATCTTTCACACCTTGGCTAGCTTTGAATGCTTTCATGCCTTCCATAAAGGCCACTCGGGTTACGCGCAACTGCATGGTTTGAGAATCGTGGCAGTCAATGCAGGCCACCGGATGCTTCACATGTTCCTTGGCATCAAAATAAGGCATTGAATTGAGCGCCTCAAACCCGGCAAAGATATCGCCATTGCCCAACTTTTTATACGCGGTATACACCGAAGCATGACAATTGATGCAGGTTCCAGGCTGTTTCACAACATTCTGTCGCTCAGTAAATAGCTGATCTTCCAACATAAACGCATGGCCTCGCTCTTCACGAAAGTCAACAGCAAAGGCATATCCCAGCCACATGGGTTCTGAGTCGTGGATCCTCCTCAATCTTGGATTGAGAAACAACGGATCGCGGATCAGATTTGGTTGGTGTCTTAGGCAGTGCTTCACTTCCACCGAAACGTTGTTCTTGTCATATCCACGGTGCGTTTATAACCATCATATTGAAGTGGAAAGTTTTTTCCAAACAGCCGGATCCTCGATGTCATCGCTTAGTTCCACCACTTTAAAAAATGGATTTTTGGCCTCCACTTTTTTCAAAAAATATTCACCAGAAGCGCGGTGATTCCCAACGTAATCATCACAACCACGGCAAGAATAAGCGTGTATTTTTTGACCAACATGTTTTTCATCATCAATCTCCTAGATGCAAGTGTCCTACGTTTGCATGACAGCGTGTACACCACCGTTGACCAGCATCGGGACCGCCCCCATGCATGGCTTGAGTCAGGGATGCATGACACTCCTGACATCTTTGTTCTGCAATTTTCAAACTTCGCTTTGTGATCTGTATCGGTTCAGGAAACGTTCCACTGGTGAAATAAAACGAATGCCAAAAGCCGTTGTTGGCTTTGGTATACCATTTACCCACAAAATTCGATGGTGTGTGGCAGGTATTGCATCCTGCTACACCACGATGACTGGAATGAATCCACCCATCAAACTGCTCCTGCATGATGTGACAATTGGCGCAGGTTTTGGGATCGTTGGTCAAGTAGGACCAACCCTTTGCATAGATGAATGTGAATGTGGAAACGCCCAGAAAAATTCCCACGCACACCACCACCCAAAAATATTTCATTGACACATTCATTGGTTTGAAACTCTATCTACAAAAAAGATTGCTTTCTATTTTTTGGACAATTCCTTGAGCTTTTGAATCATCGGTTTGTGATCCAAATTGGCCCCATCCAACCTGGACTGAACCACACCATTCTGATCCAGAAGCAGAATCATATAAGAATGTGTGAATTCCCCATTTTCATCTTTCATGTACTTAAAATTGGTCGCAACGGCAAGTTCACGAATCTTGGATTCATTTTTGTTGGTCACCAGCCTCCAACGGGAAAGATCCAACTTTCGTTCTTCCGTAGCATATTTTTTCATGCTCATCGGTGTATCGCGCTCGGGATCAAAGGAAACAAGAACAATTTGAAAGGAGTTTTTTACCTTTTTACTTAGTTCTGATTCAAGTGCCTGAACTTCTGAAATCACAGCCGGACAAATGTATTTACAGGTGAGATAAACCATCGAAAGAATCGTGGGTTTCCCGCGCAAATCCTTGAGTTCAAACTCCTTTCCATCCTGATCAACCCACTTTGAATCAATCTGGTAGATCGAATCCCCGGGCAATTCTTCGGCCAATGCCATGGATCCACCCATGATTAATAAAAAAATAAATGCTACGATTTTGATTTTCATTGTTTCTCCTTCACATCGAAAACCCAAATTTCCAACCGTGTAATTTCCTTAGAGACTGCTTCGAAATCCAAATCTCATAAATGCTGCGTAGTCGCTAGGATTGGACGACCCACTGGCTCCTGCTCCGCAAAACATGGATTTTCCAGAGAAGAATCCCACAGGATCACCGGTTACAAACGCCGTATTAAAATCTTCGGTCCATTCCCAAACCAGTCCATGCACGTCCCACACACCAAATTTGTTTTTAAGGTTGATTTTATATTTGGTAAAATGGCCGGTGTTGGCTTGGAATACCATTCCAGAATCACAGTTTTGACATCCCTGGAATCATCAGCTGGACCAAATTGCGCCAGATATTCCCATTCTTCGATCATGGGCAGTCGTTTACCTTGCGCTTCACAATACGCCTTGGCCGAAAACCACGAAACATTCACCACTGGAGATTTTTCAAGCTTGATATCGCCCACTCGGTCTTCGCGACCCCAATGTTTGAGATAATCTTTATCCACAAACAAGGATGGAGCACTTGCCTTTATTCCAGTTGGGATTGGATTTTAAAAATATCGAATAATCGGCGTTGGTCACAGCATGTTCATCTATTTCAAACAGGAACCAACCTCAACCAGCTTGCCCTTGCCAAAGGGGCGGAAATGTTCCGCCCCCAACCTAACCATATTTGCGGCAAGGGCACTCGTGCACAAGGCACACTTATAACAAACCAGAATTTCATTAGTCGTGCGCCTGCGCCGCACCAACCCGAATGGACGAACGCTGCGCCTTGACTTCCGAAGGAGTCACTTCACCACCCGAATTTCCCCAGGTGTTGTAAATAAAGGTGAGTACATTCGCCGCATCTTTCATCACTCAACTGCTGTGCAGGCATCACACTGTTATAGGTGGTTCCATTGACTTTAACCGGTCCTGACAATCCACCAAGCACAACCTGAATCGCGCGTTTGCGATCAGCATTGAGGTAATCGGATTTGGCCAGTGGAGGAAAAGCTCCAGCAACCCCCATGCCGTTGCCTTGGTGACAGGCCATGCACGAACCTTCAAACACACGTTTTCCATTTTCCATTCTCTCAGCTTTGGTTTTGGCTAGAATTTGTTTGGGCGCTTCACCAGACACATCTTGAATTGTTCCACCTTCTGGCAAATAAACTTCATCCGAAGTTTTGCCAGAATAAATTTCAAGATCTTCAGCTCCTTCGACCTTTAACATACCTAGAGCCCCTTTGTTGAAAGTTCTGAAAATGGAGTGATCCACCAAAATCGATTCCCCAGCATCCACTTTGAATTCAACAATTGTGGATCCGCCTGCTGGAACGAGCGTTGTTTGAACATTTTTTGTTTCAGTGGTTCCACCTTCTAGATTTACATAATCAAAAATCTCCCCAATCACGTGAAATGAGGAAACCAGATTGGGTCCACCATTGCCCACATACAACCGAACTGTTTCACCCACATTGGCCTTGATAGAATTATCTCCTGTCATTGCACCAACAGAACCATTGAATACAACATAATCAGGTTGCTCTAAAATCGCTTTTTCCATGCTGAATGGCTGCAATCCAGGTTCACCATATTTTCCTTTGGTGTAAAAATCCCCCTGCATCACATAGTACTCACGATCGACCTTCGGTAATCCACCACGTGGTTCGACCAAAATCAACCCATACATTCCATTGGCGATGTGCATACCCACTGGAGCTGTTGCGCAGTGGTACACATACAAACCGGTATTGAGTGCTTTGAATGAAAATACACTCGAGTGACCTGGCGCCGTAAACGATGCAGCCGCACCACCACCCGGTCCTGTTACAGCATGTAAATCAATATTGTGGGGCATTTTGCTGGATGGGTGATTGTGCAAGTGAAACTCAACCAAGTCACCCTCCATGATTCGAATGAATTTTCCCGGAACACTCCCACCAAAGGTCCAGAAGGTATAATCGACACCATCGGCCATTTTTTTGACAAGTTCTTTGACCTCAAGATTCACAATCACTTTGGTGTTGTTTTTTCGTTTGATCGGAGGCGGAACGTTTGGCGCATCTGTTAAAACAGCCTCCTCCTGCCCAAAAATCTCATCTGACTTCTGGGAACAAGATAACACCATCGACATCACCACACATGACAACACAAGCATGAACCGTTTCATCTTCAACGCTCCTTTTTTATTTTTAAAAATCATTGGACCAACTCGTTTCCAAGAGAAGGAAGTAAAATTTTCTGAAGTGGTTTGGAAGGCTGAAGCAAATCTGCAAGTGTAAACTGATCGAGATGTCCGATAAACTCATCCAAAGCACGTTGTAAAATGTACTTAAGTCGACAGCTTTCAGTGATACGACAGTGATCATCGTTTCTTGAAAAACATTCCACCAAGTCCATGTTTTGTTCCAGCATTCGAAGCAGTCCACCCAGACGAATGTTGGAGGGATCTTCAATCAGGCGAAATCCGCCATTTTTTCCCTTTTTGGTTGCAATGAGTCCCAAACTTTCAAGTCGGTGAACAACTTTCACAAGGTGATTTTGAGAGATTCGATACGCGTTGGCGATTTCGGACGTAGTGCACACACCCTTTTTGGTTCCTGCAAAAATCAGAATTCTGAAACTGTAATCACTAAATTTACTCAGCTGCATAACAACCCCTTCAATTCATAATCCGCATATTACATGCATGTTAAAAATTACACATGACCCATATCATGTTTTGTTCGATACCGATGGATGGATGGCCACGGCTCTGGGAACAAAATACCATCCCCAAATCAGCAAGGCCAAAATCCAAAGGGCTCCGGCAAGACCTAGCATTGAAAAATAATGCCTACCCGTCAACGTTGAAATCGATCGAATCATCAGTGAAGCGAATAGCAG
>JAWKOB010000021.1:0-17606 GCA_041391405.1 Bdellovibrionota bacterium | reverse complement strand
AGTGAATGGTTACGAACGTTTACAAATAGAAACTGGTTCTTCAGTTCTTGTAGTTGGTGCTGGAAGTGTCGGACTTCTTTGGAATAACATGGTTAAGCACTCCTGCACCTCTTCTCTATGCCAGGTGGATGTAGTTGAGCAAAGAGTAGAAATCGCCAAGGGAATAGGTGCGGATGCGGTTGAATTGATTGGTAATCCAGATTTAAATCGTGACTTTGAAAAAAAATACAAAGATGGTTTTGATATTGTTATTGATTGTACTGGTGAAGCTGAAGGTGTGAAGTGGGGATTAAACAAAGTACGCCCGGGCGGAAAGTTTATGATTTTTGGCGTTTGCAATCACGATGCAAAAGTTGAAATTTCTCCGTTCGAACTACTATGGAATGAGATTTCAATTATCACAGCAAAAATGCCACCAAAAACACTGGATAAAGCTGTTCGATTGATCGAATCAGGAATTATTAACACCAATGAAATCGTTACGGGTCAATACGGATTGAAAGATGTGGAATCTTGTATCAACAAATTCCGCTCATCACGTGAATCAGAAGTTAAAATGATGATTAACCCAACCCTAGGTTAGAGCCTTGAAATAAAAACAGAAGGGGCTTTGCGCTATAACACAAAACCCCTTCTGGCACCTTTTGGAGGGAAAACTTTTAGTACTTCACTTCTTGAAGTTCACCTTTCAAGACCATGAACGTTTTGACTTCCTTACCGATCACCAAATGAACACTCATGCTTTCAAAATCTTCTTTGGCCAGTTCGACTTTGAATTCAAAGAATCCGTCGCGAACATCCACTGTGTATTGTTCTTTACCGTTGATAATCAAACCAATGGTTCTGATTTCTTTATCAACTGAACCTTTGACATAGAAAATCGTGTCGACAAGTTCAGCACGAAGTCCATGACCGCCTTCGTCTTTGCTTACTGGAGCGGCTACGTCTGCACCGTCATTAACTATAATGCCATGACCGCCTTCGTCTTTGCTTACTGGAGCGGCTACGTCTGCACCGTCATCAACTATAATGCCATGACCGCCTTCGTCTTTGCTTACTGGAGCGGCTACGTCTGCACCGTCATCAACTATAATGCCATGACCGCCTTCGTCTTTGCTTACTGGAGCTGAAGTAGCACCTTGCGATTTCAAAGAATAAGAATCAGAGTTTTTATCAGCTCCGCTCATATCGGATTGAACCTGACCGCAGGCCACTAGCCCAATCGAGATACCCATCAGAACCAAAATTTTCGATACTTCCAGTTTTTTCATAGAGTTACCGTCCTATGGCCCCTAATAATGCTACGTTTGTGCCAAATCGAAAAAATGATACAACTATATGATTTTATTTAACTTATGCTTGAACCATGGTTCGTTTTAGGTATCAAAAGTGCCACAGTGTAACTTTTGTATCCGAAGCTAAAGTTTCAAAGGGTAAAAAAAGTAGGGGTTCTCCTGACAAGGAACGCTCTTTTGGTTTTCATTTGGTCAAAAATATGAAATATGGAATATTTCCAATGACTTTTGAGACAAAATCCCTGGTCCATATTGTCGTTTGGGGCCCTCTGACCACCCCAATCAAGACCTCTTTGTCACCAAAAAGTCAGTTATTTACCCTCTCCTCTGAACGCCATATCCTTTTATATGGTGCTCATCAGCGCCAAGAAAACGATGCAGAAGAAGCCCTCTCCATGGCTTTGAAGCTGCGAAGCTCAAATCTAAAAATTTTTGTTACGACCGAAAACGTATTGATTGAATCCAATCAACCTCAAGTTTCATGGAACGACAAATGGAATGAAACTTTTGAAACTTTATCGACCAACGAAATCGCCGTCAGTCTAGATCTGGTTAGAATTTATCAACGCATCTTTGAAATCAACGCCAAACGCATCAAAAATGAATCTGTATTTCTTCTGAAAGAAAAAAAATCCAAGCCAGATCGCATTCGTGGAATTCAAAAAAAATACACACCGCTTGTAGGACGTAAAAAAGAACTGAATACTCTACTGGAAGTTGTAGAACAATCATTCGAAGACCAAGGCCAAATCGCCAGCATCATCGGAGATGCAGGACTTGGCAAAACGAGATTGACTGCAGAATTCAAAAGCGAACTCGTGAAACGAAACATTCGATGCTTGGAGGGTTTGTTTTCCTTAAATTCCGATATGAATTTTCGTGGATTCCACCAAATCGTTGCACAACTTCTTGAGAACAATACCGAGACATTTTCCAGATGGAACTTGAATCCCACAGAGTCCGCCTTCTTGAGATTTTTTCTGCATCCAGAAGAAAAATTCGACGAGCTGAAAGATCTAAACGAAACAGAATTAACCCAAGGTATTTTTCACAGCATTCAAAAACTTTTATCGATTGTGGGCCAGCAACCGCTCGTCCTCATTCTCGATGACTTCCACTGGGCGGGTGAACGCTCTGTAGAACTCATGGACGTACTCTCCACTATGATTGAAAAGACCAGAATCGCATTTATTCTCATTCACCGCCCATCCTTCACACCAAGCTTTCAGAAAAAGCTGAACTACCATCAAATCAAACTCAATCCACTTCAACATGAAGAAACCAAGGAACTCGTGAAAAACGCACTTCATTTGGACTACATCACAGACGGGGCTATTGAGACTCTGAATAATCTATCGCTGGGCAATCCGCTATTTGTAGAAGAAGTTCTCCGCGAACTCATCAATCGCAAGGAATTGGAGATTCAAAAAGATGAAGATTTAGTTCGATTGATTCAAATCAAATTCCCACAAGGCGTAATTCCAACCAACATTCAATCCCTGATCACGGCACGTTTGGATCTTTTGACCAAAGAAGCCAAGGAAATCCTGCAATGGGTTTGCGCTTTTGGATTCCGGGAAAATCACGATGACTTTGAACTCTTTCTTCAGACCATGCATTTATCTCTGGACGAGTTTCATTCTCTTTTGAGCAAGCCTATCTCGAAGAAGCCAGCATGTTTCCGGAACACAAATACAAATTCACGCATGATTTGCTCTATGAAACTGTGAAGCAAAGCGTTCCCGAACAGACTTGGAAAGAAAAGAATCAGCAGATTGCCAATTTTCTATACGATGTTTATAAAAATGAAATGATCGTTCAAGGCGATCGTATCGCAGATTTTTTCATCAAAGGAAACATCGATCAAAATTCATTTGAACCCATTTTTGAGGCGGCAAAAATCGCTCTGAGCCAAAAAAGATATTCCAATGCGATTAAATACTTTGAAGAAACTGTTAAAATTCAAAAAAAACTCAACCTATCCATTAACTATTCTAACCTTTTCGAACCTTATACTGAGGCTTTGTTTGCCTCTGGCAATAAAGACAACATTGAAAATGCTCTTGAAAAATGGGGAAAAACAAAATTTGATAATGATGAAGATGAAATTAGATACTACAAAAAATACTTGGAATTTTTATTTATATATCGAGAAATGGATAAACTTCCTGATATTGCCAAATTTGCTATCAATAGATTCAACAAAGAAATTTTCAAAGAAGATAGATTTGGCTTTAAAATCAGATACTGTCAGGCACTAGCTTATTTAATCAAATTTGATGAAGCGATTCATTTATCATTGAAACTTTTGAGGAGTTTAAATGGACACTCAAAAAGTAGTCAAAAAATTGATTTATATTATGGTCTCGGATTTATGGTTCAACAAATTGGAGTCATAAATGTTGCAAGCTATATCACTTTGCTAGCCAAGGAAATTGCTGATCAAGATTCAAATTTAAAGCAAAAAGTTGAAGTTCATAAAAGAATTGGCTTTTTAGCTTCTGCCCAGGGTTATTACAAAGAAGCATTACGTATTTGGTCAGATCTAAGCTTTATGACTGAAAACCAAGGTTATTTTCTGCAAAATAATTTTTAAAAATAATACCCTACTAAATTTATACTTTGTAGGCGATTACAAGAAACTACTTAAAGAGGCAGAATATTTAAAAGATGTGAAAACTTAGATTGGTATAAAAAATTCATTTACTCATGGATCGGCCAAGCCAATCTAGTAATAGGAAATTTTTTGAAACCAAAAAAATATTAGCGGAAAATCGCTTTTTTCTTCCAGAGACTTATATATTCGCTGCAACTTACTTTATCTACTCGCTAACTACCATTTCCAGACAGGAAACTACAAAAAGGCGAGAATATTTTATAAATATGCAAAAAAATTCTATCTCAAAAAAAATCAAAAGATTTATGGATACCAAATGCAGCTGTTTGAACTGCGCTGTAAATTGCTTTTGAAGGAAGTGACGCCTGAACAAGCTTCCATGGAATTTGATTCGATCATTGCCAATCCTGAAATGCGCAAATATTTCTACGAGTGGAACACCCAAATGCTCAGCTTTTGGTTTGCAAGACATGGATGCAAAACCAGATTTAAACCGTCTGAAGATTACGATCCGATGAAATGCAATGCCGTTTATTTGCGCATGATGATGTTTGTCGAAAAAATCAAATGGTTGCGCCATATCGGAAAAAACGGCGAAGCCAATGAGCTCAAAGAGCAATACCTAAAACACCGCCAGGAAATGGCCTTCTACGTCCCCGACGAATTCAAACAATCCTACCTAGACCATCCGTTCTATCAGGTCTAAACAATCCATTGGCCATCTTGGTAGATGGTTTCGTTGTCGAGGAGGACTTTATGGGTGACGGGGAAGACGTCGACGTGAAATCCGTTGTCGCGTTGTTTGAAGTTGGGTTTTTTGTAGATGGTGTGTTTGGTTCCCAGGGACATATGAGTTCCGCACATGCGTTCATAGGTGCCGATGTCGTCCACCAAATTTTCGGCTGAAAAGGCGCGATTCATTCCAAATCCGAGTTCTCGAATCCACACTTCACCATCACGTTCCTTGATTTTCGCAATGACTTCATCAAATTCAGGCGTTGAATCAATCACATCGGTCACTCGACCTTTTTCAACGACAAGGGTGATGGGCTTTTGCGGTTTGTTCACGCAAAAACTGGTGTCTCCAAACACAAAAATACGAACGCGTCCATTCACAGCTTCCAGGTCTTTGGGTTCGGTGAACACTTCACCGATCGGAAATTGTCCGCCAATGTTGTTCATTCCGGTGTAATCGCCGATGTTGAGCTTGGTAGATTCAAAGGAAGAGCTATAAACCAGTTTTTCACCATCGCTATCGATGACAGCTCCGGAAGCACGATCGATTTTTTCTTTAAGCTTGAGCCCTACTCCTCGGTAATACTGAGGGTCATAGGCGAGTGAATGGATGTAGGTTTTCATCTGATCTTCATTCGACATTCTGAACAAATGTGGATGCTCGATGACTTTGATGTTTTTTTTGAAAAGTTCAACGCGAATTCGAAATTCATTCAGACGAAAACTCGTGGATTGAATCAATACGGCCAGACCACCCGCTTGAAGACGATCAAGTGATTGCAGAATGTCGTCGGGCGTAACCGCATCGAATTGAATATGCTCGGCATTCGGAAGATTAGTTTTGTAAGCTTCATCCAATATTTTGGCCAATTCAGTGCGATGATCGGCCACGATAAGAGCGCGGTGGTCTGAGGTGTGCTCAAAACAATGGTGCAAAATATCCTTGATATGTTTTTGAGCGATTTGAGTATAAGACGCATCCATAGTTGCGTCGCGTAAGCTACCTCATTTGCCGGTAGTTAGCAATCCACGTGATTCAAGCCCTATAAGAAGGACAAGAAGTGTAAGCGGTGAGAAAGCTTCTCATCGAAGTTTTCTTTGCTGACACGGGCGAAGGTTCTGCGAGAATCACCCAACAATGTTTCCAAGCTGCGATCAAGCTGGAAAAAATTCACCGTAGCTTGAGCGGGCATGGCTTCCACTGCTTCGTGTGTTTTGGATTCAGTCGCTTTGAAGCGTACAGATTCCAAAGACACGCGCTCAGGGGTATTGTTGTTGGGGATTAGATCACACAGAAACTTTAATATGTTGTTTAGTGTTTTCATGTGTCCAAGCTACTTGGACAGTGCCGTGGGCACCAGTTAAGACACGGTTAATCGAGTTAAGAGATGGTTAAATGGTCTTTTAGTCGAATTCATTGGTTGGAGGATCCGACTCCATCGAAGCTTTTTTAAATCTTGGTGCGGAAATTTCTCGCAACAAAATTTCTTCGGTTGCCGTCGTCAGGGAGGATTTTTTCTGATGGCACCCGGCTTGCTTTTGCAGTTCTCCTGAATTCCAGACTTGGTCAGATCCAGTGCATCTTCATTGCGAAGATCGAATGAAACCACTTCCACACCACCATTGCGATAATCGTACAGTCTCCATTCATAGCCATTGGTGATGATACCCCACGGTATCTTGCTTATGGCCTGGAGATATTCCGCCGATCGATCATCGGTGTTGAATTCATTCAGATTGAATCCCAAGGGTTTGATTTCGACGATGGCCACCGCCTTGTTTCTTTCACAATAACAAGATCTGGCGACTTTTGTGCGCGGGTATGATGCGCAAGAATTGAATATCCATATGTTGGAATAAATTCGAGACAGTTTTTCAGAACGCTGTGAATCCATCGTTCAAAATTGCTGTGTTTGGGTTTGCTCGCAATACCTTGAAGATCATACAGATGCTCATACACCTGCTGAAACATGTAAAGTGCGATACGTTCTTGTTGGTTATCTCTTGTCATCATACTGCTCTTGATAAGAGAACTTACAAGATGATTGTAAAACAAGTGCTCCGACAAAAAAAGAGCAAAGTTAGGCACTTTTGCGTATTTCCTGAATCCGCAAACCGCAGTTCACGGGTTTTCAGCGGACCTGGGGTTTCCCTGACAAGCTGAAGGCGGTTTTTAGCGGTATTCGCTCTTGAAAATCCTGGAATTGGTGCCGTCAAACTGGGACCAAGCCATCACCGCACCCGCTGTTTCACTGGCTGCGACCGATACATCAATCACGTCATATCCATCCACGGAATCATTGTCTGAAAGACTTGAAGGATGGGTCCAAACATCGTTTTTATAAATACTCTTGAAAATCTGGAAGTTGGCTCCATCGGATTGTGCCCAGGCGATGACCGTTCGGCCGAAGTTGTCCATATCCAATGAAATATTGTTCGCCATTGGAATGTCGCTGACATCTTGTCCATCGGCAGAAATATTGTTGGTTTGGCTGGATGGGTGTGTCCATGCTCCATTGCGATATTCACTTTTGAATACCTGCTTGTTGCTACCATCGGAGCCCACCCATGCAATCACAATGGAATTGTTGTTCATCGCCACGCGTGAGTAGTTCGCATCAAAACCATCCGGTGAAATATTGTCTGCAAGATTCAAAGGATGTACCCAAGTACCATTGCGATATTCGCTTTTGAAAATTTGCGTGGCGACTCCATCGAATTGCGTCCAGCTGATCACAGCATTTCCGTTTGAGCTCATTGCAACTTGAGAATGATACGCATTGCCTCCATCTGGAGTGAAATGATCGTCCAATGAAGCCGGGTGATGCCATACACCATTTCGATATTCACTCTTGAAAAGATGCACACCAACGCCTGTGAACTGTTGCCACACGATCAATGCACTTCCGTGATCGCTTATCGCAGCCGCAGGGCCGGAAGCGATTTGAGTGTTGATGGAAATGTTATCTGAAAGACTGGATGGATGGTGCCATACACCGTTTCGATATTCACTCTTGAAAACCTGAGGCAGTCCACCATCGGATTGCGTCCAGGTGATGATGGTATCGCCATGCGCATTCATAACAACTTTGACGCTGGTCGCATTTTCATTGTCCGGAGAAATATTGTCCGTTTGGCTGGTTGGATGCGTCCATGCTCCATTGCGATATTCACTCTTGAAAATTTGGGTATTGAAACCATCCGACTGCTCCCACACAATCACAGCATCGCCATTATCCCCCATCGCAACTTGCGGATAGTTCGCTCCGGCGGTGTGAACTGAAATGTGATCGTTCACATCGGCAGGATAGGTCCATACGTTGTTGCGGTATTCAGCTTTGTAAATGTGCGTGAATGTTCCATCGAATTGTGCCCAAACCACAATTGCATTTCCAGCGGCATCCATCGCGATTTTTGGAAAATATCCGGGTGTAGCTGGAGAAATCGCTTCCGTAATCAACGGAACGGACCAAGTTCTTGCGCTACATACAATAGACACGTTGTGGACATTGCTTCCTTCGATGTTTCCAGCGGCATTTGTCAGCATGCAGTTTTGGTCAAATGGCGCTTTTTTCACTTCAACTTGATAGGAAGCTTCATCATTCAATTTTTCATTGAAACGAAATGAACCGTCTTCATCGACGGATAAATTCTCATCACTGTTCAACGTCAAAATAAGTTCGCCATTGAGTCCTGTGACGGATCCACCCACGGTGTAGGTTGGATCGTTGGTATTTGGATTTTGATCGATGATGACATCTGAATCGGAACAAGCCATGAATGCCAGGATGGCTGTGAATGAAAGTGCGATACGAATATTTCTAAAACTCATTTTTTCTCCTTCAGAAGGCGCCACTTATACATCAGGCGCTATGCATTGAAAAGGTCCTAAATCTACGGATTGATTTTTCTTTTTGGCTGCAAATTCAAGCGCAACCTATTGAAAACACTCATTTAATTTTGAGTATTTTGAGAAGTGATCGAAGTTTTGAAACTGAAGAAAAGAGCCCGATGATGAATACATCCATCGGGCTCTTATTCTAGGTTACTTGCGTTTGGCATTCTTGAATTGATGTTCGCCATATCGTTCATCAACCCAATCACCAGATCCGATGTAACCATTCTGTTTTCCGGTATACGATGGATAACCGCTTTGGTTTTCCTTATCGTCTCCGTAAAAATCCTCATCGCCGTTGTAATCTTCTTTATAAGCATGAAGTTCTTCTTCTTTGCTCACATCATTTCGACCCATCAATGACCAGTCGCTCGCACTTCGATACGGAGTTCCATAATCTTCCGGACTTTCGTCGCCAAACGATCCCGTTCCGACTGCTTGCGTCTTGCCCGATTCTTTTTTTCATTCCCGTCCTCCTTATTTTCATGAAGGTGCAATCTGACGATCTGCAACCCATGTGCCATTCAAATTTGTGTAAAATCAGTATTTTATTTGGACGAAGTTTTTTTCAGGGGCATTTTGGATATTTTTCATGATGATTTTTGGGTCCCGTTCAAATTTATTCAACTGATATATCGATGACATTCTAGATTTGGTTGATTTCTAAAACCACGGGTGTACTTTGAAAAACATGTCAGAAATTCAAGTTCAATTCACTTCCGGTCATCACATTCACGGCACACAAGATCTTCAAGACTATGTTCAGACCATGGTCAAAGACGCATTGGAGCACGTTCATTGGAAAATCACTCGTGTGAACGTACATATGCAGGATCAAAATGCCAGCAAAGGCGGCGTCGACAAAAAATGCACCATTGAGGCGCGTTTGGCGGAACATCAGCCCCTGGCAGTATCGCACGAAGGAGAAAGTTTCGAACAGGCCCTTTCAGGCGCTCTCGACAAAATGGCGCGAGCACTGGAACATACTGTCGGAAGACTTCACGACAAAAAATAACCTAAGCTGATCGGAATCCACCATGCCAACCATGCCACTGCATCCTATCATTGTTCATTTTCCCATTGCGCTTGGATTGATTTCACCCCTGCTGATCCTGGGATTGTGGATGGGCATGATGCGACGGAAATGGCCAGCCAAAACATGGCTGCTTGTCGTGGGAATGCATTTCATTCTTTTTGCCAGCTCATTGGCCGCAGTAAAAACCGGTGAAATGGACGAACACAAGGTTGAACCTTACGTGACTGAACAAGCGCTTGAAGATCACGAAGAACTGGGTGAAAAAATGCCGTGGGTTTTTGGAACTCTTTTGGGAGCCTCTTTGCTACCCTTGGTTTTTCCAAGAAAACAAAAAGCCCTGGTGACAACGACTTTGGTTTTATCGATTGCATCCACAGCGATGATTATTCCCACCGGACATACGGGCGGCAAACTGGTTTATGAACATGGTGCTGCCAATGCCCACGTAACTTCACCTCCCGCGACAAAATCAGATCAAGATTGAGAGTTTTTACCCCCATTGATTTTGAGTGCCCATATCATCCGGGCACTCTGTAAAATGATTATCGATTTACCGAATCATAAACTTTTTAGAAATTCCAGATCCTGAAGATCGGTCGATTTTTTGCGATCGGCGTACGCGATTTCCTTCATTCGAATCAAATCCTCGACACTGGCGATATAAATCACCGTTCCCTCAACTTTCTTTTTCGTTGCTCGCGCACGAACTTCGGCCGCGCTGTAGGGAAAATCAAACAACACATCCATCCTCAGGCCGATATCGTGCTTATAAAAAAAGGCAGTTGTTGGTTTGTCTATCTGAATTTTTGCAAATGCAACGTTGGCATTGTCTACCGTTCGAATGATTTTCCCCTTTTCCATTCGCGAAACGAATTCAAAACCGTGTTTGTAAAATATATTGACCAACTCACGTTGTTCCCTGAATTTTTGATCGATCAAGAAATCATAATCTTGCGTCACACGTTGTGATCCAAGAGTCACCAAAGCCATCCCTCCGATCATAGTTGTTTGAATTTCTACTTTTTCCAACTCACTTAGGATTTTTACTGCGAGAGCCAATTGGTTGGTGGCTGTATTAATTGTTGTCATAAATACTCGGTAGTGGACCATCGATGATTGAACTTGAAACAACTTTAGGTGGTTGTGGTGCTAATTTTCGAACAGCATCAGCATATGCAAAATTAACAAGGATTCTACGTGCAATTTCGATCGATTCTGCGCGCGCTTTGGCTCCCATTTGCGCGATTTCCTTGCGTCGCTCTTTGGAGAGAGTCTTGGCCCGTTTAAGCCCGCCGCGCCGCCCAAGCTCTTTGGCGATGCTGGAATACTTTGTTTTCATGAGCTCATTATATCTTACCGCTAAGCAAAATAAAACCCTAAAAAAACCATTTAGTTTCAGGTATATAATGTATATTTTGGTTTCTTAAAATTACTATACGCCGCATTAAATCAGGAGAATCAGATGACACTTGAACAACCCTTTAAAGGATGGACCCTGGCCGATGTCCAGGCATGGAAGACCAGCAAAAATTCAACGATCCTATCAAAATGATCTGGTCTCCAAAATCAAACCTTTGGATGGAACGTTCAAAGCTGTCCAATACGGCGAATTAAACTACGACTCAACCAACTATCCGCTCTATTTTATTGCAACCCGTGACATGGACACAAGCAAACCCAATATTTTGATCACCGGTGGCGTGCACGGTTACGAAACCAGTGGAGCGCATGGCGCCATTGAGTTCATGGTCAAAAAAGCTTCGACCTATCAATCTAACTTCAATTTGATTTGTGCTCCTTGCATCAGCCCATGGGGATACGAAACGATCAACCGATGGAATCCAGACGCCAACGACCCCAATCGAAATTTTTTCAAGGGCACCCTGTTCCCGAGTGCAGCCAAGTGATGCAAGCGATTCAAAACATGAACGCTTCGTTTTTTGGCCCACTTTGATCTTCATGAAACCACCGACACCGACAACTCTGTCTTTCGCCCGGCGCTTGCCGCAAGAGATGCCAAATCTCAAACCAAATGCGGACATTCCCGATGGCTTTTACCTTGTCACGGACACCGCACGAAAAGAAATTGAGTTTCAAAAAGCGATGATTGAAAACGTAAAAAAAGTCACGCACGTCGCTCCATCCGAGCAAAGATGGAAAAATCATCGGAGAATCCGACGCTATCCGAAGCCGTCATCGCATATGACATCGCCAAACTGAAATTATCCGGAAATATGACCGACGCAAAATATGTCACCACAACTGAAGTTTACCCCGACAGCCCCAAAACCAATCCTGAAGAATGCATTCAGGCGCAAGTTGCGGCAATCACCGGAGGTCTGGATTACTTGATTCGATACGCGGCGCTTTTGATTTGCGTATTTGTTCTGAGTTTTTCATCGCCTTCGCATGCTTCGAATGACGACAGTTTTGACGATCGTGAAACACATGGATCGTTTGTGAGTTTTGAAGTCGGGCCGACGTATATCTTGAGCGATGGTGGAACCGGCGCTGGCGATCTCATCATGATTCACTTCAATGTAGGATTTACCTTCAACAAATTTTTCAGACTCACCTGGGAAAATGAAAACTTCACCTTTGGCCCTCGCATCGGACTTGGATTTGGACAACCCAGCCCCACCGCGGACAAACGCTATTTTATGACATCATCGCCAATGTTCGATTCACTCCAGGCAATGGGGAAGCCCTGTTCAGACCGTATATCGAAGGCGGACCGGGTCTAGGCAATTACACAGGCGCCGCTCTTCATGTGGATCTTGGCGCTGGTCTGGATATTTTTTGGAACGATCAAGACGCCATCGGCATCGCTGGCCATTACAACGAATATTTCACAGCGAATGTGGAAAGAAGCGCCACCATCCTTGGCACCTTAAGCCACCATTGGTAAACTGAATCGATCGGAGACCACGACATGGAAAACAACCAATCTTGTCCCAAATGCAATTCAGCAGATGCTTACTTTGATGGAAGCTTGTGGAACTGCCCCTCTTGCTTTCATGAATGGGTGCTTGGCGAAAAGCAACTTGCGGAAGAACCTTCAGAAACCAAAATTTATGATGCACATGGAAATGTTTTGCAAGATGGCGATTCAGTCACCGTCATCAAAGACCTTAGAATCAAAGGGTCCAACTCATCTGTCAAAGTTGGAACAAAGGTCAAAAACATCAAGTTGATTGCCGATAGCAACGATGGCCATAACATCGGTTGCAAGATCGATGGATTTGGCTCCATGAATCTCAAATCAGAATTCGTCAAAAAATCCTGATTTCGCAAACAACTTGGGAATTCCTATCCCGCTTTTCGCTCGAAGTATTGCAAATCAATGAAGATGGCCAGAGCAAGCAGAAGCTGCTGTTGATTTTCTGAAAAATCAGACTGCATATCCAGCCGAAAGTTATCTGCGTCCGTAAACACTTCCTTCAGGCCTCCAGACCATTTCTTCTGAACCTTGGCCACTTCTTTACCCTGATCCAAAATCGGAAATGTCCAAAAACTCAAAAATCCCGACTCGATTTGCAGATGTTTTTTGCTTTCAAAATCATAAATTGCGAATCTTTTTTTAAAAATGCCCCATTTCCACTCTATGCTTCCAATAGGTTTTCCATGGGCATCATGAACGTCCAATCTTTGAAAAATGAACCGAAACGGATGATTGGCTTTGAAAAGAAGCTGACGTTGCATGTTGAAAAAATGCAGCTCGAATGTTCTCCAGTGACCGAGAAACATCCGCATGATAAATCCCAAAAAGCCTTTTTGCATTTCTGCACAGAACATCACAGGCTGATTGTCTTGATTTTTTGATTTCGTACTTATTCCGAGTTTCCAATCCAAACAACTCTGCCAATTCTTTTTTTGGCGAATATAAAACGTCTTGTTTTGCATGCCCACCTCGCTCTTGGATCAAGAATATCTGCTTTTACAAACTCACGATAGTTTTCAGAATGCCCAGAGTTTGGAGTTAGTTGTGTGACCCCGGAATTCCCAAGATGACTCCAGCAAAACAAAAAACCATGATGGATTCATTGGCCCAATCTGAGCCTGCTCCCTCGACATTCACCGAACTTGAAAAAGAAAACCACGAAAAGCACCAATCTTCGATTAGCACCATAATCGAGAGAGATCGTGAAGCATTCGAAAATGCATTATCCATGTTTCGACAACATTGGATCACGGCTCAGGAAAAAGTATTTTACGAAGGCATCATTGAACTCATTGAGGGAACCATTCTTCAAGATTGCACCGAACACCAAGCGTTGATTGACCAAACCAAACAATTCAACAAAGAATACAAACCCAAAAAATAATCGAAACTGAGCAAGCTATCTCTGATATCAAATTCTTATTTTGATTTTTTGCCAGATCGTTCACCGAGGATTTTATGAGGGTATAAATATGCGATCATTTTTCCAATCATTCGATCGTATGCTTTGACCCACTCTACCGGGAAATATTTAGTCGGTTTAGTAAAGACATGTTCTCGCCTTTCTTTTGGCAAGAAATCTAAGGTTTCAATTTTTTCTAAGGCTTTTTGATGTGAAAAACTTTTAAAACCAGATCCCTCATATGCCTTGCAGATCGCATCGTAGTAAGCTTTCGCTGGTTTTAAATTCGGAATCGATTCCGTACCTTGATACAAATAGAAAAATTTATTGTCAGTTCTGATTGAAATTCGTTTGTGGCGTCTGAAAAAAACACCAAGTTCAAAAAAATCTAGCCTCCAAAGATCGAATATCGAAATCTTATGTAAAATACCAAACACTTCTTCACCAGGTTCATAGTTTACATCAGCAAAAGCATGCCCTTTCATATGCCCAGGATGAAGAAAGTTTAATTTATAATCCTTCAATAGGTATGGGACAGATGCAAAAACCTTAATATTACGCACTGTGAGTGTGCCTGGATCCACATTGGCTCCATATGCAAAATACCAAACTCTCGGACCTATATTTCGAAATAACTTTTGAGACAGGGAAACCAAAACAAACCCAATTTTCCACATGCATACCCGAATCATGTTATCAGTTTATATGAGTTCATTCACAATCGAAATACAAAGCACATCCCTAAATTTTTTAACCAACCACCCTTTCGAACATACAAATGAAGAATTCCATAACAGGGGTGCATCGCCTGATTTTCGCATTAATTTTGGGTTACGCCGTGTGTTCATGGGATTACTACCAAAATTATCGTTTAATTACATATATTTAATAAAGCATTTGCACTATATATGACAATGATGGTAGAATGTTTAGATGAAAGAAACCTTTGAAAGAATATTTCGGCAGTTGGACGATGTAATTGCGAAATATGAAAACGATAACGATCTTACTCTACAAAAAACTCACTGAAAGCGCTCAAGGCAAAAGAAAAGAACAAAAAATTAATTCAACAAGCGTTGAAACAATTTGGAAATGAATTGAATCAAAAATTAAGTGATGAAGGAGTAGACCTTGCTTACTTTCAAAAATCCTAAAGCGCAAAAAGTGCTCGGCTTCTTGCACGCAAAGAACCTGCTTTGGGTTCGAGGTGTAAAACCGCAGCACTTGGTCAAAATTCCCGCAAAAGATGCTCTATGGGTGGCAAAAAACATTGAACCAAGAGTATTGGAGGTCTTGCCCGCAGCTCTACTTCATTTTCCAAAAGCATTTTTATTCAAGGATCAATTGCCCAAAGAGTTTTTAGAAATCATCAGTGATATCCAGAAAGGAAAACCAGAAGGCAACGATTATAATGGTATCGCCTACAAAGACATGCTTCGTTGGGCCAACATCCAACTTAAAGACCAACGCACCAAAAAACAAGAAGATAAAAAAACCAACATGACTTTACGCTTAACTGAGAAACATAAAACTAAATTCAAGAATATTGCAAAACGAAAAAACACAACCCCTACGAAACTTTTCGAAGATTGGATTGAATCACATTTAGACTAGCGGTTGCCGAAGATTTTTTTGCGCTCGGAGGTGAAGGCCCACCACGGCTTGGGTTTGCCACCGTTCATGAAATCCACCGCCGCCATGAGCGTATCGGCCATGCAGGGATCGTGACGAACACCCGTCACACGACAAAGCTGATCGTACAACCTCAACCCATTTTTACCCTTGAGCTGTGATGGCTTGGTAATCCCCATCAACCGTAAATCCTCCGCGCAAGCCTTCCCGATATTCGGAATCTGCTCCAAATGCTCCGCAAGATCAGCCTTCAAAACCTTTTTCACAAAACAAATCTAACATAAAATTTGGGTTCAGTCGTATGTGCCCCGATTTAATTTCCGGAATTTCTAATTTTGAAACCAGGCATGCTCATTGCTTAATCAAGAAATTGAATCTGATTGAAACCAATTCAATGAGATTGAAATAAAAACCGTCTGAAAATCAGTCGGAAAGCGACTGAAAATCGGACCTTGACAGAATGAGCGGTATACCGTACAATATGAAAAAGTATAAAGTTCTTAAAACCAAAGAATTTGAAGATTGGTTGAAAGATCAGCAGCCCAAAACACGGGTGCAGGCAATAAACATGCGCAAAACAGGGACATCCAAAAAGCAAAAAAAATCAGGAATGAACTCCTTGAAGGCACACGCACCCTTCACTAGCAAAGAACTCAGGAATGCCGAACTGGTGATTGATACGCTTCTCGATTGTATTCGCACACAAGACCTAGCGTCTTTTCGCGAAGTATTGGTTGCGCACTTGATGACTGTGAATAAATCCAAGATTGCTAAAAAAGCAGGCATGGGTCGCCGCACGCTTTATGACTTGATGGATCCTAGAAAGAAATTCAATCCTGAACTCACAACCCTCTCTTCCCTCATTCACGCCATCTCCGCGTAAACGTGAGACTTTGAAGGAGGTATACGAAAGTATACCCGGAGTTCGAATTTCGTAAGATGTCCCCGGAATTACACACCTTCAATTTACACCTTGACAAGGTATACCTTATTAAGGTATATTTTTAACAATGGCGATTCAGTCTTTTGCTGACGCAGCCACGCAAGTACTTTTTGAAACCGGAAAGGTTGTCAAAGGAGCGGCGTGGGGACACATTAAAAAAATCGCCTGTAGAAAACTGGATATGCTGGATTACGCAGTAGAACTTAAAGATTTAAGATCTCCTCCAGGCAATCGACTGGAAAAACTTTCCGGGAAGTTGGTTGAGTTTTACAGCATACGCATCAATGACCAGTGGAGAATTATCTTCAAATGGTCAGCGCATGGTCCCGAAAACGTGGCCATTCTGGATTACCATTGAGTGTCGAGGAAAATATGATCACAAGGAAAAGAAAACCAACGAGCCCAGGCGAAATTCTGAAAGAGGAGTTTCTTGTGCCCATGGGCATTACGCAAAAAAAGTTGGCCGATCATATTGGTGTGGATATCAAAGTGATCAATCGTATTATCAATGCAAAATGTTCTGTAACAGCTGATGTAGCTGTTCGTTTGGCAGCGGCGCTCAAGACCACAGCGGAGTTCTGGCTGAATGCACAGAAGGCGTTGGATTTGTACAAAGCCCTTGAGAAAAACAAAAAACTCCCTTCCCCTCTTCCTCACGCAGCTTAGAACTTCGAATGTCTAGAATTCTGGACATGGGTGGGAGCGGCCCAATGTCTCAAATATGAAACCTTGGTGAAGGTATACGAAAGGATACCTGGAATTCAAATTTCGTATGCTGTCCCCGGAATTCCTTTACCTCAAAAGGGGAATACATAGTCTGTCCTACGATTAGCTCTGCCACGATCTGAAATGTCGGAATTTTAACTCGGACCATGTATGACTGGCTTTGGGAAATTAATCACTCCAGTGATTTTGATAATATCAGACTGAGTATGTTCCAATACGGTGTGATCAAATTCAATCGTATAATTTTCTGAATCAATGACCACGCCGAAACATTCTTCCCCTGAGCAACTATAACTTGTGCCATTGGGCAATCGTGCAGAGATACTCATTAACTCATAACTATTTTCATACAGATTAATATCTATTGATCCCTCACCATCAAAA
>JAWKOB010000020.1:0-25894 GCA_041391405.1 Bdellovibrionota bacterium | reverse complement strand
GCGATCATGGCCAGCAGCGCTCAAGTCCCGAATTTCAAGCCAGTGATTAACAAAGTCAAAGGTAAAAAAGTTGCCGAAGGATTTCGCTATTCGTCCGACAACAACACAGAATGGGCGACGGTCAGCGAGCTTCGCAATTTGATGAACCAAGCTTCCAATCAAGATGTATGATTCGATACAGCACACAACACATTGACGATGACGATATCAAGGCTGTCGTCGAGGCTTTGCGCTCGGATTTTTTGACCCAAGGTCCTTGTATCGAGCGATTTGAAGAAGTCATTACGAAGTATGTTGAATCCAAATTTTCGATTTCCGTGAACAGCGCGACCAGCGCGCTTCACTTGGCATGTTTGGCATTGGGTGTGGGTAAAAAGTCCTTGGTGTGGACATCGCCCAATTCGTTTGTGGCTTCATCCAACTGCGCATTGTATTGCGGAGCCAAGGTTGATTTTGTCGATATCGATCCAGAAACCTACAACATGTCACCGGAAGCTTTAGAAAAAAAACTGAAAACCTCGCGTAAAAAACCGGATGTCGTCATCGTTGTCCATTTTGCAGGTCAAAGCTGCGATATGAAAAAAATCGGAGCACTTTCCAAAAAGTACAAATTCAAAATCATCGAAGATGCTTCTCATGCTTTGGGTGGTGAATACAATGGTCGAAAAATCGGATCCTGCGAGTTTTCATCCGTCTCCGTGCTCAGTTTTCATCCTGTGAAAATGATCACGACAGCCGAAGGTGGAATGCTCACCACCAACGATGAAAAGTTGGCGCGGGTCCTAAAGACGCTTCGTTCACATGGTTTGATTCGAAAACCTGAATTTCTCAAGCATAAATCGCATGGTGATTGGTACTATGAGCAACAAAGTCTCGGTTACAACTATCGCATGACGGAAATTCAAGCTGCGTTGGGAATTTCGCAGATGAATAAATTGGATCTATTCGTGAAGCGCAGGCGTGAAATTGCTCATATTTACGCACAGGAGCTGCAAGGGCTGCCACTGCAACTTCCTAAAGAAATTGATGGATCTTTAATGTCCTATCATTTGTATGTGATTCGATTGAAAAAGCATGCAAATGAGCGGGCCAAAATTTTCAAGGCTTTGATTGAGCATGGAATCGGAGTGCAAGTTCATTACATTCCGATTTATCGACAACCATATTATGAAAAAATGAAGTTCTCACCGAAGAAGTTCCCCCATATGGAAAAGTATTACAAAGAAGCCTTGAGTATTCCCGATCATCCAAAATTATCTGAAAAAGACCAGCAGTTCGTGGTTGATACGCTTCGAAAAATTCTATCCTGATCAAAAATTTTGTTGAACAAGGGCAGCGATTCTAGCTGAGCAGGCTTCGTCGGAGTGGTGACTGTCATTGAATTCCGTTTCATTGCACGGAATTGACTGAGAGTTTCGAAAGTTCAAATATGAAACTCCGAGATGTTTCATTCTTTCAAGTAGTGAATTATCCATCTCATGGAGATTTTTTTTGGTGAAGCGGTCACTCATGAGTACTGTGAATGCAACTGGATGATAGGGCGGTGAGAGTAGCGTAACTTTGCTGCCAGTTGAGGAGAATTTTGACAGCAATATCTCAAGTCGATCCATCACATTTTCATTGATCTCGTGCCATTCAGCCATGTTGTGCATGTTTCGTTGCAAGTAGGTTCTCGAGATTTCTCCTACTTTTTCCTGGCTTGGTAAGTATTGATGGCAGTTTTCGTAATGACCATCGAAAGCTCTTAGATAGCTATTTTCTGTAAGAAGCGGTGTTTTGGTAGATCCGTTACAAATGCTCTGAATGTTGGACTGTAAAAGCTCAGGTTCTGCGTCTTGGTGAGTGCCTCTGGTCATGAGGATTTGAAAACTCATTTGGGTTGTTGAAAATGAAAGATTGTCTTTGAATTTGGACCAAGTTTGCATTGAATTCCACCAAATGGTCTTGAGTTTAGAATCATCAAGTTGGTATTTTGAATAATATTCATGAATGCTTTTCCATCGATCAGAGATCGACAATCGATTAAAAAACCAAGGGTCAATCCCAACCACAATATTTTGGGGATGACATTGGGTTTCGTTGAGCATTTGTGAAATAGCTTCGAAATCCTCAATGCTGGGTCCGGTGAGCCATGCATTCAGAATTTTTGCATTGAACATTTTTTGAGAAAAGGCTCCAACCGTGCTGCTTCCAAGAATCAATGTGTCAGGGCAGTCTGAGTGGGATAATTTGCCACGAATCCATTGCCTCTGATCAAATGATTTTTCTGATATCAAGGTTTGATCGCTTTTCTGCTCAGAGGCTAGTTCGTATATCTTGATGGAGGAGTTTTTTCCGGAAGGATCAATTCGATAGTTCATCCAGCAAACAAGAGACAAAAAAAATGCCATTGGGGTGAAAAAAGCGAGGAGTTGTCGGGCGTTTGGTTTCATATCAGAATTGAAAGTACAAAAATTTGGATGAATAGTTCATCAGTAAAATGCACAATGCACCGAGAGCGCCAAGCGCTATGCAGCGGTGAACGGAAAACTTTTCCCATTCTATTTCGGAAGTATTTTTGAATCTTGAACAGATGATAGCTGCCACAGCAACCATGAAAAGAAGATATGGATTTACCCATGTGGTGGATGAAACCAGTCCATTCATCAGGAATAGGGATCTAAACCAAAGTGAAGCGACTTCAAATGTATATGCCCTGAAGAAGACCCATCCAAATGTGACAAGAATAAAGGTTCCTATTGTCTGGATGGATCGACTTTGTCGATCCCATATTTCTTTGTATTGATGATAAATCAAAAGAAGCAAGCCATGGTAAGCACCCCAACACAAAAAAAGTCCAGGAGGCCCCATGCCAGAGACCACCCAACAACATGGTGATCATTAGATTTAGCTTCTGACGTTCTTTGGAGCATTGATTGCCTCCCATGGAAATATAAAGATAATCCCTGAGCCATAGACTGAGCGTGATATGCCATCTCCTCCAAAAGTCACTAGGTGAAATAGCCTTATAGGGGCTGTTAAAATTCATAGGCAGTTCAATTTGGAAGAGTCTTCCAAGGCCAATGGCCATGTCTGAGTATCCACTGAAATCAAAATAGATTTGGAAAGAATATCCTAGCAACGCTATCCACGCTTCAAATGCGCCAGTATCACCAATGTTTTGGATGATGGGGTCAATCCAATAGGCGATACGATCAGCAATCAATACTTTCTTGGCTAAACCTGCAATAAAAAGAAAGCATCCCGAGCGCCACAGAATACGAATTCCATTCTCTGTGTTTTTTTGAATTTGAGGAATAAGTTGGTTGTGTCTTGTGAGTGGACCTGCGACCAGATGTGGAAAAAATGAAACGAAAGAAAAATAAGTCAGGTATTTTTTTTCTGCGTGTCCATCACCTCTGTAGATATCAATGACATAAGAGATGGTTTGGAACGTATAGAATGATATTCCAGCAGGCAGTACGACACGAAGGGCAGGGAAAAGAATGTCCTGTTGATGGCTTAAGTTCAGTTGAACCAAGATCGTATGGATTGAATCTAGAACAAGTCCTGAATATTTGAAGTAAGCCAGAAGGCCAAGATTGCAAGAAATTGACAGCCATAGATAAAATTTTTTCAGACGCTGCGATTTTGCAGATTCGATCCGTTTTCCAGTCCAAAAATCCATGGTGGCGGAAATGAACATGGGAATCAGAAACCAAATATGGCCTGCAAAAGCATAGAACACGCAGCTCATCAGCACGATCCAAAAAGTTAGGCGACTGCCTTTCAGCATCAAAGCAATTCCCAATACGATCGGAAGAAACAAAAGGAGAAATTCTAGAGAATTAAAGAGCATGTTATTTGAATTGGAAAAGTGGCCCGAAAATTAGGGGATGTTCAGCGATTTTCTGCATGATCAACTCTTTCGAGGGGTGTGAATTAATATTGATCTTTTGATAGTCTTGACCAAAAGTTGAATTTGCATACATTAATTGCAACATCAGTCGCTGCCCGTACTTCAATGATACTCCTTTGTGAAGCCCCCGCGTATCAACAGCAAAAATGGTGCCTTTGGGGGCACACAACTCTACGATGGCATTTTTCCCATAAGCATGCTCTATGTCTATATCGTCGAATCTACCGTCGCGACGAAGGTTCTTTTTTAGATCATTGTGAGAACCTCGAACGAAGCAATGAGGACCTGTGTCTGGAGTGACATCCGTAAGATACACAAAAAATTTCAGAAATTTGATTCGATCCATATCATAATGAAACATTTGAGCGGCATAACTTTGAAGACTTTTGTTTTCACAGGGTTTGGACCACCACATCGCAAATAAATCCATGATTGGAGTGGATCCAAAGTATTCCTGGGCGATGTTACAGAATGAAAGATCGAAAATTAACTCAAGAATTTCCTTGGATTTGCACATATCGAGTTGATCAAAATCAAAGCGTGGAGAATCGATATGGTTCATTTCCTCATAGGTCACTTTCCCAGTACTTGATGTAGCTGTGCTAAAATATTCTTTTCGAGTTCTCGAGGGCTCGCTCTTAGCAAAGGAGACGATTTGATCAACGATCGGCTCATCCAGACGGTGTTCAAAGCGATAAAATCCATCCATACGTATTTTATCGGCGATTTGTTGTGCTGTTAAACTTGAAAAACGCACGGGTACTGTTGAAATTTCATCAGTCTTGCGATTCAATAACTTGATCCAGTATGAAGCCATATCATTGCTCCAACCATTGGTCAGAGAAAACAGCTTTCTGTGGAGGTAGTAAAGCGGAGTTGGTGTTTTCAGTTTTGATAAATAAAGGCGAAATTGTTGATCAATCGTAAGTTTCATCTGATATTAAATGTATATATTACTTTTTACTGCGCTATATGCAAAACAGCCAATTTTTTCGATATAAAGCAACGCATTATGGCTTGATTCTACTGTTGATAGTAACAGTGGTTCTTACATCGATCGCATTGATCAATTATCATGTCGATTTAAATCACAGATGGAGAGGGAGTTTCTATCGTGATGTAAAACAAAGCTGGAGTGAGAACGAAATTTTCCTAGTACCCAATTACAATTTTGATGAACGTGCATTCCTTGCTGGCATATCCATGATTGTGCCACCCTATGACGTCCTTGTTCTGGGTAGTTCACGCATGTTTTTGGTGAATAGCGAAATGCTAAGGCAGCATGCACTTTTCAATGCAGCAGCTTCAACTTCGGTTATTCAGGACTATGTTTCAACCTGGCAAATGATCAAAAACAACAATCGAATACCCAAGTACATAATTCTTGGAATCGACCCATGGGCCTTCAACATCAATAGTGGAATGAAAACATGGAAAAGCAATGCTCATTTGTATGAGCAATTCATAACTGGAGAAAGAAAAGAAATTCATTTTCGATCACCTGCAAAAATTAACTATCAACGTCTATTTTCCGGGTCAGATTTTTTAAGGTCATTGGCGTGGATACGTGGCAAGGGATACAGACTGGGAGTATCACCAGTCATTGATTTCCCAATTCATCTTCATGGGTATAGAAATGATGGGGGGCATTTGTATTCACCAGAATTTATGAAAATTACTTCGCTGCGGGAAATTGAAGCTAAATCCAGGGCATATGTTTCAAAATGCACAAATATGCTTCTTTGTGATTGGAAACTTGATCAAGAGGCTTATAACCAATTGGTAAGAATGCTAAAAGACATAAAAAATCATAATGTTGAGGTTCTACTGATTCTTCCACCATATCAACACGAAGCTCTTGGGTTAATCAGGCAAAATCCATCTTATTTGACAATCATAAGGGCGTATCAAAAATTAGTTCAAGATAAGTTGCTAAAGGATACCGGCCATTTTACAAAGCTATGTGATGCAATTGATCCAGTAAAATTAGGTTGTGACAGAACAGAGTTTGTTGATGGGGTTCACTCCAGAAAAGAATGTGTTGAAAAAATGATTCAATATTGTCTTAGTTTAACTGGCTTCTTGCAGCCTTAAAAAGGCTTTCCATTGATGTTTTAAACTGTGGATCATCCATCAGGCTAGTCAAATTACCATGAGAAAATGAAGAGTCTCCAGGCACTGATTTAAATCGCAGGTTCTGCTCAGAAATCGTGATGTCAGGCTGAAACCAAACCATAAATTGCCTTAGGGTAGATGAGGTGTCCGATTTTTTTTGCAATTTCCCGATCCAGAACAGAATTTTTCTTCCCATGCGCATCAGCCAAGGAACTTTGAAAAGGATTTCACTGACAATCTTAAAAACGATCTTTGAGTTCAAAATTTTGTTGAGGTTGTGCGATCCTGAAGTAAGGCCATATTCATGAGCCCACTGATCCAGCATGTGCATGTTGTCAGGATCAATCGCATAAACCTGATGGCCATCCTGTAACAAAAGAAATGCAAGCCAGTCTGATGGATTCGTGTCATGAAATAAATCCAGTCGTGCCATGTTTTCAAAGCAGTGACCTTGGATCGGTTGTGTTTTCTTGCGCAGAATTAGGATTTTCTTTTGGGAAGCTGATATCTCCATAGTTTTGAATCAATGACATCGTTTTGAAAAAAATCTTTCTTGGACTCCTTCAGGATCACGGTATGGTCCATTGATTTTGGCCGTATCAAGAAATTGTTCTTGTTCAATGGATTGAACAAGATAATCTAAATATGGATCGTGAGGTAAATGATCAGCGTTTCGGTAGAAGTCAACTGGTTGATTGTAAATTGTCACAGCCCCCTTGGGATTGCTGGTCGGTGTGAATGGAATGCTTTGCTCGATAAAGTAGCGATAGCAAAATCGATACGCTTCTTCGCGTATGTTTGGAATCGGCGAAAGATCCATGAGAAAGTCATTCAAATCTTCACTGTGCGTTTGAGCGGATCTGAGCGATTTCAGGAATGGGGCTCCATAGTAAGCGCAATGGGTGATGCAAAATACCTTTTTCCCGGCGCACGCAGCTTCCATGCCGACAGTGCTCCAGAAAACCATGATGTAATCAGACTCATCAATCAAATCATACGTGCTTTTGGGCGTGTCCGGCCACAGAACCTCACAATTGCTCAAATTTACATTTGAAAACAGTTCACGCATGTCGTCTACGATCGATTCTTCAGAATTTGGATGAAGTTTGATGATGAAGTGGTGATTTGGATATTTGGACATTTCAGGAATCAATAGCTTCATCCAATCCACTTGGGTTCCAATGATGTGTGGATGATCAGGGCTGGCGTTGAATTCATATTCGGAACTCAGCGCGCACAAAACCAGTTTTCTGCCTGACATTGATTTGCCGGCTTTATTCGGAAGGGGGGTAAAGAATCCATACGGTGATCGTCTGCGGAAACGTTTGTCGAGAATGATTTGATGGACGTGGAGCAGGGATTGCAGATTCAGTGGTGTTCGATTGGACGCGTACCATTTCTCGGAAAGATTGTTGTAGGAATTTGACATCAATCCAAACTGCAGTTGCATGGTTTGGTAATAGTGGCCATATTCCTTGGTAATCACCGGTATATTTCTCAACTTGGCCATTTCAAGAAAGATTCTATGACTGAAAAATCTTCCGTTGGTCATGATGATTTTATCGTAATTCGTTTCGTTTAATAAACGCTCAGCTGCACGCGAGAAAACAAATCCTTCTTTTAGAAACTGTTGATATGTTTTTAAAATCAGAGGATTGGTGAACTCAAGTTTGCTGATCTTAAGCATGAAATGAACAGACGAACGAACCCAATCGCCCAGATTCAAGTTTTCAAAAGTAGCTTCGGGATAATCCTTGGGTTCGATTCTCGCTAGCCATTCTTCAGACTCTTGGTGATCCTCTGGAGTCACATATTGACCAAGCCACTTGGTTGGAAAATTCGCTCCAGTGACATGCCCTTTGGAAATATTGAAGCACCTGGAGCATTCTGTTTTGTAATCACAGATGTTGAACATTTTGTCGCAGGCAATATTGGTGATTTCATGTCCATCACGAAGCAATCTTTGGATCAAAATCATCTCCCGCATGATGTGCGGTGTGAAAAGGCCATACGGGGAATAAATGAGGATTTTTTCAGATCTGACAGACATCAGGACTTAACCATATCCCAAAGAAGCGGATCCCCACGTTTTAAATCCTTAGAAGCCGTTTTTCCCAAGATTTCCTTGAAGTGTTTCGGAGCAAGCGCCGAAGTTTGGACGAATGACACGCAAATTTTTAGATGAAAATGTGCTCTCCAGCCTTGATATCCTCGACGACATAGATCGACCGTTTGTAATCCAGGCTCTTTTTTTCTTCATCGCTCAAATCAAAGTTAATTTTCCCCCGGATTCTCGCGCCAGGCGAGCTCGGTTTCAATGACCAAAGACTTGAGTTCTGCCGGTTCCATCGAAAACGAAGAATCCACGCCGCCTTTGGCACGGCTATCGGCGAAATGTTTTTCAATGACTTGCGCTCCCATAGGGCTATTGCTGGCAACAGCAACACCAATTCCCATCGTGTATCGTGAGAGCTCCCACATTGATTTGAAGGTGCTTGTGCAGGTAAGGGATGGTGGCAAGATTGATGTATCTTGGATCAGCGGGATAGGTACTGCAGCATTTCAAGAAAACGAATCCCATGTTCTTTGAAATCAAGAATGCATGGAGATCCTCAATTTCCTTGATAGTGCTCAGGCCCAGAGAAATGATGACGGGAATTTTTCCTGTGGAAGCAACTTTTTCAATCAGAGGATAGTGGTTTATGTTTTCAAAGGAGGCGATTTTGTAGCAAGGTGGGTCGAACTGTCTACAGAAAGTCTACTGCAGATTCATCGAACGGTGTGCTGAAACACAGAATCAGTGTTTTTCTTTTTGCAATAATCGAAAATTTTACCATGCCATTCATAGGGTGTGCTGGCCGTTTTGTACAAATCGTGAAAGTTTTTTGTTGTCCCAGATACTTGTTTGGTATGAACGACAAAGCCAGGGCCATCATGATCAATGGTCAAGCTGTGCCGGTAGCGGTTTGCAATTTGGATCGCATGAGCACCGGTCACCAGCCAGATCGATCAATTCAAAGGCTCTGTCCAGAGACTGATTGTGATTTCCTCGACAGCTCCGCGACAATAAAAGGTTTACCCCGGGTTTGATTTCATATTTGCCGATGTGAGGTGGTTTCATCATTGTAAGGCTACCAAAAAATTGGCCAAAATCTAGGTATTCATGGAATTTCCAGATAACATTTTACGCCATGAAAATTGTGCGATCATCACCGATGGTGGAGGTAAGCATGGATTGGGTCATATCTATCAATCTTGACGCTGGTTTCAGTGATGGTGCAAAAGCGAATTTCAAAAAAGGACATCCCCTCTTTTCATCACGAAAAGTGATCCCAAAAAGTCATGGGTATTGTCAGGTAAATCAGGATTCAAGGTTCGATATCGCTCAACGATGAAAGCATTTATCGAACGTCAAGGCAGACCAAGGACATCATTTTGATAAATTGAATGTCTCCAACCGCTTTAGCACGTAAAATCAAAACCAAGCTTGTTGCAAAGCTGACCATCATGACCAATCTCACAAAAGCCAATCGTATGCATGTAGCTGTTTTGGCCCATGATATGAACGATTTTTCAATATTGTCCGTAGAGATAAAAAAGCGGAATCGAATTTTTGGTCCCAAATATTGGCTGCTTCGATCTGATTTCTACAAATATGCGAAAAAACGCCGCAAGACCTTGGGGAACATCCAGAAAATCATGCTGATGTTCGGTGGAACGGATCCTAGCGATTTTTTCCTTGGTTTTGGAGCAGCTTCTTCAAAATGAATCAAGTCTTGGACATATTGCTCGTGTTTCGGAGCAGGGCATGGGCATCGTAAAGCTAAACCGAGTGCTCAAAAAAATATTCCAAAAGAAAAAGCAGAGTCCATGTGGTTCAAAAAAATCAAAAATGTAGCTTGAAAGGATGTCACGAAGCGATGTGGTGCTGGCATCGCCAGGACTCACATTCTTTTGAGTCATTGATTGTGCACACCTGTTAAAAGTCAGTCACACGAATTTCAACGCATCCGAGTAAAGGGCTTGCAGCAACACTTGGCAAGAACGAGGTAAAACTTCGCCATCGATTTTCCAACGCGAAAGTTTACATATCCAAGTAGTTTCAAAATGCATCCTTGAAAATTGGTGAAGGCAGTAAAGATACGATTGTCGAGGAAATCTGATGAAAAAGAAGAAAATACTCATATTTGGTGCTGCTGATTCATCGGTACCTATTTATCAGATGAGTTTGTCAGGTTGGGATACCGTGTCACGGCTTCCGATATCAATCCGATCGGTAAAGTACTTCGCCAAAAGAAAAATTCCTTACGTTCATCTTATGGATATCACCAAGAGAAATGAATTCGCCAAATTGAACAAGCATTCGTTTGATGTAGTGATTCACTGGCCGCCTGCGCCTGCGAATGTCAGCGAACGCAAATAATGATCCGCGAAATATCGATACCAATGTCATTGGAACAATGAATATCCTGAGTACTGTCAAACTCAGACTCAAACGCTATCCAAAATCATTTATGCGACTTCGCATCGCAATACCGGTGAATGTGGGCGTCGAAAAAGGGCAAACCCATCAAGGAGAGCGATGGTGAGTCGATCAAGTATTCTGGTGAATATGCCATGTTCAGCATTTCCGAAACAGCTGCACAGAATGCTGTGAATTTTTATCGCCATCACTATGGTTTGCAAGGAATCATCCTCAGACTTCCTCCGGTCTATGGATTCGGCCCAATATACGCAGATATTCGCTGACGGAAAACCGATCAAAACCGGATTTCAAATTTTCATTGAAAATGCCAATGCTTGAACCGTTGGAGGTTTGGGGAAATGCAAACAAAGGTAGGGACATTGTTTACATCAAGGATGTGATCTCTGCTTTTGTCAGGGCAATTGAAAGCGACACAGCAGAAGGTCTTTACAATATTTCCTCCTGCAAGGCCCCGGACATCAAGCAAGAGGCGAAAATCATCGCCAAAGTTTTCTAAAATTCATCCAAACTGATTGGATCAAGCTGCGTCCAGACAAACCCAACCACATCGATTCCTTTGTCTATGACATTCGCAAAGCGAAGAAGGAATTGGGATACTACCTAAATATAGTTTTGAAGACATGCTTTTTGGATTACATCAAGGTGAATAAAACTCAGCAATTTGGACATTTGGATTGAAAACTTGAAAAAAACTGCTTCAAGAGAATTAAACCGCTAAACCTAAGGGGTACGTATGAACTGGTGAATTTAAAATTGAAGACTTGCAGTTTGATGGGCGAAAAATGTGAAATCGCAGCTTAGATCTTGGTGCAGAAAATGTAAAAATTTATCCCTCTCGCCAAAATCGCATTCCCACATGTTGTAGATATCAAAAGCAACGCAAAGATTCGTGATTTTGCCTATTTTTGCAGGAGAAGGTGCAGATCGGTGAATACACCGATGTTCAACCTCACACCATTATCTGGGGTGGAGGTTTGACCATTTTAGGTGATCGAGTGTCAACCGGACCTGGAACCGTATTTTTATCTGCGACGTACTCTCACAAGGAAGCTGTTTGAAAATGGTCGATGGAATGAAAAAGGGCGAGTCCGTTGTTTTGGGCGGAAAACTTGTGGTTGGAAATGATGTTTATATTGGAGCACGATCCACCATCATGCCCGTAACCATTGGTGAAGGTTGCGTGATTGGTGCCGGTAGCTTTGTGAATAAGGATTGCGAGCCCTGGGGTATTTATGTCGGTAGCCCAGCCAAGAAAATCGGAGAAAAGACCTCGTTAAACGATGAGCAAGTCCGTCGCCATCATCACTGCCTGTGGTGGCAGCAAACGAATCCCGAGAAAAACATCAAGAATTTCCTGGGGGAAGCCCATCATCGCCTACGGCATTGAAGAGGCGATTCAAAGCAAGTTGTTCGCAGATGTCATGGTCAGTACCGACGACCATGAAATCGCAAAAATAGCCGCTCAATTCGGCGCAACCGTTCCGTTTCTTCGATCTCAAAAAGCTTCCAATGATCAGGCAACCACCGATGATGTCTTAAATGAAACCTTCGACATGTTCAAAAAAATGGGAAAAATCTTTACGATTATGCGTGCTGCATCTACCCCACGGCAGTGTTTTTCGATTCCAATATGCTCAAGGATGCACACCGGATTTTAACAACTGAAAATTCAGATTTTGTGTTTCCGTACACCAGGTTTCCATGAAGTAGGCCAAAATTCTATCCAAGATAAGAATGGTTATATAACCCAGGTGAATAGTGCTCAGGGCGATTTTTATCATGACGGGAGGACAGTTTTATTTTTTCATGTTCCCGGATTTTCAAACGTAAGACGCTCATGAGCGATCGGACACGGGGCATTTTCATCAACGCAACTGAAGTGCATGATATCAATACTCCCGAAGACTGGTCGATCGCCGAAAAGAAATACATGGAATTGAAAAAAAATGAAACCCATTGTCACAACATTGTTCGATCATGCAGCCGACAGTTTGCCGTGGGCAGTGTGGTATTTTTCTCTGATTTCAATTTCGCAGCACTTCATTTTTCTGGATGATGTACAGCTAGCCAAGCAACTCTGGCAGACGCGCAATCAAATCAATCTAAAGGAAAACCGTTTTGGTTGTCTGTTCCTGTGTTCCATAAAAATCTTCAGCAAATGATTCGAGACACTGAGATCGACGACCGTACGCGCTGGAGAGACAAGCAAATCAAAACGATCCAGATGAACTATAAGAAGTTGCCATATTTTCAACAGATCGAATATGTCTTTGACATCATCTCGGACAAAAAAAATTCAAAATTGTCCGAGATGAATACAAAAATCATTCGCGAAACCTGTCAGCGATTGCAACTCAAAACTCAAATTCATATTTACAGTGATTTTGCAGAAAAATCCGATGATCGTTCGCAAAGGCTGGTCGATTTGTGCAAATCCGTGGATTGCGTAGCCTATATCAGTCCCACCGGAGCCAAAGATTATCTGATTCAAGATGAATGGGTAAAAAACAGCACGATGCCTGTGAAAATCTTTTCATTCAAGCCCAAAGCGTATGTCCAAGGTGACGGTAAAGAATTCATCAGTCACTTGTCGTTCTTGGATGTTGTTGCGAACATCTCCATGGATGGATTGAAAGAGTATATTTTGGATCCCAACGCGATCAGTTTGGAAAACCTTTAGGATTTTTTATACCGAATGTCCTTGGACTCTTGATATCGGCCGTAGACGAAACAAAAGAAATTCAGCAAATGTAGATTGGGAAGTAAGGGGACTTCGTAAAAACGAATATTGTTTGCTTTCCACATCGAAACATACAAGCCGAAATAATCCGTGACGTGTTTCCACATTTTTTTCATGTTCAACAGACCTGTATCGGAATAACTGTCCAATTTGGACAAGGATTCTTTGTGCTTCAATTGGCAGCGGTATAGTCCTCGACCGTAGTTGTACCAATTGCGGAACATGCTGCGAAGGCTGTCGCGTTGATGATGATAAACAAGTCCTTCGGACAATCCAAGGGTCTTTCCAGCCTTACGGATACGGAATCCCAAATCCATGTCTTCTCCACTAGGCAGTTTGAAGTTTTCATCGAAACCGCCGACATCGTGAAGGTCTTTTTTATAAAAAGCGGCATTGACTGTGACCAAGAAGATGATTTCGCCTGTATTGGGATCCACAGGTGAAATCAAATGGCCGACATGATTGAGAAGTTTTTCAGATAGTGTTTCGATTTTGTAATTTTTTGTGATGCCCCCAACTCCGGCATGCGAACTGCGTTCCAAAGATTTGATCATGCGCTCAATCCATTCCGGATCGGCCACAGCATCGTCATCCATAAAAATAATGATGGATCCGCTGGCATGCTGAACACCAAGATTACGTGCCTTGGCGGGACCGCCTTTGGTTTGAATCATGTATTTAAATTGAAATGGATAAGTTTGGGAAGTGATGACTTGTTGTTTGTGTTCTCCATTTGGACTTGCATCATCGATGGCGATGACTTCAAATGTGGATGGATCGATGGTTTGCTTCGCCAGACTGTCCAGAGTGAGTTGAAGTAGGTCGATGCGCTGGTAGGTCGGAATAACGACAGTGGTTTGGATACTCATAAAATTTCCGCGTTGATTGTATGTTTTTTTACCATCTGAAGGGTGCGTTTGCTAGGATTGACCAGCAAAACTTTGTTGCTGAGTCTCATCATCGGAAGATCGCTGTGATGATCAGTGACGAAGAGATCGCGTATATTCGAACTTCTGTAACGTTGTTGAAAAGACGTGACTTTCATCTCACCGGAGTTATATCCGATCAGATTTTGCTGGATGATGTGGCTGGTGAAAACTTCGTCAAATTGAATCGGAAGATATTGGGTAGGTGTTGGACATAATGATTTGGGGCAGCGGTAGAAAGGATGAGCGTTGCGTCTTCCTGGAGTTTTTTTAGATGATCGGCCAGATCGATTCGAAGATGTTTGCTGAGGTCCTTGGCAAAGAGTTCGTGAAAGTCGCTTTTATCCAGCATTTTCATCAAATTTTCCTTGAAGGTAACGTGGCTGATCAAACCAAGAGCGCGTTTGAAACCCAAATAGAACATATGTGCAAACAGCAAAGGATTGCTGACCGCTGAATGTCTGAGATTATAAAAGTACCATGCAGGAAAGCTGTCGATTTTGAGAAGCGTTTTGTCCAGATCGACCACCACAATCATTTGTCCACCGCCCACGGAAATCGAACGATGATATCGCGATGTCTGAAATAGGAAGGGGAAATGACAGGATTCTTTTGGGTGATGACGTAGGTAACCAAATCGATTTTGGCATCTGCATTCAAAGTGTGAATCGCACATCATAAACGGCTTTCATGGAGTGTCCGGAATCCACCGCATCGTCCACGATCATGATCCTTTTGCATTTCGCAATTTTGGTGTCGCTGTGATCGTGAAACTCCACAATGCGTTGGCTGGGACGAAATTTACTCAAAATATGATGTTCAATGGTCCTCAGCAAATTGGAGATGAGTTTGGGAATCGGAAGTTTTTGGTAAACCATTCCCAGCAAATCTGTGGAAGAGGAATGGGGACGCTTGCATCAACAGCTTATAGTCATGGGCATTCGAATATCCCCGGTTTTGAAGACGTTTGAATATGCCTGGGACAATTCCAATCCGCTGTTGGCGATACCGATCACAGCGATCAGATCATCCTTGGATAAACCTTGAAACAATTCCTCGGCCACCGAGTCGTAGAAGTTGTCCGGATCAGAATATGTGACGTCGATGACTTTCATGTTTTTATGAAAGGCAATTCCAGAAAAATTTTAGTTCAAGATCGGGAAAAATGCACTGTTTCGTGAAGCGTTTGCTCTTTGGAATTAAAAGCTACCGTAATATTCTTCAAATGAGCGCACATTTCACTACATTCTGTTTTCCATGTCTCAACGAAGAGCTCACCATCGGCGTATGTCTCGAAAAGGCGATGAAAGTCGTTCCAGGATCATCCTCAGTATAAAATCCAGGTGATGGTTTCCGACAATGGCAGCAAAAGATCGTTCCAAAATCATTCGCAACGGTTTTCCTCAGGTCATACTCAATGAAGTCCCTGTTCGTGGTTATGGCAGTGCTTTGATCAGTGGCATTAAAGCTGCACAATCGGGTATGTCATTTTCATGGATTCAGATGACACGTATCCGATCGAACTCGCGCCTAGAATTGTATGAAAAAGCCATCGAAGAGAATGCGGACATGGTCATCGCTTCAAGACTCAATGGAGAAATCGAAGAGGGCGATGCCTTGGCTCCATCAGTATGTGGGAACGCCTATTTTATTGAGTTTGATCAATTTATTGTTAAAACCAAAATGACTGATTGTAATAGCGGGTACAGATGCATCAAAAAGACAGCCTTTGATAAATGGGGTGTTAAGACCCCGGGCATGGAATTCGCCTCAGAATTGATCATTCGCGCCTGTGTTTTGGGGGCCAAAATCGTCGAAATTCCAGGAAAACTGCTCAAATGCAAGTACGAACGAACCCCTCCATTTGAACACATTTCGGGACGGAACCATGCATTTCATCCGTATTTTGAAAGAATGGATCAAATGGAGTTTCTTGAAGAAAAAATACCATCCGAATTCTCTCTAGCGGCCATGATTTTGGACCAATCCATATATAACGGCCTCGTCTTTTTCATGAACCTTTGCGGACAAGATGAATCTACTGTACGAAGGCAAAGCCAAGAAGATTTTTCAGGGTCGGAAAAAAATCAGCACGTCATGTACTTCAAAGACGATGCTACAGCCTTCAACAACCTCAAAAAAGCTTCCATCGACACCAAGGGTATTCTTAATCTGAAAATCGCCACACACATCTTCAATTATTTGGGCGAAAACGGGATTCAATCTCACTACATCAAGACACTGAGCGATCGGGAGATGCTTGTGAAGGCCATCACAATCATTCCTTTGGAAGTTGTGGTACGAAATATTGCCGCAGGAAATCTATGCAAGCGCCTGGGCATCAAATGTTCAAAATCGAGCCGTCTTTGGTAGAGATTTTATTGTCAAGACAGGCTTGGTGATCCCATTCTCACGGACGATCATATTCCAGATGATGAAAATCGCTTCACCACAGGATGTTCAAAGTCTCAAAGCCACGGCGCTTAAAATCAATCATTTGATGATCAGGTATTTCAAAAAAGTTGGGCATCATTTGGTCGATTTCAAAATCGAATTTGGCAAAGATGAAAAGGGCAATATTCTACTGGCCGATGAAATTTCCCCAGATTCCTGTAGATTGTGGGATTCCAGAAACCATGGAAATCATGGACAAAGACCGTTTCAGGAAGGACCTTGGAGGATTGACGGAAGCCTACACCGAAAGTCCTCAAGCGAATGGAATCCGGTAAATAATATGTGCGGAATCTTCGGCATCACCCATCATCCTGAAGCTTCAAATCTGACTTATCTTGGACTGTATGCGCTTCAACACCGCGGACAAAAGTCCGCGGAATTGTTTCTTCAGATGGTGAAGATCTTTATAAAGTTCGCAAAAGAAAACAGGTCTCCGACTCCTTCGATGAAAAAGCCTTTGAATTTTAAAAGGTGAGTTTGCTATCGGGCATGTCCGTTATTCCACAACGGGTGGAAACTCCTACACCAATGTTCAGCCATTTCAGGCGGCAGGTAAGTTCGGAAAATTGGCCGTTGCTCACAATGGAAATCTCACCAATTATTTTCGCTCAAAAAGAAACTTGAAGATAAAGGCGTGATTTTTCAGTCCACATCCGACACGGAAATTCTCCTGCATTTGGTTGCACAATCTGAGGCTGAATCATTGGTCGATAAAATCGAAGATACCGTGAAAAAAATCGATGGAGCCTTTTCACTTTTGTTTCTGACGAAGGATTCGATGGTGCCGTTCGTGATCCACATGGATTTCGTCCTTTGATTCTGGGAAAAGTCGACAAGTCCTACGTTTTTTCGTCTGAAAGCTGCGCTTTTGATCTGATTGGTGCCGAGTATGTTCGTGAAGTAGAGCCTGGTGAACTCGTGGAAGTGACCTTTGATGGGAAAATCAATAGCCGTAAATACAACAAGCCTGCCCAAGCCAATTGCGTCTTTGAACATGTGTATTTTGCCCGTCGGATTCCATGGTCTTTGGTGAAACAGCGTATGAAGTCCGTAAAAATCTTGGAAGAGAGCTCGCCAAGGAGAACAAGGATCTTCAAGCCGATTTCGTGATTCCAGTGCCGGATTCAGGAAACTTCGCAGCGCTAGGGTATGCTGAACAAAGCGGCATTCCATTTGAATTCGGTTTTATTCGCAATCACTACATTGGTCGTACATTTATCGAGCCCAAACAATCCATTCGTGGTTTCGGCGTAAAGGTGAAACTCAATCCTGTAAAAATCCACACTCAAGGAAAACGGGTTATCGTGATCGATGATTCGATCGTTCGCGGTACAACCAGCAAAAAAATCGTCAAAATGCTTCGCGATGCCGGAGCCAAAAGTAAATCTTTTGATCAGTTCACCTCCATTTGTAAAACCTTGTTTCTACGGTATTGACACGCCTTCGGAAGCGGAACTGATCGCCGCGAATATTCATGAAGAAATTTGTGATTATATCGGTGCGGATCGTCTGGCGTATTTGACGATGGATGGCATGTTCCGCGCAATCAAAAAGATTCCAACAGATTCTGCAAAGCCTGCTTCACAGGCGAATTACCCGACAACAGTAGATCTACCCACGGTTTAATCTTCAAGTACTGGGAAGCCGTATTGGGGTTTGTCCGGCGAAGATGGAGTTTCCTCTGTAGGCGCACTTTCAACAGCCGCAGGAGGAGGAGCTTCTTTGGCCTTGCCTTCGTACCATTCCCAGGCAAACACAATGGCAAGACTGAAAATGGAAACACCTGCGATCCAAATTGAAATTTGAATCATATATTCTTCGATCACGCTTTTTTTGCGCTTTGGATTGTGCTCTGATGGCGTTCCGTCGAGACTTCAACGGGATTGAATTTAAATTCCTTGCGCTGTGTATTGAAAGATTTGAACGAATTCATAAGAGCTTTATCAACTTCTTTGATTTCGGGCTTTTGATTCTGGAAGCTTCGCAGTGGACTGTGCTGAAACCGGTGAAGGCATGGTTGGAGGCGTCGTTCTTGGAATCGGAGAGGTGATGTAAGGGTTGCTGGAGACTGGCGGCGCAGGGGGTGGTGGAGCAGTTGGTTTTTTGATTTCGGGTTTGGAAGAAGCTGGATTTGAGGTTTGATTTTTTGTTTTGACGGTATTTTCTTTTACTTCTTGAGCTTCAGCTTCCGCCAAAGCTTCTTGTATGGATTGCAAATTGAATTTTCCACTGACTTCATTGATATCGATCATCGGTGGAACCGAAAGTTCTTCCGGATAATGTGGGAAGGAAGGGGTTTGTCTGGTGACACTTCATGCATCACCATGTGATCCAGATCAACCATGATGCCGACTTTTTGAAGGACAAAAAAGCTGAAGCAGGTGGTGCAGGTGATCTTGATGCCTTGAGATGTAACCTTGTTGAGATTGAAATGATAACTTGATTCACAGACACCACATCTCGAAGAAATTTCCTGATCGATGGTTCGTTGTTCAAATTTGGGATCAAGCGCTGGAATTTTGTTAGTTTGGTTGAAGACTTTCTCGATGGTCGGTTCGGAAGCTCAGAATGTCCTGGAGTTGTACCGAAATAGTGGAAACTTTGACACGATGGGCAAACCACTTTTTGCAATGAGTTCCGAGAACTTTTCCACCTGTACTTGGTACAGGCTCGAACATATGCCGCATTCAAAAAGTAGATACATTCCACTATGATACGGGGTTACTCAGTGAATGAAAAGTTTTACTTCGTTAACTCATTACTATCTCTTTCTGATTGCATATGATTGCGGAAAATGAATCAGATCCTTGTCAGAGACAATGCTCAAATCCCTGCTGGTTTTCATGTCAAGAGGGTTGCGCAGTGCGAGTGAAAGACTGCCGTGCTTGCCACTGTGGGTGATGATATTGGCTTCGGCGGGTAAAACCATCAGTGTTACGCTGGAATATTCGTTTTCTCTCCTCAGATTCGGTAGGTTCCCCAACAGAAGTAAGTACAATGACATTTTGTAAAAGAGTCAATGTGGAGGGTTTTTGTCTTCACCTGGAATTTCCAGAGTTGTGATCAAATCCACATGATCTCCCGGTTGAACCATGTTGCTGGCTGAAGAAATTGCATCTACAGCTATCGAGACTGCCCGATAGCCTGGCTCGATTTGGCTGAAGCAGATTGATAACTGTATTGGGTATTGATAGCGGTCCAAACGATCATTTCTCCTTTGGCCAGCGATCGTGTCAACGCATAGCCCGCGATTTTATGCAGATCACTCGGTTTAAGCACGCCCATGGGCACATATTTTCAGGAACTTTCTGGATCAATACATCTTGCTCCATGATGTTTTGGCCGTCACTGAGGGTGTGAAGCAATCAGGATCTCAGTCATGCTTTGCCCAAGCCCGAGATTTTTTGTAGCTTGAAATACCCTGATGAATGATCAGAAATCCAATGAGCAAGATGCAAACGATGGGAAGATAATCGATATTTGTGAACCAATTCATCGAATTTTACTTTTGAATTTTTGATCCATCGTTTGGCCTCCTCAAAATATTCGCCCGGTAAATCCCAATTCGCAATCAGCGCAGCCACTTTGGCCATGGGAACTCCGGCATCATCCAATTCTTTGAATCCCAGTCTGCGAAAATTGTAATCACGACCAAATCCAGCAGTGTCCAGAGCCTCTGAATACATTCCGTTCTTCATCAGCTCCAAGCCGGCCATGCTTGTGTTGGCGACAATCAATTTTGAATCGAACGAGTAGGGCAAAATATTGGGAATGGGTTTGTTTTTGTCTCGATTCCTTCTTGAAGTCTCAAAAGCTGCGTTGTGGCTTTGCTGAATCGCATTTGGAAGTTTCCCTGCCATTGCAAAGTTTTGTACTTGGTGACCTTGGCTGCAAGAAATACTTTGAACGCTGTGGGAATGGTACTCCGAAACATGGATCCGATTTGCAATCCTTGTCGAATTGAAATGTTATTGTGAATTTCATATTGAGGATTGAGCTCGGTTGCTTGAATATCCATGTTGTGACTTTCCTTGGTTTGAATGACCCAGGCATGTTTTTCCATCTTGGATTTTGCAATCAATAAAAAACCAATCCATGCAATCATACAAAGCATTCCCAAAAATAGAGGTAGGATGATCAGTAGCTCAGTCAATCCAAGATTCTGTTTAATGGTGAATTTCATTTTGATTCCGAATAAGGTTGGGCCATTGAACAAGTGGATTGTTGGCTTTGGCTGTCCGTTCCAGACCGTTTTGAAGCGTGACAGCTGTGATTTTGGGAATGAAATCCATTTTTCTAAAATCTTCTCCTTCAATTTTCACTTCAGTTAATCCCCAAACTTTATCTTGAAGATGGGGCGGACGGTTCTGATCTTGCCTGTAAAAGGTTTTCAAAGGTTTGTTGAATCCTGAATCGATTGAATTCGAAGCCATGAAAATGATTCGGTTGTCTCTTGTGAAAAATTCTGGTTTGAAGACCAAAGGTGCCGGAATTTCAAAAAGAGGGGGAATGCCTTCGCTCACTGAACCCAGAATCTGTCCGAATTTCGCACAGTAAGTGACTTCTGCTTTTTTGAAATCGAACTTTTCGGATTGGTTCTGAACTCTTTGTTGTGTGGAATACGGCAAATTATGCGCCGCAGTGGCATGAATGGGACGTTCCGTATGTTGATTGCCTTGAGCCGATTCATAAATCACTTTGAATTGAGCCACACTTTCTTCGATGGGTTGATTCGAAAGATTACGCGTCAGATTTTGAAAATCATTGTAAGAAGTGTGTGTGGCTGTTTTGCAGTTTTCCACACCCTGATTTTGTGAGTTGGAGAAATCATCGTAGGGTCGATAGAATGGAATTCCCTCAAAATCTGATCGGAATGAGCAGGGAAGCACCGGATACATCTGAAAATCTTTGAATGCGGTCCACCGCAGTTCTGTATTGGCTTGGCAACGGGTTTGAAGCATCCAAGAAATGATTTGTTCCTGTTGTTTGGCCATGGCTTGTCCAAGTCGATCGATTCGTGAATAAAACTGAGGAAGCTTTGCGCTCAGGCGAGCCAATGGAAGGCCGCATTTATCCGGTTTGGGAATCGAACAGGCGATAAGCATGGCTTCAGTTCCACTGACCAACCATGCTCGATTTCTTACAATGGCCAATCCCTCGTTGAGAGCTGCAAGGGCGTTGAGAGCCCGCGCATAATCCGCAGCATAGTGCATCGCAAATCCGTCCATTTTCTTTTGCTCGCTAATTTTTCTGTAGTTTAAAAATCCGATTTCAAAATTGGAAAGAATGAGCACGAGCACCATGGCGAGCAACATCACGCAAAATGGAAAAATCTGCCCTGAATTGCATTTCATGGGCGAATGACCTCGATTTTACTTTCTTGGAAATAGCCATCCTGCCTGAATGAATCAAGTTCATGGGTATGCAAATTGGAAGTGAGTTTGAAGAATGTGATCAATTCCGAAGTCTGTTCATCTCGAGTAGTTTGAAGATTTCGAATGCGCACAAACGGATTGGTTTTGGTGTAAATGAAGTACTTCAGGATGTTTTCATTGAAAAACTCATCCACTTCGTAAACATTTTCATCCACCAAAGCCGCTCGCCCAGCGTAGAAATTCACCGTTTCCGCGGTTTGAAGCCCCAGAAACACCTCATCCAAGATCAAAATTCCCAGAATCAGGATCAAAATGACTTTCAGGCTGATAATTGTATCGATCATGAAAGCCGTTATTGCATCAGCCGTGCCATTGAAATCAAAAGTAGATTTTTAGGTATTTCTATAATAATTTTATCTGCGTTCATTCAAAAACTAGGGTTGTAAATGAAAATTTTGATCTCCAATGACGATGGTATCTTTTCCAAAGGAATCGATTTACTCGAAAAGGCCATGTCCAAATATGGCGAAACCACGGTTGTGGCTCCTGCGAGCGACCAAAGTGGGATGTCTCACGCCTTGACCTTGAATCGGCCACTTCGCATCGAGAAAATTTCCAAAAATCGCTATACCGTGGATGGAACTCCCGCAGATTGTGTGCATTTCGGACTTCAAGACCTATTTCCGGACAAAAAGCCCGATCTATATTTCAGGCATCAACCATGGCGCCAATTTGGGTGAAGATGTCTGGTATTCAGGAACAGTTGGGGCAGCCATTGAAGGCTCGCTGATGGGGTTCGCTCAATGGCCATCTCATTAGTTCCGTATCAGTCTTCTGAGCTTCATTTGAGCCGCTATCCATTTTTTGGAGCATCAACTTCCGAAATTGCTGGAACATGGTTCAAAAATTCCGATATTATTTACAATATCAATGTTCCATCCGTGCAAAATCCGATCGACCAAATTGAATTCACACGTTTGGGATCAGACGGTATAAAAGTACGCTGGTTCACCAATTTGGACCCACGAGGCAAGGTTTATTTCTGGATCGGCGGGGAAAAAATCGATTTTGACAAGATTGAGGGTACAGATTCCAATGCCATTCGCAAAGAGTGCATTTCAATCAGCCCGATCGATTTAAATTTGACGGATATGAACCATCTTGAAGGTATGAAAAATGGGAATTCTAAGCAATTTCATGAACGAAAGGTTCCCGTCAATACGACCAAAATGATCGAGCTTTTTGGCTTCCAAAGGCATCAAAGACCCACGCGTACTTCAGGTGATGAAAGACATTCCGCGCACATTGTTTGTGCCTGAAACGCTTCATGAACGGGCGTTTTCCGATCACCCGTTGCCGATCGGTTACGATCAAACCATTTCAGCCATTCATTGTTGCCTTAATGACGCAGGAACTATTGCTCAAAGGAACCGAAAAGGTTTTGGAAATAGGAACGGGATCTGGATATCAAAGCGCCATTCTGTCGAAGCTTGCGTAGTGTGTTTTCAATCGAACGAATTCAATCTCTGGCGATCAAAGCACCAAAACAGTGGAAGAACTGCACATCCACAATGTTTCCATCAAGTATGCCAACGGATCTTTGGATGGAAAGAATACGGTCCATTCGATCGCATCATGGTTACCGCAGGAATGACCCAAGAATCGAATATGTTTTTCGATCAATTGGCTGAGTGGGATTTTGATCGCTTGTGGAAGATAACTCGGGGTCAGCAATGGTTGTGTGATTATCAAGAAATCAACAACAAATGGAACAAGTCAGTCCTGTGCGCCTGCTCGTTTGTACCCTTTATTTCGTAGTTTTTTTGATTTCTTGCCATTCACGGCGGGGCGTTTTGTATCGAATTGAAAAGGGATACGTTGTGGCGTGTGGCCCATGCGCATGACGCCGACATTGATGAAATCAAAAACGCCAATCCGCAACTGGATGTAGACAATCTCAAGCCCGGTGAAAAAATTTTTCTGCCACAGGTTCATCAAATTCCGCAAGGAGATTCCAAAACAAAAACTAGACACAGCGAAATGGGTCCCCAAACCCAAGCCAGTCTCAACAGCCTCCAAAAGCAGGAAGCAGCCCAAACCCAAGCGAGAAAAACTCGACGATTCAGCCTTGTTTCAATTTTCCTGGCCCTACAAAGGTCCGATCATTTCAACTTTTGGGATGCGCAGTCAAAAAATGCACAATGGAATCGACATTGGAAATTCCAGCTGCGCAAAGCATTCGTGCATCCTATGACGGCAAAGTCGTATATGCCGGCGATGATATCGAGATACGATCGCATCGTGATTTTGTTGCACGATACAATCATTTCTTCACAATTTACGCCTATTTGGGCGAGATTTTGATTCAGCAGGATGCAAGTCGTGAAGACCGGAAGTGCCATTGCAAAACCTCGCCCAACATCACCGAGTTACTTTCATTTTGAGATCCGTTACATCAAAACCGCTCTCGATCCATAGCGTTACTTAAAATAACCACAGAAATAAATCTTTTGGGCAGACTCAGCGTTCTCGCTTTCCGGCTTGCTCATGTAGCTGCGCATGTACACTCCGCCGCCTCAAGCTGCGGCCTTGATTCAGCCAAAGTATTTCATTTTCGTTTTTATTCCACGTTATCGTTGAAGTCACCCATATTTCTGCCTTTTGTTTTCTTGAAATTGTTAATGGTTTCATAGGTGCCACCTTGCTTCTTTTTCACCTTTTAATGCGTATGCAATTTTTGGCAAATCCAATGTTGATATAATTGGAAGTTGCTTGTTACTCCAATAGCGGCCACGGCAATAATACCAACAATGATAATATATTCAGTCATCCCTTGACCGAGTTTTTTGTTTTTTAAGTTCATAAGTCTCCTTACGGTAATGGTTGATGCAAAAGATTGTGATTTTTTTCCACTCGATCGCGCACGCTATCCATAAAATCGGAATATCGAAGCGAAAAGAGGGCAAACACCAAAGCGCCGGCAACAATCACATATTCAATCATTGCTTGTCCTTGTGTGTTTCTTCTCAATCTCATATTCATCGACATTGCATCGTCCATGCCACGCCATTGATGGGCTAAAACGAACAATTGAGAATGATTTTCGAACGTAGTAGGATGAAAACCAAACTATGGAAGCTGGAAATAAAATCTACGATTTGCATTTGTTTGTTTGCACCAATCAGCGCGAAAAACCCAAGACGGGTTGCGCAGATTTTGGAGCCATTGATCTTCATTCAGCACTCAAACAGGAGTTCAAAGCTCGAAAACTTAACGCCAAGATTCGCATCAACAAAGCGGGATGCCTGGACATGTGCAATTATGGGCCGGTGATGGTGCTGTATCCGGAAGGCAAATGGTTTTATAACGTCAAAACGGAAGATCTTCCCAAAATCATCGATGATATCGTGGCTAAGGTGAGTTAGCCTCTTTTATTTTCGTACAATTCCTTGGCAATTTTCTGAATTTGTCCGGGAACATTCTTGTTCTTGGAAAGTTTCTTCAAGTCATTCACCGTCAGCATTCGTGTGAATCTCAAGGCTGTTTGAAAGGGGGTCTTGGGGTTGTTGGCCAGCGCGAACTGAACGCTATAATGCTTTACCCATTCAGCTTTCATGGTGATCAATCGAAGAATTTCATCGTTGATCGATTTGTTTTGGCAGGCGGTCAAAACTTCTGCGTCTGTGATTCGCGGATTTTTGATCACAGCTGAACTCACCACTTTGTTGGAGTCTTTGATTAAAAGCATACGAGCTTCTTTGTTACCTTTAAGGGCCAGTTTGATTTTCTTTCCTGTATTGCAGGTCTGAACATATTGATAAACCGATTGGCGCATACTCTCGGAAACATCGTCTTTGGAGTCGTCCAAAAATTCGATAGGGATGTCATCGGCTTCATTGG
>JAWKOB010000019.1:0-27124 GCA_041391405.1 Bdellovibrionota bacterium | reverse complement strand
GGCTGCTTTCCCGTTGCTAGGAGAAAAATCTGCATAGATATAGTCAAGACGGGACTCAACTAATAGCATAAAGACGCCGGCTATTGTGGCTGCAATTAAAAAAGATATTCCACTATAAGCGCTCATATATAAATAAATAAAAAATATCTCAAAAACCGACATTGATAAGAAATACAGATTTTGCATTTTTCCTGACGATGGTATTCTGAGTTTTACATATTTTCCATACAGTATGGTACCCACAAGAGCTCCAAGAACTGAATAAAAAAAATAATCGCCAAGACCGCTGCTTCCTATTTTTAATTTATCGAGAACAATCACTGGAATCACTGAATTTAGGATGCCGTAAGCTATAGATCTAAAAAAAAGAAATACTGATGTTTGCAATAATATAGGAATTTTAAGTACAATTTTAATATTTTGAGTAATTCCGATCCCTTCTTTGATAGAAAATATATCCTTGATCGCATCTAAAACATTCGAGTTTTTTGTGACAGAGGGTACTTTATGTATCAAAGCAATTGATATTAAAAATGTAATAGCATTGAACATCAAAGCAGACTCGATACTCGCCCACTGAGCAAGATAGCCTGATACCAGAGGGCCTAATGCCAGAGAAATATATGAAATTTGCAATACCATTGTAACAATCGTATTTATATGTTCTGATTCAGGATAAAGTTTTGTAATAAGCCTTGTTTTGCTGAAATAAAACATTGCAGTAGTTAAATCTGCTAAAATAAACAAGCTAAAGACAAAAAATAAACCCAATTGACTGTAAAAAATTGAAAGTATAACAAAAATTACAAATCCAAAAATGTCTAAACTCACCATAAGCGTTTTTGGATCAAATTTCTCACAAAATCTTCCCAACAAGTTTGAAAGAATCAGTCTGGGTAGCGTATACGCCAAAAAATTAGCTATCAAGGTAACCTTGCTGCCAGTAAGTTCATAAACAATTATTGCAAAAACAAGACGAACAGAAGCGTTACCTATTTGAGATGTTAGGTACCCATACAAAATTCTTTTTAAATTGAGGTCATACTTTTTTATTTCAAAATGGAAAAACATAATTTTCTAGATAATTAAGAACAATTTAATTTACAGTCGCAATTTAAGTAAAATTCAAACGCTTTTTAACCTTGGGATCTATTCAAAACAAGCCTAAAGTATAAAAAATACTGTTGTTTCGCCCATTTTTTGTATGATAGTGAAAATTGGATGAATACATTGAAACATAAAACTAGATTTCCGAATTCTTCAGATTTAGATGATATAACTGTCAACCAGCTCACCGATCTCATTAATCAAGTTTATGACGTAGCAGAGTCTGGAATGTGGAAACCAAATATATTGAGAACTACAAAAAGTGAGGTGAAGAAACTTGAAAAAAATTCTAAGCTTATCTTGGCTGAACTAAACGGCATGATTATAGGATCCATTCATGTTCAAAAACAAGAAGATGATGTGGCAGAGTTTGGAATGCTTGTATGTTCTCCAAAACATCGAGGTACAAGAATCGGAAGTGATCTGTGCAAGCAGCTGAAAAATGGGTAAAAGATCATGGTTGTAAAACGATGCGGCTAGAGTTGCTAACCTCTAAAACATGGAAAAATCCGAGTAAAGAATTTTTAAAAATTTGGTATTCAAAAATCGGTTATAAACCTGAGTTTACAGAATTATTTGAAAAAATGTACCCTGAAAGAGTGCATGATTTTGCCACAGAATGATTTTACAGTTTGCCAAAACCCATTTGTGAGATAAATATAATAAACTTCCAATGATGGAAGATCATTCTGGTCATTCACGTCAATTCCCATCCATCATTAGCTATGGCCAATTTTTTATCTTTCTTTTGGTGGGGGGATGGTTTTGGGAAAGGCGATGGGACTTTGACCCATGTTCCATTTCTCAAGGGTGATTCACTGCTTGCTTATCTTTGTGGAACGACACTCGGGTTACTGATCATGAAGAGCTTGGGTAAAGGAAGATTGTTGTTGGTTTACCAGATTCAGCATTTTTTCGTCGGTAAGTTCCATGTTTTTGCTCGGGTTGATTTTTTCTTTATGATCGAATTGTAAATGGATCAGTCGAATCCTTTATATTCTTTTATTCTGATCATCCGATTTGATTCTGGTTTCTGGGGAGAGTGACTCGCGTAGATATCTCATCAGGTATCGGGAAAAATTTGCCTGACAAAATTCAGTTATTATCTGGAGCAATTTTTGATTGGTCATTTGGCCTATGTGGACAAATGCAACACTTGTTCACCTGCTCATTCTTGATGTGATTGCTTTGATCATGGCGGCCGGGCTTGATCGATATTCATTTCAGCGCGTAAATCAGGTGCTAAAGCCCGAATCTATCGTATTTCAACTGACAGGTTCCAGTGTGAATGTTTTTTTGGTTTTGCCGGGTTCTGCGTCTGCTTGACGATCGCCACACAGATTGTCGAGTTTGGATTTGCTACATTTTCAGTAACTTTTTTTGGGTGAATGGTAATCAGTTTGGGTCGAACATCGTGGCTGCAGGGTATGTTTTGGTGCGGCACTGGGTGCCCTGGCTTCTGGAAAAACTTCAGTTGAGTATGATCTATCCAAAAAATTTTTGGGTCTGGGGTTAATTCGATTTCGAACCATTTCAATTTCAATGATTGCAGCATGTTTTTCTTAGTTTGCTTTTTTTATGTGGGCGCTTGTCATTCCTTTTTTTATTCGTCTCCATTTTCTCAGATAATCTCGCTGATCATGTTCACTCTTTCAGCTTTGGTTTATGACCTTGTTGTGCTGGTTGTTTTGGATCAATTGGGTGCAGTTGCTAAGCGAAGGGGAGATGTGGGAAGTGTCGCGAGTGTTTATGGGTATATTGGTTTTTTTGGAACGCTCAGTATGCTGGTTTTTGCGCACGTTCTTACAACTCAATATGCCTTTATTCTAACCTCATTTGTTTTCTTTGTTTTAGGCGGGTTTTTCCTGTCTTGGATCCAGAGACGGGCTCCGTTGTTTCGGCAGAATTCATAAGTTTTTAGCGTTTTCGGGCCTTGACTTATTGTTGAATGGGAATAGATTGGCCACGAATTTGAGCCCTGTGTCATATGGGGATCAAAAGGTTAGCGTAACTTGCTGTAATTATTATTGAATTAATATGCCGATCTACGAATATGAATGTGTGGATAAGGGGCATCGTTTTGAAGTGATTCAAAAGATGTCAGACGATCCCATTGCTGTCTTACAAGAATGTGGTGGCAAAGTTCGTAAGATGATCAGCGCTGCTGATTCGCACTGAAAGGATCAGGTTGGTACAAAGACGGTTACTCAAGTGTGAAGCCCGCTTCAACGTCTAAGGAAAATTCAGCAAGTGCATCAAGTTCCGAAAAAAGTAACAACAATAACAAGGAGACAAAATCATGAAGATTAAACCACTTCACGACAGAGTTCTTGATCAAAAGAATTTCTGAAGAAGAAAAAACCAAAGGCGGAATCATCATTCCGGACACCGCAAAAGAAAACCAATGAAAGGCAAAATCGTCGCCGCGGGTAGCGGAAAAATCGTCGATGGAAAAAACCATCCGCTTCAAGGAAAGCTGGCGATCGTGTTTTGTTCGCGAAATACGCTGGAACCGAAATCAAAATCGAAGGCGAAGAGCACTTGATTTTGGTTCAAAATATTGAAATCCGCATCGTTGAATAACAATAATAAGGACAATGCGAGGCAACGGCCTCGCCAAATATTAAATTAAGGAGAGATAGTATGAGCGCAAAATCATTAGCTTCGCCAAGCATGCAAGAAAGAAAGTGTTGACCGGTGTCAATACACTTGCGAACGCCGCATGAAAGTAACATTGGGTCCAAAGGGACGTAACGCTATTGATAAATTACAGCCCAACCATCACCAAAGACGGTGTGAGTGTGTGGTTTATAAAGAAATCGAACTTGCTACGTTCGAAAACATGGGTGCGCAAATGGTGAAGGAAGTTGCTTCCAAGACCTCGGATTCCGCAGGTGATGGAACCACAACGGCTACCGTTTTGGCTCAAGCCATCTTCTTCCAAGGAAGCAAATTGGTTTCCGCTGGACACAATCCGATGGACATCAAACGCGGTATCGACAAAGCCGTCGAAGCTGTCGTTGAACAATTGAAAAAAATCTCTAAACCGGTTTCTGAAAACTCTGAAATCGCGCAAGTCGGAACCGTTTCCGCAAACGGCGACAAATTGATCGGCGATATCATCGCAAAAGCGATGGATAAAGTCGGCAAAGAAGGCGTGATCACCGTTGAAGAAGCAAAATCAATGGAAACCAGCCTGGATGTCGTCGAAGGTATGCAATTCGACCGTGGCTATCTTTCTCCGTACTTCGTGACGGATGCAGAAGCCATGGAAGTCGTCCTCGACAATCCATACATCTTGATCCATGACAAAAAGATCTCTTCGATGAAAGAGCTTCTTCCAATCTTGGAAAAAATCGCTCAATCCGGCCGTCCTTTCGTGATCATCTCTGAAGATCTCGAAGGTGAAGCGCTTGCAACTTTGGTTGTGAACAAGCTTCGTGGCACATTGAAATGCGCTGCCGTGAAAGCCCCAGGCTTCGGCGATCGCAGAAAAGCCATGATGGAAGACATCGCAATCTTGACCGGTGGTCAATGCATCAGCGAAGACATCGGTGTGAAATTGGATAGCTTGACCTTGAAAGATCTTGGTTCAGCAAAACGCATCACGATCGACAAAGAAAACACAACCATCGTGGATGGTGCAGGCAAACGCGAAGATATTGACGGACGTGTTCGTCAAATCAAAGCGCAAATTGAAGCAACCTCATCGGATTACGATCGTGAAAAACTTCAAGAACGCTTGGCGAAACTTGTCGGTGGTGTGGCCGTGATCAATGTCGGCGCAGCAACCGAAACCGAAATGAAAGAAAAGAAAGCTCGCGTGGAAGACGCGATGTACGCAACCAAAGCTGCCGTTGAAGAAGGTATCGTTCCTGGCGGTGGTGTGGCTTACATCCGCTGCTTGGCTGCATTGGACAGCTTGAAATTGTCCGATGAAGAACAATGGGGCGTGAAAATCGTTCGTCGCGCATTGGAAGAACCTCTTCGTCAAATCACCGCAAACGCAGGTGTTGTAGGTTCCATCGTTGTGGGCAAAGTTGCTTCTGAAAAAGGCAACATGGGCTACAACGCTCAAAGCGACACCTACGAAGATATGGTGAAAGCCGGTATCATCGACCCAACCAAAGTGTCTCGTTTGGCACTTCAGAATGCAGCCTCCGTTGCTTCGTTGTTACTGACAACCGAAGCGATGATCGCTGATAAACCTGAAGACAAAAAGACATGCCTGCAATGCCAGCTGGTGGCATGGGTGGTATGGGAGGCATGGGCGGAATGGGTGGTATGGATTATTAATCCATCTTCCATTGAGCTCGTCTCAATATTTAAAAACGGGAGCATTTCTGCTCCCGTTTTTTTTGGTTCGGCCATGCGATGTGACAACATCGCTATCATTAGATCCGGGTCTTTTTTATTGCACCTTTTTTATAATATACGTATAAATTACGTATATTATGATAGAAAAAGAATGCTTGAATAATACCATTTATAAGTGGTATTATAGTTGGAGTAAAAATGCCTCTAAGTGGTAGAGAAATGAAGAGGCTGTTTGAAAAGCATGGCTGGATTGAGCTTCGGCAAAAGGGTAGCCATGTAATCATGGGGAAAGATTCTCAAAGAGAAACTATCCCTATGCACCGTGAATTAAAGATAGGGTTGGAAAGAAAGCTTTTAAAGCGGTTGAAGTAATTTTATGAAATATCACTTTAAAATTCACAAAGAAAAAAATGGATTTTGGGCGGAATGTCTTGAGCTTGAAGGTTGCTCCACGCAAGCCGATACCAAAGAAGAACTGCAGAACAATATGGTTGAATCGCTCAATCTCTTTTTGTCTGAACCCGAAACATCCAAGCATATTTTTCCTAAACCCAAAAAGGTAAAATTAAACGTATCGGTAGTTGAAATTCCTGTAGATCCAATGGTGGCAGCGGCAATCAAGATTCGGGAATTGCGTTTAAAGAACAAACTGACTCAAAAAGGTATGATGGAAAAACTGGGTTTAAAATTTTTGTCAAATTATCAGCGTCTTGAAAATCCAAAAAAATCGAATCCAGAACTTAAAACCTTGGCTCGTATCAAGAAAAAATTCCCCGAATTTCGTGTCGAAGAAATTTTGGCTTAGATATTTTCTAAAATCGATTCGACGGCTTCGTCGATGGGTTTGTGGCCGTAGATGGCGTTGTAGGTTTCCTCTAAAATTGGTGCGCGAACTTTCAGTTGTTGCGTGAGCAAATAGGCTGATTTGGTGGTGCGGACACCTTCGGCAATTTGTCCAAGTTCATTCAAAATGGTTTTGATGGATTTGCCTTCCGCCAATTTCAAGCCGGCTCGACGGTTGCGGGATAAATCGCCCGTGCAAGTTAAGATCAAATCACCGATGCCGGAAAGTCCCCAGAAGGTGGCTTCTTTGGCTCCGAGCGCTTTGCCGATGTTGGAAATTTCTTCAATGCCTTTGGTGATGAGTGCCGCACGTGTGTTGTGTCCAAGCCCCAAACCATCGCTGGCACCTACCGTGATCGCGATCACGTTTTTCAGGGCTCCACCAATTTCAACGCCCAGTACATCATTGGTTGGAAAAATCTGGAATTTGTTGGAGTGGAACGCTTTGGCCAGACGGATCAAATGATCTTCGTTGATACAAGCCAGGGAAAGCGCGGTGGGTTTGCCTTCTGCAACTTCTTTGGCGAAACTTGGGCCCGACAAGACCGCGTAACGGTCAAATACCATTTTGCCCAATTTCTTTTTCACGAACATGGAGAGGGTTTGAAGTTTTTTGTGATCAAGTCCCTTGGATGCATTCACAATCAATGGAGTTGGACGGGCGATTTCCACGATGGTTTCGAGATAGTGTGGAATGAAAGAGGTCGGAATCGAAAGAATGATCGCAGTGCTGCGAAGGCAAGCGTCTTCCAGCGAAGGAGCGATTTCAATGTTGTCGGAAAGCTTTAAATTTGGGTGATAGCGCTTGTTGGTATGGTGAGTATTGATTTCTTCCAAAACAGAATCGTTGCTGTCCCAAATCATAACGGTGTGGCCAGATGTGGCCAAAGTTTGGGCAATGGCCGTGCCCCAGCTGCCTGCACCGATGACTAAAATTGTTTCTTTCATAAGGTATGATAAGTACTACATTTTTACGCATCCGCTCAATTAAAAAGTTCAAATCGACATGGTTTTGAAAACCTGATAATTCCTTTTCATGCTGCAGCGAATTGTTGTTCAAAATCTCGCGATTGTTCCCCAAGCACAAATCGAATTTGGCCCCGGACTCAATGTCCTTACGGGTGAAACCGGCTCCGGTAAATCCATCTTGATTGAAGCCATCGCGCTGATGGCGGGCCAAAAAGCATCGGCACAGGACGTTCGCAAAGGTGAAACTCAAGCTTTTGTCGAAGGAACTGTGAGTTTGAACGAAAATCTCCAGCTTGGAATTACTTAAAAGAATCTGGAATCGCCTTTGAGTCCAACGAAGTGACCATCAAACGCATCATCGCTGCGGATGGAAAAAGCAAAGCATTCATCAACAATCAAGGATGGACAGTTTCAGGGTTGAGTGCGTTTTCAGAGTATTGGTTGGATGTCACCAGTCAACATGCGCATCAAAAACTGATGGATGATCAACATCACTTGGAAGTGGTGGATGAGTTCGCCAATGCGTTTCAATCCAAAAAAGATTACGAACAATCGTTCGTTGCCCTTCGGAAAATTGCAGCCGATATCGAAGAACTCGAACGTAAAAAACAAAAAGCTCGCGAAGAACAAGATTACTGGTCGTTTCAATTGAAAGAACTTCAAGGATTGGATCTCAAAGAGGGCGAATTGGAAGAGCTTCAGGCCACCTATCAACGAAGCGCCAACGCCGGCAAACTGGCGCAGCACATTGAGCATATCAAGGATGCGATTGATGGTGAGTACGGCATGGCCAAGCAAATCTCCGTGATCGAAAAAGAAATGCAAAACGTTTCCAAAATGGATGCGAGTATTGAAGCCACGGCCAAGGAAATGGAAGCGATCAGCGCACAGGTCGATGAAGTTTCGTCGTTCATCCACCGTTATTCTCAATCGCTTCAATACAATCCGAATGAATTGGAAAAACTCAACGAACGTGTTTCAGCGCTTCAGTCGGCCAACCGCAAGTACGGATCCATCGCAGCCGCGATCGAGAAGCGTCAAAGCATCGAGGCCATGCTGAATCTTTTGGATGATGGAAATGAACAAGAAGAAAAATTGCGTGCGGATCAAGCCAAAGCCGAAGTTGAAGTAACGAAGAAGGCGGAGATCCTCACCAAGATTCGTAAAAAAGCCGCGCTTGAGCTTTGCAAAAAGATTTCGGTTGAGCTTCAAGAGCTTGGGATGAAACAAGCCAAGATCGAATGTAAATTCGAAGAGTGCAAAAGCGAACAAGGTGCTTTCATTGATATCGATGGAAAAAACTTCACGATTGCCGGACAGGAAAGCGCGTATTTCAACTTTTCTCCGAATGCAGGGGAAGGATTTCAGCCGCTTTCCAATATTGCATCGGGCGGTGAGCTTTCCAGAATTTTGCTCGCGATCAAAAGTATTGCGATGCAAGGAGATGCATCCAGCGACGTGACATTCTTGTTCGATGAAGTTGATTCCGGCATTGGTGGTGAAACAGCCGATCGTCTGGGCAAGCGTTTGTCGATGTTGTCGAATTCAGGAGCACAAGTGTTGTGTGTCACACATTTGGCTCAGATCGCATGTTATGCGCGACAACATTTGCGTGTTCAAAAAGTCACCAAAGCGCAGCGAACCATTACGGAAGTCGAATTGCTTTCAGTTCCAGAACGTAAAAATGAATTGGCTCGAATGATTGGTGGTGTTGAAATCACCGACAAGATGTTGGCGCATGCTTCAGAGCTTTTGAAAAAGGGAATTACGGCTGGCGATGCGCACTGATTCGAAAAAACATGCGTTATTCACAACTTGTATTCACTTTTTGAGTCCGATAAGATGGATTTCTGAAATTTTCATGATAAAAGGCTTGTTCAAATGAGAGTTGTCTCCTGCGGAATTACAGATATTGGTCGTAAGCGTCAGCGTAACGAGGATAGTTACCTTGTGAATGACAAGATCGGTCTATATATCGTCGCTGACGGTATGGGCGGTCATGCTGGTGGTGAGTTTGCGAGCAAGATTGCCGTTTCCACCGTCGAAGAAATCATCCGCGGCGAAGATCGCGTCAAATCCAATGTTCCTACATCCTCTTATCTCGACAGTGAACAATCTACGGCTGAGGGGCAAGAGCAAGATCGTCTCAAAGACGCCATCAATCGCGCTGGCAATATGATTGTCCGTCGCGCGTTTGAAGATCCCGAACTTAAGGGAATGGGAACAACCTCCACCGTGATGTTTGTTTCGGGAGACAAGGCCTACATCGCCCATGTGGGTGACAGCCGTGCGTATTGCGTCCGTGGCAGCGAAATTATCCAAATTACCGAGGACCACTCCCTGGTTCACGAGCAGCTTAAAAGCGGTTTAATCACAGAAGAAGAAGCCCGCACCCACCAGCTTAAAAACATCATTACCCGCTCGGTTGGGGTCCAAGAAGAGGTCGAAGTGGACACGATTGTATGGAAGATTCAGCCAGGAGATTCCTATCTTTTGTGCTCGGATGGTCTTTCCAATATGATCAATGATGAGGAAATGTTTGAAATCATTAGTAAAAATGATGTTGAGCAGGGCGCTCGTGATTTGGTAGATATGGCCAACCAAAGGGGCGGCGAAGACAATATCACCTTGATACTATTGAAGGTTTTCGAGTCTTAAGGCATAATAGTAAAGCTTTGACCATTCGGTCGTAATTCGGTAGACCTAAGCTGCGAAAAAAAAAGGACACTTTGGCGAATCGATTCTACACATTCATGCTCATTCCTGAGCGCAGTTCCCAAGTCAAAAAATGGATGGTTTCTCAAAAAACCGTACATGGAGCTTTGATTGGACTGGCTGTGTTTTTGGTGTTCGTTATTTTTTCGACGGTTGTCACGATCAACCACTTCGTTCAAAAAGAAAAATTCGACGAAACCAGTCTTCGCAACCAATATCTTGAAAGCCAACTTCACTTCCTTCAAAACAAGGTCAATCTCGCCGACTCAACCTTGGTTCGCATTCAAAACTTCGAACAAAAACTTCGCGTGATCACCCAAATCAATACCCAAACCCAAACAGGTGGCGTGGGCATCGGGCCGATCTCGAACGAAGACGAATCATTGTTCAAAAACAGTGGTTTGGATCAGTCTCCGATGTTGGCGATGGTGACCGCCGGTCAAAAGTATTCTGGAATCGAATCTTTGGAATTGAATGTGGATCAGGTCCACAAAAAAGCAGCATTGCAGGAACAAAGCCTGCAAGAACTCTATGAACTTTTGAAAGATCAGCATTCTCTTCTTTCGTCGACACCTTCGGTGGCTCCAGTTCGTGGAATCTATACTTCCGGTTTTGGTTACCGCATTTCTCCGTTTACAGGCTCCCGCTCATTGCATACCGGTATTGACTTGTCGGCACCGATCGGCACACCTGTTCGCTCCCCAGCGGATGGTGTTGTCACCAAAATCGAGAACGATGCTGGATATGGCAAAGTGCTTGTGATCAGCCATGGGTATGGATTTTCCACATTGTATGGTCACAACTCCAAGATTCTTGTCAAAGTCGGCCAAAAAGTGAAACGCGGAGAGCAAATCTCCGAAGTGGGCAACACTGGCCGCTCGACCGGACCACACCTTCACTATGAAGTGCGCGTCAACGGTGTCGAAGTCAACCCGACGAAGTACATTTTGAATTGATCTTTACCCCTCACTAGAATAGGTTTCGTCTTCATGTTATCCACTGCAGTAAAAAAGATTTTTGGCTCGAAAAACGACCGCGAACTCAAGAAAATTTATCCCATTGTTGACCAGATCAATCGTCTGGAATCTTCCGTTCAAGCATTGAGTGACGAGCAGCTCAAAAATAAAACCGTTGAATTTCGTCAGCACATTGCAGACGAACGCAAACGTGGAAAAAAAGATTCGGATATTTTGAACGCGCTTTTGCCGCAAGCATTTGCCGTTTGTCGTGAAGCCGGTAAACGTGTCTTGAACATGCGTCACTTCGACGTTCAGCTCATCGGTGGTTATGTTCTTCATCAAGGCAGAATCGCGGAAATGAGAACAGGTGAGGGTAAAACGCTCGTTGCAACACTTCCCGTGTATTTGAATGCGCTTTTGGGCCGCGGTGTTCACGTTGTGACGGTGAACGACTACCTCGCCAAACGCGATAGCACATGGATGGGACAGCTTTACAATTTTTTGGGTCTGACCGTCGGCTGCGTTGTGCATGAGCTAAACGATCAGCAACGCCAAGAAGCTTATCGTTGTGATGTGACCTACGGACAGAACAACGAATTCGGTTTCGATTATCTTCGCGATAACATGAAGTATCGTCTGGAAGATTATGTTCAGCGCGAACTTTATTTCGCGATCGTAGACGAAGTGGATTCCATTTTGATCGATGAAGCGCGCACGCCGCTAATTATCTCCGGTCCGACCGATATCTCCACCGACAAATATTACAAAATCAATCAGATCATTCCGCAGCTTAAAAAAGATATCGATTACACCGTCGATGAAAAAGCCCGTACAGTTCTTTTGACGGAAGATGGCATGCCGAAGGTGGAAAAACTTCTGGGCGTTGAAAATCTCTACGATCCGACGAATATGGAAACGCTTCATCACGTGAACCAAGGTTTGAAAGCACACACGCTTTATCAACGAGATGTGGATTATATGGTCAAAGATGACGAAGTGGTCATCGTCGATGAATTCACGGGCCGTTTGATGCCAGGACGTCGCTGGTCCGATGGTCTGCATCAGGCTGTGGAAGCCAAAGAAGGCGTGACCATCGCCAATGAAAACCAAACTCTGGCGAGCATTTCATTCCAGAACTATTTCCGGTTGTTTGAAAAGCTTGCGGGTATGACCGGAACCGCCGACACAGAAGCTGAAGAGTTCGGTAAAATTTACAATCTGGATGTGATGGTGATTCCGACCAACCGTCCGATGATTCGTAAAGATCATCCAGATACCGTATTTGCAACGGAGAACGACAAGATTCAGGCCATCGTGAAACAAATCAAGGAAGCCAACGAAATCGGTCAGCCGGTTTTGGTCGGTACGATCTCGATTGAAAAATCGGAACTTCTTTCCAAGCACCTGACCCGCAATGGAATCAAGCACAACGTTCTGAATGCGAAACACCACGAACGTGAAGCCGAAATCGTCAAAGATGCAGGCCAACCAGGTCAGATCACCATCGCCACCAACATGGCGGGTCGTGGTACTGATATTGTGCTGGGCGAAGGTGTGAAAGAAAAGGGCGGCTTGTTCATTCTCGGCACCGAACGTCACGAATCTCGCCGCATTGATAACCAGCTTCGCGGTCGTGCCGGTCGTCAGGGTGATCCGGGTAATTCAAGATTCTATCTTTCATTGCAAGATGATTTGATGCGTATCTTCGCATCGGATCGCGTTCAAAAAATCATGCAAATGGCTGGGTTCACCGAAGGTGAAGCGATCGAAAGCCGCATCATTTCCAGATCCATCGCCACCGCTCAAAAACGCGTGGAAGGTCATAACTTTGACATTCGTAAACATCTTTTGAAATACGATGACGTGATGAACCAGCAGCGCAAAATCATTTATGCGCTTCGCAAAGATGTTCTTGGTCAGGCCAACATTCGTCAGGTGATCAATAGCGACATCGATGACGTCACCGAAGAAATGATTTTGAACCACACTCAAAAAGGTCCTTCCATGAATTGGGATTGGAGCGGTTTGAATGAACGGTTCATGAGCGTGTTTGGTTATGAACTTCCGGTCAATGCGGAAACTTTCAAAGGAACAACTCAAGAAGATCTGCACGAACTTTTGATGGATCACACCAAAGCGCATTTGAACGAACGTGAAAAATCATTCGGCAACGATGAATTCGCGCACATGGTGGAACGTGAAATCAAACTTCGTACGATTGATTCATTCTGGAAAGATCACTTGTACGGCATGGATCAGCTTCGCGATGCTGTTGGATTCGAAGGCTACGCTCAAAAAGATCCACTCAATGAATACAAAAAACGTGGCTTTGCGATGTTTGCCGATGTGGTTTACGGAACCAAGGAAGTCGCTCTTCAGCGTATCTTCCACGTTCAAGTCACCCAAGAGCAAGCGCCAGAAGAAATTTTCGAAAAAAGAAAAACAGGTCCTGTGACCATGACGCACGCTTCAGCCGAATCAACCAGTCCAAAAATTCAAGCATCAGGCGGGGCAATTCCGAATCGTACTGAAATTCCAAATATGCGTGGCAATGAACAGCCCGTTACGATTCGTCGCGATGAAGCGAAAGTGGGACGCAATGATCCTTGTCCGTGTGGCAGCGGCAAAAAATACAAGAAGTGCCACGGAGCCTAAGGCTCAATCAAAAATCTTAGACGTTAAATCTGAAGTGGGCGACGTCGCCATCTTTCATCACATACTCTTTACCTTCGACGCGAAGTAAGCCCTTTTCTTTGATTGCTTGTTCGGAACCAAGGTTGAATAAATCATCGCAATGATAAATTTCTGCACGGATGAACCCTTTTTCAAAATCGGTATGAATTACACCAGCAGCGCCAGGAGCTTTGGTACCGCGAGTGATTGTCCATGCGCGGGTTTCTTTTTCACCGGCCGTGAAGTAGGTGATGAGGTTCAAAAGTTCATAACCACCACGAATCATGCGGTTGAGGCCTGATTCATTCAGTCCGAGCTCTTCTAGGAATGTTTTTTGCTCTTCCTCGGTCATTTCGGCGATTTCGGATTCGATGCGTGCGGAAACCACAACGACTTTTGCACCTTCTTCTTTGGCCACTGCTTCAACTTTGCGAACCATGTCGGTTCCATTGACCACATCTGATTCGGTCACATTGCAAACGTAAAGGACTGGTTTGATCGTCATCAAATGAAGGTCTTGTACCAGAAATCTTTCATCATCTGTGAGGTCAGCATGACGGGCTGATTTGCCTTGCTCAAGAAGTGGTTTGATTTTTTTAAGCGCAGATACTTTCACCGGAATGGTTTTGTCACCGGATTTCAAAAGCTTTTCGTTTTTTGTGAGATTTTTTTCAACGACATCCAGATCTGCCAAGCAAAGTTCCATATCGATGATTTCTTTGTCCGCAATCGGATCAACTTTTCCGCCGACGTGAACAATGTTTTCATCTTCAAAGCATCGCAGAATGTGACAGATGGCATTGACTTGCTTGATGTGGGTCAAAAATTGGTTACCAAGGCCTTCACCTTTGCTTGCGCCTTTGACAAGACCGGCGATATCCACGAATTCCACGATGGTTGGGACGGTGACTTTGGATTTGGAAATTTCGGAAATTTTGGTGAGGCGTGGATCCGGAACTTTAACGACACCTACGTTTGGGTCGATGGTGCAAAAAGGGTAGTTCGACGCCTCAATACCTGCGCAGGTAAGTGCGTTAAATAATGTCGATTTTCCTACGTTGGGCAAGCCAACAATTCCACATGAAAGAGCCATAGTGGTCCGCGTTATATACGAACTTGGGAAATTTTGCTAATAGTCGTTTTCATGATGGAAATCGTTCAAAAAGACATCGAAAATTACGCCAAAACCCACTCCAAACCGGAGACGCCAATTCTTTAAAGAGGTTCGAGAATTCACCCTGTCGGGCACCAGCCAGCCGCAGATGCTTTCTGGAACGCGAAGGGAATTTTCAAAAATGGTGGTGCAAATGACAGGCGCCAAGCGAGTTTTGGAAATCGGAACATTCACAGGTTATAGCGCGCCATGGATGGTTCAGGGTTTGCCTTCAGATGGTGAGCTGGTAACTTGTGACGTAAGTCCAGAAAACGCAAAAATTGCCCAAGGTTTCTTCGATCAGTCGCCGTACAAAAAAAACATTCACCTCAAAGTCGGATCAGCGCTCGACACACTTGAAACTTTAAAAGGTCCATTTGATGTTGCCTTCATTGATGCCGATAAAGCCAATTACTCGGCGTATTATGAAAAATGCATGGAACTTGTTCGCCCAGGAGGATCGATTTTGGTCGACAATACATTGTGGAGTGGAGCAGTTTTGGATCCCAAAGAAAAATCTGACATTGCCATTCACGCGCTCAATGAAAAAATCGCCAACGATCCACGCGTTGATTCTGTGCTCATCACCATTCGCGACGGCATTCAATGGGCCAGGAAAAAGTAATTAGATCGAAATCAATTCCAACTCACAATAGTTGAGCAGAATCTTTTCACGCCGGCGCGTTGGAATTGGATGGTGAGTTTCAGATTGTCTGGAGTGCCTTCAGTTTTTTGAATCGTGCTTGGCCAAAATCCGGATGAGCGACAATCTGCACCAGGCGAGGCAAGGCGTTTTGATCGCCGGTTTGACGTAAGAAGCTTTGGGGGTTCGCGTCTGGATGGAAAGTCGTCATAACTTTCCCGCGATATTCATCTCGATGATTGCGATCATCATAATCTCTGAACTTTTGCTTCGGTTTGCGTTCTTCCAAATTGTAATTCGGAATCACATTCAGCATGCTTTCCGGAATTTCCCCGATGAAGCGCGAAACTGGATTGAACATCACGTTTCGAAAGTGCCTTCGTTGCTGGCAGGCGGTCAGATGAAGTTTTTTCTCCGCGCGGGTCATGGCCACATAACAAAGACGGCGTTCTTCTTCGATTTCATTGGGATCTGCATCGTCCAATGAACGCTGGTGTGGAAACACACCTTCTTCCATGCCCACAACAAAAATGTTCGGATATTCCAGTCCTTTGGAATTGTGCACGGTCATCATCGTGAGCATCGGTGTATCTGGATCCAGTTTGTCTAGATCGAAATCAATGAGGACTTGATCCAGAAATCCCAAAATCGAACCTTTGGTGGTTTCTCGTAGTCTTCGATGGAACGCAAGAGCTCGTTGATGTTTTCAATGCGGGATTCAGCTTCGACCGTTCCTTCTTTTTCAAGCGCGTCCATGTAGCCACTGTCTTTTAAAATCCGCTCAGCAACTTCAGTGGGTTGAAGTGTTTCAATTTCAGCCTGGATTTTTTTCATCCAAACGTAAAATTTTCCAAGTTCCAGGGCGGATTTTCCACTGGCGTTGAATCTTGGAATGGCATCGAACCAGGACATTCTCAACTGATCGGCAGTGGCGGCCAATTTGGCCAGAGTTTGCGCACCGATTCCTCGTGCCGGTTTGTTGATGATGCGGTCAAAGGCGATGTTGTCGGAGGAATTCGCCGCCAATTTCAAAAAGGCGAGTGTGTCTTTGACCTCCATGCGATCATAGAAACGCGTGCCGCCTAGAATTTGATAAGGAATGTTGCGTTTGCGGGCTTCTTCCTCCAGAAGTCGTGACTGAACGTGGGTTCGGTATAAAATGCAGCAATCTTTGTAGGTAAAACCTTCATCTCGCAAACGTTGGATACGTCCGATCACAAACATTGCTTCGGTCAAATCATCATCGGCCAAATAAAATTGCACTTGATCGCCATCAGGATTTTCGGTCCAAAGCTTTTTCTCACGTCGACCGAAATTGTTTTTGATGACGGAGTTGGCCACGGCAAGAATTTGTTTGGTGGACCGATAGTTTTGATCGAGCTTGATAACTTGCGCTCCAGGAAAATCCTGTTCGAATTCAGACATGTTTTCCACACGTGCTCCGCGCCAGGAATAAATCGCCTGATCTTCATCACCCACGGCGCAAATGACGGTTTGAGGCCCAGCCAATTCCTTGATCAAGTCTTTTTGAATATTGTTGGTGTCCTGATACTCATCGATCAGAATTCTTCTCCAGCGGTGATGAATCTTGGCCTTGACTTCTGGATGATTGCGAAGAAGCGTCAAGGTATGGATCAATAAATCGCCGAAATCCATAGCCTGATTTTGCAGAAGTTTTTCCTGATATTTTTTCGCAACCTCCATGCCTTGAGGGCTTAAGAGGTTGTGTTGTTGCAAGTACTCCACGACTTTTTCGCTTTCGTTCTTGGCCTGAGCGATCTGCCAACGAATGGCTTTGGGTGGAACCTGTTTGGTGTCGATGTTCATCTCTTCCATGATCTGCTTGAGCAGGGTGAGTTGATCATCGTCATCATAAATCGAGAACTGTTGGTTCAAATTCATGTAGGTGTGAAATTCTTTCAGAATGCGAAGGCAGATGGAGTGAAAAGTGCCGATCCAGTGGGGTTGTTCATAGCTTGGAAGAAGAACGCGAATGCGATTTTTCATCTCATTGGCGGCTTTGTTGGAGAACGTCATCGCCAAAATCTGACTTGGGTAAACGCCACGGTCTTCGATCAAGTGGATGATTTTGTGGGTCAAAACCCGAGTTTTTCCCGAACCTGCGCCAGCCACGACCAAAAGGTGGTTGTCACTGGCTTCTACAGCTTTATATTGTTGGGGATTTAAACCTTCTAAAGAACGCATTTCGATGAGGAAATTAGCGCAATTTTTCGTTTTTTACCATGAAAGAATAAGGTACTAGTATTCTTCATGAAAATTCACAATACATTGACGGGAAAACTCGAAGAATTCGTCACAATCGTGCCGAAAAAAGTGTCGATGTATGTGTGTGGTCCGACGGTTTATGATGATTCTCATATCGGTCACGGTCGAACCTACATTTCTTACGACATGATCAGTCGTTATCTTCGATACAAAGGTTATGATGTGACTTACGTTCGCAACATCACCGACATCGATGACAAGATCATCACCAAAGCCAATCAAGAAAAGACCACAATCAATGAAATCACCAAGCGTTATGCCGCTTCTTTTCACAATGACTTGAAAACCCTTGGATTAAATCCTCCTGACATTGAACCAACAGCCACGGGCACGGTCAAAGAGATGATTGAGATGATCGAAACTTTGATTCAGCGCAAACATGCCTATGCTTCCGGTGGAGATGTGTATTTCGATGTCAAAAGTTTCGAAGGTTATGGAAAACTTTCCAAGAAAAACATCGAGGATTTGCAAGTCGGTGCTCGCGTGATGCCGGGTGAACAAAAAAAAGATCCTTTGGATTTCGCACTTTGGAAAGCGGCCAAAGAGGGTGAGCCAGCATGGGACAGTCCATGGGGCAAGGGTCGTCCAGGGTGGCACATTGAGTGCTCCGCCATGTCCAAAAAGCATTTGGGTGAAACCATCGATATTCACACCGGCGGACGTGACTTGATTTTTCCACATCATGAAAATGAAATCGCGCAATCGGAATGTGTAAGCGGAAAGACATTTGCAAAATATTGGCTACACAATGGTTTTGTGAATCTTTCGAAAGAAAAATGTTCAAGTCTTTGGGCAATACGATTTTTTGAAGGATCTATTTAGAAAAGCCCATCCTGAAGCGCTGAAATTTTATATTTTGTCTTCTCACTACCGATCACCGATTGAATTTTCTACATGACGATTTGAAAGTTGCATCGCATGCGTTGGATCGCATCGTTCGCATGTTGTTTTCCATTCCTCACAAAGAATTTAAGCAGCGAACGGATTTGCAAAAAGGCTACTTTGAAAAATTTGAAATGGCGATGGACGAAGATTTCAATACTCCAAAAGCATTTGCTGTGTTGTTTGATCTGGTTCGAGAAGCCAATAAGCTTTCCGCCAAAAAGGAAACCTTCGATCAGGCGGTTGAGCTGCGCTACGTTGCTTTGGTACTTGGGTACGCAAGTGTTTGGCATGTTTGATTACGATCCAAAGGCTTACTTTATGTCCGTTCCGGGCATGCAGGACCTTGATGTCGAGAAAATCGAGACGATGCTTGTGAAACGTCAGGAAGCCCGCCGCAATAAGGATTTTGCAACAGCGGACCAGATTCGTGATGAATTCAATGCGATGGGGATTGTTTTGGAAGATAGTCCAGATGGTACCAGCTGGCGCAAGAAATAAACCATGTCCGAATTTAAGTTGAAAACAGATTTTGTTCCCAAGGGGGACCAACCGCAAGCCATTGAAGAATTGGCCAATGGACTTCTGGCCGGCAAAAAGCACCAAGTGCTGTTGGGTGTGACGGGTTCGGGCAAAACTTTCACGATGGCGAACGTCATTCAAAAGTTCAAAAACCAACGCTTATCATGGCGCCCAACAAAACACTGGCGGCGCAATTGTTTTCGGAGTTCAAAAATTTTTTCCCTGACAACGCGGTTGAATACTTCGTCAGCACTACGATTATTATCAACCTGAAGCCTACGTTCCTTCGTCCGATACATTCATTGAAAAAGATTCAGCATCAACGAAGAAATCGACAAAATGAGACATGGCCACACGTGCGGTGCTGATGCGCAAAGATGTGATTGTCGTTTCTTCCGTTTCATCGATCTATAACTTGGGTAGCCTGCGGAATACCAATCCCTTTTGATTCCAATTTACAAAGGAATGGAGATGGATCGCGATCATCTTCTTGAACGCTTGGTGGCGATTCAATACGAACGCAATGACATCGATTTTTGGCGCGGTAAATTCCGCGTTCGCGGCGACCAAGTCGAAATTTTTCCAGCGCATGAAGAAAAAGGGCGGTTCGCGTCACCTTCTTTGATGAAATCGAAACCATTCAAGAAGTTGATGCGCTCACGGGTACAGTTATTCGACCTTCGATCAGTACGCCATTTATCCAAGCAGCCACTATGTGACTCAAGCTGATACCGTGAAACGCGCGATGCAAACCATTCGTGTTGAGTTGCGTGATCGTTTGAAGGAGCTGGAAGGTTTAAATAAACTGGTCGAAAAGCAGCGCCTTGAACAACGAACCATGTTCGATCTGGAAATGATCGAAGAGATGGGATTCTGTTCGGGAATTGAAAACTATACGCGTCACTTCAACGGTTCGCCTCCAGGTGAGCGTCCGCAGACTTTGTTTGACTACTTTCCGGAAGATCGTTTGGTGATTGTTGATGAAAGCCATGTCACCGTTCCTCAAGTCGGCGCCATGTACAAAGGCGATCGAAATCGAAAGCAGACACTCGTCGAATACGGATTCCGGTTGCCTTCGGCACTGGACAATCGTCCGATGAAGTTCGAGGAATTCGAGGCCCTGCCAAAACAGATGGTCTATGTGTCTGCAACGCCGGGCGATTACGAGCTGGAAAAAACCAAAGGCGAAGTCACTGAACAAATCATTCGTCCGACTGGCCTGATGGATCCTCAAATTGTGATCAGACCCGTGAAACAACAAGTCGATGATCTGCTCGGGGAGATTCGTGATCGCATTGAAAAAAAAGAGCGCGTGCTTGTCACCACACTCACCAAAAAAATGGCCGAAGAACTCACGGAATACTACGAGGACTTGGGTATCAAAGTGAAATATCTTCACTCCGATGTGGAAACCTTGGAGCGTATTGAAATTCTGCGTGATCTTCGTCTTGGAAAATTCGATGTGCTGGTGGGCATCAATCTTCTTCGCGAAGGTTTAGATTTGCCCGAAGTTTCTTTGGTTGCGATTTTGGATGCGGATAAAGAAGGGTTTTTGCGTTCACGCAGATCACTCATTCAAACCTTTGGTCGTGCCGCACGTAACGTCAACGGTCAGGTGATTTTGTATGCGGATCGAATGACGGATTCTATGAAAGCTGCGATCGATGAAACCGATCGTCGTCGCAAAATTCAGGAAGATTACAACAAAGAGCATGGCATTACGCCAGAAACCGTGATTCGCGAAGTTCACTCTTCGGTGGCTTCGATTTACAACGCTGACTATGTAGACTTGGCACGTGCGGCGGATGAGCTCGAAGAATATGGAACGCCGAATGAGATCAAAAAGAAAATCAAAGTTCTAAAAAAACAAATGTTGGAAGAAGCCGAAAATCTCAATTTCGAAAAAGCGGCTTCTCTGCGCGATCAAATTCTTCAACTCGAAAAGCATTTGATGTAAAACCATCGGATGATCCAATACCCAAATCAATTCTTTCCTGAAATCGAACCTTATAATTCTTTTTATCTTAAGGTTTCAGATCTGCATGAAATTTACATTGAGGAATGTGGTAATCCTAAGGGGAAACCCGTGGTCTGCTTGCATGGAGGACCGGGAGCGGGAATCAGCACCTCGCATCGTAGGTATTTTAATCCTCAAAAATATAGAATTATCCTGTTTGATCAACGTGGTGCAGGAAAAAGCAAACCCTATGCCTGCATCAAAGAAAATACGACACAGGATCTAGTCGAAGACATTGAGAAGATTCGCAAACATCTGAAGATTTCCAAATGGCAGGTGCTGGGTGGTTCTTGGGGGGTGACGTTGGGGATGGTGTACGCGCAAACCTATCCGGAGCATGTTACGGAACTCATTTTGCGTGGTGTTTTTATGGGTATGCAGGACGAAATAGACTGGATTTGGAAATTCGGAGCCAGCGAAATTTTCCCCGAACAATGGAAGCAATTTATTAATTATATTCCCGAATCTGAAAAAGGAGATTTGCTAACGGCGTATCACAAGCGTTTGAACGACCTGATCAAAAAAAATGTTTGGAAGCTTTAAAATTTTTCAACGCATGGGAAGGTTCCATCATGTCTTTGTATCCGCCAACAGAACTTGGTACGCACGAAGATAATCTTCCATTGGCTCGTATGGAATGTCACTACTACTCAATTGAGAAGTTATTTCTTCAAGAGAATCAAATTTTGAAAAACATATCTAGATTCAACACATTCCAGCTGTAATTGTGCACGGTAGGTACGATATAGTTTGTCCGGTTAAGAGCGCGGTGGTTCTCAAAGAAGCTTGGCCAAAAGCGCAGCTTCGAATCGTCCCTGATGCCGGACACTCGGGAAAGAACCTGGAATTGTTCATGAGATTATTGCGGCCACAAACAAATTTGCTTAAAATTCAAAAAGTTAATAAGCCATATAAATATGGTTACATAGTGCTTTGACGATATAAATTAACCATATGTGGCCATTTTTATATAGCTATAACCATATAAAGCCATGCTTATATTGTAAATATGACTATATGTGTATGGTAAAAAGTCGTTGCTGAAATCCACCAGCAATCAAGATTGTTCCTTGATTTTTCAAGGGCTTGTGGATATACATGCCGCTCATTTAACAGAGTCCGCTGTTCGTGAAGCATCACGGGACAAGACTCAAGGAGAGACAAATGTCATTAGGATTGCTCGGCTACAAACGTGGCATGACCCAAATCAACGTTGAGAAAAAAGGACGCGTCGCTGTGACGATGATCGAAACAGGTCCGTGCCTTGTCATTCAAAAGAAAACGATCGAAAAAGACGGTTACACCGCTTTGAAAATCGGTTTCGGTGAAAAGAAAGAAAAACGCACACCCAAAGCACAAAAGGCCGTGTTCGAGAAATTGAACGCTAAACCTTCCCGCTTCATCCGCGAATTCCGCATCGATGGCGAAACCTTGGGCAAATTCGAAGTTGGTCAACAAATCAAATTGGCCGATGTATTTGCAGTAGGTCAAAAAGTGGATGTGACCGGCCAGACCAAAGGTCGCGGTTTCACAGGTGTTATGAAACGCTGGAACATGAAGGGTTTCAAACGCACCCACGGTACACACGAATTCTTCCGTCACGGTGGTTCGATCGGTTGCCGTGCTTGGCCTGGTACCGTTATGAAAGGTAAGAAAATGGGCGGTCACTATGGTGATGAAAAAGTAACGACCCAAAATCTGACCATTGTGCAAATCGCTGAAGAAGAAAACTGCATCATGGTGACAGGATCCGTTCCTGGTTTCACCAATGGTTTGGTTACTTTGAATCCAGCGATCAAAGTTAAGGCTAAAAAGGCTTAAAACCTTCACAAAAGAATCAAATCTCCATAGAATGGTGACATTCTATGGAGATTTTTTTTTCACGGTCACTTCGTTTCTTTTCCTTGATTCTCCTGGCGTCCAGTCAGGTTTTTGCCCAAGTTCAGGCTGATTTCCCCACCAACGAAGAAACATTTTCCATTTCCGATCCTGAAGCTGATCGTCCTCAGGAAACATCACGCCATCTAGCCACACATCCAACCGGTGCAATCGGTTTGTTTCACACGGTTTCTGCTCAGCTTCAACCTTACGGGCCTTACTCCTTTGGGCTATTTCTCTCAGGCAATTACTATTCCAAACTTCGCTTTCCTGCCAACTACACCGGCGTACATCACCCGAGCGATTTGATTCACATTTTGGTTTGTCCCCTACGCCGCATCCTTGTTCCAGTGTTCATGAATCTGGGATTTTTGACGACGAATGATGAAGCGCCCATCAATCCACTCTATCGTCAAAATGCCAACATTGGATTCGGTGGAAAGTTTTCATATCCAGTCAATAACAAACTCAGAGCTGCACTCATGTATGCGGGAGAAAAGCGAAGTGCTGTGAATGTGATTCCAAATTCACAGTATGCCTTGAACCATGAATTGACCGCGATTGGAACCTACGACGATGGAGGCAAATTCGCCACCATGGAAACTTGGGTTTTGGCATCAACAACAACAATCGCATCAGCAACGGATCAACAACCGATCAACGTCAGCTCACCATCTTCAATGAATACGGAAATAATTTTATGAAGATCGCGTTGGCGACGGAATATTTGATGAAGTGGGCTTCGATCAGCGCGGAATATTCCATGGATTATATTTTCCAATCGCCGGCAGGGTTTGGCGGGCAACCCAAACGCGTCACTTTGGGCGGGCGCGTATTCCCAACCCAGGACAAAGCACTGGCGTTGCAATTGGGATTTGATCTGGGATTGGCTCCGACCAACGTCACCACAGTTTACAAAGAGCCACCGTATTCGTTTTGGTTTGGGTTGAACTATTTGTTTGGCGTCCAACAAAAAACGAAAACAAGAGAGCAAGCTCCTGTTGTTCAAGAATTTGATTTCCCGAAAGAGTCCAAAAAAGAAAAAATGTCCGACTCCGAAGGTCAGGGACGAATTTCCGGATACATCACCGATATTGAAACCGGCGATCCGATTGAAAACGTAAAAATATTTTTGTGCAACGATCCAAGCAATCCGATCGTGACCGATTCATCCGGCCGTTATCGCAGCTATCCGCTCAAAATCGGAGCCTGTGAGATTCGCATGCAGCATCCAAACTACAAAAACTCCACTGAAACGGTTCAGGTCTCTGGTGATTCCGAACAGTCGTTTGATTTCGGTCTTTTGGCGGACATGAAAGAAAAGGGCGCTCTTTTGATTCGAGTCAAAGACAAAGAGGGCAACCCAACCGCTTCGACCATTTCATTTCCAGAAAACCCGGATTTGCGACCTGTGGAAACCAATGAGTTCGGTCAGGCTAAAATTCAGATCAATCCTGGAACATATTCTGTTCGTGCGCGCGCTCCGAAAATGAAAATGCAAACCAACAAAGTTGAAATCACTTCCAAAGAAGAAAAATTTGTGGATTTTGCATTGGAACCCGATGCTCCGGCCAAAGCTCCAGAAGCGACAAAGCCTGTAGCCAAATTATCAAAAGATAAAAAGTCCATTGAGATTGGTGAGATGATTCAATTTGAAGTGGGTAAATCACTTCTGACCATCAACTCCACCAAAGTGTTGGATGGTGTGGCCAAGGTCATCAAAAACAATCCGAACGATGCGAAGTACGTTCAAATTGGTGGACACACCGACAATACAGGCAATGCAGATAAAAACATGAAACTTTCCCAAGAACGCGCCGATGCCGTGAAAGCGTATCTGATTAAAAAAGGAATCGACAAATCACGTTTGGAATCCAAAGGTTTCGGTCAGACCAAACCCATCTCTGACAATGATACCGAAGAGGGTAGATACCAAAACCGCCGCGTAGAATTCAAAATTTCCAAAACCAAAACCTCCACCAAACCCGCAACGAAGAAGAAATAGCCATGATTAAAAAAATCATCGAGACGGTTCCGCTAGTTTTGATTGCGGTGGTTTTGCCGTTGGTGGGGCGGTTGGAATTGTTGACGACTTGGCCGGTGATGGTTGTGGCGATGTATGGTGTTCTGCTTAATCTTTCTCAGCCATCTTTGAATTTGAAAAAAGAATCTTCAGATCGGCACGATCGTTCCAGCATGATTTTGATCATTGTGGGTGCTCTTTTGTGTTTCATCATCCCGCTCGCTGATTTTGCCTATGGTCGTCCGAGAGTTATTCTCTTTTCGCAAGCTGCCACTTGGGTTGCCTTGATTCTGATCTGGGGTGGGTTTATTTTTCGCGTATGGAGTATTCGCGTATTGGATCGATTTTTTACAGCGAAAGTAGTGATTCAATCCGACCATCAACTGATTCGTTCAGGTCCCTATCGCTATTTACGTCATCCAAGCTATTTGGGAGCGTGGATTTCACAAATTGGAATCTCACTTTTTTTTCAAAGTGTAATCGGTCTCATATTTAGCGTCATGATAAATTTTGTCATCTACGCTTACCGCATTCATTGTGAGGAAAAAGCGCTTACTGAAATGTTCCCTTCAGAATATCCAGAATACAAAAAGACAACCTCAGGGATTTTGCCCCTGATCTACTGATTTTCGAACCTTAGAGTTCGAAAAACGATCCAAAATAGCTGTTTTTGGGGAAAAAAGCTGGGCACAGCACTTGCCAGACGAGTATAGTATGAATCTACTCGCTCGCTGGAAAAGCATGAAAAAAGAAACCAAAATTGAGATTTTCTTCTGGTTGGTTGTTGTCTTTGTGTTTAGCCCACGAATTCTGCTGGAAGTTTATGAAAATAAACTCAAAAACTCTCTCATTCCTTTCGAAAACAACGAATGGACCGTCAAAGATAAAGATGGAAATGTGATCTATGAAAATCTTACACTTCCCTATGACCTTCGTTGGAAAGAACAAAAAACAAGTCGCAGAGAGTGGGTATTTGAGAAAGAAGTTAAAACCGAACATTTAAAAAATAAAGATGATTTGGGAATCGTTTTGGGAAGAATTGGCGATATTGGATATGTTCAGTTTAATGATTGTACTTTAGGGGGATTAGGTTTTGATTTAAATAATAAAAAACCATCAACATACTCATGGTCGCAAGTCGTTTACATGCTAGTTCCGTCAAAATGTGTTTTGAGTTCGTATTCAAAAATCAAAATTGTTGTTAAAAAGTTTACTGGACCAGGTTTTGGAATTTACAGCGGAGTAATAGGGTTTGCATCATATTCAGATGTAAACAAATTAATTAATTGGATTAATTTTTTTAAATATTATCTCATTTCATCCTTTGGATTGGGATTAATTCTTTTTGTCGGAACTCAGTATTTATTTGTTTATCTAATTTCTGAAAAAAAGAGTGTTTACGGAATATTTGCACTTCTATCTTCATCTGTTGGTATGTACTTGCTTTGTACGAGCATTTTTTTTCTACTACCTATAGAATTAATTAATTTTTTTGAAAAGCTATTGTTTTTTTCTGCGGCAAGTTCAACAATATGGTTTCATAAATTTTTTAACCTAAAATTTAATATATTTAGTAAAAAAATATTTATTCCGTATGTTGTACTGGTATCTTTTTTGTTGCTAGTAGCATTTGCGTCTAATGATCCGGCAACCGTTTACATCTTGTATGAAGTTTGGCACCCCATATTTCTTGGTTCATTTGTTGTGTCCTATTTACAGTTGCGTAAAGTCAAGGTTAAGTACTCAGATAACATATATTTAAAAAAATATTCCTTAGCCTTTTCAATTTTTCTTCTTTGTTGTTTGCATGACGTTGTTGTTTCTGTTTTTGGTTTTTCAAATTCTTATCTTATCGGCTATGCGTTTTCATTTTTTGTTTTGGTTGTAAGCTTGACATTGTCTCGTGAATATTCGGATGCATTTGAAAAAGTAGAAGAACAGGTTGTTCAGCGTACGCATGAGCTGAACCTAGCCTTAAAAGATGTTCAAAACATTCAAAAACTCAAAGATGATCAGGCCAAGCGATTTGCGCATGACATTCGCTCGCCCCTGGCGGCTTTGAAGGTTCTCAAAGACATCATTGCGCCTGCTGTACCTGAAGACCAGGGTGGGCTTTTGAAGCATGCAATTGTGCGAA
>JAWKOB010000018.1:0-27687 GCA_041391405.1 Bdellovibrionota bacterium | reverse complement strand
TCACCTTTTTAAATAGAAGGTGTCCACTATGTCAGTCAATTCCATCATTCAATATTTCGTTCCCAAAGACACCAAATTCTATCCGCTTTTTGAGGAAGCTTCAGCCAATTTGGTGAAGATTTCCAACGAACTGTATGAAGCGTATTTGACCACTGACAAAAACAAAAGACTGGAACACATCCGTCAAGTTGAGACACTTGAACATGTCGGAGATGAGATCACCCACAAAATTTACGACGAAGTCGCAACAACCTTCATCACCCCATTCGACCGTGAAGACATGCAACGTCTCGCTTCGATCCTCGATGACATTGCTGACTTCATCCATGGAGCAGCCAAACGTGTCGATCTCTATCGCGTGGAAGAAATTCATTATGGCATGCTTAAACTCGCTGAACTGATCGTTGAAAGCACGGAACAAATCCACATCGCTGTCAAAGGTTTGAGAAGCCGTCGCAACTACAACGAAGTCAGAGATGCCCTGGTTAAAGTCAACAGCCTGGAAAATCATGCTGATGATATTTTTGAAGCGGCGATTGCCAAACTGTTCGATGATGAATCCAATGCGATTGAAATCATCAAAACCAAAGAAATTTTGTCCACGCTTGAAACGGCGACCGACCGATGTGAAGACGCCGCACACATCATGGAAACCGTCATCGTCAAATTTGCGTAAAACAACATGACCCTATTTGTCACCATCGTCGTTCTTGCGTTGATTTTCGACTACATCAATGGATTCCATGATGCTGCGAATTCCATTGCAACAGTCGTATCAACCAAAGTTCTTTCACCTTTGACGGCCGTGATCTGGGCAGCAGGTTTCAACTTTTTGGCTTACGCGATTTTCAAACTGCATGTGGCCGATACCATATCCAAAACAGTGCAAACTGAAGCGATCACGCTGGAAGTGATTCTTTGCGGTTTGATCGCGGCCATCATCTGGAATCTATTTACATGGTGGAAAGGAATTCCATCCAGTTCATCTCACACACTCATCGGTGGATTTGCAGGAGCAGCCATTGCCCACGCAGGGTTTGGCGTTGTAAAAATGGAAAAAATCGGACCTGTTCTCTATTTCATCTTGCTTGCACCTGTGATCGGCATGCTCGTGTCGTACATCATCAGCGTCATTACGCTACATTTATGCAAGCGCGCTCATCCCATGAAAGTGGATAAACTTTTTCCGAGGATTGCAGCTTTTATCTTCCGCAGCTTTTAGTTTTGGGTCACGGCGGTAACGATGCTCAAAAAGTCATGGGGATCATTGGAGCTGCGATGATCGTCAATGGTTCTCTTGAGGATATCAAACACTTGCCACACTGGGTGGAAATCGCATGTTACATCGATCGCTCTGGGCTACACTTTCGAGGTGGATGGCGCATTGTCAAAACCATGGGCAGCAAGATCACCAAACTCACTCCGTTTGAAGGATTTGCCGCTGAAACTGCCGGGGCTGTCACACTTTTTGGTACAGGAATGCTTGGAATTCCAGTGAGCACGACACACACGATTACAGGATCGATCATCGGCGTGGGAATCATCAAAAGAGTCTCCGCCGTACGATGGGCCGTCACAATTGATTTGATTTGGGCATGGGTACTCACGATCCCGGTGTCTGCCCTTTTGGCCGCCGCAATCTACTATCTTCTAAACTTCTTAAATTCTCTGATAGCTCATTAAATCCAGAATTAAAAAATTTTGTTATATGACAAGGCGGACCGGAATGAGTCCTAGGAGCATATAAGCTTGCGCTATGTGACGACGGACGATTGAGGACCAACGCAGATCAGATACAAAATTTTTTAATTCTTGCGAGGATATTCGTCTTCTTTGTGACGGATGATTTCCCCTTCCACCATATACACCACGTCCTGAGCAATGTTGGTGGCTAGATCTCGTGATGCGCTCGATACCTTGGGTCACCGTCAGCAAATCCAAAAACTGATCCACAAATTTGGGTTCTTTCTGAATGCTCTCACGCAAAATTTGATCATCTCGCGTTACAAAGCATCCACTTCATCATCCTGCACGCAAATCTGTCGGGAATGTGTCGCATCTTTGCGAGAAAACGCATCCAATGAATCACGCACCATTTTTTGGTGAGCTGAATCATGCGTTGAATCTTGTCTGGAATCTCGATCGGCGCCTCTTTGGAGAGGGATAGCGTACGTTTGGAAATTTTCACGCAATAATCACCCATTCGTTCCAAATCTGAATTCACTTTGATCGTCGAAGCGATGAATCGAAGATCTTGGGCTACAGGTTGGTACAAAGCCAATAACTTCAGGCATTCTTCTTCGACGTTGACTTCCCACGCGTCCACCACTTCGTCGTCTTGAATCACTTTTTTGGCCAGATCAACATCTCGCGCACAAAAAGCATGGGTGGCGTTTTCGACGGATTCCTCAACGAGTGCACCAATGGCCAGAATGTGGCGTTTCAATTTTTCCAGGTCATTTTGCAAATGCTTTGACATACTTTTCCTCTCTTTGTCGGGGTACACACACCGCTTTCAACGCATTTTCAATGCGTTGAACTTCCGGCAGTGTCCCCCATCACCCAAACTTACCGGTGACATAGTCCTCTGTTTTTTTATGGATGGGCCGTGTAAAAATTCTTTCGGTGGGTCCAAATTCAATGACTTCACCCTGATACATGAAAACGGTATTGTCCGAGATTCGCGCAGCTTGTTGCATGTTGTGGGTAACAATAATGATTGTATATTTGGCCTTGAGTTCAAAAATCAAATCTTCTACACGACTCGATGAAATCGGATCAAGTGCTGAACACGGTTCGTCCATCAGAATCAATTCAGGCTCAAGTGCGATCGCTCGAGCGATGCAAAGACGCTGTTGTTGTCCACCGGACAAAGACAAACCATTTTCATGAAGCTTATGCTTCACTTCATCCCAAAGTGCGGCACGTTTGAGCGCGTCCTCGACACGCGCATCCATATTGTCCGTATATCCATGGATACGGGGGCCCCAAGCAATGTTTTCATAAATCGATTTCGGAAATGGATTCGGTTTTTGGAACACCATTCCGATGCGTCGACGTAGAACCACGGGATCCACGCTTGGATCATAAATATTTTGATCATGAAAACTGATCTGCCCTTCGATTTTCATGTTCGGAATGAAATCATTCATACGATTCAACGATCGCAAAAATGTGGACTTACCACAACCCGATGGTCCGATGATGGAAGTCACCGATTGTGGAAAAAACGGAATGGATGCTTTTTCACGGCTTGGAACGATCCTAATAAATCGACAGCTCCTTGGCAAAGCATCAATGGAATATCTGAAATTTTGCGCTCTGGATTTGTGATCATCTTTTGTTTTCCTGTGAAAAGCGTTGTCGAATGTATATCGCCAAAAAGTTCATGGCCAGCAATACAATCAGCAAAACGATAATACCTGAAGCTGCGAGTTGATGAAACTCCGGTTGTGGTCGGGAGGCCCAGTTGAAAATCTGGATTGGAAGAACGGTGAATGAATCCCTCAATCCCTGGGGATTAAACGCGACGAACCCCAAGGCTCCAATGATCAACAAAGGTGCCGTTTCACCGATCGCGCGTGAAATCGCCAGAATGATACCTGTCATAAATCCAGGCAAAGCCGCTGGCAAAACGTGATCTTTCACCATTTGCCAACGTGTGGCACCAAGAGCCAATGCAGCATAGCGCATCGAATCCGGAACTGCCCGAATGGCCTCACGTGAAACGATGATGATCGATGGAAGAATCAACAGCGACATCGTCAAGGCGCCCGAAAGAATGCTACGTTCTAAGTTGAACCATCGAACGAAGATGGTCAGACCCAAAATTCCATATACGATTGAAGGCACACCGGCCAAATTGGAAATGTTGATATCGATCAATTTGGAAAGGAAGTTTTTCCGGCCGAATTCTTCGAGATAAATGCTTGCGCTGATGCCCACTGGAATGGCGATGATAGACGTCATTACGATCAACCAAATCGATCCCATGAGGGCTGATTGAATACCAGCATTGGCAGGAATGCGTGAAGGAAAATTCGTGATGAACGACCAGTTCAGAAACCCCATTCCATCGCGAATGATCGTTCCCAACAATACAATCAAGAAAACAAGCGCGGTCAGCATGGAAGCGATGCAAAGTCCCTTCAAGAAGGCCGCTTTGATTTTTCTATATTTCAACCGTTTTTGAAATGGATCCATACCCTACTCATATTTTTGTTTGTATTTGCGCAACACAATATCCGAAGCCAAATTCATAACCAAGGTGATGATGAAAAGCGTCGCCCCAATTACAAACAGCGTTTGATATTCAATCGTTCCATGCGGTGTGTCTCCCATGCTGACCTGAACGATATAAGCCGTCATGGTCTGAATACTTTCCAGAAAATTCCAGGTCATGTTCGGCGTGGCACCTGCCGCCAAAGTCACTGCCATGGTCTCACCGATCGCGCGTGAAATCGCCAGCACAAATGAGGCGATCACACCCGAAAGTGCAGCTGGGAAAACCACAGAAAATGCCACTTCGGATTTGGTTGCCCCCATGGCATAGCCCGCGTATCGAAGCGAATTGGGGACGGCTCTCATGGCGTCATCACACAAGGAGGCAACCATCGGAAGCGTCATGATGCCCACAACGATACATGCGCTCGCCGCATTGAAAACTTGCGTGGAAGGAAATGCTTTTTGAAGAAGCGGTGTAACAAATGACAATGCAAAATAACCGTACACAACGGTCGGAATGCCGGACAAAATTTCAAGAATGGGTTTGACCCAGTTGCGTGTTCTCGATGAAGCATACTCAGTCATGTAAATTGCGGTGAGAACACCAAGGGGAAGTGCAACAACCGCAGATCCAATCGCGATCATCAACGTACCTACCAAAAGTGGAAGAAATCCGAACTTTTTCGGCTCAAATAGCGGTGTCCATTCTTTGCCAAAAAGATATTCCGTAATGGAAACATGTTCAAAGAAGGAGAAACTTTCCTTAAAAAGAACAAACACAATTCCAAGCGTTGTGAAAACTGAAATCAAGGCCGATAAAAACAACAGCCAGTGAATGGGTTTTTCCTTCCACCGCAATGTCTTTCGATGTTTTTTAGCCATGCGTTGCCCTGCTTTCCAAATTGAATTGGCAAGGGAACGTCAATGCCATTGTGGTTCCACGCCCCTGATCACTCAAGACTTGAATATTTCCTTGGAGGGTTTCCATGGCAGATTTCACCATGGCCATGCCGATTCCGATCCCGTCGTGTGTATGACTTTCGGCATTGTGAGATCGAAAAAATCGTTCGAACACGCGCGGAAGATCCTGGGCAGGGATGCCGATTCCTTCATCCCGAATTTGGACCTTTACATCATCCTCGCCTTTGCTGATTTGGACATAGATGTTGTTTTGCGGTTTGGAATATTTGATCGCATTCTCCAAGAGATTTTCAGTCACAAGCTCAAACAGATTCGAATCGGTTTGAATCTGCAAGTTTCCAGCTGCAACATCGTATTTGAGTTCGATGTTTTGACGGCGCATGATCGCTTCGAATTTTTTCTCCACTTCGCGGATCGTTTTTTCCACATCGATGGTGCTCACCTGAACGGAGCGTGCACGAGATTCCAACTTGGACAACTTCAGTAGTTTGGAGACCAGGTCGGAGGCTTCAATGGATTTGTTTTTGATCTTGGTCAAAAAATCCTGCCGAATTTTCAAATCCATCTCTGTATCTTCGAGCAGAGTCTCGGCATAACCCTGAATTGCTGTCAGCGGAGTTTTCAACTGATGAGATGCATTGGTGATGAATTCACGTTTCATTTTTTCCGACTGCCGAATATCGGTCAGATCATAAATCACGATAACGACCAGCCCTGATCTCTCTGGCGCGTAGACAGATTGGGCTTCGACGACTCGTCGGTTTCCCGCCACGACAATTTCCATCACCCTCTTTTCAGATTTTTTGGATTCAAGGATGTTGTTCAACATCTCATTGAGCTGAGGATTACGAATAACATCTCCAAATTTATCCCCATCCTTGATTTCATAATCAGGGGCGAATTTCTGCAAAAACGGCTGATTGTAGAACAAGATACGTTGATCGACCTTCACCGTGACGATCGCTTCGTTCATATGCTTGATAACAGACTTGAGTTGTTTACTGGTCTCTTCCAATGTGTGAATCTTTTTTTTCAACTCTTCATTGGCTTCATTGAGCTTGATGCCCAAAATCTTGTTTTTCTTCCTGGACTTCAAAAGAACAAGAATCGATCCCACGAAAACTGCGGAAAAAAGAGCCCAGATGAGGGAGTTGATCTGCATGATGGCCTTAGAATGCGGATCTGTAACCAATACCGCGAACGGTTTGGATCAAATCTCCATATTCCTTGAGTTTTTTACGCAAAGACACAATGTGAACGTCAATGTTGCGATCGAGTGTTTGAATTCCTGGGCCATGAATGATCTGCAGAAGCTGTTTGCGGGTGAAGACTTGATTTTTGTCACTCATAAATGACCACAAAATATCGAACTCGGTTTTGGTGAGCTTGAGTTTTTTGTTTTTGATCGAAGCTTCATGCTCATGAAAGTTCATAATCAAATCCTTGTATTTGACCTCGGACTTTTCTCTCTCACGATTGGCATCATTTCTGCGAAGAACAGCTTTCACACGCGCCATAAGCTCTTTGGGACTGAATGGTTTGGTCAGATAATCTTCTGCACCCAAATCCAGGCCTGTGACGATATCGTTTTCCTCGTCTTTGGCGGAAACGATGATGATTGGGATATTTTTGGTTTCATTGTTGCGTTTGAGATATTTGCAAACTTGCAATCCATCCACCAATGGAAGCATCAAATCCAAAAGAACAAGGGCAGGAAGTTTTTCGGAAGCCAGATTGCAGGCAACTTTGCCATCGGTCGCTTCCAAAACCTCGTAGCCTTCCTTGGTGAGATTGTATTTCAAAATCTCCAGGATATCCGGGTTATCTTCGACGACAAGAATGGTTTTCAAAGCACTGTCCACGATGTTTATGGATATAAGGGGTTTCTTTCAAAAGAGATAGCCCCTTTAACGAAATTTTAACACTCGAATACACCTTATAAGCCCTTGAATTTAATAATCATTCTCATTGACTGACACGGGCATATGAGGCAAAAGGCCAATATGGAAAAACTTACATCTTTGTTGGGTCTTTTTGTCATGATCAGCATCGCTTATGGCTTGAGCGAAAATCGAAAGAAAATCGCATGGAAAACTGTGGTCGGTGGAATCCCTGCCCAGCTTGTTTTTGGATTTCTGAGTCTGAAAACCCACCCCGGATTGTGGTTTTTCGATCAAGTGAAAGTCATTTTTGAAAGCATTCTTAATTATTCTCTGGATGGCAGCAGATTTCTTTTCGGACCCCTCACCGATGTGCAAAAATTTGGATTCATCTTTTTCGTGATGGTTCTTCCGACCATCATCTTCACAAGTACATTGATGTCGGTTTTGTATCACATCGGCTTGATGGAAAAAGTCGTGAAGTTCATCGCAAAAATCATGATTCGATTCATGAAAACCTCCGGAGCTGAATCGCTTGCAGCAGCAGCGAATATATTCGCCGGTCAAACCGAAGCGCCATTGGTTATCAAACCTTACATTGCCAAAATGACCAAGTCTGAACTTCTGTCACTGATGGTAGGAGGAATGGCCACGATTGCTGGAGGTGTGTTGACTGCTTATGTAGGACTTGGCATCAACGCGGGTCACTTGTTGGCTGCTTCTGTGATGTCCGCACCGGCTGCACTTTGCATCGCAAAACTGATGGTTCCTGAAACACAAAAGCCGGCCACCTCAGGCGAAGATTTGAAAGCCAGTTTTCCAAAAACCGCAGAGAATGTGATTGATGCTGCAGTTGTCGGCGCGAGCGATGGACTTTCCCTTGCACTGAATGTTGGCGCCATGTTGTTGGCCTTCATTGCCTTGGTTGCCTTGCTCAATGGTGGGTTAGGCTGGTTCGGTGGACTTTTCGGCGTTCCTCAACTTTCTTTTGAGTTAATTCTTGGCTACATTTTCTCTCCTTTCGCTCTTATTATGGGCGTGCCGTGGGATGATGCCATGACAGTGGGATCGCTGTTGGGAAAAAAAACCGTGCTCAATGAATTTGTGGCCTACATGGATTTGAAAGATGCGATTCTTTCCGATCGTGCCAAAACGATCGCTACCTACGCATTGTGTGGTTTCGCGAACTTTGGATCCATTGGTATTCAGGTTGGTGGTATCGGTTCGCTTGTACCTGAGCGTCGCAAAGATTTTGCAAAACTGGGCGTCAAAGCATTGATTGGTGGAACGTTGGCCTGTTTCATGACTGCCTGCATTGCCGGCATCTTCATCTGATTGACGTTGCGGCTCTTCGCCGCAAGCATAAGGGGAAAACGCTTTCCCCTCTTTTTTAGGCAAAGCCCAAAAAATTCACCCTTTGCGATCGTCTGATTTTACTTCTTGGAGTTGTTCGAGCTTTTTGACCATGCGCTGCGCTTCTTGCTGACGCTTCCACATCTGCGCGTATTCACCGCCAAGATCCAGCAATTGATGATGGACCCCACGCTCAACCACTTTGCCCTCTTTCAACACAATAATCTCGTCAGCATTGACGATGGTTGAGAGGCGATGCGCGATCACAATCGTGGTACGTTCTCTGGAAACTTCATCCAACGACTTTTGAATCGCTTTGTCTGTATGCGTATCCAGCGCGGAAGTCGCTTCATCAAAAATCAAAATCGATGGATTTTTCAAAATCGTTCGTGCAATCGCGACACGTTGTTTTTCTCCCCCAGACAGTTTCAAGCCGCGCTCACCCACTCGCGTTTGATACCCTTCTGGCAATCCCATCACAAAATCATGAATCTGCGCGAGCTTGGCGGCTTCAAACACTTCAGCTTCAGTCGCTGCTGAACGTCCATAATGAATATTGTAATAGATTGTGTCATTGAAAACGCACTGTGTCCTGCGGAACAATTCCGATTTGGGCACGAACGGATTTTTGTTGGAACTCCCGAATATCAACTCCATCGATGAGAATTCCTCCATTATTCACATCATAAAATCGAAACAAAAGACGTGCAATGGTGGACTTACCCGAACCACTGGGGCCGACAATGGCGCAGGTTTTACCTGGTTCGACTTCAAAGCTGATGTTTTGAAGAATTGGGCGATTGGAGTTGTAGGCAAAGTTCACATGATCGAACGTCAATCGAGGTTGATCGCTATGCAGTACTTTGGCATTCGCATTGTCTTTGATCTGAACTTTTTCGTACAAAAGCTGGAACATTTTTTCCATGTCGATCAGACCATTCTTGACTTCTCGATAAACAAAACCCAGAAAATTCAACGGCGAATAGAGTTGGATGAGAAACGTATTCACCAAAACAAAATCACCCACCGTCAATGTTCCATCGACCACCCCCTTGCCGGCCATGATCATCACAATGATAAGCCCGACGCTGATGATCACCGCTTGGGTAAAATTCAGAACCGCCAAACGGGCCTGACTCGCAACGGCAACATTTTCATATTTTTTCAGGCTTGAGTTGTATCTTTCGATTTCATGTTCCTCATTGCCGAAATACTTCACTGTTTCATAATTGAGCAAGCTATCGATGGCTTTGCTGTTGGCCTCGGAATCCATTTCATTCATCTCTCGTCGGTGTTTGGTTCTCCACTCGCTAAGAACCAACGTACATCCGATATATACAGCGACAGTGACGAAAGTGACCGTTCCGAATCTCCAATCGTATTTCACGAGCAAAATCACCGTGACCATGAGGATTTCAAAGATGGTCGGCAAAATATTGAATGTCATGAAATCCAGCACGAATTCGATGCCACGCGAACCGCGCTCGATATATCTGGAAAGTCCACCTGTTTGCCTTTCCAAATGAAAAGAAAGGAAAGATCGTGAAGATGACTGAAGGTATTCAAGGAAACCATTCGTTGCGCATATCTGGCGACTCTTTCAAATACCAAATCGCGAAGCTCGGAGAAAAACGCCTGCCCCATTCGAGCTGCACCGTAAGCAACGATGACCAGCAATGGCAATACCAGTATCTGCTGTTGAGCGTTCAATGAAAGAGCATCAACGGATTTTTTATACAGAAAGGGAATATAAACGTTCAGGAGTTTCGCAAGAATCAAACTCAACGCGGCGACGACCACGCGCCTTTTCAATCCGGGTAGATCCTTGGGCCACAAGTAAGAAAGAAGAATCTTGATGGTTTGTTTTTGGCCGATTTTCGAAGCGGGCTCGCTCATTTTTTGATTCCGACGACGTACGCCAGCCATATCGGACAACTTGGGGCTTTTGTCACTTTGGAAAACACGCCGTTGCCGCCATCTCCTCGTGTGGCATCGCCTTCCCAGTAAACATTGACATCATCAAAGCCAGCTTCCAAAAGCAAATCGCGAAGTTCGGGAATCGACCATATTCTCCAGTCATATGAAAACACACGTTTGAGCTTTTTTTGTCCCTGAACTTTGTAATGAATGTAGAACAACCCCTCATTGGTGATCGGGTTGAACTTGACATGTTCCCAATAATATTTGGCTTTGGTTCCGTCTTCTAACTTGAAATCTGTGACATCTTCCACGGATTGAGGAAGTTCTTCGCCGCCAAGAATATCAAAGATCATCGCACCTTTGTTTTTCAAAGTCGCATGGCAATTTTTGAAATAATCGAGCATTTTCTGCCGTTCTTTGAGGAAAAAGATCGAAAAATTGGAAACCGTGATCAAATCTACGGGTCTGGTTTTGATATTGAGGACATTGGCTTGAAACAAATGCAATCGTTCTTGCTGTTCCCAAGTCATCGTTTTCAGATGTTTCTTCTTTCCGTAATCAAGCGGAATGGGATTGATGTCGACTGCCAAGGCTACATTATCTTTATGGCGCTTCACCCATGTGACGGAGTTCAAGAATGTCGAACAAAAATCTTCGCGAATGGAAATGGGTTTCTTCCCGAAAGAATTTTTGTAAACGCGTTGAAAAAAATCCAGTTCAAAATCTGAATCTTGAACGGATGCCTCATAAAGCTCGAATTTAGAATATTGTTTCCCCATGGAACTTACGCAAATTACACCTATTTTCATGAAGTTCAACAGATTTACGCATACGATATTGCCTGTATGTTAGATAAGAACGCATGAAGATTACATCCTGGAGCGTTAATGGAATTCGAACCACCGCGCACAAAAGCTTTTTAAAAATGGTTTGAAGATCAAAATGCGGATTTGGTTTGCATCAAGAAAACAAGGCTCAAATGGATCAATGCGATGCAACGATCATCAATCCCTTGAAGTATCACTCCTGCAACGGCGCCGCGCAAAAAGGGATACAACAGCGCTGACATGCTTGCCAAGAACCCATCGCGATTCATACAGGAATGGATATTGCTTTCGTTTGATGCCAGGTCGACAACAGCATTTGAGAATACTCCGATACGGCCGTAGTCAACAGCTTATTTTCCCAATTCGCGAGGAAGCCGGAGCTCGATTGGATTACAAATTGCCTTTTGCAATGCTATGATGAAATTCACGGCTTTCGAAAAAGGCAAGAACGTGATCCTCGCAAATTCACAACGTACTTTTCCAAGCCCATCGTTGAAAATCCCAAGCCAACGAAAAAACGCAGGCTATTTACCTGAAGAACGCCTTGGCTCATGGAAGTGTCTCAGCATGGGTATATCGACGCATTCAAAGAAAAGAAATTTAATTTGGACCTGATCATTTACATGGTGGTCGGCGTACAGATTCAATGCACGTGCAAAAAACGTAAGGTGGAAGAATCGATTACTTTACGCTGCAATCCGAACAAACAACAGACTCACGGCCTGTTACCACCAGACTGAAGTCTTGGGTTCCGATCCACTGCCTGTCATTCTTGGAGACGAAATAATTAGCGACGTTCAAATGGACCGTCTGGAAGTTGAATTTGAGTCAATTTATCAGAACAGTTTAACCTCGAGTGGAATTCTGTTTCGGCAAGTAGTACAGAGCAAAAACGTCACCCCTTTTTCGATAGGTTTTGCATCGATGTTGTATTGAACAATTCTCCATTGACCGTTGCTCAAATTCTGGGCATTGCACTGGTCAAATCGACAAAGCTGGTACAGTTCCCAAGGATCGCTATTGGGATTTGTCGAGGCTCTGAGAGGAAATGAAAAAATCCGGGTCAGTACCCGTCCTCTGGCAAAACATTGAAGCTGTGGGGAATTTGGTTCTGGGTCGTAACATATCCTCTGTTGAATCATCATCATCGAAAAGTTGTCCAAGCCTAGTCAAAGTCGTATCTTCTTGGACAATCTGAAATGTATAGAACTCGGATTTTTCTGCGACCCTGACCAAATGGACCACCATAATCATACGCATCAAAAAATGTGGACAGCACTTCTCCGATAAAATTTAGAGATCATGTCGCACATTTGTTCAGCGTTGATTACGCTTGTGCATTTCAGCGACCAACAATACAATGAACAACTTCTTCATTTGTCCTCTAAAGATCAGTCGACGCAATTGACTTTGGTTGGTTTTCCCCGGATAAATGAAGTAATAAACATCTTGATTTTGAATGATCTGATCGTCAAAGCCAGTGGTCATGTGCCAATCTCCTTTTCCAACGATTGATTTATCGGTTGTGCAAGCGTCTGCTCTGCAAAGCTTGTAGATATTCAATAATGAGTTGTTTTGGTCGGAGCGTTTCCATCACATCGATTTACAGTATCTGAATCTGCAGACTCTGGCATAGGTGCTGGAATGTTCTCAATCTGAGTCAACATTATTGAGAAACTGTACTGTTTGTAATTGTATTCGTCCCGTTTTTGCGTCATCCAGTGCGCGTTGCGTCTTGCGTTTTATTCAAACAAAGAACTCTTGATTTTTCTTCTGTGGTCACTTTGAACGCTAGAATCTTTTATGCCTCAATGAAGTCGATGTGTCTTTAGCATCGATGAGCACTATGAATGGCATTGTTGGTTTGTGTTATCAACAGTAAATCACAGATTTGATCTGCGGTGAACCTGCTGTGCACTTGCACGGGATTGCCGCCGCCAAGGCAGAACCGATAAAATTAGCTTTCATTTGAATTACTCCATTGTTGTTTTTTGAAAAATGAATCATGGCGATAGCATCCAAATCAAATCCACCCTTTTGTGTCTCTCCTTAGCGTTCCCCATATCCTCGTTTTGATAGCGCTGATGTAAGAAAAATCCGATTTCCCAAATCCTTATCCGATCCCCACCTGACATCAGGCTAAACGGATTTTGCATTTGATTCACAAATTAATTCCATACCGCGCATCAGGACCGTGGATCTCCACCTTTTTGGCAAAGGGCGGTATCGCGTCCTCACTATCCGGCCAGTCCGTTTAACATAAACTCTGGCCAGTTCAGTTTGGCATTGAACTCCGTTTTCAATCGTTGCGCGATTGTTTGGACTATACTTTTGATATTCTTTTCGCGTGCCATCATTCAATTCCTGCACAGTTTTATCTGTTTTGGTGAAACAAAACGGATGAGACCAGATGCAAAATCAGCTCCCTCTCCATTGACCAGTTTTCCATCCCTCGTCGAATGTAGGCCAAACCGTTCGTTCCCAAACTGAGCAGGTGTTTGTTGGATGCAATGGTTGAAAGACGAACTTCTTCATTTGGTCATCCAAAAGAAACTTGTCGCGATTATCCCAGTCGGAGGAATTCCCTTATCATGAAGCAGTTATTTTGATTTTCTCCTGTTTTTCAAATAAAGATCCTGAATGTTTCCCACAGACGCGGGAACAGCTCAGCATTAACACTGGTTTTGAGTCATACACTTCCAAAATTCATGCCGTATAATTCCATTGTGCTGGAATGGTGAAAAAACTGAGGTTCAAATATTGAACACGATATTTACCTCGGCAACAGTGCCTTGTTGATAGCCTTCTTTGCTTTCCCCCTTTTCTTCCCTCACTTGCTCTTTAATTTTCAAGTTGACGAATCGGCTGTAGTAACTCGACGTCGGTTTATAACTACGCGTACCCGATGAAATGATATGGCTTTGATTCTGAAAGGTGGCGATTGATTTTCTTTGGTTGGCTGTTTGCGCATTTTCCAAAGACAATGCAAGCAAACTTCATTTCTTTTTCTTCAGCTGTAAGTTCGCGCTTTTCTGCCATTTGAGCCAGCTTCATTTCTTCATCTGAAACTTCATACGGATATTGAGTTGAAGGGCGTTGCATTTCTTTTTCAATGGCTGGTTCACCTGGGCTTCAGAAGTTTCTCGATCAGAAATGGGATCCGAACATGGAAGATGGATAAGCTGAGTATTATGCTGGAGGCGATGGAATGGAAGATTGGGTATTCGCGGAGGTTGATGACCCCAATCGCGACTGTTTCAGGAGTGATGGTGGGTTGTTGCGTAACTGTTGCTTCTGATTCGCTGCTGGAATCTACAAACGGTGGAATCCCTGAGGTGATCTGCCGGGGTTGATAGCTATTCAATTTTGCTTTTGGGTGATTTTTTGCGCGCGACGCGTCGGAATCGTGCGCCAATCACGCACAGTCAATGAAATCCACTCATGATTATAATCACGACACACGATTTTTGTGGGGACCAAAATGAACTCATGAAATATCTCGCTGCTTATTTACAAGCTTCATGCACAGAGATGGGGTAAAACTCCCAGGACAGACGCTCCGTCTGGAAATTACTGGACTAATGTTTTGCTTTAGATTAAATTTACTTAGTAGTCGATATTATGGCAGCTAGCATTGATCATGTATTACAAAATCCGAATTAAAGGAGGAACCATTGGCATTGTCCAGCATATAAAGACCTTTTACATCCACTGCCCAGATACCAACCATTTTTGAGGCGGTTACGGAAACACTTCCCTCCACCGAAAGACACCATAAGGTTCGTTTTAGTCACTGAATTGAAGGTGTCACAAGAAGTATGAATGTATGGCCGCCTTCGGGCTTTTTCTTGGTTGCGCCCAAAAGCATAGAAGCATGTTCCAATGTGAGCGTCAGACCAAATCAATTCCCCATTTCCATAGACCAAACCTGAACCACCGTCAAAGCCGTTGACTGGTGTTCGTCGTCCCGAACCCAATAGCTTTCGGCCCAGGTGATAGGTGTATTAGGAACACCGTCTTCAGCGCACGCATCACATCAGCATTGTCAAGCATCACAGCTGGCGTGATTTCATGTTTAGCCTCCAACGCAAGCGCGGGTGTACTTGATGAGAGCAAGAGTTAAAATGATCTTTTCATCTAAAAGTGGTAAGCGTATTAAATGACATGCTCAAACACATGCAGAGAACTGGTCGCATCATTTCAGCATGTGATAACGCGGTGTTGTGGATGGTCCGAGTGAAATTCGGTTTCCTGAACCACCCAGCTGGTAGCGAATGCCCATGAAAATGAATTCTCTCTGATACCGAAATTGATGAAATATGGTACCAATCCCATTTTTTGGTTTTGGATTGCTGCCGGAAGGATTCAGGCGATTCACTGGCTGTACTTTTCAACTTCAAAACATCCGTTTCGAGTCATGATCACAGGATCCAAGAAGTGAAGTTCCGCTTCGAAAACACCCCGCCAAGATGCCATTTGGTTTGATCAACCTTCAACCACCGGAACACCATCATCCCCAATGCATCGTCACCGAAAAACTTCAATGTACTCATATCCGCCAGGCAAGTCAAAAGCAGTTTGGACGATTTTGTCGAAATTGACATGAACTTTACTCCGAACCACAAATCCGTATTGCATTTCTGTGATCAAATCCAAAACTGGGATGTTGGATCCGTCGAGCAGATGGTTTTTGGTACTTATAGAACATGGAATGACGGCAGAGCTGACCACTCCTTGCGCAGCAAATCATCGAAGAATGAAAAGGCCTTGTATTCGGCAAGAGTCAAACTCCGCACCGGTCAAATTGTATCGGAAAGCATCCAGGGTGGAATCCTTCATAGGTATATTGATGAATGGCATATCCAGGAGCTCCGTAGAACGATTTTCCCGTTTTCCCAATTGTCACCCTGTTGTTGCTCGCGAACACGCGCTTCTGCCTTTTGGTTTTTTCAGCGCCGCTACAAGTTGAGATACAGGTGCCGCTGCTGGAGCTGAGAAGAACCAGATGAAGATGGCTCAAAAAACTGTTCCAATTCAGAAGATGAGACTTGGTCATCGTGGTCGTTGCTACCAGGCGCCGAACGTGTCACAGTTCGAGGCTTTGCAACTGTTCGGCTTCTGTCGGTGGACGCAAGTCGCCGTTATTTTCAGCTTGGTGATATTTGATAATAGGGATCCATCATCGAACTGAAACCCAGATACCGTGACTTTGATCTTTGGCCCAATCTTTTCTGTAACACCAGCAACATCAACCTTGCTACCTTTTTGGGTTGCCACAAGGACACTCGTCAACGAAGGTTGCAATATCCGCTGCTGAGCTTTGAATCAAGAGCCGTGCTTTGAGCATGCGCAATGGTAGTGAATAAAAAGAGCGACAAAGGTATTTGGTCATGTCCTTATTGTAGTACGCGGCGCCCAAAGCGGGGAAAAATTCTAATAAAATGAAGGTGTATACATCCCTAGCCTAACCGGACTCTCCAGAAACAGCTGATCAACATTTTTTGACTTCAATGTATCTGCGCAAGAAGGCCTCATTGTTTAGCTCCACTTGGAGCTGCAGAAGGGCTCAAACTTGCCGATCTGGAACATTGGTTCCAAAATTTGTTTTCGGTGGGACATTCGGTACATAGTTGAGCACCCCACTTATGACCACACGGAACATATCTTCCGCATACACGCGTGACCACATATACCCATAATAACCAGCGTCATAAGATCCCATAATGTGATCAAAAGAGGCTTGAGGATATACGCCTTTCATTGGAGAGATTTTTGTCATTATACGCATGCGCTCGTTCCACAAGTTGGTGGAATCCAAAGGTTGTTTTGCGGTGTGGTAATCCCAAATCAACCGACGCCTGCATCAACTGACGCATGTTCCACGTAGCCATTGGCCATTTTTTTATTTAAGCATGCTCTTGAGCATGTCGTTGAAGATACTACACCCGTTTTGCTTGGCCGACAACAATGGGGACTCCGATGTCAAATTTAATTTTCTAAGCATTTGAGATGGGGCTTCAACAAAATCGCGCGAATCCTGTTCACGTTCGTTGTAAACCGTTCCACCACCATGGCTGTAATACTTCGTACGTGCCATTAGATCCGCATCCGCGTGGCCAGTCGTGAAAGTGTTTCAACTTTACTATGGCGTAGAAGCGAAGGCATTTCCGATGTCGGTTTGGGAAAATTCGCACATCATGGTGGCAAGCCTTTTGATATTGCCCTTTTTCCAAATACTTTGGCTTGATCATCGCTCCGACAGCAGCGTGTCCGTGCCCACCTTCTCTTGGATACATATCAAAGGATAGAAATGCCCAGAACATCGCTTCGATACGTTGTCGCGTACAGCATAAACTTGAACCGATGGATCCAGACATTGATGTTTTTCATCTCTTCTAAAACGTCAAACCAGAAGGGTTTGATAAATTTGAAACATTCCACACGTCACCTGTTTCAAGCGGGAAATATACCGCCTCTGGATCGACATTGTACCGAGCGTTCAAGCCCGATTGAGATAATAACCAACATCCAAGGATTGATGGTGATTTCATCGATCTTTGCATTTGGTTTCTTTGCATTGAGTTTTCGAAAATCATTCAAGTCTTTGTCGAGATAAAGTTGAGCTGAGAGGCAAGATCATCGATAGATATACGAACCTGCGCCACACAGATTTTGCGTACGTCCATCCAAGAGCAAACACTTTGTCGGCATGGGTTGCGAATCCCATGGTTGAGCCAATTCACTGCGTTTCGACGCTCTTTCCAAGTTCGACGTTTGCGTTTTCCTCCTGTTGAACTGCTCAGTAACCTTTCTAGCATTTTGGGACTTCGCGTTTTTCATGAATGGGAAATAATCCGGATGGTTGGTCGTAACGATGTATTTTCCATTGTTGGCTTTTTCGCCAAGCTTGATCCAATCCGGCGACAGGCCCGCCAATTTGATTGATCAAGTTGGATGAAGCGTTGATCTTCACGGACATTTTTACCGAACTCGGTTTCCATTTCGGAAATTTCCTTGGAAAGTGCCAGAATTTTTTGGCGTTTATCTTGATCAGCTACATCCACTCCGTTTTGAATGAACAAGGTGTAGTAATCGTCCATCAACTTTTTGTCTTCACCTTGAAGTTTGCGACCTTTGTCAGAATTTCTGAAATTCTGGAATCGGATGAACAGCTCCGAACGTGAAAACGTATCGATGGCGAACTTCTTCGCAAGCACTTCGCAGTCTGCCGACGCCTGGCGAACGGCCGAAGCAGTAGCCACATACGAAAGGATAAACGGAGGAGTCAATGAAGCATCAAACATCGACATCGCATTTTCAGTCGCAACAACCGTATTTTCAAACGTCGGAGGATTTGTATTTTTTGCGATCACATCCATCGCTTCACTTGCTTTGGCAATCGAATCTTTGCAAAGCTTGGTAACTTCTTGCTCGTTAAGAGTGAACGTTGGCAATTGAGCAAAAGCCGAAGTGGTTGTAAAGAAGTACAAAAGTACGACGATTTTTTTCATGATGCGTCTCCTAAAAAAATGAAAACTACGCGTTGTAGGATTTTTTTACTGAATTCAGGCCAAAAAGCACGAAAAACACGCAGAAAAAGCAAAGAATGCTCAGGTCGATTTTCAAATGATTCTCGGAAAATATCGTTCCGAAGCTCAAATCGCTGTAGATGACGAAACGAACGGCATCCACCGCATAGGTCAATGGATTGATCATCATCAACAGTTGCATCCATTTGGAACTATTCTCCATCGGAAACATCGCTCCCGACATCATCCACATCGGAAACAAAACGATGTTCATCACCGCATGGAACCCTTGCGAGCTGTTCAGCATCCACGCAAATAGAAATGACAGTGAGCACATGAATATCGCTGCGATCAGAAAAACAACTGTCAATTGAATGGCTATACCCCAACTCATGGTCATGCCCGCCAAATAAGCAAATGGCAGGAGCAATAGAGTCTGGGCCGTGGACAAAGTCGCCGCACCCAGAATCTTTCCAAATACGATGGATTGATGAGAAACAGGAGATACCATCACCGACTGCAAAACCTTCGTTTCGATCTTCAATCAGCGAGATCATCAGAGAAAAATGGTCGAAACAAAGCGTCATCATCAAAATTCCTGGGAAAAAGTATTCCAAATATCCCGAATTGGAAAACGGCATCTGAAACACTTGCTGAACCCCATCCCCATCAATAGCCAGATGAGCACGGCGTAAGAACACTGGAGTAAACCCTGCTACGTTGACGAAAACGCGCTTCCACTCCCGGTGAATCAAAACAAAAACTGAGTAGGAAAAGCCTCATTGAATTTTGCTCCCGGTCTGATGGATAAAAACATCCTCAAGCGACGGATCGCGATAGATGAGTTCTTCGACACTGGATGAAAGCTCGCAGCTGAAATCTGGTTGACACTGGAAGGCTGCGCATGAAATTGCAGCGTTCCATTTTCCTGCTTTGCGTGATACTGACCAGATCCGAAGGATTTTTTTCACGTGCCCCATATCTTTTGGACGGAGCAGAAAACTTTTGAATGTCAGTTTGCGTTTCAATTCCTCCGGAGAACCACGATCGATGATTTTTCCCGACCAGCAAAGCGATAAGTAATCGCATCGATCCGCTTCTTCGATGAAGTGAGTCGTTAAAAGTATCGTGATGCCCTGCTCGGTTTGAATTTCCCGAGCATATTCCACAAATCGATACGCACGGAAATATCGAGTCCTGTGGACGGCTCATCCAACAAAGAATTTTTGGAGCATGCAGCAAGCTTTTTACAATCTCCACACGACGAGCAAGTCCCCCGGAAAGCTCAGAAACAAGATCATCCTTTCGATCCTGAATGGACATCTTTTGTAAGCAGCATTTGCATCCTTGCCTGAATCTGAGACGTCGAAAAGACCGAAAAGGTGTGCGTGATACAAAAGATTTTCTTTGACGGTGAGTTTTTTGTCCAAGCTCGGAGACTGAAAAACAACTCCCATTTTAGACAGCACCGACGAAAGATGCTGATGCTGACTCTGACCATCGATGACTTCCCCCATCATAAGTGCGAATCAAACTAGAAATAATCTTGAACAGGGTTGTTTTCCCACCACCATTGGGTCCCAACAAACCTGTGATGGTGTTTTCTCGTATATTCAGCGAAACATTGTCCAACGCTTTTACGTTTTTCGTATACGAAAAGGAAACACAGCGAATGTCGATGATGTTGTTCACTAGAGTTTATCCACCATCATCAGAATAAATACAATCGGCAGGTACAACAGCGAACTCATCAATACTTTGCGCGCATGAATTTTGTCGCGACTCTTGAAAAATCGATAGACGATCCTTAGAAACCAAATTGAAATCAAAAACGTACCAAAAAATAAAACTTTCCAGCCATGCTGACGAAAGATGGCGCAAGACCAACCGGAATCAAAGCGACTGTGTAAACAAGCGCTTGTCTTGTCGTCATGCCTCCGGTCAAATCATTGATGGGAAGCATGCGCATCTGTCCCTTTTTGTAATCATCTGCAAACATCCACGCAATCGCCAAAAAATGCGGCAGTTGCCAAAAGAACATGATCGCAAAAAGCAAAAACGCCTGATAGGTGAACTCTCCGCATGCGGCTACCCAGCCGATGATGGGAGGAAGCGCACCCGGAACGGCGCCCACCAATGTATTGAGTGTGGTTACTTTTTTCAGTGGCGTGTAAAAAAGAATATATCCCAAGAAAGAGGCGAGAACGAAATACGTCGCGATCGCATTGACCTGAAACCACATGATGAACAGACCGATCAAAATCGTAACGGCGCTGATCACAAAGCCTTGCGACTTGGACACTCTTCCAGCGGCAAGTGGACGATCTTTGGTTCGATCCATCGCCTGGTCCTCGGAAATCTCAACAACCTGATTCAATGAACACGAACCAAATGAAACCAGAAATACACTGGTCAACATCCAACCTAGCCTGGCAAACTCCATTCCATATTTCGAAGCCAAATAAAACCCGACAAAGGCCGTCATGCACACCATCGTGGTGATGCGAGGCTTACCGAGCGAAAAATAATCCGCAAGGAGCAGATAGGAGTTTTGGAAGTTAAACCCTTTCATGCTGATCGCAGCCAGCATACCCACTGCGCACAAAATAGACGCCCCAATAAGCACGTGAAGTGACGTGATCAACGCGTGTTTGCCGGTCCAAATCACATATGCTCCCAATGTGACTTGTGAAAGCACGAGCAATGAAATGACCAAAAGGAAACGCTTGATCAATCTGATATTGGAATGCTTGTTCAGCCCGTAAGAAACAAAAAAGACGGAGTATAGAAAAATGCAGAGTGCTCCCACGCGGTGCGCGAAGTGGACCTTCACCCAATAGTTCATCACAGGTGGAATCCAAGATCCCATGGATTTTGGGAAATCTGGAATCGAGAGCCCCGCTCCGATATGGCGCATCCAAGCTCCCAGAAACAATTGCACGAATACCAACAGCAGGAAAAACAACGTCAGGTGTGGAAGCAATGTCTGTTGATCATTGTCCTTGGTGGGAGATTTTGCCATGTCTGGGTCGAAGAAAACAACGTGATCAGCTAAAGAATACCACATACATACGACTGTCCCAAAATGCGTGAGACATGGAGATCCACGTCGGAAGTTGAAACAAAACGGTCATACCACCCAACACGGCCTGAAGAATCACAGCCCCAACCGCCACGTAAGCAAAGATACGGATGAGCTTGGATTGACGACTTACATACGCCCATACCGCCAAAATCACGGTAAGCGTTGCCACAAACTAGCAATCAAACGATGGCCATGCTCGTAAAATACGCCCCCTTCCATCTCTTTGGGAAAACAGTTCCGTAGGACAATGGCCAATCTGGAACAGACAGCTCCTGATCCTGTGCTGGTCACGAGCGCACCCGCAAAAAAATCAGGAACAACCGCAAAGCGAGGTGAACAACGAATATTGCGAAATCTCTTCATATGAAAATCTGCTTGTATATAGCTCAAACCGGCTTAAAAAATCAACCACGATGGATTCCTTTAGCGCACAACGCAGGTCAACGATTTTACAGCAATGCAGCGAAGCAACTTTGGATGTGATTGTGGTCGGCGGAGGCATCACGGGCGCAGGAATTTTTCTCGAAGTTGTCACCAAGTGACTGAATACAGCCCTGTTTGAAAAGGATGATTTCGCCAGCGCAACCCAGCGCATCTTCCAAATTGATTCACGGTGGATTACGCTACATCGAACTGATGGATCTTGGTTTGGTTCGTCAGTCCTGTCGCGAACGCAAACGCTTGTTGAAACTGGCTCCCGGAACTTGTTCAACCACTTGAATTCACGTTTCCTGTTTTCAGGACAACGACGGGGATTGTGGACCATTTATTTGGGCACATGGAATCTATTATGTACTCGCCGCATTCAAAAAACATCGGCAAACCCAAAAAACTTTCTACCAAGGAAACCCTTGATCGATTCTCCAAAATGAACCGCAGAGAACTTCGAGGCAGTGTTCAATATTTCGATGCGTCGACCATTGACTCTCGCCTCACCTTATCGGCCATCAAAACCGGATGTGCCATTGGTGGACATGCCGTGAATCACGCCAAGGTGATTGAATACATCAAGGAAAACAATCGCATCGTCGGCGTCAAAGTCGAAGATCAAATCAGCAAGCAACAATACAACGTCCGAGCAAAATGGGTGGTCAATGCTGTGGGACCGTGGACAGATTCATCCAAAATCCGCATGACCAAAGGCGCGCATATCATTCTGAAGGGGAATCCATTTTCAATCGACACCGCTGTTGTGATGTTATCCCCGATCGATGGGCGTGTTTTGTTTTTGATTCCGTGGTGCGGAAACACACTGGTAGGCACAACAGACACAGACTATAAAGATACGGTCGAGAATCTTCGCGTGGAAAAAACCGATCTGGAATATTTACTGACAGCTGCTCGCTACTACTTCCCTACTGTCGCAATTACGAAAGATGACATTCTAAGCACTTTCGCAGGTCTTCGATGCCTACGTCATGAAAATGATGAGAACCCTTCGAATATGTCTCGTGAACATGTTCAGTATTCAAATGAAGAAGGTTTTGTGACCATCGCAGGTGGAAAACTGACGACATTTTTATCCATGGGCGAAGAATTGATTTCATGGCTCAAGGATAAGAATCCGGAATGGAAAAGGCGAAAGAAAATTCCCTATGAACGGCTTGTGGATGTATCGCCTTTCTTCGATCTGAAATCTCCATCTGAACTCAAGTTTGAACAGTTGATTCGTCATGAAATGGCTGCCACGGTCCGTGATCTTCTGCAGCACCGAACCCTGGCCTACTATCTGACCAAAGACAACGGCGCTTCCTTGATTGATATGGCCAGTCGTGCCATAAGAAATGAGCTCGAATATTCGGCTGAAGAAATCGATCGTCAGATCCAGGAATATCGATCCGAAATTGAGAAACAGCATGTTTGATTTTCCGAAAAAGAAAACCTTCGACATCGTGGGGATTGGTAGAAACTCCTGGGATAAAATCCTGACCATCGATCAATTTCCAAAGCCGGATCAAAAGATCAATGTGAATGCTTTTTCTCATCAATGCGGCGGCCAAGTCGCCAACACCATGGTCGCAGCAGCCAAACTGGGCGCAAAAACCATGTATCTGGGGAAATTTGGCGACGATGCGTATGGACAGGCTGTTCGAAATTCTCTTTTCAAAGCAGAAGTCGATATTTCAGAAGCCAAGATCGTTCCCGGTGTGCCAAACCAATCCGCTGTGATCATCGTGGATCAGAAAAATTCCACACGAAATGTCTTCACACTCAAACATCCCAAGCTCGACATTCATTTCAACGATTTTGAAAAAGCCAACTACACCGATGGCAAAATTCTTTATCTAGGTTGCCGTAGTATCGAAGAAATCAAGACCTTCGCTCAAAACGGAAAATCGAAAAACTGTGTTGTCGCAGTTGATTTGGACGACGATCATCCGGAAGCTGAAGAACTGCTTTCACATGTTTCAATTCTTTTCTGTCCCAAAAGCTACCTTGAGCGCATTTCATCCGAAGAAAGCGTTCAATCTCGAATCAAAGCTCTTCATGAAAAACATGGACTGAAAATCATTTGTTGCACACTGGGTGCACAAGGCTCGATTGCCTATGATGGAAAACATTTTTACCAAAAAGACGCGTTCAAGATCAAAGTGACGGACACCACCGGAGCTGGCGATGTTTTTCAGGCTGGTTTTTTGGTGGCTTTGCTGCGCGGAAAATCCATCGAGGAATGTCTGCAATTTGCCAATGGTGTCGCCGCATTGAAATGCATGCATCTGGGAAGCCAGGAAGGTTGTCCTAGCCTACTTGAAACAGAAAGTTTCATTACCCAACCTCAACCATGAAGCACGTTCGAGAATTTAAACCGTCGGTTTTTTTCCGAAACCGCCATCTTCAGACCATCATTACACCCGTTACGCGCAAACCCACGCGCCCACTTTCCAAATCATGGAACATCACTCGAAACACAATGTGACCATCTCCGGGCCAATTGCACCTTCAAAAAAGCGATCACAAACATCTGGTTGTGATTTTTCACGGTCTCGGGGCACATCCATTCTGCCTATGTCACTGGTGCTACCTCCAGTTTGCTGAAACAAGGATTTCACGTACTGCGAGTTTCTCTGCGTGGAGGCGAAGATGTATTCTGAACATACGTATCATGCAAATCAGATCGACGACATCGATTGGATTGTGGATGAACTCCACTCCCAAGGCTACAAGGTCTCATTGATGGGATTTTCCCTTTCCGCAAGCATGATTCTGAAATGGCTGGAATATGAACGCAACATTCAAACGGCACTGTTGATTTCACCTCCTGGATTTGGATGATTGTGTGAAAAAACTGATCGTCCTGGAAACAAAATCTATCAAAGTACTTCCTGGAAAAAAATCAAACGACTTCTTGAGATAAAAACACCAGACATCCGCATGTTTTTCAAAAATTCGTTACTGCAGAAACCTTTTCATCCATTCGTGCCTTCGATTCGAACTTCACAGCCAGACGTAATGGATTTTCTTCGGCCGAGGAGTACTACAAAAAATCCAGCCCTTCACACCCGTCCAACATCATCAATCGAATTTGCATCATTCACTCCAAAGACGACCCATTCATCGGACATGCCGAACTACTGGCCCTTCAAAAACTCGACAAACCCAATATCAGCGTCAACCCGACCAATTATGGTGGGACATGTCGGCTTCTATCATGGACCTAAATTGGGCTACATGATCGATCGATGGGCTGCAGAATATTTCACCGATGCCCTTCTTAAGCCGCAAGAAATCTGATAAAATCATGGAAGAACTGGAGAATCAGAAATGAAAATTGCCATCAATGGCTTCCTGACGTATCGGACGCAGCATTTACAGAATCATCTGCCAAACCTCTTCATCCCCATACTAAATCGTAGCCGTCAACGACCTTATCCCCCTTTCAGAACGTCCCTATCTATTGAAGTATGACTCAGTGATGAGAACCATGCAGGACCAAGTCGAATGGAACGAACCATTTCTCGTAGCGTCGGGAAACAAAAAAACAAAAAATGTTGGCCATCAAGGAACTCGATAAACTTCCATGGAAAGAACTCGGTGTCGATGTCGTGATCGAGGCAAGTGGTGGCCACCGAACGCAAAACTTGAAATGCACTTAGGTTCTGGGGCAAAAAAGTTCTACTAACTGTGCCGCCGAAGGATGAAGTCGATGCCCTGGTAGCCTACGGCATCAACGATGACGCGATACAACCTCAACATCGTCTGATTTCAAACGCCTCCTGCACCACCAATTGTCTGGCCCCCATCGCGAAAGTCCTTTCTGAAACTTTCGGCATCGAAAAAGGATTGATGACAACGGTGCATTCCTACACCAACGATCAAAACTTGGTTGATAGTTTTCATAAAGATCCACGTCGTGGTCGCGCCGCTGCGGAAAATATCATCCCCACCACCACAGGTGCGGCAAAAATCATCGGTAAAATCATTCCTGAACTCAAAGGTAAAATCGACGGTATCGCAATGCGCGTCCCAACCGTGAACGGTTCAATCGTGGACTTCACCGCTCAATTGACCAAGACCGCAACGGTTGAATCCGTTAATGCTGCCATCAAAAAAGCAGCTGAAGGAAGTTTATCTTCGATTCTGTCCTACTGTGAAGATCCGATTGTTTCTTCGGACATCATTGGCAATCCGAAATCCTCCATCTTCGATGCTCAATGCACCAAGATGATCGGAGATAATTTCGTGAAAGTCATGAGCTGGTACGATAACGAATTTGGGTACTCGAATCGTATTGTCGATTTGCTCGGAAAATTAAAATAATCTGGTTGTCTAGTCTTTGCCACCAAGCTTGAACCCACCCACGGAAAGATCGAAAAATCCCGGCTTTTCGTTTTTGGCTTTTTCTTTCTTTTCTTTGTTTTCCAAATGCTTTTCCTTGGTCACTTCAAAACGTACGCTTTCCAGCGCCGTGATGGCATCTTGAAACTTAGGATGTACTTGGATGGCAGATCTGTAATGTCCTTCGGCTTTACTGTACTTTCTTTGAGCCTGGGCAATAATGCCTGCAATAAAGTGCGCGTATGGATCGGCAGCATACAATGCAAATGCATCTGAAATCATGTTTTCAACATCCGTTAAATTTTTTCGTGGATCCATTTTGAACAGAACATAGGCATGATACGCCTTGAATGTTGAATCTGGAGCTTTTTCATTGATGCTCACCAACAAGTTTAGCGCCTCTTCATACCGATCGGCATCAATCATTTTCAATACTCTGTAAAACTCTTTTTCTCCCTGCTCAATATTTGGCGTGTGTTTTCTGAAGGCGAATCTTCGATCATACATTGTTCGCAATTTTGGATCTTTCAGAACGTCATAGCTCGTTTTGATCCATGAAAGTATTTCGCGCCCTTTTTCATGCGTTTCATACTTCTTCAAATCAGCCGCAACCTGAAAAAATTTAACCTGAAGCTGTTGAAGCGTGAATTCAGGCGTTAAATTAAAGATCTGGTAGAAATTCATGGCTCCATATTTTTTATGGTCCATCTCCATTCTTTCCAGCATCAGCGGACTGAGTACTTTTTTCTCCACAATCTGTTGTTCCTGAGATGGCGCCTCCTGAGGCAACTCAGGCTTTGATTCTTCATAGGAAGTTTCGGGCTGCATTTCTACAGACACTTCGCTCGAGAAATCTTCTGAGTGATAAGAAGATGTTGCCGAGTCCTTGGCAGCCTGCTGAACTTCAATCCAGTCTGCCAACTTAAAAATGTATAGAAATTGAATGATCTGATCCATTTCCAAAAATAGCTTGTCAGAGAATTGATCCACACGAACGAAGTCACGCGTGATTGTTTTGAGCACACGAAGCGCGGATGGAGGAATTGTAAAGTCCTGACTTGGAAGATGTTTCAATTGAACCAGCGAATGTTCACCGATGGCGGTTGCCTGCTCAATTTCCTCTGCTGACATGCTTGCTTCAATCGCTGCGAAGAAAACTTTCAACGTTCTGA
>JAWKOB010000017.1:0-29021 GCA_041391405.1 Bdellovibrionota bacterium | reverse complement strand
TCAAGGATCCGATGTCATTTGGGGATTTGATTTCTTGGATAAAAACAGGATTACCTTCACTGAAAAATCAGGATTGATTCGAATCGTTCAGATGGACACAGGAAATGTCGTGAATGTTGCCAACGTTCCTCCGATCCAAGTTCACGGACAAGGCGGCCTGATGGACATCGCACTCCATCCAAATTTCAAAACCAATCATACGATCTACTTCGCGTTCACCGTAAAGATCCAGGACGCCTTTGAAACCAGGATCGCGAGCGCACGTCTCATCGACAATAAACTGGAAAATGTGAAGGCCCTTTTCACGTCGAATTCCAAATCCACACAAGGACAACACTTCGGAAGTCGCATTGTATTCGATCGGAAAGGACATATTTTCTTTTCCGTGGGTGAGCGCGGTGAACGCGACAACGCCCAAGAGTTAAGTATCGCAGCCGGGAAAATTTTCCGCTTGAATGAAGATGGAAGCGTTCCTTCCGACAATCCTTTTGTGAATCAAAAAGACAAAGTCGCGGCCATTTGGTCATACGGCCATAGAAATCCTCAAGGACTGTATTACGATGAAAAAAATGGAATTCTGTGGGAACAAGAGCACGGACCTCGCGGCGGCGATGAAATCAATATCATCGAGAAAGGGAAAAATTACGGTTGGCCAGTGATCACTTACGGACGTGAGTATCACGGTCCCAAAATCGGAACGACCCATAAGGAAGGTATGGAGCAACCGGTTTATCAATTCACACCGTCGATCGCCCCCAGCGGGCTATCCATGCACCAAGGTTATCTATACTCCGGCGCTTTGGCTCTGACCCATTTGAATCGGCTTTTGATTGATGGAAAAAAAATCGTTCGTGAGGAACGCATGCTAGAGCATTTGAATGAAAGATTTCGAAATGTAAAAGTCGGTCCTGATGATTTATTGTACGCATCGACGGACAGCGGCAAAATTTTTCAGATCAAACTGTAAACTTTTTTTACGTTTCGTTTTTTTTGAATGCTTATGTCCGTTATCGCTTTTCATATAACCGCTGCTCCGGCATAATTGTGTTCATGATCCGCGATTTGAAATCTTCCGTCTCGGTCTTTCTTGTAGCACTTCCACTCTGCCTTGGTCTTGCCATCGCATCCGGCGCACCCCCAATTGCAGGGATCATTGCCGGCATCATCGGCGGTATTGTTGTGGGCGCTATCAGCAATTCACCGATCAGTGTTTCTGGCCCAGCTGCAGGCCTTACCATCGTTGTTCTCGAAGGAATCGACAAGTCCGGAGGATTTGAACAATTCCTGACGGTTTTGGTCGTTTCCGGCGTCATGCAGATTCTCTTCGCATTTTTCCGCGGTGGCGTGATCGGAAATTTTTTTCCTGGCTCGGTCATCAATGGACTCTTGACCTCGATCGGTCTTCTTTTGATATTGAAACAATTGCCGCATGCCGTGGGCTACGATCCAGATCCTGAAGGCAATTTTTCCTTCTTACAACTTGATGGAGAAAACACATTCACAGGTATTTCCTCAGCACTCCACCACATTGAACTCCATGCATTTCTGACCTTTTTGGTTGCACTCGCATGTATGCTTTTGTTTGCGCACTTTGCAGCCAAAGGTAAAAAGTTTGCAAAAACGATTCCTGCTCCTCTTGCGGCGGTGCTCGTCGGAACAGCCACCCACGCTCTTTTGACAAAATTTTTTCCTGCAATGAGTTTGGATCACACGCACCTGGTTCAACTTCCTGACTTCAACAACCTCGTGTCGTCCATGAGCCGTCCAATGTGGAAATGCTGACCAACCCCGTGACCTACACTCTCGCACTGACTCTTGCCATCATCTCAAGCCTTGAAACACTTTTGAATATCGATGGTGCCGACAAACTCGATCCTCAAAAACGCATCACATCCCGAAACGAGAGAACTATTCGCGCAAGGCATGGGCAACATCACCAGCGGATTGCTCGGTGGCTTGCCGGTGACTTCAGTGGTCGTTCGCACCACGGTCAGCGTTCGTCCAGTGCCAGATCAAAAATCCACCATCTTTCACGGCTTTTTCCTTATCTTGAGTATTTTTTCATGGCCGCATGGATGAATTTGATTCCACTCTCAGCACTTGCTGCGATTTTGATCGTATTCGGTTTTCAAATTGGCACACCCAAAAATCTTCAAGAAATTCTACAGCAGAGGACACGATCAGTTCTTGCCATTCATGATCACCATCGTTGCGATTCTATTCACCAATTTGCTGGTGGTTGATGATCGCTTGTACTCTTCGGACTTGCCTTCGTGATTCGATCCCGCTTTCATTCCGCGATTCTGGTCGTGCATGATGGATTTTATCTGGTGCGTTTTTCAAAGACGTTTCCACTTTCTCCAACTAAATCCAGACTGCGTCAAAATCTTCTCGAATATTCCAGCGGGTTCACATTTGATTTTGGATGGATCAAAAACCGTTCATATCCACTGATCCGGTTGTTCTCATTTTATCGAGGAGTTTTTGCAACAAACAAAATTCAAACGCATCACGTTTGAAATCAAAAAGGTCGACATTGGCCATCCCTATTTCAAGGAGTTTAGCGATGATCAGCATCGACAAGCGCATGTTGCTGGAGAAATAAGGCATGGATTAAGGAAGAGCTTCCGAAAGGGATCTGAATTTTTCAAGCGCCTCGCGTTGAGCCAACAGCCCAAAGTTCTTTGGATTGGTTGTTCAGACAGTCGCATGCCTGCCAATGAAATCACCAATACCCAACCAGGCGATATTTTCGTTCATCGCAACATTGCCAACGTTGTGTCACCGGACTGATCCCAATCTTCTGAGCGTGATCCAATATATGCGCGTGGCTCATTTGAAAATCCGAACACATCATTTGTGTGGACACACAAGTTGCGGAGGAATCAAGGCATCCATGGACACCAAAGCAACAGCATGCAAGCTCCTTTGCAACAATGGATCAAACCTCTCTTCATGAACTCGCAGGAATCTCATCGACATGAACTTGATGAAATCAAAGATGAGGAAAAACGCGCGGCGCTCATTTGTCCAAGATCGCTGTTCTTCAGCATGTGACGACACTATCGACGCTTCCGTTCGTCAAGAATCACTGGGAAAAAGGCTTTCCGTTGACTTTGCATGGTTGGATACTCAATCTAGATCAAGGGATGCTTGAGGAAATATCCGTGATCAGCACGGTGACCCAAATTGCGATCGAGCCTACGGCTAACCTTCAACAGCCTACGACATGACGGAGCGCCAGATTGATCGAAGCCTCAGGCTCGGATCAAAGGACACACGCAAAGTTTGGGGACTTTTGTTTCGGGTGTTTTCTTTTCAACAAACTCCGCCACCGCTTTTCCGATGTCCATCGTAATGATGGTGGGAATCTGTTTGCTTGAAGACTTCTTCTTGCGAGAGGTTTTTTTCATGAACGACTACCTACAAACCATTATATCACCGTGTTTTCCTCGATAGGGGGGGGAAAAACCAGTTGTTTTGCATATTTACGAAAAATGACTCCATTTGTAGAAATCATCCGCCCCTAGCGTGGAATATGGGGTTTTTCCTGACAGACTTAGCGTCGAACTTTACGGCGCTGAAGCGCATTTTGCTCTTTCAACCCGCGCATCAGATTGACCTGTTTTGTGACAAATCCGTCGAATACGTTGAGCAATCGATCATGCATTCGGTTTTGAGTATCAAATCCTTGAGACGGTCCGAGCAATTCGATGGTTTGATGAATCGCCTCGATGGTGGAATAACAACGCTTGTTGGGTTGCTGTCTCACACGAAAATTGGACGGCTTGTCGGGTGAAAAACAAATCCGAGGCAACTCTTTCAAATTGTCGCTCAATCGAATCGTTTTGGAGGCTGTCGACCACGTTCCGTCCACCACGAACACCAGAAGTTTTTTCCCTTCGGGACAGATTTTCTTTTTTTCCTCTTGGGAAAGTCGATCGATGTGAATCGCTTTGTCCCCGATACACAAAATCACACAATGATATTTTGGATCGCGAATTAGTGCATCGACTTTCTCATCGCCTGAATATTTATACCCTTGAATCATCTGTGAGTTTTTCAGCAACAAATGCGACATGCGCCCTGTCGCAATTCTTCTTCTGCGTTCCAGCGGGTGCAGCAAGATCACGAAGGAAATACCGCAATCAAACGAATCGATATCCGCACAATAACACCACGACTTGGGCTGAAGACATCGGGAACACTGAACTCTCCTCGGAGGTTGAGGTGAAGGTTTTTTCTTTTTGGCCAGGTACTGCGCAAGTTTCATAATTCAGGAGCGATATTTACTTCAATGTCCGAAACGTGAGGTTGATCAAATTCAATTGGTTTTTCTTTCAAAATAATCGATGGAAGCATTGTATTGATGATGGTGTAGAAAATCAGAGCACCCAACATCACCGGCGGTGCTGCGAACTGCGTTCTTAAAATGTCCACAAGCACCAACGTAAAGACGAACGTTGGCACAAGCCTGATCCCGATTCGGTTGGCATCTTTGAGTTTTTCGCCCAAAATCATTTTTCGGTGAATGCCCACAGAGTATATGCGTATGGGTACGAAAACCGCCAACAAAGCCCCGCCCAAAATCAAAGCCTGCATGTCCAAGGCTTCCTTGGGAATGCTCAGTCCAGCCTTGAAAAAATAAAACGGAATGAAAAAAGTAGAGAAGAGTTCGATGGCGTCCATCATTTTTTCGGAGGAAAAGGATGGCAAACTTTCACGAAAACGCTGTGCTGAAAGTCCGACGATGAACGCGCCAACCAGATAATAAATGCCCAAATGCTTGGTCACCACGGCACAACTCACGGCCACCATGATCAGAAAAGTGAATTCAGATTTCGGAGCGTAAGGAATCACCCACCTAGCCACACCTTTGAAAACCTGCGGCAATATGAAAACGATGACGACAAGAATCAAAACAGAAAGCGCGAATTTGGGTGCATTCAAGGACTGGAGTACGACGAATAAAACCGCCAGAGCGATAATTTCCGCCGCAATCGCCTTGGACTTGATCCAGAACTGACTGCTCGAACTCAGATTCAATGAACGCAATGAATCCAAGATAAAGCCTGTGGATGGCGTCAGCAGCGCGATCGAAATCAGTGCCGCCACAAAAAAATCATACTCCATGAATCGATAAATGCAGTATGTGGACACCACCAACATCATAAAAAAGATCATCACGTGTTGGATCAAAATCGATTTTTGTTCCATCAACTGATCAAAATCCGCTTCCAAACCGGCGAACAAAAACAAGGTTACGATTCCGAGCACCGACAAAACTGAAATAATCGTGTTGCTCTGAATGACCCCGAATACTGGGCCACTCATCAGCCCCACCATGAAGCTTGTGATGGCGGAAGGAATGCCAAAACGCTGAAGAACTTTGGGCAAGATCAACAACATGAACAAAAGAACGATGAAGTAAAAGTCTGGGTTCATGGGCTAAAAATGCCGTGAATTTGTAAAATACACAATAAATAGTATTACTATATGCCTATGACACAACATCACGAAACCGCCATCATCGCCGGAGGATGCTTCTGGGGAATGGAAAAAATCCTTCAAAAAATTCCAGGCGTTGTGGATACCACAGTCGGTTATACCGGTGGGGACACGCCTAATCCATCTTACAAAGAAGTTTGCACTGGAAAAACCGGCCATGCCGAGGCCGTTGCCATCGTCTTTGACCCCACTCAAATCTCCTATGAAAAAATCCTGGATTATTTTTTCCGAATGCATGACCCAACAACCGTCAATCGCCAGCACAATGATATCGGAACCCAGTATCGCTCAGCCATTTTTTACACATCCGACCAGCAGAAAAAAATCGCCGAGGAATCCAAGAAAAAATTCGATGCTTCCGGAAGATTCGATGCTCCTATCGTGACTGAAATCACGCAAGCTTCAGAGTTTTACAAAGCCGAGGATTATCATCAGGACTACCTGATCAAAAATCCAGAAGGCTACAATTGTCATATCTTAAGAGATTGATGCTTTCAAAAACCAAAATGCCGGTATTGTTTATTGGTCATGGCAATCCCATGAATGCGCTTGCCACCAATCATTTCACCGAAAGTCTTGCCAAACTTGGGCAGGAACTTCCAAAACCCAAGGCCATCCTTTGCATATCTGCTCATTGGTTGACCGAAGGCTCCTGGCTGACCAACATGGAGTTTCCCCGCACCATCCATGATTTTTATGGATTTCCTCAACCCTTGTTCGACATTCAATACAATGCTCCTGGAAGTCATTGGTTGGCTTTGCTCACGCAGAAAGTCGTAAAAAAACAACCTTTGCAACTTGACGATCACGCCTGGGGTCTGGATCATGGTACCTGGTCTGTGCTTCGCCACATGTATCCCAAGGCTGATATTCCAGTGGTTCAACTCAGTATCGATCCAACACAAAGTTTTGATTTTCACTATGAACTTGGGCAACAACTCCAAGCGCTTCGTGAAGAAGGTGTTTTGATCATCGGAAGTGGAAATATCGTTCACAACCTAAAAACAATCTCCTGGGATACAAAAGCCAAACCTTTCGATTGGGCCATTGAATTCGATCAATGGGCAAAATCCAAAATTGAAACCAAAGATTTCGCACCGCTAATCCATGACTCAAAAAAAAGCGAGTCCGGAAGACTCAGCATTCCGACCGATGACCACTATATTCCTCTGCTATATGTATTGGGAGCTTCCAATTCTGAAGATGCCGTTCAGTTTACGTATGAAGGGATTGAAAACGCCTCCATCTCGATGCGCACTGCCCTGTTCCAACCATAAAAATTCAAAAAAATTTGATTTATATGGAATGTACGTATACCGTAGATCATACGTATGAAACCACTGACCCCCAAAGAACAAAAAGTTTTATCGTTCATTCAAGCCTACCAACGCAAGAAAGGCATCTCGCCGACCTACGCCGAGATTCAGGAAAAATTCGAATACAAAGCTTTATCCTCCATTCAGCAATTTATCGGACAACTGGTGGACAAGGGGCATTTGAAAGCTCCCCTTGGAAAAAGTCATAAACGCGCCCTGGAAATTGTCGAGGATCAACCTTACATCACCATTCCATTGGAAGGTTACGTCCAAGCCGGTCGGTTGACTGAAGCCATTCAAAACCGTGAATACATCGAAGTGACACCAGACTTGGTCAATTCAAGTCAAGATATGTTCGCGCTTCGCGTACGTGGAGATTCGATGATCGGGGATTGTATCATGGACGGAGATCTGGTGATCGTAAAACGTCAACCAACTGCTCGAAACAATCAAACCGTGATTGCGATGGTCGATGGTGAAGCGACATTGAAACGATATTTCAAACGTCCTACCCACATCGAGCTTCATCCGGCCAATCCAGAATTTGCCGTGATTCACGTCGCGCCCACCGCGAACTTTCAAATTCTAGGTGTGGTCACCAACGTGATCCGCAAACTTGTTTAAAAAGCTTTGTACTCTACTCTACCGGAGTGGCATTGGAAGACGGATAGACGATCGTTCCGTCCAATGTGTTCACATTAGCGGTTGTGTCGAGCACCTGGCCTGAGAAAATCACCGTATTCAACGTCGGGTGAATCACCGTGTTGTTGCAATTGGATTCACACACTGAAATTCCGCCATCGATTGACTGAGAAAGCGTCGTTCCCCACGTGTGGGTGATGATATCGATTTCACCCAGCGTATCGCCACCGACAAAATACAAATGATAATGAATGTCGATTTGATGGAGGATCTTTGCATCGTCAGGACCTGTGGTTCCAGAAATATGAATCACCTGATCGCCGCCGGCTGGATTGATGTCAGAACTTACCGATGTGATCGTGATCAGTCCGTTTCCGTTTTCCGGTGTGGAATTCAAAGAATTCAAAATCGCCAATGTGGTGGTGGGTGCTGAGCTTTCATCATCACGCGTGATGGTGTCCCCACCGCCGCAGGAAAGAAGAACAAACCCGGTTAGAATCAAAAATACTGAAAATGCTTTTTTCATGATGCTCCCTCGTTACGCAAAGCAGTAACACACCATATCAAGCGTCGCAAGCCTCTATTTTTTGGCTTCCAGTTCCGACCATCGCGCATATTTAGCTTCAATATCTCTTTGAACTTTGCCGATTTCTGTAGTGATCTCAATAAGTTTTGCAGCATCGCTGGCATGCAATGCGCTTTCTGCATTGAGCTTTTCAATTTGAGCTTCAAGCTCATGAATGGTGGCTTCCATATTGTCCAATTCAAACTGTTCTTTGTAACTGAGTTTTTCTTTTTTCTTCTCAGTCGAAACCTGAGTTTTCTTTTCTTCAGATTCAAGCTCCGGTTCCCACTCTTCCCATTGCAGAAAACTCGCAAAAGAAACCAGCTTTTTACTCTTTGCCTTTTCCGGAGGAAAAGCAATCAATTGGTTGGCGACTTGATCCAAGAAATAACGATCGTGCGTGACCAAAATGATCGCTCCGTTGAAATTCACAAGACATTCTTCAAGCACACTGAGTGTGGCGATGTCCAAATCGTTGGTCGGTTCATCCAAAACCAAAACATTCGCTGGTGAAAGCATCAAACGAGCAACCAATAGACGGCTCTGTTCACCACCGGACATTTTTCCAACGGTCATTTGCATTTGCTGAGGCGTGAACAAAAAACGGTCGAGGTAACTGCGAATGTGAACGGATTGTCCGTTGAATTCGACATAGTCTCCTTCCGGACACAGCGTCTTCATCAAGGTTGCATCCGGGTCCAGCGCATCGCGCGTTTGGTCGAAATACGCCACGCGCAGCTGATCCGCGCGCGAAACTTTTCCGGAAGTTGGCTCTTCCAGCCCCATCAAGGTTCGAATCAGCGTGGATTTCCCCGCACCATTTCTTCCCAAAAGTCCGACGCGCGTTCCGGGTGTGATCATCAAATCCAGATTGGAAAAAATTTCATGATCACCATAGGATTTGGAAACATTTTCAGCGTTAATCAGAATTTTGGGATTGCGATCGGACTGAACGAATTGCAATCGCGCCGTGCGCTGCACGTTCCTGACTTCAAGCGCCTCGACTTGCTCTTTGAGCTCTCCGGCTTTTTTGATACGCGCTTGTTGTTTGGTGGTACGAGCCTTTGCACCTTGGCGTAGCCACTGGGTTTCCCGTCGAAGTGTGTTTTTCAGAACGATCTCGCGATTTTCCTGCGCAAGGATCAATTGTTCACGCACCTCGGTATATTTCGCATAATCTCCATCGACATTCAGAAGACCCCCGGCATGTCGTGGATCTATTTCCAAAATGCGGTTGGCCACACGCTGCAAAAAAAGACGATCGTGGGTGATGGTGACCAGCGCAAACGGCGCATCGGTGAGAAAGTCCTCGAGCCAGGCAATGCTTTCCACATCCATATGGTTGGTGGGCTCATCCAGCAGAAGCAAATCAGGTTTTTTGATCAGCTCACGCGCCAGAGCCACGCGTTTTTTCCAACCACCCGACAAACTTTCGATTTTGATATCCTCAGGAAAATTGCTTAAATGCAACTTGGACATGTATTCATAGGCCAGCGCTTGGGGCTCCCAGTCATCGGGGTCATGCGCGCCTTCCATGATGCTTTCAAAAATGGTTTTGCCCTCAGTGAATTGGGGGGATTGTTCCAATTTTCCAATACGCGTGCCGGACTTTCGGGAAAGATCCCCGGAAGTTTGCTCCATTTCACCGGCGAGAATTTTCAAAAGTGTGGATTTGCCTGCGCCATTGGGGCCAATCAAACCAATGCGATCCCCCTCTTCGACAGTAAATGTCAGATCTGAAAAAAGCGGTTTAAATCCGAAATTCTTGGATATTTTATGGGCGGATATGAGCATTGCCATTTGATGTGCGTTTTGACACAGTGCTGGCTTTGAGTCTACAAATAACGCCGATGTATCTACCAGGATTAGCTTAAAAAACTTTGCTTGAATTAGTTTCTTGGTTTCATAGCCAGATTTTCAATAGTCATGCTTTCGAGCTCATTGAAGCAAAGTTTTGCTTCAAATGAAAGTGGATATCTTTCAATGCATTCCTTGAGATAAAACTCAGAAATCGGGAAAAAATAACTCCTCGAAATTTTATTTTCACATTTAGCCAACCAATAATAAATACCGGGTCCAATTTCTGAAATTGGATGTGTCTGAACATATTCATACAGAACACCTGAAACATAAAGCTGGGGGACAAAATTTTTACCTCCCATCCAACCCATATTTGTTGCCATACCTAAACTTTGCGCAGCAAATGCTTCTATATCTTTGCTTTTTGATGTCTTCAAATTTGGAACCTTGATTTTTTGCAATTCTTTAACAGAAACCAAATTGCTTCTCAGAATGGTTTTGGTTGGTTCCGGCAACCCCGGCTTACCAATGTCATTTTCTATTTCTTTACGGGCTTCTGCCAAATCACGTCTCGAACGAACCAGAATATTTAACTTTTTAAACAAGGCTTCTTGAACCTCCTGGTTAATAAACCAATCGACGTCGGCTTAAAATCCTGAATTACTTTTTGATAACGCAAGTAAGCTTCATCCATATTGCCTTACAGCAAATAAAAACTCCGCTTTTTCAAAAGGACTACCTTTGACTGAGTCCGGGGAAAATTTCCACAGATGCGCATGTTTTGCTTTCATTTGACTATGACAAGAAGAACATCCATCTAACGTAGCATTGAGCATCATTCGGGCGTATTCTTTATTTCCTGTCTTGTACGAGTCCTTTAGCTCATCCATATGCTTCGGCAAAAGCTCAAGTCATCGCGAAAACGGGTTCTGCAATCTCGACTCATGAGACAATCTTTTGAGATTTCAGACAGATGATCAAGACGTGTCTGAATATTGAATTTGTTTTCCGCTGCCGAGAATCGTCTTTCAGAAACCATAAAAGGCTGGAGGTTTTCGATCTCATCCAGAATTGAACCATCGTAGCGGGAACCTCTTGATTTGGAGACTGAGCAAACGCAAATCCCGAAACCGCAATCAATGATAAGAATATTTTTTTATGCATCATACCCATGTTACTCCCACACTTTCTTCAATCTCAACTGATATACATCATGTTTTATAATTTCGATCTCAAAAACATCACAACTGCCCACCCGAGCATAACCGCAACAATATCTCCCAAAAGATTACGCATACTGTCAGCTGTTCCACGGGGAAAAGCGATGGAAAAGCAGCTTTTAATGGATTTTCAACCAGTTCCCAGATGATTGCTAGCGCCAATACTGCCCAAAATTTCAATCTACAATATGCGTAAACACAGCCAATTAGAAAATGAACCAGTGTAAATCGATCAAAAATGACATAGTTAATTTCACCTGGTTTAGCAGCTACAGGTTTATGTCTAAACTTTTTAATAAAATTTTTCATCGACCATACCGAACTAACATAAAGTCCACAGTTTGTTGTACACAAATTAGCTAAAGCCAATCAAAACTTATCGCTTGAATAATTTAGATCTAAGGCGTAAAAAGTGGTCTGAATAAATCCATACTCACTGTTTTTGCACTTCTATTCACAAGTTTGGTATATGCGGACATTAATGCGCCCCGCGAGCAGTTCAAGGTTCTCCAACAAATACGATTACTGAACATGAGGCTAATGTATCCAATAATGGATCCCAAAAACCATTGAGTGAGTTCATTTTTAAAAAAAAATAACAAATCAAAAACCACAATCGACAGCTGAGCCTTACCCTTCAGACACATCAGCGGCACCATCAGACGATCAAACATCTCAAAATTCCGAAGAAAAACTCCTACAAAGCAAAATAAATCAAGAAATACCTTCCCAAGTGACCCAATAAATTACCCTGCGATGCGGATGCATCGCCCGCCCGCACCAGCGGGCAGCAACCTGACGAGGCTGCAAAAATAACAGCTACTGCCAATTTTTAGATGAAATGAAAGTTCTCAGATTTCTGAAATTCAGTACTGATATCTGATATCCGATATCTTGATATCAGATATCGGTAAATGCTTCGCATGTTGGTAGCGGGGGCAGGATTTGAACCTACGACCTTCGGGTTATGAGGGGTATTTCTCTCTCTTGTTGTTGTTTTTGTCATTGTAAAACCTTGATTTTACTGACTCTCACGATGATACAACTTTGTGACCTTGTCAACCTTTGGGATTTTTGGCCCAAAACTGGCCCAGAAAATCAAAACGAAACAACGCGATCTGAATCCCGAACAAGTTCGTACAAATCTTTCATGGTTGAAAGTGGACACATCTCAGAACCTTCTTTTGACGAATTTGAAGGCACGTGCCGCAAGCCAGGATCTTACCCCAGCATCTACGAAGGCTTGCATTTGTTCGGTCACTTTAAATTTATCTGTATCTAATTTTTCAACATCCACACCTTTAGCTAACAAAAATGCCGTCACATGATCTTTTTCTTTTAAGGCAAAACAACCCAATCGAAACACATTCCACACTGTTTCTGCATCATCCGATTGAATAATCAAAGCTAGTTTCATATTTCCTCCAAGTTAAATTCAAAATCCTAGATTATTTTAGGTAAAATAAACGTCACCGTAAATCCCACCAAATACAATCCCACCGAAACCCATAGAAGCCAATTGGATGTTTTTTTGGTCGTTTCACAATTTTCCTTTTGACCATCCACGGGGCAACTTTGTGCTTGCGAATACCCATGACTCACAAGGCTCAAAGCAATCAAGACTCCACCCATGCCAAAAATCCACAGTTTATGCGCAGATAGCCAAATCAATTGCGGAAAAGTGGAAATCGCACCAGCGAGTGCAGCTCCCGCCCCGAGAATAACCAACAGGGCAGGAATTGCACAACAAATGAGCGTTCCAGTTGATGCAAACAAGGTTAAAAATGAAATGACTCTTTTCATTTTTTCTCCATATTGACTGTTTCAGTCGCAGCTTGTTTTATATCAATGGCCTTCAGGTTGTACCCCGCAGACTTGATCAACTCCTTGAGTTTTTCCTGATCAATTTTATCAGCATCAAATGTAACCGTTTTGTTGTTAAGATCGACTTTGATGTCCTTGATTTTTTGATCTTTGAACTCTTTGCCCAGTTTTTTCTCAATGCCCTGTGCACAAAAATCACACACCAAACCTTCCACTGTTAAAGTGTAAGCTTCTGCCCAAACAGACATTGGCATTACAATTAAAACAAACAAAATTGCGATATATTTTTTCATAGACTCTCCTTATTCATTAAAAACTAGCCATAAAATTCAGAAGCAGTTGCCCTTTGTATCCAGAGCCCACTTCCAAAAATATGGATTTATAAAACATGCGAATCATCGGTCCGATGATCCACGGTTCATTGTCGATTGAGTTATAAAACGCCTGCACAATCAAAAATCCTTGTAACTCACCTGAATTGGCAAGATAAGGGGCAACGCCGACACCACTTCGACTCATCCACACATCCTTCAAACTTTGATGTTGAAGAGTTACAAGTTGCGTGGCGAAATACCAACGCCTAGATTCAGAATCCAACTGCGCACCACCAAGGAAACTTAGATCATCATTGCTCCCCAATCTTGCCCACCCAACTCCACCCCACGCGTACAAATTGGTTTGCCAATCCATTCGGTTCCATCGTTTCAAGAAAGCAACTCTGGGATAAAGAGCATTTTCATCCAGTAGAGCACCATCAAAATGAAAATTCTGCACTCCTACACTCAACCAAGGGCGAGGAGAGTAAATGACATTATTTTCACTCATATCCGGCGTGTTGTAGGATTCAAACATCACTGAGCCTGCATAAGCTACGGGATGGGCATAGGATGACCCAATCCACACCAACCAAAGCATCCAAAATGCAATTCTAGAAATCATGAAACCTCCGTAAGGTTTTTAATTCTTGATTGTAAACAAACGACAACAACGCAATCGATCGATTGCAAATGGATTGGCTAGATCAGAAATGAATGTTTGGAAAAATAAATCGGAAGCTTGGCAGTAGGTGGGTGGAAATTGCGACTTAATTTAAACGTGACAACCACGGGTTGAGCCAATTCCAGCGAAACAGAAACCCGCGGATAAGCCAACAATCGGTCGGCACCAATGAAAGTATAAGGTTCATTGACTTCACTAACATTTTGTTTGTCTAGGCAACAGCAATCCTTGGCTGGTGTTGAATTTTGAGATTCTTGCGCATGTTCATGGCAAGCGTGGGAAGTTGCTGTTTGTGCTGGTTTTTCGTGAGAACAAAGGCAGGTAAACGCACTAAAAACCATCCCAAACATTAAAAAGAATATGAATGACTTTTTGACCACCTTCTCCATTGTCCCACAAACGGATCGACCAAGTCAAACCGCCTATATGCTTGAAAGGTTTGGCCCAAACTGGCCCAGATTTTCTACTGTTTTTGCACATTGACTTTTGGATTATGGTTGATATACCATAGATCATGAAGGCGATACCTCTGTTTCGAGAAAAGCGAATTGTGGCGCATCGAACCACGGGTGAACTGGGAACCATTGAAATCAAAGTGTGGAAGTTTCCAAAAACACCCAATTACCCTGATGGCCGGAAATTCTCCTTATTCTTGGTTTCTAACCGAAAGGTTGTTGTTGGGATTGATAACCACCACCCCAAAGGACCGCATCTACATATGGGTGAAACGGAAGTTGTTTATGACTACCAATCCGATGAGCAGTTGCTTGGGGACTTTTTTGATTTTGTAAGAAAGGCAGGTTTCGATTTATGAAAGTAAAAAAAATAAAAATTGTGGTTGAGTCATTCGATAAAACCCAGAAACGATGGTTAAAAGCCATGAAGTCTAAATCTGCCTCTAAGTCATCCAAAAAAAATGAGGAAGTTATTACCGTTTCAAGTTGGGAAGTATTGGCTCGGGTTTTTTCACCCGCACGACTGGAAATTTTATCCAAGCTTTCCAAGGTCAAACCTTTGTCGATCTCTGGACTAGCCAAATCTTTGAAGAAAGATTTTAAAAACGTTTATTCGGATGTGATGTTCTTGGCTGATCTTGGACTTATTGAAATCGAAAAGCGCGGTTCCAAAAACCTTGTCCCTGTTTCTAAATATGAAGGAATTGAATTCAATTTGGCAGCTTAAGTATGAGAAGCAGACTGAACGTATATAAGAGCGTCAGAGAGTTCGGGAAGGCTCTTGGATTGAGTGCGCAAGATATGACGAATGCTCGACAAAAAAGACGTAATGAGAATCTCAAAAGTGAAAAACTAAGATCAAAAAGACTTGGCAAGTAGTAACTCTTACTTCGATATGTAATATATGCCCCAAACAAATAATCCGGCAAAACCTAAAATGATTGCCCATTCAAAAATGCTGTGAATCGCCTTTTCAAACTTCACTAGTAAATATGTGATGACAATTGCTATCAAAATACTGACTGGATAATTGAACATTTTGGAGATATAGGGCTTGAGATAGTGAAATGGAATCCAAAAACCAAGGCTTAACCCTAGCAGCGTAAAAAGAAGCTTGCGTTGGCTACTTTTTGCCTCGGCGTATTCCTTCTCGTTATAATAGGCATTACCGATTCTATATCTAGGCATATCATCTCCTTATATCAACTTTTGATTGCTCTTGCCTTCCTTGTCAATCTTTGAGAAATTTGGCCCAAAAATGGCCCAATATGAGCGATGACAGCATTACCTTATCAGTAACAAAAAATCTTCGACCACTACGAATTGGTTTTTTAACAGATTATAAAAATAAGAAATCTCTTTTGGAATTTTTTGAAATATCGACTCGTGTTTGGGGAGGTATTTTTAATCCCTTAATGCCCTTTTTTAATAGAACACCCACTTGGTGGAAGAAAGACATGCCATTCTTGCAGGCACCCAGCTCCAAAGAAATATTTGATGGATATTTTGATGCTTTTGAACCTGATTACTTAGCAGTCTCGTCTGCAGAGCAATCTGACAAAAAAATTGATGACAAAGAAAGATTTGTCATAAAAAGAAATGAAATCTTACCAGAGCACCGCAATGGCCAATGCTGTCATTATAGCGTCGATATTAATCATTTATATGAATATCTTTATGAAAAAGAGTTCAAGTATGTTTTACGACGAAAACCAAATTTTTTTCTACCTATTCCCGAATCAAATGACGATAAATTATTTATAGCTTGTTGTTTCGGGCAATTTTCAAACAATGAACATTCACAAATAACGTCGGATAATTTCAAAGAAGTTTTTGATGCAAAAGAAACCGTAATTAACTCGCAGAATTTTTTTGATCTTATAGTCGGAAATAATAATATTAATCCACTTAAAATAACTTTGTGGGATTTGACTGTCCGCAGAAGTTATAATTTTTCACGGTTTTCTATATTTATTATGAATCATAAATCTCCGGAAGACTTAGTAGACTTCTGGAATTTGCGTGCATTAGGTTGGAAAGTAATCCCCGTTCCAATTGCATGGCTAGAAACATCTAAGACAGTAATTTCTAAATTTATAATTGATAGGCAAGGCGATAAAAAACATCCTCAGGCTTCGCGTCCTATTTCAATTATGAAGGCTAGATCAGTGGATAAAAATGAATTTGAAAGTATTTCCAAATTGCTCCCCGCTGGTCTTTCTTACCAAAATTGGTATCCGCGCGTATGGAATACCACGACAAGAGAATATGATCATGGAAACCGTAGTACAATTATAGCAAGTCAAAATACAGAGGAAATCCCAACTAAGAGAAGTTTCATCGCTTTTAATTTATTAGCTCCAGAATTTCATGAAAACAGACATGCGATAACGGCCCCAAGTTGGGCAAATTCAATAACATTTAAAAACAATAATTCGGACAAAAATATCTCTAGTTTTTTCCCTCCAGATTTACTGGAAATTAATCAACTGTTGCATGCATCGTATGAAGAACCATTAACATCAACAACTGAAGGTATAACAGTTCGTGGTGGCGGTTTTAGTAATAGAGTCTACTGGAATTTACCTGACGGAACCGAAACGATAAAATTTTGGCTTCAGAAAAATTATATTGAATCCGAAGTATCTCAGCCAGGCAGACTCGCATTTGAAATGTTCCGATCATTGGGCGGCATGAACGGCATTAGGATAATTGATGACCAAAAGATAATTAATTTATTAAGAAAAAATACATCTTCATCAGAAGAATGGCTCGGAACTTTAAAACGTACAAATAGAAATAATTTGGAGGTTGCGAAACGTCACCTAGAATTATTTTTTAATAAATCAATTTTAAAAGCAGGGTTAAAAATAACTTGTCCTCATTGTAATTTTTCAAATTGGTTTTCATTAAAAATTTTATCTGATCATCTTTTATGTGAACGTTGCGAAAAAAAGTTTCCATTCCCGTCTCATTCACCCACAAATGATGCCAAATGGTTTTATAAAGCAAATGGTCCATTTTCATCATCAGAAGAGTCTTCAGGAAATTATTGCGTACTTTTATTACTTAAATTTTTAACTCATAATTTTAATAGACTTGAAGATTCAATTTGGGTGCCAGGAATTAACTTGGAAAAATCAAATACTCGAAAGGAAATTGATTTGTTGATTTGGAAAAAATCTAGCTTTCTAAACCAATCAGATGCTGATTTAATTCTGTGCGAGTGTAAAAGTAATCAAGAATTTAAAAATGATGACTTTCAAAGAGCAAAATGGTTGGCAGAGCATTTTCCTACCGCAGTGATTACATTTGCTACATTACGAAATGAATTAAAACCTGGAGAAATCAAACAATTAAAAAAAATCGCTCAAAAAGGAAGAAATCTGGTTTCAGATAAAAAATGGAAAAACCCTGTTCTGATTCTAACAGCAAATGAACTATTTAGCGAAAGACCAGTTCCTAATTGTTGGAAAAATAAGGGAGGAAAATTTGAAAAATTTTCAAAATCCAACATCTATATAACTTCGCTCAATGATTTATGTGACATCACTCAGCAACTATATCTAAATATGGAACCTGTTAGCGATACTCAAAAAAAGATTTTTGAGAAAAAATATGGCCAGAAAAAGAAACGACCTAATTGAAAATTTTAAACTTAGCGATGACGAAGTTTTTAGGCACGTTTTGACTCTCTATACTTTATTAAATGTTCACCAGAAGAAATTTAGTAATATAAAGAACAAGCAGGCACGCGAAGATGCCAAGGATATTCTAGGTTCTTACTATGTTGAGCAAACAAAGCAGCGTATAAAAAATCTCAAAAACAGAATCCCTGTTCTTTTGAATATTTTGCAAGAATTCTATGCGGAGATTGCCAACGAACAAATTAGTTACCGCGTGACATCACTCGTAATAAATTTGCGTAAGCTATTTTCACATACGAGTTATAAGACGGCTTCCCATGATCAAGTCAAAAACTTGCTATCACCTTATTTTTTTCAATATCGGCCAGATAAAGATTTTGATGTTTGGTATGACTCAAAAATCAGCAGTGTTATAGACGAATATAAACAAGACAGAGCAAAATCAAATCGTGATAAATCAAGATCAGTTTTTAATGATTTTTGTCACAAAATCATAGGAAGGCTAATTCCAAACGCTCTGATCAATACAGATCGATCTGAAAGAAAAATTGCACGAATTAATAAAGTTATCAAAATAGATAAAAGAGGGATTTACCAATCAGAAGATGTAAAAAGAATTCTATACAATAATTTGTGGTTGTTTAATCCCTCTAACCCTAATTATCAAAGAACCTTTTTGACGTTCTACGATGATTTTTTAGAGTTTAATGGAGTTAGTAAGCGAAAATCCTTCGCTGAAAATAGCCAGAGAGTATTTAAAACTGTACCTAAAAAAATAAAGAACAAACTATCAAACGCAAGTTTGGATTTGGTACAAGAACGTTTAAATAGAAGAAAATTCAAAAAATCTTAGAAAAAATCCTTCAATGAGACTTTGAATGCTTTTGCCAGTCTGAAAAGGGTGTAGAAAGATGGACTGTATGTCCCACTTTCCAATTTTTGATAATGTCTGTAATTAAATCCAAAATCCTTCATTTTTTCTTGGGTCAGGCCCTTTTTCTCGCGTAACGATTTGATTTTCTTAGACAAATCTTTAAGAACCAAACTGTATTCTTTATCACCCACATACGAATTATGTAAGACGCGATAATTTTAAGATACGCACTATTTAGTTCACGTTATATTAAAATCGGGTAAGTAGAACGTGAGGAGAATCAATGACTAGAAAATCATGTTTGTTTATTTTGTTTTTAATAACCTTAGTAATTAATTTGAGCTCATGTGGAATGATTATGAGTCGTTACTCACCTTATCCCCAGAACAGTTTGTTGTTGAAAGATGTTGGCGAAGATACGAAAACTAAAGTTAGTGTCGCTGAGTTTACAGCTGATTATGATGCTAAGTCTCCAAAATCATGCCGCATGGTTGGGGCTATTAATATGCCCGAAAAGGAAAAACCATATGAGGTGATCAGGAAGGCTCTTATTGATGAATTGTCATTGGCTAATCTCTACTCAAAAGATTCGTCAAAGGTAATCAATGCTCATGTTAAAAACATCAGTTTCAGTACAGTAAGTAGTCCAAAATGGATTATTGAAGGCACATTTGATCTGGAAGGTACAAAAGTGCCTGTCTCAATAGAGCATAAATTTGAAGGCGGCTTTGTAGCTGTTACGGCTTGTAATAATGCTGTGAATGCCTTTATGCCATCTGTTCAGGATTATCTTTATACATTTTTTAAAACCGATGAATTTAGAAATTTTGTTCGCAAATCGGAGGCTCAATAGTCTCTAAAAGGAAATCTATGGCTCTGAAAATCTGTAAGGAATGCAAAAAAGAAGTTAGTTCAAAAGCAAAAACCTGCCCCAATTGTGGCGCACCAGTCCCTCAAAATGTGGGTTATGGCACTATCATCGCACTAATTTTCGTATTTTATATTGTTTATCTGGTCGCCTCTTCTGAAAATAAACCTCCTGTTGCCAAAACAAAATCTCCGAAAGAATTGGCACTTGAACAAGTGAACCTTGTTAGTTTTGAATGGAGCAAAGGTGGTTTTGGAAGCGTCATGGAAGCTGATTTTTTAATCAGCAATGAGGGAAATCGTGACATTAAGGACATTGAAATAAATGTCAACATGCTGGTAAAAGTGGAACGAAGATAGATTCAAATACCCGTACTATTTATGAAATCATTAAAGCAAAGCAAAAGAGAAAAATCAGGAACGTGAATATGGGTTTTATTCATAGTCAGGCTGTTGAGTCTTTTGTAAAATTCTAACGTAGAATTGACTCTTAATTATTACACTTTATCTCCTGTTATTTTCCTGTTAGCAGGTGTGAAATGTTGTTTTATCGCTTCATCTTCGCTCTATTCATCGCACTAACTTCGCACTAAAGCCTGTTTTTCACCTGTTCTCAGGTAATGTACCTATGTTCTTAATCTCTTGAAAAGGCATCTTTAAATTCACGCTTAAGAAAAGGCAATTGGTCCGACTTTGCCAATCCAAGACGTGAAATTCCACCTATTTTAGAGAGAACCTTCCTAGACATCGGTGAAATATTTTCAATTTTTACTCCTGTTCCCTTTCGTAGAATATGTTCGTTAATTTTGAACCATTCTTGTTCACATTCTTCATGCCTTCCATTTTTTTGCGTTTTATCTACTTCTAAATCTCCTTCTCCTTCTTGTACTTTTTTTCGCACACGATTCGTGCCTCGCTTATCTCGTAATTCCAATAACTTAGGACAAAGAATAGTTATAGATTGGCCGGATTTTGGGTCTTCATTTGAAACACATTCGAAGGAAATAACGCCGACATCAGATAAAAATTGAACATAATTTAAAAGTCCCTTGGTTTATAAAATCCTAAACGATCTTTCCAGCATCTGTCAGGTAATGACACCGAGCATTTATCAGTATGATAGTCCATATCACGACATATAATTTCCATGATCTCCCATAATCGGGCTACCCCATCTCGTCCCCACCGATGACGAATTTTCTACGATTATTGGATCAAAATTGGCATCCGAAGGATGCTTAAACCACTGCATAATCAAACCTGTTTGGATGTATCTATCCAAGATTGGATTTCCGAAATATCGAACCGAACTAGCTTTACCTAATCGCACATGAGGAATACTTTTTTTATGAACCAAATAATAAACGGTTCCTATTGGTAAATTTAGATACTCACTAACCTGAGTATAAGTTAGATATTTTTGACTTTTGTTCATCATATTTTACTCCTTCATTTTTGTTATTATTAAAAATGTCCAAATCTTCTTGGTAAACTTCGGGTGCAAGATGAGCATATCTTTGTCATTGTGATGTTGAGTGACCCAAGATATTTTGAGTTTGTAAATATCTCCGCCTTTCATCATCCAATGGCTTGCAAAGGTATGGCGAAGGTCGTGAAAAACAATGTAATGTTTGGAGTTATTACGCTTTTAAAACCAGCTTGATCTAATGCTTGCTTAAATGTTTCTTGAAATATTCGTTGGCACGATGAAAGAGGATTGCCAATTTCATTTCTCAAAAACACATTCCAATGGATTTTGAGTCTCCAGGCTTCCAAAATTGGAAGTAAATTATTTAGAATCGGGACATATCGAATTTTCCCATTTTTGGTTGGGCCATCGAAACTCGTTTGATGGTTATTTGTTGCTTTTAAAATCAATATCTTCCCATTTCAATCCAGCCAACTCACCTGGCGCATGCCTGTATTGATTGCAGTTGCGCAAAGAACAAAGAGTTGATGATTAACTGATTTACAGCCAATCAGAAAACTTTCAATTTCCCAATCCGTTTTCAGATAGGCATATCTAGAATCCAAAATCTGAATTCTGGGCATCTTAATTTTAGGAACTCGATCCAACCACTCATGACTGTAGGCATAATTTAGTAATGATCTTAACAACGCCAAAATGTTGTATTGAGTTTTGGGTTTTAAATGATTGATGATCAGCTTGAAATTTTCGATACTCAATACGTTGATGTCTCTAATTTGAAAATCCTTAAAAAGCCTAGCAAATACCTATTTAGAATAGATAGGTCATTTTTGGGTCTTCTTTTGTTTGGAAGGTGATGTTTCTTCCATCTTTCTACCAAATCCAAGAATGTTAGCTTGTTGTACGTCGGAAAATTTTTGAAACCTTTTTTGAATTGTAAATTTTCCAATTCATATTTTTTCAACGCAATTACAGCTTCATCATGAGTTGAATGGTACTCACTGATACGTTGTCCATTTACAACTGTGCGTACTCGAAATTTATTTCCTATTTTGAATGGCTTTGCCATCTTGCTCTAATGTAGACAAGAGGGAAAGTCCCTAATACCGAATTCTTAGTGCACTTTTTGGTGGAAGAAGTTTTTGGCCCAAAAAGTGACCAAACCAAATCTTAGGAAAACCAACTATAATATAACTTATTGATTTAATTAAAGAATTGGTAGCGGGGGCTGGATTTGAACCAACGACCTTCGGGTTATGAGCCTGACGAGCTACCAGGCTGCTCCACCCCGCACCAAAGTAATTAGGAAGATTCCTAGTTACAAAAAAACTGTGCCTGTATGTATCGCGTGAGTCGCATCCTGGCAAGCCAGGCTGGGTTCTCGGCAGCAAATGCTTCGCATTTGCATTGTCATTGCCTGCGATCAATACCCCGCACCAAAGAATTCAGACAAATTTCTGAACTCAAAAGAGCTGCAAGATATATAGATACCTCCCCTTCAGAGTGTCAAGGTCCGAATCACCCTGACATAACCTCTTGATTTACTGGGGTTTAGAGACCCAGTTCTGAAAGTTTTTGTCGCTAAAAATGCAAGCAAGCCCCACAGCAATAAAACCGGCTCCTGTTGGAATTGTAGAATTTTTTGTTGAATGAAGTCTCTTGCGCTTCGAAATCGCTGCAGCATTTCTTTCTGAAATTTTTTCTGGGTTGCAGGATCAGGAAATGGCCAATGAAATTTTTTAGCCTTTGAAATGATGGATGGACATACTTCTTCGGCGCATAATGTGATGACGTAGTCCAATTCACGAGTAAAATCCGGCGATAATTCATCCACAGGCTTGGAATATTGGTTTGAAAATATCGATTCCAGCCTCCTTCATCACCGTAACGGCATAAGGATTCAATTTTCCAGGATTTGAACCAGCGCTTTCAATCTTGGCATTGGGAAATATCTTTTTCGCCAAGCCTTCAGCCAATTGACTTCGAGCTGAATTGGCTACACACATAAAAAGAATATTCATGTTGTTTTTTACCGCACCCACAGTTCCGGTCACATGAACATGTTTTCCAAGATCAATCAACTTTTAATATCGGTGATACCATTCGACTCATGGTTTCCTGACGCTGATCTCCTTCGCTATCTGTGCCCACACCCGCTGAAATTACGAATTTTCCGCCAAGTCTTCTACGCAGTCCGACTTGCTGTGAGTTTTCCCAATCGCTTCCCACTGTTCCCGTAAATCCTCCGGGAAGTTTCACTCGAGCCGAATACTGCTGCGTGGTGGATCGTAGTTGACGCTTGATCGGCGTGGAAGCCAGCACGAAGAAAGACAAAAAGCCGATGGTTTTTTTGGTCATGGCCGCCTGCGTGTCTTGAACTGAATCGTTGGAGGTTGAATCCAGATTGGCCAGCTCATTGAACAGAATCAATGAGACGATGTCGTCTTCTGAGAGTGGTGGTTCGAAGAAAAGTGTGACGTAGGATTTTTTCGCTTCTTGCTGAATATCGACATAGATCATGTAATCGGCCTTTTTGATCGAAAATCTTCCATCGAGTTTGATGCTTTGGGCTTTTTCATCGTCGGTGATCTTGAGACGTTCCAACCTGGCGGTTCGTTTTAAATACGAAACATCAAATGGCTCTGCCGTGACCTTGAAATCACTCGTTTGATTTTTGATCGACGTTTTGAACCTGAACATCGCGGAAGGTTTAAAAAGTTTATATAGAATGCGAATTGGTTTATTTGGCGTATCCACATTGATATTCATTGCAAAATTCGAAGCTTCATTTTTTTCCTCTTTGAAGACATCCTTGGTCTTCACTTTTTCTTTCTTGGTTACGAAGCGACTGTCACCCACCACCGTCGGAAATTTGCTGATCGGATCGAAATCAGGAAGTTGAATCGCAATATCGTTCAAATTGACATCCAAATTCAATTCGCCGTCGAATGGTGTCGGCTGAATTTTTGCTTCCCCTTTGGCATCAACAACCAAACTCTGCCTGGTCGACGTCAGATCCGTTCCGAAATCGATTGGAATCAGATAATGACCTTTTTTCACTTGTTCCAATTTCTCTGAGCCGATCAGCAGATGGATCTTTCCGCGAAGGTCATTGAGGGGAGCAGGAATCGCCATTTGAGTATTTTTCAGGCCGCGTACGGTTTCAGCAAAATCGTCGATTTTCAATTCAAGCAGCAAGGTTTCCAAATCCAACGTGGATTTTTTCAAATTGTACTGTCCTTTGGCTTTGGCTTGCGCCACCAAACCATATTGCCTGGAAGGATTGATCTTGATGTCGAAATGTACGGGCTGCTTTCCAGACTGTTCCGCAACAGCTCGCCCTTCAAATTTGGTCGCAAATTTCGGCGGTGGAAGCGCGGACTTTCGAGGTTCATTGAGATGCCCCACCATCAACTCAAGTTTGAAATCCGATTCGACGGATAACTTTTCATCCTTGATGATTTTGAATTTGTGAACGTCGATCAATGGAACCATCGAGGTTAGATCAACGATTCGCAGACTTCCATCTGAACTGCCCACACCTTTGGTTAGATCTCCTTGGAATTTGGAATTCAAATCAACGCTGGGTTTTTTTCCGTCGCTACCGACATGTGCCTGAATGGATCCGAAGAAATTGGATGATTTAACAATCGACGCCGCAAGGTTCACATCGATGATTTTCGGATCTTGATTTGAATCGACACGCGTTTTCAGCGTCAGAGCATAGGGCTGATCATCAGTTGCTTTGCCCTGAAGATCAACATTCGCCTTCATTTTCGATTTTCCTGAATTGACAGATATATTCGGGGCAACAATCAGCAACTCTTCCAGCTGAAAGTTTTTTGAAAACTCAGGATACGTCGTTTTACTTTTTTTCTTTTTGCTTTTGGGCTCATTTTCCTGGGTAGATTTGTAATCGATGGATGATGAAACGATATTGACTGGACCAATTGAATCGAACATCAATGAAAATCTTCGGAAGTTCAGCGCGGTCGAAAAATCAAATACATCAAAGCATGCTCGCATACTGTCATCTTTGGTTTTGATGCAAAAATTGGAAGCATGAATTCTGATTTTTTGTCGGACAAGGCGGGAATTTCTGACGTCAATACCGAAATCATTTGGAAAAGTCGGTTCAAATTGAATCGCTGACTGTTTTTTCACCGCCCATGTTACGGTTTTGGTGTTGATCACCATTTGTGGGAAAAACCAGACAAGCATGATCAGCACAATGAATGCAAGCATGAGCAGTCCAAATCCGGCAAGAATTTTCTTCAAGATGCCCATTAAAATTCCCTTCCTAAACTGACGAAGAATTGAAAATGTTCATGATCCGGATTGCCTGGTCCGGTGATAAATCCATGCGCCATCGTTCCGCGAACCACACCAATCGGAGATTGATATCGCAGACCAAAACCAGGTGACCAATATACCCGATGATTGAAATTATAGTTGGGCAGACCATACATGCCCAAATCAGTGAAAACAAAAGGATCCAGATCTCTCATCAAAAGCGATGCGAAACGAATCTCAAAATTGGCATACGCCGCCGACTGCGCGCCTGTCGATACAAATGGAATTTCACGACGACTGAATCCGCGCAAATTCATATCACCACCCAGCCACGAGAAAAAAGATTGGGGCAATGAACCGCGAATATCGCCATTTTCAGTCGTCATCACCGATTCTGCACCGAAACGAACGCCAAACACATACTTGGGCGGACCAAAATTGAACAGGTTCCACAATTTGGTTCCATAAATATTGAGCCAGTGCGCATTTACATTGCCGGCTGAACCCCAAATGATCGAGGAGCTTTCGATCGCGATTCTTCCACCCCTTCGTGGGTCGCTCATGAACACTTCGTAATCATGCGTGTTCAAAATAATGCTGTTGCGCCAAAGAGCGAATTGTTTCTGACCGATCGATGGACCCTCTTGCGCATCTTCAAACATGCCCGCAGGACCGGAAAGAATCTCGAGATGGAAAGGTCTGAAGTCGCGTTTGGTTCCCAGCGAATACGAACCTGTGAAGTTGTAATATTCCTGATCGACTTCATCGATGCGTTTGGCTTCAATGAGTGGCTTCATGTACCAACGATTGGCATCGAAGGCATGCCACTCATAACCCAACGTTAAAATCTGACGAAGATGGGAAGCATACAAATCTGCAAACAAGATCGATGCGTTGTCCCCCACGTTGGAATCTTTCCACCCCGCCTTGAAGATCGGATTTCTTCAGTGCTCACACCTGCTCCCAATTGCACGAGCTTGGTTGTGCCCTGGCTGACGCGGTGATTGATGACGAGCTTTCCTTCCTCGCACTCGGTGAGAAAATTGGATTTGGATACGACTGCATCGGATTCGATTCTTCTGGAAGACAATGACAACAAGTTTTCATTGAATGTATCTCCAGGATGAAAAGCGAAATAACGCTCCAGCACTTCTGGCTTGATCGTGACTTCAGAATCATAGGTCACTTCAGGAAAGACATACTTTTCTCAGGATTGATATGGACTTGAACAACTTGCGTTTCAATGATGGCCTGAATTTTCACTTGTGCGCACGCATAACCCAATTCTTTGAGTCGACGAAGTGTGTATCCCTGAATATCGTCCAGCGTGCCGGGAGTAAACCCTCGATTTTTCCAACCAATGTATCGAACATCATCGAAATCTTCCGGCTGACCGAAAAATTTCACCTCCTGGACCACGTAAGGAACGCCTGCATCAACATGCAGTTGTTCACCATTTTCCTGCAACGTGAACACGCTGTTGTAATATCCTCGCCCCTTGAGAAATTCCTTGATGGTGATTTCGGTTTGGGCAAGCGGAACATTTCTCCACTCCTTCATGTCCTTGTTGCCGCAAAGAAGCTGCTTTTCATTTTTCGAGAAACGGATCACTCCTTTTCCCTCGATGGCTACGCGACCATCGCAGATGACTTTGTCGGTTCCACACGATTGAAACAAAATCAACCCCAACGCCACCCATATGTAGTTTTTTTTGTTCATGATTGATCGATCAGTCATTTCATAATTAGCAATCCGAATGCCAAGAATTCCCTGATTCAGATATCCTATTTGTCAGAAAACACGCAGAAATCTTTGGCGGTCTGGGGCATTTGCCGCTTTTCAAATGATCTGGCCTCATCATTCCGCAGATAAAAAGATCATGAAAAGATGATTTACAAGAAACTTCTCAAACCTTTTCTCTTCTGTTTGGATGCGGAAACGGCTCATCATTTCGCATTTTCCTCGCTGAAGCTGTTTCTCAACATTCCAGGTTTTTCTTTTTCACAAGGCTGATCTTCCAGCACAATTACCCCTTCGCTTGAACGCGAAGTCATGGGACTGAAATTTCCGAACCCCGTCGGACTCGCGGCTGGTTTTGATAAAAACGCAGAAATGTTCGACGAATTATCCAACTTTGGATTTGGTTTTGTCGAAATTGGAACTGTCACCCCAAAGCCGCAATCTGGAAATCCGCGACCGCGCCTGTTTCGTTTGCCAAAGGATCAAGCTTTGATCAATCGAATGGGATTCAACAATGACGGTGCAAAAACCATCGCCCACAAACTTCGATCTAAAAAAACCAAGATCATCGTCGGGGGCAATATTGGCAAGAACAAAGACACGCCCAATGAAAATGCCGTGCAAGATTACACAATTGGGTTCAATGAGCTCTTCGATGTTGTGGATTATTTCGTGGTCAATGTTAGCTCTCCAAATACGCCGAACCTTCGCGAACTTCAGGATAAAAAACCACTTTTGGAAATTTTATCCGCACTCCAACAAATCAACCGCACCAAACCAAAATCCAAACCGATCCTTCTGAAAATCGCACCAGACATGACAGATCCTCAACTGGATGATGTGGTGGAGATCGTTCGTGCAACGGGCATTTCCGGTATCATCGCCACGAACACAACTATCCTTCGAACAAACCTGCATACCGAGGCATCCAAAGTCGAAAGAATGGGCATGGGCGGACTGAGTGGAAGACCCCTGTGCGATCGATCCACACACGTCATTCGATATCTGGCGCAAAAATCCAACAAAAGTTTCGTAATTATTGGCGTCGGTGGAATTCACTCCGAACAAGATGCAGCTGAAAAACTTCATGCGGGGGCGGATCTGATCCAAATTTACACAGGTTTTATCTACGAAGGACCTTCCCTGATTCGACGAATCAATCGATATCTTTCCCGATAGATTTGTTTCAAGCCTCGAAACAATGATGATACTTTAGTGACCAATGGCCATTGCAAAACATGCAGGGAAAATCAGCGGGCTTACATTTCTAAGCCGCATTTTTGGCTTGCTCCGCGATCAATTGTTTGCAGCACTTATGGGCGCAGGTTTTTTTGCGGATGCGTTCATTATCGCCTTTCGTATTCCGAATTTACTTCGCGATCTTTTCGCTGAAGGCGCACTTTCCAACGCATTCGTCCCCACTTTCACGCACACCCGCATCAAAGAATCCGAAACCTCAGCCTGGGAAGTGGTACGCATTGTTTTTGCCTGGATTCTTGTTGTGGTGGGCACACTAACGCTGTTGATGATCGTATTTGCTCCACAAATTGTTCAACTGATCGCACCCGGCTTCGATGACATCAACGGCAAGAAAGAACTCACTGTGCTGCTCACACAAATCATGTCTCCATTTTTGCTGTTTGTGAGCCTTGCCTCCGTTCTCATGGGCATTCACAACTCCTACTCTCGATTCTCACTTCCAGCCTTGGCTCCCGTCTTTTTCAATTGGGTATCGATTGCATTCGGGTTGATCATTTGGTTTGCTGCATTTGATCCTTATTATGCCGTGATCGGATGGTCTGTGGGAACATTGCTAGCTGGACTGGTTCAATTTCTCATCCA
>JAWKOB010000016.1:0-37934 GCA_041391405.1 Bdellovibrionota bacterium | reverse complement strand
CGGTGTACATCACCACGCTGGCGATTAAGCCCATTGTGAGTTTATTTTGCGCGAGCATAATCTAGTAATTTGCGTTGAAGGGCGAACATCACCAGTTCATCCTTCTTTCTTTCATGATCATATCCCAAAAGATGCAAAAGGCCATGTACTGCGAGCATCGTATATTCATCGTTGATGGGGTGGTTCATTTTTTTGGCTTGTTTAGCGGTGGTTTCTTTGGCGATGATGATGTCGCCCAGTACGCGAAGCTTGCCGATTTTCATGTCTTTTTGCCCAAAGGAAAGAACATCCGTGGGTTTGTTTTTTCCGCGGTACACACGATTCAACTTTTTCATCTCAGCATCATTGATCAGTGTCACGTCCACGTGCACATTGTCGATCCGCATTTTCTTCAGGGCTGACTTAAGCGTTTTTTGGATCAGGATGAGACGAAGCGTTTTGTAACCCGCTGCATCTTTCACTGTGATGACGTTCATCGTTGTTTGGCTAGGTGTTTTTCGTAGGCGACGATGATTTTGCGTACAAGTGGATGTCGAACCACGTCTTTTTCCGTGAATTCCACCATACCAATACCTTCGATTCCACCCAAGATCTTGATGGCATCGGTCAATCCGGATGTTTTTCCGTAAGGTAGATCGACCTGTGTGATGTCACCTGTGATGACGGCTTTGGAATCGAAACCCAGACGTGTCAGGAACATTTTCATTTGATCGGTGGTTGTGTTTTGCGCTTCATCGAGAATAACGAAGGAGTGGCTCAACGTACGACCGCGCATGAAGGCGATCGGCGCGATTTCGATGATTCCTTTTTCGATCATGCGCGCGGCTCGGTCCAAATCTACCATGTCATACAGCGCGTCGAACAGAGGGCGGAGGTAAGGATTTACTTTTTCTTCCAGGTCACCCGGCAAAAATCCAAGTTTTTCTCCGGCTTCTACAGCAGGACGGGTCAGAACGATGCGATCAACTTTACGTTCCAGCAGGGCCTGCACAGCCATGGCCATCGCAAGATAAGTTTTTCCAGATCCTGCAGAACCCCAACCGAACACAACATCGTTGTTCTGGATGGCTTCCATGTATTTTTTTTGATTCGCTGTTTTTGGAACAACCGATTGAGGACCTTTGCTGGGAGCATGAGAGCTGCCATGATGCTCTTTGTTTGATGAAGAGTATTGTTGGAAATAGGTAGAGATGGGTTGGTCCGGATTTTCCGAAAACATACGGCAAGCAAGTTCAACGTCCTGGGTTTTGAGCGGAAAATGTTTTTCGACGAGTTGATAAAGCTGTTTGATCAGAGATTGTGCGTAACGAGCGCTTTTTGATGAGCCTTTGAAAGTCAGGACTGTGCCGCGAATTTGGATTTCGACGCCAAAATGTTTTTCGACAATTTCAATATGCTTGTCGTGCTCACCGAAGAGAGTTCGGGCAAAATCGGTGTTATGTAGGATTAACGTGACGTTGATCAACTTCTACTATTCCTTATACTCTAGAATATATCTGTCTGCGGACTTTGTGTACAACCAATTCTTGTTTTTTAATTCACCCACCGCATTTTCGAGCTTGAGAGGATAATCGTCCTTTTCCATACGATAAATTTCGAGCATTTCCTTGATGGTTTCCTTTTCTTGAATGCGCATTGCGTAGGTGAAGCTGGATTCGCTGGAAAATTTCTGCAGAAAAGTGGATTCCGGGTCATTCACGCGTTTTGCGTACGTCGAAGAGTTGAAGACGAAAAATGAAATATTGAAGCACACAAAAAAGACGATGAGGAAAAATGGAATGCTTTTGAGCAGCCATTTCCGGAAATTATTCTTAACTCTTCTTTTTGCCATGATGGATCCTTACATCAATGAAGTTGATCATAAACACCAATCCCGCCATACAGGCATTCAAGGTCGGCCACGGAAGATTGGCGCTGGTTTTCGGAAAAGAAAGATCGATGAAATAGCCCGATACGAACATAGTGAACAAAAATACATAGATCACCGATTTGAACAGTTTCTCCTCCATAAACGGCCTGAATCCGGGGAGAAGAATAGAGGTCAGGAAGTACAGTCGATCCCTGTTTTCCAGGCTGCGGGCGAATTTTTGGTATATCTGAGGATAATCGCGAAGTTGAATTAGGGTGAGTTTTTCCAGATTTTTTTCACGATTGAAATACAGGAAATAAAAGTTTCTGGTGTTGGTGGAAAATTGAAAGATCAGGGCCAGGATCATCATGGTCAAAAGCGTGCCGTAGTACATCATCGGGGAGTATTTCGGAAAGTAATTGTTGAAGAATTGCTGAAAGTTGAATCGGAACAATTCACCACGTTCGAAGATTCTGTCATGTAGATCTTCAGGAGCGAGTTCTTCGTAAATCAATTTCACTTCGCCTTGGCGCTGAAGGAGTTTTTGGCTCACTTTTTTGAAGTTGTTTTGATTCAGCGCTTTGGCTTTGTTGAGATATTCCTCGCCTTGAAGATAGCTGGATTCGTGCGTGTAGATTTGGCTCAAGTTGATATACGGCGACAGCATTTGTGGATTGATATGGATGAGTCGTTTGTATTCTTCTTTTGCCCCGTTGGAATCACCGGATTCGTAACGAAGATTGGCCAAGTTCAAGTTGGTTTTCTGAAAGTCCGATTTGATCGAATGGCTGATGTCGAAATGACGTTTGGCTTCGCTCAGGTTGCCGACTTTTTTCGCAAGCACACCAAGGACAAAGTGCGTGTACGGGTTTTTCGGATCGAGCATGGTGTTTTTGTCGATGCGCTCTTCGTATTTTGCCGGTTGAAGCGTTTGATCCACATTGAGTAAATCGAAGTTGATGCCCGCATGGAATTGCTTGCTCAACGCAGGCGCTGAAAATGTGAAGGGAATCATCATGATGATGCAGGCCAGGCAGAAAAGGAGAATTTTTTCCTTCCATGAGGGGAAGCGCCAGAAAAACAAATAGAAAAACGCGAAAAAGAAAAGCCAACCGAAGGTGAAAAGCATGAGCAGCGAAGTGATAATCAGAAGAAACAGATAAGAAACAGGACTGATCCAGTAAAACGCTGAAGAGTAGTATTGGGTCGTGAATGGCAAAAACTTGAAAGTATAGAGCGCGACAAAGAACAGAATCATGATGAAGCTCGTCCAGAAAAGCTGATATGAAATTTTGGAAAGAAATACGAATCTTTCGCTGGGCTGGGAAAGTTCATTTTTCAAACCCTCAAAGCAATATTTGGCAGTCGTGAACCATTCAGCCGGGTCTGGATAAAAATCGCAGAGGAAATAATCGTTGGTGTAGTGACCCGGGGAAAGCTCGGTGGCCATAAGGTAAAACGGATGTTTCACTTTGTCGTTGAAAGTTGGTTGCGGTGGGATTTTTCGCAAAAGGGCTGTCGAGAGCGGTGGAATCTGATTCAATCCGTAGCTCTCCTTCAAAAAACATAATCTGTTTGAAGAGCTGGCTGCCTTCGATTTGGTTGTGGCGATCCAGAAATTCATTTTGAATTTTCCACAATTTGAAATTTCTGGACTGATAGATCAAATCCAGGATTTGGAAGGTTGGCTGGATATGTCTGTTTGAGCATGGACGACAAACGACCATAAGAGGCTGAAAAGAATGATCAATCGCGAGATTTTGAGCATAAAAACCGCACTTATCCTAACATCAAGAAACGGTTTTGTAGAGAATAAGGAAACGTGGAAAATCGAGGCTTTTCAGGCTATAAGAACGGCCTATGAAATATTCCCAGTTGTTTTGTCCTACGCTTAAGGAGGCACCTCAAGGCGCTGAGGTTGCTAGCCATAAACTGATGCTTCGCGCCGGAATGATTCGCCAAATTGCGGCCGGTATCTACGACATGCTTCCCATGGGACTTCGCGTGTTGCGCAAAGTTGAAAACATCATTCGAGAAGAAATGAACAATGCCGGAGCGCAGGAGGTTTTGTTACCGATGGTTCAGCCTGCTGAACTCTGGAAAGAGACGGGTCGCTGGGAGGGCAACGGCAAGGAGCTTTTGCGCTTCAAAGATCGCCACGAGCGTGATTTCTGCCTTGGTCCAACGCACGAAGAAGTCATTACGGATCTTGTTCGTCGTGAAGTGAAATCGTACAAACAGCTACCGGTTGTGCTGTATCAAATTCAAACCAAATTCCGCGATGAAGTTCGTCCACGTTTTGGCTTGATGCGCGGCCGCGAGTTCATCATGAAGGATTGCTATAGCTTCGATGCAACTCAAGAGGGCTTGGACAAAAACTACAAAGCGATGAGTCAGGCCTACCACAACATTTTCAAACGCTGCGGTTTGAAATTCCGTTCCGTGGAAGCAGATTCCGGAAATATCGGCGGCAGTGCCTCCGAAGAGTTCATGGTGCTGGCCGATACCGGTGAAGATTTCATCATTCACTGTCCAAACTGCAATTACGCCGCAAATGTTGAAAAGGCCGTGAACAAAGCGGGCACAAAACCGATTCAAGAAAACGATGCGTGCGCAAAGTGCGAGCCGGGCAAAGCTTCAAATCGTCAAAGGCATCGAAGTCGGCCACATTTTCAAACTCGGTACGAAATAAGCGAAGAATCCATGGTGCCAAATTTTGGATTCCGATGGAAAACAAAAAAGAGATGATCATGGGCTGCTACGGAATTGGCGCAGGTCGAACCGCAGCTGCTGCGATTGAACAAAATTTCGATGATCGTGGAATCATTTTTCCACCAGCACTCGCACCCTTTGATGCCGTCATCGTCATTGCCAAAATGAGAGATGAAAATATCAAAAAGGCAGGGTTTGAACTTTATGAAAAAATGAAGGCCGCGGGCATCGATGTCCTTGTGGATGATCGGGATGCGTCTTTCGGTGCCAAAGCGGCCGATGCAGACTTGATCGGTGTTCCTGTTCGTGTTGTCGTCGGTGACAAATGGATCAATGACGGTGTTGCCGAAGTCAAAGCGCGCTGGAACAGCGATATGAATTTGGTGAAAAAGGACGATGTGATTTCCACCACAAAATCCATTCTGGAAAAAGGAATTAATTAGGAGAAACTATGTCTTCAATCGACGTCATCGTAAAACGTTATGCTTCCCCCGAAATGGTGGAAATTTTTTCACAGGAGCGCCGCGCCCTTCTCTGGAGAGATCTATGGATTGCCTTGGCCGAATCTGAAAAAGAACTCGGATTGCCAGTGACGGAAGCTCAGATCGATGAGCTCAAAAAAGCGCGCAAAAAAATCGATTTCGAAGCGGTTGAAAAATACGAAGCCAAGGTCCGTCACGATGTGATGGCGCATGTGAAGGCTTATGGCGATGTCGCTCCAAAAGCGGCCGGCATCATCCACCTGGGAGCGACGTCGGCCTATGTCACCGACAACGCCGATCTGGTGATGATCAAGGAAGGGATGGAACTTATACTTGGAAAAGTGGCCGCACTGATTTCCAACTTGGCGGATTTTGCCAAAAAGAAAAAAGACATTCCTACTCTGGCCTATACGCACTTCCAAGCTGCGCAACCCACCACCGTGGGCAAACGCGCCTGTCTATGGATCCAGAATTTTTTGATGGATCTTTCCCAGCTCGAATTTGAATTGGAAGAATTGCGATTCCATGGCGCCAAAGGGGCCACCGGAACGCAAGACAGTTTTCTGAAACTCTTCAACGGTGACAAAAAAAAGGTTTTGCAGCTGGATCAGAAAGTCATGAAAAAAATGGGATTTGCCAAATCCTACACGGTCACTGGACAGACCTATCCAAGAAAAGTCGATTCCCGTGTGCTCGCGGCGCTCGCCTCCGTGGCAGAATCCGCCTCAAAATTTGCCAATGATCTTCGTTTGCTTCAGGCGATCCATGAAATGGAAGAGCCTATGGAAGCCGATCAAATCGGATCTTCGGCGATGCCTTACAAGCGCAATCCGATGCGTTCGGAGCGAGTGTGTTCCTTGGCCAGATATGTGATCAACCTCGTTCATAACGCCCGCGATACTTCGGCCAATCACTGGTTCGAAAGAACACTGGATGATTCAGCCAACCGTCGTATCATCATTCCCCATGCGTTTTTGCTTACGGATGCGACTTTGGATCTGATGAACAATGTCGTGACCAATATGAAAGTCCATGAAGGCGTGATCAACCAACATATGGATCAGGAACTTCCATTTCTTCAAACCGAGGAAATCATGATGGCGGCCGTGGCCGAAGGTGGGAACCGTCAACAATTGCATGAAGCGATCCGTGAACATGCGTTCGAGTCAATCAAGAACATGCGCGAAAAGGGAAAACCCAACGATCTATTGCAGCGCCTTCGTGAAGACAAAGCTTTCGACAAGGTACCGCCAAAGCTGCTTGTGAAAACCGACCCTAAACGCCTCACCGGCATGGCTTCGGATCAAGTGGATATTTTTCTGGATGAATTTTTGCCGGCCCTGCGCAAGAAGTACAAATCCTATCTCGCCGCAAAACCCAAGATTCGGGTTTGATTGAATTAGCGCTAATTCACCATTGCAACACCATGTACAAACCTACTTGGTCCGTCAGATATTTTTTCAAGAGAAGTGATCTCAAAGTCACCGTTGTTAAAAACTTCTAAGGTACAATCATAAGCTTCAGGAATATTTTGATTCATTTTAGCTTCAGCGGTTTCTTCAATGGCGTATTCCTGACCATCAGGACCAACAAAGATTCCGTTACCCTTTTTAAATTGCTGATTTGTGCCGGGAGCAGAAACAGATGATTTAAATACAAACTCCGTTTCGGTTTCTTCGCAGAGACCTTCTTGAATTCCTGGAGTTAATTGTTGATTAGAAATGTCGGTTTCAGTGAAACCTTCATTGGATACATTGCCGCAAGCTTGAAAGCCAATGGCTGCCGTCATTAATAGTACAATTTGAATATTCTTGAATGTCATAACCTAACCTCAGGATTAGGTATCTCAAGAACTATGCCAAACAGCACAGATGTAAAATATTGATATTATTGATTAATTTTCAACTCTCAAATTGACGCAATGAGCAAACTGTAGGCGCATCAATTTTGAATGGGTCTCGATGAAGTCCTATCGAAACAACTGAGTGCCTGCAAAGATTGCCTTGCGACCCAGGAGTTCTTCAATGCGCAAAAGCTGGTTGTATTTCGCTACACGGTCCGTGCGGGACAGGGATCCGGTTTTGATTTGTTTGGCGCTGGTGCCCACGGCAAGATCGGCGATGAAAGTGTCTTCGGTTTCGCCCGATCTGTGCGAAATGATCGTTCCATAATTGGCTTTTTGAGCCATGGCGATGGTTTGAAGCGTTTCAGTCACGGTTCCAATCTGATTCAGTTTGATCAAAATCGTTTTAATTTTATATCTAACCATTGATCTAGTTCTTTTTCACCTAACCAATACGAGCCATAGCCTGTATACCTTAAGTTTAGATACTTCCTCAGGCTTTAGGGTTTTTGCTTTTTAACAATGACTGGATCATTTTCCATCATTACTGCCGACTTTTTCTGCAACAAGATCTAAATTATTATTGGCAGCAAAAGCTGAGCTAATAATAAAAATAATAACTACGGATAGAATATTTTTTTTCATAAATGGCTCCATTTTATACAGCATTTAATAATTTATACCATTTGTAATTTTTTAGGTTAATTGTTTAGATCTAACGATCTATTGCAGCGCCTTCATGAAGACAAAGCTTTCGACAAGGTACCGCCAAAGCTGCTTGTGAAAACGCGACCTAAACGCCTCACCGGCATGGCTTCGGATCAAGTGGATATTTTCTGGATGAATTTTTGCCGGCCCTGCGCCAAAGTACAAATCCTATCTCGCCGCAAAACCCAAGATTCGGGTTTGATTGAATTAGCGCTAATTCACCATTGCAACACCATGTACAAACCTACTTGGTCCGTCAGATATTTTCAAGAGAAGTGATCTCAAAGTCACCGTTGTTAAAAACTTCTAAGGGTACAATCCATAAGCTTCAGGAATATTTTGATTCATTTTAGCTTCAGCGGTTTCTTCAATGGCGTATTCTGACCATCACAGGACCAACAAAGATTCCGTTACCCTTTTAAATTGCTGATTTGTGCCGGGAGCAGAAACAGATGATTTAAATACAAACTCCGTTTCGGTTTCTTCGCAGAGACCTTCTTGAATTCCTGGGTGTGTTGATTAGAAATGTCGGTTTCAGTGAAACCTTCATTGGATACATTGCCTGTTGAAAGCCAATGGCTGCCGTCATTAATAGTACAATTTGAATATTCTTGAATGTCATAACCTAACCTCAGGATTGGGTATCTCAAGAACTATGCCAAACAGCACAGATGTAAAATATTGATATTATTGATTAATTTTCAACTCTCAAATTGACGCAATGAGCAAACTGTAGAGCATCAATTTTGAATGGGTCTCGATGAAGTCCTATCGAAACAACTGAGTGCCTGCAAAGATGCCTTGCGACCCAGGAGTTCTTCAATGCCAGCTGGATTTGTATTTCTGCTGCACGGTCCGTGCGGGACAGGGATCCGGTTTTGGTTGTTTGGCGCTGGTGCCCACGGCAAGGTAGCCGATGAAAGTGTCTTCGGTTTTCGCCCGATCTGTGCGAAATGATCGTTCCATAATTGGCACGGAGCCATGGCGATGGTTTGAAGAGCGTTTCGATCGTTCAATCTGATTCAGTTTGATCAAAATCGCATTACTTGCTTTGGTGATGCCTTCCTTTAAAATTTTGGGATTGGTCACAAACAAATCATCGCCGACAAGTTGTGTGGATGAACCAATGGCAGTTGTGTCGCCTTTCCAGCCATCCCAATCAATCTTCAGCAAAACCATCTTCAATCGAAACGATCGGAAATTCTTTGAGCAAGCTGTGATAGAAAGCAACCATGCTGTCAGAGGTTTCATTCAAGCTTGTGCCTTTTCGAAAACGTATTTCCCGCCTTCGAAAAATTCACTGGAAGCCACGTCAAGCGCCAAAAAAGAATTTGGCTCATGGGTTTGTGGCCAGCTTTTTCAATCGCGGTAAGAAGAAGGTTCAATGTTTCCTTCACGTCATTGATGTTCGGAGCAAATCCGCCCTCATCACCCACGTTCGTGGAAGGTTTTTTGTCATGAAGGATTTTTTCAAACTGTGAAATACTTCACAACCAGCGCGAAGGGCTTCCGAGAATTTGTCAAAGCCGTGCGGAACGATCATGAATTCTTGAAAATCAAGTTGGTTGTCTGCGTGAGCACCACCGTTGATCACGTTCATCAGTGGAACAGGTAGGCTGTATTCGCGACCGAAGGTTTCAAACAAATCGCGTTTGCGGCTTTCGGCCAACGCATTTGCGAGCGCCATGGAAACCCCCAAAATGGCATTGGCCCCCAAATTGGATTTGTTTTCCGTACCGTCGAGCGTTAACATTTTATGATCGACCGATTCCTGTTCGACCGAAGACATTCCTTCGAGTGCAGGAGAAATGATTTCGTGGATGTTGCGTACGGCTTTTTCCACACCCTTGCCAAGGAACATTTTAGCGTTTTGATCACGAAGCTCCAAAGCTTCACGCTTGCCTGTGGAAGCGCCGGAAGGAACCGCGGCGCGGCCGAAACTGCCATCTGAAAGATAAACATCGGCTTCCACAGTGGGGTTTCCTCTGGAATCAATGATTTGACGTGCGCTGATGGATTCCAATTGCAATGACATGTTTAATCCTCCTGGATTTGTAGATAATGGATGCCCAATTCGACTTCGGAAACTTTGCGCAAAAGTAAGTCGATGTTTTTTTCGTTTTTGGCAAAGTTTTCATTTTCGGAAGAAACCACGATGATCGGACATTGGTTGTAGTGCTGGAAAAATGTCTGATAGGCCTGCACCACGTTTTCCAAATACGATTTGGAAAGTAGCAAAGAGAGTTCTTCGTTGTTTTTCGAAATTCGCTTCAAAAGCTGATCAGCGGATTTTTGGATGTAGATGATCACATCCGGACGTGTGATGGTCCCGTGAAGCAGGGAATAAACCTTTTCGTACAGTGCGAATTCAGCTCCGCTTAGGGTCAGAGAGGCGAACAGACGGTCTTTTTGGAACAAATAATCACAAACGATGCTTTTGGAAAACAGGCTTTGTTGAGCCAGGTCTTTTTGTTGTTGGAAGCGAGAGAGAAGAAAGTAAAGCTGAACCTGGAACGCAAATTTTTCCATGTCTTGATAAAATGCCGGTAGGAAAGGATTTTCCTTGTCATTCATCTGCTGGGCTTCAAGTTTGTGGGCAAGGGCGGAAACAAGCTCGGTTTTGCCGGCTCCGATCGGACCTTCAACGCAAATATACTTCTGAATCACGTCAAAATAATTATCACCCGAACGCTCGACCGTCGATAGAAATCAGGCTGTTTCTATTGCAAAAATCAGGTAAAAGAGCCGTACATGCAAAGATGTCATAATTATTACCGGAGCGTCCAGCGGTTTTGGTGAAAGCCATGGCTCGCCATTTGGTCCATCAAGGGTATTCGTTGGCCTTGGGTGCTAGGCGTGTGGATAAATTAAAAAAACTTCAAACGGAACTGGGCTCAAGCGTATGGATTCACGAACTGGATGTCACCGAGCCATCTTCAGTCCAAGCATTTGTCAAAGCCTGCATTCAACAATATCCAACCATTTTCGCTTTGATCAACAATGCCGGTTTGGCTTTGGGTCTGGATCGCATCGACCATTTCAAAGAACAAGATTGGAAAACCATGTGGGAAACCAATGTTTTGGGTGTTGTACGCATGACTCATGCCGTAGCTCCTTATTTGAAATCAGGATCGCGCATTATCAATGTGGGCTCGATTTCAGGCTATGAAACGTATGAAGGAGGCGCCGCCTATTGTTCCAGCAAACACGCATTGCGGGCTGTTACGCAAACCATGCGCCTGGAATTCATGGAAAAAGGCATCGGTGTTTCCACCGTCGATCCCGGTATGGCCGAAACTGAATTCAGCATGGTGAGATTCAAGCAAGATGAAACTCGCGCCAAAAAAGTTTATGAAGGTATTCAAGCATTGACCGCCCAAGATATCGCCGAAGTCGCTGGTTTTATTTTGAGTCGACCTGCGCATGTCTGCATCGATGAAATTTTGGTGGTGCCCCAAGCGCAAACCATCGCCAAAAAGTGGATTCAAAAATGAAAATCCTTGGCATTGAAACATCGTGTGACGAAACTGCAGCGGCGGTGGTCGAAGACGGAAAAAATATTCTGTCGTCGGTAATCTCCAGCCAGTTTCACATTCATGAGAGATTTGGGGGCGTGGTTCCGGAACTCGCTTCGCGTGATCACATGCGCCAGATCATGCCGATCATCGATGAAGCGTTGAAAAAGGCCAACACCAAACTTGAGAGTATCGATGCGATTGCCGTCACCAAGGGGCCGGGGTTGATCGGTTCGCTCATGGTTGGCGTGACCGTAGCCAAAACCATCGCCTACGCTCATCAAAAACCTCTGATTCCGGTTCATCACATTGAAGGGCACTTGAGCGCGGCGTTTCTGGGCAATCCGGAAATTGAATTTCCGTTTGTGGGGCTGGTGGCTTCCGGTGGGCATACACATTTGTATTATGTCCCTGAAATGGGGACGTATGAACTCATCGGCAAAACGATCGATGATGCCGCGGGCGAAGCGTTCGACAAAGTCGCCAAACTTTTGGGCTTGGGATTTCCAGGAGGTCCAGCTTTAGACAAAATGGCCAAAACCGGAAATCCAAAATTCATCGATTTTCCACGTCCGTTCATGCAGGGCATGGATTTCAGTTTCAGCGGATTGAAAACTTCCGCGCTAGTATGGCTCAAAGATCACGCCGGACAAAATTACAAAATCGAAGATGTGGCCGCGAGTTTTCAGGAAGCGATCGTGGACACCCTGGTTAAAAAGCTCAAAAAAGCCGTCGAGCTCAAAAGCGTGAATCAGCTGGTGATCTGTGGAGGTGTCGCTGCCAATTCGCGATTGCGGTTCAAGCTCTCCGAAGAATTCAAGGATGTAAATGTGGCGCTAACACCGCTGGCGTACTGCACGGATAATGCAGCCATGATTGCCACCAGCGCGTTTTTTCAAAAGTACGAAGCTAAGGATTTTCAGGAATTTGAACTGGAAGCCCAAGCGAATGTGAGTCTGCACCGATGAACATTCGAAACATCATCGGTCATTTGGGCATTCACCCGAATAAGAAACTCGGTCAGAACTTTCTGATCGAGGAGAATGCTGCCAAAAAAATCATCGATTGGGCCAATATGCCCAAAGGGGCAAATGTTGTGGAGATCGGTCCTGGTCTTGGAGCTTTGACCTACAGTCTGGCCAAGATGGGCCATCCTTTGATTCTGATCGAAGTCGACAACAAAATCGCCAAACACCTCACCAATGAATTCGCTGGTGATACGCACGTGAAAGTTTTGCATCAGGATGTGTTGGAAGTTGATTTCAACACCATTTTCCCTGGAGAAAGGTTCTACATCATTTCCAATGCGCCATATTCCATTTCCACGCCAATCATTGAAAAAGCGCTGGAAGTCAAAGACCGCGTCCCGCAAATGGTTTTCTTGTTTCAAGAAGAAGTGATCGACCGCATTTGTGCCAAAGGCGGAGATGACGATTACGGGCGTTTGTCGGTTTGGGTTCAATCCCAATGTGACATTGAACGCGGCGATCGTATTGCCAAGGATAATTTTTTTCCAAAACCGGATGTGGAATCTCGTCTGGTCAGAATTTCACCGGCCAAGAATCCGTTGATTCCAGAGGAGCAGCGTGAAAAGTTTTTGCGATTCATTGGTCACGTTTTTCGTCAACGTAGAAAAACCCTTCGCAATAACTTGAAAAGTTTGGGATTGAGCGCGGAAAAAATCACTTCGGTTCTGGCAGAGCAAGGTTTGAGCGAAAGTGTTCGCGCTGAAACACTCAATATGGAAGTTTTGTATCAGCTTTTCAAAAAACTCAATTAAAGAAGTTTACGGGCCTTCTCAGCAGCCGTAGTGCCTTGGCATTGGTCGACGGTTTCTTTGAGAAACAGTTTTGCGTTGCTTGGATCCGTCTTGTTGGCAAATGACACTTCCCTGCTTAAGCAAAGTGTCGCATTTTTTTGTGCTGGAAGGAGTATTTGTCGATCACTTTTTGAAATTCGGTGATGGCTTTGGGATAGTCGGCTTTGGAGTAGTACGCTTCTCCGATCCAGTATTGTGCATTACCAGCCAAGATTGTCTTTTGGATGGTTCTGGATGAATTTTTTGAAATCTTTGATGGTTCGATCGTAGTTTTTTCTTCCAGAAACGAATCAAGGATCGTTTGGTATTGTTGCTCTGTGGAGTTCGCGATGCTTTTTTCTGGAACAATTCCCGCCGGAGTTTCAGAGGTTTGAGGAGCTTCAGTGGAGGCGATGGTCAATGTCGAAGCCGGAGATACTGGCGCTGTGGCTGGAACAGCGGCTGCTGGAGTAGTTGCAGAAAACGTTCTTTTTTCCAAATCAACCAAACGTCGGTCCATGTCTTGATTGATCTGTTCGTTTTTTTTCTGTTCTTCTCGCACCGAATGCTCGAGCATGTCGATTTTGTCTTGAAGTGAGCGAAGTTTTTGATCCCAATCATCTGTTGTGGATTGATGATCGGCTTTGAGTTCTTGAACTTGCTGTTGGAGATCTCCCCAGAATTTGCGGAAGATCCCCCAGCAGAAGACGATGAGCTGCGACTTCTTAGTTTTCTGGTCGTGTAGGTTGAGGAAAGTTGCAGGCGGAGGTACCCAGCAACACCAAAACCATCCATAAGTTACAAACGCGCTTACTCATTGGATTAACGTTTCATTTCGAAAGCTGCGCGGCGATTTTTTGCCCAAGCAGATTCGCTGGAACCGGTGTCAGCAGGGCGTTCTTCCCGAAACTAACGACATCCAAGCGTTTTGGAAGTACCCAAGTTTACAAGATAATCGTAAACGGCACGTGCACGGCGTTCACCAAGTGCAAGATTGTACTCGTTGCTACCGCGTTCATCGGAGTGACCTTGGATTTTCAAGGATACCGATTTGTTTTTTCCATTTTCAATCGCTTCGTTCAACACTTTTCAAGAAAGCACGGTCACGATCTTGAAGGGTAGCTTGATCGAAATCAAAATAGATATTGATCATGTTGATGCTGTCCATGACGTTTTCAGCGGTAAAAGAAGACAGGTCTGAAGAGTCGAAACTTCCACCCATACCAGGGCCGGAACCGCTGCCTGAACCAGCTGCATCAGCGGCAGAAGAGCCGCCTTTCTTTTTGGCGCAACCTTGAAGGCCAAAACCTACGAAAAGTGCGATGGCGACGACAACCACCTTGTTGAAAGCTTTCATGAAAATCCTCCTATGATTTAAATCAGTTAAGTAGCGAGATCAGGTACAAATAAGCCCGATTTTCCCTTTAAACTAGTGAAAGTATGGGGAAAGTCAATGTAAACGTAGATTGATCGGAAAACCTAGCCCTTTTTAGCTTGCATAATGGGGTTGAAACTGTCTATAAGAGTGCCCTACGAAGTGGGCCCACAAGCCCACTTTTCTTTTTTGTAGGCAGTCCCATCGGACTGCGGGGCATTGGGCGACCTCACGGGTCGTAGGGATTTTTAGGAGACATATATGGGTATCGGAATGTTCAAAGGTTTGAACCGCGAAGTCGAACAAATCGCAAAAGACAAAGGCATCGATAAAAAAGTCATCATCGAAGCCATCCAAACTGCGTTTTTATCCGCAGCCAAGAAAAAGTTCGGCGATCAAAAAGAAATCGAAGCGCAATTCAACGAAGTCGAAGAAGAGATTGAGTTGTTCGAATTCTTGAAAGTCGTGGAAAAAGTTGCCGATCCAATCCATGAAATTTCGCTTCAATCCGCCCACCAGCATGATCCTGAAGCTCAACTTGGAGATACCATCGGTTTGAAAATGAATTCCGAAGAGTTGGGTCGTATTGCCGCGCAAACCGCGAAACAAGTGATCATCCAAAAAATTCGTGAAGCTGAAACCGACATCATTTTTGAAGAATACAAAGACCGCAAAGGAACATTGATCGCGGGTATCGTTCGCCGCATGGAACGCCGCAACCTGATCGTGGATCTAGGTCGTACTGAAGCGATTTTGCCTTACAGCGAACAAGTTCCAAGAGAACATTTCCGCCCTGGCGATCGCATTCAAACGTACGTTTTGGATATCGTTCGCGGACCCAAAGGCGCTGAAATTATCGTTTCTCGCGCTCATGCCGGACTTCTCGTAAAACTTTTTGCGAACGAAGTTCCTGAAATTTACGAAGGCATCGTGACCATCGAGTCCGCTGCGCGTGAACCAGGTGGCCGTGCGAAGATCGCCGTTGCAACCAAGGATTCCGAAGTGGATCCAGTGGGTGCATGCGTGGGAATGAAAGGTTCTCGCGTTCAAGCCGTGGTTCAAGAACTTCGTGGTGAGAAAATCGACATCGTTCCATGGAGCCCGGATCCTGCGCGTTTCGCAGTTAAAGCCATCGCTCCAGCGGAAGTTTCTCGCGTGATTTTGGATGAACAGAACAAAAGCATGGAACTCATCGTTGCTGACGATCAGTTGTCGCTTGCGATCGGTAAAAAAGGACAGAATGTTCGCTTGGCAGCCAAATTGACCGGCTGGAAAATTGATATTCATTCCGAAACCAAGATGAAAGAAGCAGCTGAGCAAGGCAAAAACAGTCTTACCAGCATCGAAGGCATCGGTGAAAACCTGGCTGACCTTCTTTACAATCAAGGCATCAACAGCCCAGAAGCGTTGATTCAGCACTCTCCAGAACAAATTTCGGAGATCACGGGATTGAACGTGGACAAAGTGAATGAACTTCGCGCATCCGCTGAAAATTGGTTGAAATACGCAAAAGAACAAAACATTGAAGTTGCGCCTACAGCCAAAGTGGAACCGGAAGCTTCTTCTGGCAACGCGCATGAAGAACAAAGTAACTAGGATTTAATTTAAGTAAGGAACATACGTGGATAAAGACGCAGGAAAACAGACGAAGGTTACCGAAGAGCGCGTGACGCGCAAAGTGATCCGTCGCCGTGCAGCGAGTGTAGAAGCTCCAGCGGCCCCGGAACCGGAACCCGTTGCCGTTGAAACGGCTCCTGTGGTTGAGCCCGTAGTTCAGGAACAGGTAGAGCCAGTTGTTCAAGAAGCTGCTCCACAACCCGTGGTTGAAAAAGCACCGGAACCTGTGGCTGAAAAACCAAAAGACAGTCCTTACGCCAACACGTTCCAGAAACTCAAAGTTCTGAACAAAACCGAAATCGAACCGCGTTTGCAAGTCAAAGCACCTGCAGCACCTGGGTACCAACCGGACAATCGCCCAAGTTTCGGTGGTCCTGGAAGTCCAACGCTGACCCGCAAAGAAATCATCGATATTCGTGATTCGCACGGCAAAGGCAAAAAAAGAAAAATGCCACACGGCAAAGTGGCTCAAAAAACGCAGATCACTCAGCGTAAAGCTGAAAAACGCGTGATCAAAATGTCGGATACGATCAGCGTTCAGGAATTTGCAAAAAAAATGAGCGTGAAAGCCAACGAAGTTATTCAGAAATTGATGAAGCTTGGCATGATCGCAACCATCAACCAAACCATCGACGTCGACACAGCGACACTGGTTGCTTCGGAGTTTGAATACGAAGTTGAAAAAGTTTCCATCGGTGCTGAAGATATTCTTCAGGCGCAGTTGACCGAAGAAGCTGCCAAGGAAGACGCCGGCGACATTCAGGTTCGCCCTCCAGTTGTAACCATCATGGGTCACGTTGACCATGGTAAAACCTCGCTTCTCGATATCATTCGCAAAGCCAACGTTGCAGCGGGAGAAGCTGGCGGTATCACGCAACACATCGGTGCATACTCGATCACGACCGAAAGCGGAAAACAGATCACATTCATCGATACTCCGGGCCACGAATCATTCACGGCGATGCGCGCACGCGGTGCGAAAGTCACCGACATCGTCATCATTGTCGTTGCTGCAGATGACGGCGTGATGCCTCAAACACGTGAAGCGATTTCCCACGCGAAATCCGCTGGTGTTCCGATCATCGTCGCGCTTAACAAAATGGACAAACCGGGTGTGAATCCCGAAAAGATCAAAAAAGAACTCACCGAGTTCGAACTCGTTCCTGAAGAATGGGGCGGTGATACGATTTACGTTCCTGTGTCCGCGAAATCCGGCATGGGTATTCCTCAACTTTTGGAATTCATCCTTTTGTCGGCTGAAATTTTGGAACTCAAAGCGAATCCGAAAAAATTCGCCAAAGGTATCGTCATCGAATCGCGTCTCGACAAAGGTCGTGGTGCAGTGATGACCCTTTTGGTTCAAGACGGAACGCTCAAGATCGGCGACAACATCGTGGCCGGTTCCGACTTCGGTCGTGTGCGTGATATGCGCGATGACCGCGGCATGAAATTGAAAGAAGCTCCTCCGGCATTGGCCGTTGAAATCACCGGTCTTTCCGGCGTTTCTTCCGCAGGTGACGAAGTGGTCGTGGTTGCCGATGAGAAAAAAGCGAAACAGATCGCTGAGATGCGCAAAAACATCGAGCGTGAAAAAGAACTCGCTCAGTCCAGCCGCGTTTCTCTCGATGCGCTTTATGAAAAAATTGAAGAAGGCGATGTCAAAGAACTCAAAATCATCGTCAAAGCGGACACCGACGGTTCCGTGGAAGTTCTTCGCGATTCGATCCAAAAGCTATCGACTGCCAAAGTGGCTGTGAAGGTGATTCACGGTGCGGTGGGCGGCATTACAGAAAACGACGTCATGCTCGCTGCAGCTTCCAAAGCAATCATCATCGGATTCAACGTTCGTCCTCAAGCCGACGGTCGCAAACTCGCCGAACAAAAGCAAGTTGAGATCCGTCTGTATAAAATCATTTACGAACTTGCGGATGAGCTTAAAAAAGCAATGGCAGGACTTCTTGCTCCGAACAAAGTCGAAAAAATCATCGGTCGTGTGGAAGTTCGCGAAACTTACAACATTCCAAAAGTTGGAACGATCGCGGGCTGCTATGTTCTTGACGGAAAAGTCACACGTAAATCCAAAGTGCGCTTGATCCGTGATGACGTGGAAGTTTACACGGGTCAATTGGCTTCCTTGAAACGCTTCAAAGATGATGCTTCGGAAGTCAAAGCAGGAACTGAATGCGGGCTTTCGATCCAGAATTACAACGATATCAAAGTTGGCGACATCATCGAACCGTTTGATATCGAAGAAGTCGCAGCATCGATCGAGTAATTCTCGATTGTTACTGGAAAGGGCCAACATGGATTCTTTCAGAAAAGAACAACCATACAAAAGAACGGATCGCGTTTCAGATGAGATCCGCAAGATCGTTTCAGAAGTTTTGGGAAGAATGTCCCATCACAATTTCGATCAGATCGCGGTTACTGCTGTGGATATTTCCCCGGATCTTCGCAATGCCAAGATTTTTTATCGATTGCTCGATCCATCCCGCCGTGCGGAGATCATGAAAGCCCTTCAAAGCAAGGGAAAACAAATCCAGAGCGAAGTGGGTACCCAACTGTCTCTTCGAAGCACACCGCGCTTGAGATTTCAGTACGATGAGTCCATTGACTACGGTGATCGCATGGAAAAATTGTTCGCGAAAATTCATGAAGATGATGTGCCTGAAGAGGAGTAACCTTTGAACGGTATTCTTCTTGTCGATAAACCTGCGGGTATGACCTCGCATACGGTTGTCTCCAAACTTCGAAAAAAACTCAATACGAAAAAAATCGGACATGCTGGAACACTCGATCCATCTGCTACAGGTCTTCTTGCGGTATGTGTCGGGCAAGCCACCAAGATCAGCAGTTATGTGATGGATGGCGACAAAACTTATCAAACTAAATTTGAATTCGGGAAAGTCACCACGACCTACGATACCGAGGGCAAAATCACGTCAACAGCAGATGCCAGTTGCATCTCACGAAATCAGATTCTAGAAACGCTTCCTCGATTTACAGGGGATATATTGCAAACGCCTCCGATGTATTCGGCCATCAAAATTCAAGGAAAAAAACTGTATCAATATGCGCGTGCGAACGAAGAAATTGAAATCGAGCCGCGTCCTGTGCGCATCGAAAATTTGAAATTGAATTCGTTCGATCCTCCATTCGCGGAACTTGAAATTGATTGTTCCAAGGGAACCTATGTTCGTTCGATCGTACATGATTTGGGGCAGGCTTTAAATGTCGGAGCCAGTGTAATCTCTATCCATCGTTTGAGAAGTTCACCCTTCTCATTGAATCAAGCTGTGTCTTTGTCAGTACTTTTGGAAATGGACATCGAAAAAATTCAACAGTGCATGATTTCGATTCAAGATGCGCTCAAATCCAAATTTGAAATCATTGAAGTGAGTGATGAACAGGAGGTTGCGATTCGACAAGGTAAGGAAATGCCGAAATCGATCACATCAAAAGAAATGGCATCGGATCAATTGATTTTATTTGTTTCTAAATCCAGCGGGCAAGAAACGGCTATTGCTCGATGGGAGACAAGAGGGTATTTCGTACCTTCGTGTTTTCTAGAACAACTTCTTTAATTTGTTTTTGACGTCTTTGACTTCTTTTTTCACGTCTTCTTTTTTAGGAGCAGGTGTCTTGGCCGTTTTTTTGTCGTCCGTTTTTCCACCGACCAATCCTTTCAAACTGCTTTTGGCATCTGATTTCAGATCTTGGGTCAATTTATTGGTTTCAGCTTTGACCTGATCTTTGACTTGATCCTTTGTGTTTCCTGCAAGCTTATCATCGTTGAGTCCCAGGCTTGGATTGTTTGTTTCGCCGGAAACCAAGAATGGCAACGTAAGCTGTTTTTGATTCCCCATCAGCGCTGCAACCGGTGCTGGGAGCTTATCGGTAATCTTGGATGTCAACGACGTTGGAAGTTTTGCATCGATGGAGAAATTGTTTTTGCCTTCCAAGGACTGCCATCCGTTGATGTTGAATGCGAAATCTTTCGCTCCAAAATTCAAATCCTTCACGTTGAGTTTGCCTTCATTGACTGCAAACGCCTGTGTCCATTTGCTCACGCTCAGTTTGTCGAATTGATCCGATTTGAAGTATTTTGCAAATGCTTGTTGAATCGGGTGGTTTTGAATCACGGCATCACTGAGTGAGAAGTTTCCTGAAGAATTGAGTTTCGACATGTTGAGGTCGAAATTTTTGGTGAGCTCTCCTTGCGCCTTGGCTTTGAGGGATACGTTGGCTTTGACGGAATTGTCCAATTTCAACAATTTGCTGATGTTGTCTGCGTATGCAAGGGCTTTGTCCACAGCGATGTTGTTGATGTTGGTATCCAAGTCAAAGGTGGGGTGTTTGCGGCTCTGCAAGTTCACATTTCCATTGAGTGCCAAGGTGCCGCCAAAAGTTTTGACGGACAATGGATCAAATGTGATCAAGCCTTTGTGAACACCGATATTGCCCACCGCCTGAGTCATTTCGAGCTTGTTGAAGATGAGTTTTGCAATCGTTGCTTTGATGTCACCATCGAGTTTGAAGAACGACGGTGGCAAGGAGCTTTCTTCATCCGAAGGAGGAGGCATGAGCTTGTCCGCATCTAGATTTTTGGATGCAGCCGTGAGGCTGAACTTCATCAGTGATTTTTTGTCGTTGTTCATCATGGCCATTGGATTGTCGATGCGTCCACTGCCGGAGATGTCACTTCCATTGATCAGTAACGAAAGATTTTGGATTACGACATTGTTTTGCGCCAATTTCAGATTCGAATTGAAGCTTTCAATGTTGTATTTCATTTCAGGATATTCAAGTGAGAGGTCTTTCATCGTTACCAAACCGTTGAGCACAGTTGAAAGAGGGTTTTTGGTCGCACCTGAGGCCTGAATATCTGCAGCGATGGATCCCTTGAGGTTTTTCACCGGAAGGTCACTGCGCAGAGCCGAAACGTCTTCCATCGACAAGTTGGATTTGGTTTGAAAATCAAATACCGGATTTTTGAGGTAATCGCTAACGAGCGCTGAGAAGCGAATCGTGGAACTTCCGAAGTCTGTCGTGAAGTTCTTAACCTCAGCTTTTTTCGGATTCACACTTACGGCAAAACCGATATTGGTCATTGGTTTTGGAAGTTGCGGCGCTTTGATTGAACCATTGGTCAACGTCATGTTGATGGCAAAATTCGAGGATTGAATCGATTCGGCAGCTTTGGCCGTGTTGATTTTACCCTGAAGATTTCCGGTGATGTTCAAATTGCCATTCGAATCTACGCTTTTCAAATCCGGAGGTAGCATGCTGGATGGAACGAGTCCCACGATATTGTCGATGTCCGCTGGACCTCCCGAAAATTTCAAATCCACATCTGGATTTTCAGAGGAATAGTCTTTGACCGTTCCCTCAAGAGAGATCGGAAGACTACCAAGTTTGATTTTGAATTCTTGAATCGCGAGATTTTTCGGATCAACTTGGAATTTTTTTCGAATTTCGATGCGGGTATTTCTACCGAGTTCGCCCATCGGTGTCATTACAGCCAACGTTGGAATGATGGTATCGCCATCGATGGTTGAAGTTCCATTGGCTGAATAATCAAAAGAGAGTTTTTCCGAAAGTCCAGCGACATGAACGGTTGGTTTCATGTTGGCATCGAACATGGTGAAGGTGGCGTCTGAAACGGTGAGAGATTGAATGTTCAGTTCAACGCCAGCTGGTTCAGAGGAGGTTTCAGTTTTTGTTTTTTCTTCTGCAGCAGGTGGATTTTCAACTGCATACATTTCGATCAGCGGTTTGTTGATGGAGATTTCGGAGACTTTGACCTGTTTTGAGCAAAGGCATCCAATCCACTTCGACAAAAAGCGAATCGAAGAGACGAAAAAATCATCCGTTTTGGGAGCACCGATTTGGAGTCCAGCTACACGAAGACCAAGTCTTGGAATGATCGAGATGCGCACGCTTTCAATGGTGGTTTTTATGAAGATTTTCTTCCGCCGCGGAGCTGATTTTTGAGCGATGAATCCAGTTGGTATCAAGAATGGAACAACCAAGAGAAGAACGATAATTGAAGCCAGGGGTGCCGAGAATGATTTTTTCCATAGTGAGGGTAGTTATAAGGAACTACGCCAAACTCAAGTATCGAGTACGCTATGAATTGGTGCGCTGCTTCAAGCGTTAATAGCGGATGCCGCCGGTTTTGTCCGCCGCCGGAAGTAACTCCAGAGCCTGTATTTCCCGCGTTATTGAAAGGTGCAGGATTCAAAGCATTTGGATTTTGAGCGTAGGGATTGGTTTGGTTTTGTTGGAGGCAATCGTAGCAATATTGCGCACCTTGATTCATGTAAGGAGATTGCGTTGCAGCCACAGGCATTACACCTGTTTGACGGTTTTGCTCGAGGTTGCCGATGCTGCGCTCGATGGGTTGTACGAAACGTCGGTCAAGCGCTCCAGAAAAAACATAGAATAAGCGTTTACCAAATGTTCCTTCATCACCCGTGAACAACCACAACAAATCCTTTCCAGTCATGTAGGTGTTGTAAGCGCGTTGCACTTTCTGTGCGGATTGCATTTGTTGCTGAGCCATCATTTGCTGTTGTTGAGCGGCTGATGTTCCATAACCAGCACCACCGTAGCCATAAGCCCCTGAACCATATTGTGATGGATAGCCGAATTGATTGTATCCGTTGGTATACCCGTTGTATTGGGTTGAATAACCTTGAGGTGTGGCGCCAACTCTTGGAAGATCAGCGCGTGCCGGATAACTAGCCAAGGCCAGCATCAAAACGGTTATTTTTGCATACAGTTTATTCATACGACTCCATTGTAACATACTCAAGACCCGCTACCCACGTAGAAAAAGCGATGGTTGGGTGAAGCGATAGAATTGTTGTTTTCCCCTTTGATTTCGTTGTTGTATTGATTGCGCCAGTCCAGGGAAGAATCGCCGTCTACTTCAAAAATTTGTTCGGTTTACGTTGGCTTCACTTTCTTTATCCCATCAAGTTCACCACGATTTTGACTCGCTCTTTGGGGCTAAGCTGAACACGGGGCGTGATCGCGTATAAATTGTAATATGCGTACATATTCTTGTCTTCGTTTTGCAATCCTTCCACCAGAAAAATATCCGATGCGATTTCTTTTCCGAACTCTTTGCATGCGTCAGTGCTTGCAACAGCCTGATCGCTTTCCAAGCAAAGCGTGATTCCACTTTTGATTTTGTCGGATTCACCGATTGTCACGAAAAGCACCATGATGTAATCTCGTTGCCATTGATTCTTTTCATCTTTGTACGATGGAGCCAGGCGATTTCCGAAAATTTCGGATTGATTTTGGTATCGAATGTCATGCTTGGCGATTCTTCCGTAGTGAAGGAAATTTCCTTGGGTCCAATGGTTTCACCCGCAGCATTTTGATTTTTCCAGTCTTCACGCAATACAATGGTTGCGGGTTTCAGGGCTTTGCTGATCCAGTTGATCACCGAATAGTTGAAAGCCGTTTGCGTTGAATCAGCGCGGTGCATGTGAAGAAATCGATTTCAGCTTTGAATTGAGTGTCCGTGTTGGAGCTATTATCCGCCGACGGATCATTGGAAACCGTTTTCTTCTTCGGTTGTTTTGGTTGTATCGGTGGATGGTTGAGAAGTTTGTGGTTGTTTTGGAGTCAGATAGTCAAATGAATTGACTTCGCACTCATGAATCGAGAAAAGCCCTTTTTTCATCTGATCGTCTTTGAGTCCCAGTTCTTTTGCGTATTGAATTTCAATCACGGTATTGACTGGAACGTTGGTCGCTCCATTTTCGGGGTAGATCTTGGCTTGAAGCTTGTTGTCTTCGAGTTTGCACGAAGAAAGTGCAAAAAAGGCAATCAACATCAGACCCCTGAAGGTCGCTGAAATCACCGAATTTGGGCGGACAAAGGTCATCGGAGCTATATAAAGCAATTCCCATGCCTGAAAAATGCAATAAAAAATCAATAAAAACAATGGGTTATGTTGGGTGGGTAGCCTTAAAATGCGACGCTGAAAGAAAAAATGCGACTTGTAAAATCAGGTGTTTGGAACACGATCTTCCAGAATTTCGAGGATAAATCGTTTGTTCATTTTACCGCCGGAAGCTTCGAGAGGGTTCGAATGGCGTTGGCATTTGCACCTTTTTGCCGATGATTTTGCCACGTCTTCTTTAGACGCGGAGTTTGAGTACACAAGTGTGGTTTCCGGCGACTTCCTCTACATGCACCTCTTCGGGTTTGTCCATAGCGACTTTGCGATTTCTTCAACAGTTGTTTCATCGACGCCTCCGCAAAATATCCCCGAGATTGCTCTCTGACATCATATGTCCAATTGACCCAAAAACATAAGGTTTTTGAGACAAAATGGCTTAAAGTCGCTATCTTGCGCACGTATGTTCGGTCTCCAAAATGGAATATTTGGCGGGAAAAATCAAAGAACTGCTCACCAGATCTTTTGGATTTTTCCTCCAATGAAGTTTTCGCTCAATCCGAATTGGAAAAGCTTCTGTTTGAAAGCGACTTGCCGGTTTCGATCGTTCAGCCTTTGTTGAAAAAGACAAAAGATGCGCGAAAACAAGGCCAAGAGAAAGTTTTCGAAGTTTTGGTGGAATCGACCATCGACATTCTCAAAAAAGTTCCAAATCCGGCAATGAATCTTCCTACGCCGGGTTGTATTCTGCTGGTTGGAGTCAATGGTGCCGGAAAAACCACAACTGCCGCGCGTTTGGCGAATCATTTCAAAAAACAGGGAAGAGCAGTTGTTCTCGGAGCCGCTGATACATTCCGTGCCGGAGCTACCGAACAATTGATTACATGGGGAAATCGACTGGATATTCCAGTTGTTTCGCAAGGAGCGGGAGCCGACCCAGCTTCGGTCACATTTGAAACTTGGAAAGTCGCGAAGGAAAAAAACGCATTGATGATCGCGGACACTGCAGGAAGAATCCATACGCAGGCTCCGTTGATGGATCAGCTTGAGAAAATCAAACGTGTGATTTCCAAAGATGGCCTTGGAGCCCCTCACGAAGTATGGCTTGTGCTCGATGGAACCAACGGTCAGAACGCGGTGATTCAGGCGCGTGAATTCGCCAAAGCCGTTCAAATCACGGGCCTCATCATCACCAAGCTGGATGGAACAGCCAAAGGCGGGGGAGCGCTGAGCAGTTCACTCGAACTTAATGTTCCGATTCGTTTTCTTGGAATTGGTGAAAAGGAAAATGATTTGATAGAATTCAACACTGAAACGTTCGTGAAAAGTTTTTATGGAATCTAACCACTTTTCCCTCTCATTTTTCATTTTATCCATCGGATTTTTTATCTACGGTCTCAGACTTGCCTCTGAAACGTTGAAAATCATTTTTTCGGATCAGTTGCGTGCTGTGGTTCGCAGCATGACTCAAAATCCAGCACTTGGATTCATCTTTGGATTCACCACCACGCTACTTTTTCAAAGCTCGGTGGCCACGCGGGCCCTTTTGATCGGGTTTGCCAATGTTGGCATGGTCACTTTGGAGCGCGCCATTCCCGTCCTGCTTGGGGCAGATCTGAGCATCAGTATATTGTCGTTTGTATTCGCGATTTTTGCGAAATTCAATTTGCTTCCTTTTCACAAAGCTTGATCATTTTTGGGATTGTCGGACATTTTCTTTTCAAAAAATCCTACCGCAACCATGGCAAACTCATCTTGAGTTTCGGATTCGTATTTTACGGATTGTCTCTGATGGGATTGGCCAATGCGCCGTTGCGTGATTCGGAAATTTTTCAGATTTTCATCGAGACGGTGTTGCAGCAGCCCATGTGGGCATTTTTGCTGGGTTTCTTGCTGACGTCCTTCCTGCAAAGTTCAGTGATCGTGTTGGGTATTCTGGTGGCATTTTCATATTCAGGAATGATTCCTGTCAGCCATGCGTTGCCATTTGTATTGGGTGTTAACCTCGGCAGTTCAGTTGTGATTTTTCTGGCAGCAGCTCAGGCTCAGAACGATGGAAAACTCATCGCCTATGTGAATGTTTTGTACAAATGCATTGGAACGTTGGTTGTTTTCCCTTTGTATCCGCTGTTTGCACAAGGGCTGACGTTTCTTTCGGAAATTCCTCCGTATCAGATTGTCTGGGGTCATGTCCTTTACAATGCACTTTTGATCGTTCTGTTCATGCCGTTCACCAAGCCCATGTCTCGATTCATGCGCAAAAAATTCCCGAATGAAGAAAATGCCAACAAGTTTCAATCTCAATTTTTGGATATCAGCTCCCTTGATTCAGCAACGATCGCAATGGCGAATGTTTCGCGCGAAATTTCTCGAATGGCCGCGATTGTCGAAGAAATGTGCAAGGTTCTGCTTCGACCTTTCGAGGAAAAAGGCCGCGAAACGATGATTCGAATGGATGAAATGGACGATCAAGTCGATCAGCTGGATCGCGAGATCAAATTTTATCTCGCACGTTTGCAGCAACATGAGCTTTCGGACAGTCAGTCCAAAAAAGGTGTGGAATTGCTGATGTTCACCAACAACTTGGAATCGGTCGGAGACATCATCAATCGAAACATGATGATTCTTGTGGAGAAGAAAAAAAGAAACGGCATCACGTTCACCAAAGATGCGTGGGGAGAAATCGTGGATTTCCACGCCAAAGTTCTGGAAAACTTCAAATTGGCGGTCGCCGCATTTGTGACAGGGGATACGGAGTTGGGTAAAAAAGTTCTTCGAAACAAAAAATTCCTCACGTCCTTGGAGCAAGAACTTGGACAGCACCATTTGAAGCGTCTCAGACAGTTGGATGATGAAGAGTTAATTGAGGCGCTATCCCTGTTTTTGGACGTTTTGAGTAACCTTCGTCTGATCAACTCCATCATATGCAAGATGGCGTATCCGGCGTTGGACAGGCGGTCACCCGAAGATCCATCCCCAGTTCTAGCTTGATTTGAGCCGTTAGTTCGCATATGGCTAAGGAATGGGAACCGAAGTCAAAATCTTAGGCAAAGCGTTCGAAGTCAAAGCCAATTCGATCCGGATTTCACGATGGAAACGGCGAGTTTGGTTAACACCAAAATGAATGAATTGGCAGGAAAGGCCGCGACGATTTCCACTGAGAAGGTGGCGATTTTGGCCGCGATGAATATCGCTGGCGATTATCTTCGTCTGAAGCGTTCGGAAACCAATCGTCGGAACGCCTTGATGAAAAAGCTGGAAAAAATCGTCGAATTCACTCAGGAAAAAGAAAACCATAAATAATTCAGCCATGGTTTCCAAAACCATTTCTCCCATTGAACTCAAAGAGCAGCTTCGCACTGAGGTTCGTGCGCGTAGAAAACTCTTTTCTAACCCCAATTCCACACCCAACTCGATTCATGAAATCGATTCACAATCCTGGTTTCGAAATGCACAGACTGTAGCGATTTATATTTCTCAAACGGAAGAATTTCCAACGCGAGGTCTTTTTGATCTTTGCATTCGATCCAAAAAAACGATTGTCGCTCCTGTGATGCATGGGAACACCCTGAGGTTTCGTACATTGAGCCAGTGGAATGAGTTACATGTCAATGCGCAAAATATTCTTGAACCTTCTTTTGGAAATGAAATCGACCCCAAAATCATCGACGTGTTTTTCGTTCCGTTATTGGCGTTTGATCGCAGTGGAAACCGCTTGGGACGTGGTGGCAAGAGCGGTGGATATTACGATCGGCTTTTTTCAAATTCAGATATTCGTGGAAAACGAGTCGGCGTTGGATTTGGAATTCAAGAGTGCTTTTCCGTTCCGACAGAACCTCACGACGCAAAAATGGATTATATTCTTACGGATCGTTGTTTGATTAAATCATTTTAAGAAAAACCACCCCGTCACCTCATGGTGACACCCCTCCATAGAGGGGAATTTCTAATTGTTTTGAGCACCTTCATCGATCCAGCATTTGACAGTTTGATAGTCTGTATCGCCTGTTCCATCAAATACTTCGCCACCGCCGTGGGTTACACCGTTGAGCTGAGCAGGTTTGGTCAGAAGCAAGCTGTTGACATCGCCTGCTGTGAATACTGGTTGAAGATCTGCATCTGCAAAGGTTGCTGTGCCGTTTGGATTATCCGTCAAGAGTGTCAAACTTCCTTGTCCAAGATTCATGTTGCCAGCTGGGCTGGAAGCATCGTGACAGTTGCTGGCCGCGCAACCACGCTGACGGAAAATTGGGTATACATGTTCGCCAAAGCTACATTGTGTATCATCTAAGTCATTTTTAGCGCCTGCATCGATCCAACAGAAAATCGTTTTGTAGTCTGGATCTGCAGTATTCGCGAAAATCTGTCCACCTGTGTGAGATCCAGATTGGCCGCCTTCGGATGAAGCCAAAGGTTTCAAGAGAAGCGTACTTTGTGCTGCCGAGAACGAATTGATCGTGCCTTCGCTTTTGATATTTCCGATGACACCGGATTCGCCATCTCCGCGGGTATCATCATCTGCATCCAAGTTCAATCCACCGCCTGCACCTGTGGCAGTGTGACAGCCAGAACCAGCGCATTTATCTAAAAAAACGGGAAGAACGTCGGTAGAGAATGTGGAGTCCACATCATTACAGAGGGCATTGTTGCCTCCGCCGCCGTTGCCTGCATTGGTGAAGTTGTCAGGATCTAAACCACTGACGTCTACTTGGGTACATGCATATAAGACAAGACCGATGGTTGAGATGATGACAGGCAGTTTCCAGTTCATGAATTTCATGATTGTGATTTTACCTGACTTTCGGTCGAATACAAAACCTTATGATGCGTCGACCATGTTGCCGCCGATGCCCGAACCGGAGATGTTGAAGTCTGCCGGGTCCACACCGAACAATGCGGCGTTATGAACGAAGGCTTGCATCGTGGTGAACTTGGAAATGTTCGTCGAGTGCGTGTTGTTGGATGGGTTGTATCCCATCGCTTGACCGCTCGCAGCGACCTTTCATAGCTTCAGGTTGAAGCCTGGGTTGTTCATTTTGAATCCAGCACCAGGGTGGCTGTGGTCGATCCGTCGCCATTATCCGGTTCCATCATTGGACGTTTCGGTTCGGGTGAACTCTGAAGCGCAAATGATACGAACGCGTTCGTTGCCACCTGAAACCGTGTTGGTCCAAGCGCCATTGTTGACGGTATCCAGAATATTTTTCATGAGCACTGCCAAAAACGCGGAAGATTCCGTGCGATCATCGGCTGCAGCCATTGCTTCCGCTGACAGGAATCGCGGCGTCGTTAATACCAGTCACCTGTTCCAAATCCGAGCAATCCGATCCGTGGAGTAATGCCGAGATTGGCCGCAGTAATGATCTGGTAAACAGCATGAGCAGCGTTGACATTTGTACTCATGCGCGTTTGCGCAGGCAATCCTGCCGTCAATTGATTGACGATGGCGGCTTTGAGCTGGATCGAGTGCTGTCTGATAGTTGGTGGATAAAATCTTGAAAGCTTGTTCGTTTGAAGCACCAATGATTTCTTTGTTGGTATCATACACCGCCTTGTCGATGTCTTTTGCAAATTGACTTTTCATCGAGGCAAAAATGCTTTTTTGAAGATTATTGCTCAGTGTATTTCCTTGAGTTGTGCTGAACGAGGTGGTGAGAAAAGAGCAGCGACAGTGTTAATGTTGCTGAACGCAGAAGGGTATACGCAGCCAAATTCGAAGGCACGTTTTGTACTCCGAATGAAGACATGCTGTAGTAACCAAATGGTTGTGTCATGGGTTCCAGGCCCGCGTCGATTTGTGTCTTAGCCGTGGCCGAAATCAACTCACAGAGCCAGCCATATAGGTTGAGTTAAAGTTCTCGGTATGACCACCCATACTCTGAAAGCATTGAATGCCTTGAATGCTATTGGCATACGCAGACAATCCGTTGGATTGAGGTGGAAAAATCAAATCTTCAGCAGTTGTTGCGTGCGTGGTTGTCATATCCAATCCCATGGGATATTGCGATCCGTTGGGCTTCCAGCTTCATCATTGTCAAGCACAGCCTACAACCCAAGGAACGAAACCATATCCAGCTCGAGCATAAAACGCGAGTTTGATTTTGGCGTGGTACACTCCACTTTGAGCAAAGGCCATGGAGTTGCCGAAGAGTTTTTTTGAAATTTTGGACATCGTTTCCAAACGGATCATGGATGGAATTGTGAGCACGCTCATGAAGATACCAACACTTTGAATGAATTTACGACGGCTTACATCGTCCATTTTGTGAAAGGGAAGTTGCACTTTCTTTTGTGCAAGGTTGGCAACATGCTGATCGAATGTGACAGGGTTTTTTGTTGTTTTTCATCATTCTTTCCTTTTTAGTTGCTGGCTACAAAGTTAGAGAACGTCGCCTTTGCACTGGTGGCAGCGCCAAGACAAAGGGCGAAATTTTTATAATCGTCGCTCAAGCCGCTGGTTTTGTCGAGCATCTCCGCTTCAATTGCTTTTGCACTGGCATCAGCTTTGGCTCCAGTGATTTTTTCCAGACGTAATCGATGGTGGAACCATCAGTGAGAAAAGCATTGTCGTCGGCAAGTTCTTCACAAGCCATACCCATCAAACGAATATAGTAAGTCGCATACGTCGCATTGTATGTTCCGGCAGAGTTTTCAAATACGATACGGTTGTTGGTCAAAAAGTTTACAGGCGCTGAGCCGTTGCCTAAATTGAATGTCACTAGTAAACGCTGGCGAAGAGCATCATGAGTGTATGGTACGAAGGTTGGAGTTTTTGGTGGGATCGAAGCCGACATCAGCGGTACTGCCACCGTTGACTACATTGGAATTGCCGCAAGAGGCAAGACCAATTGATACCATCAGCATCAATGCTACAAAGATATGTTTTTTCATACGCATAACATCCTCCTCAAAGCCTATTGATCCGTTTCGTAACCCAGGATCAAGTAGTCTCCGCTTTTTTTAAGAAAGCTTTAATAAAACTTTTCGGCTTTTTGTCTTCGTTGAAGACAGTCCATTTTGCCAAATAATCTTTTTGCGCTTTAGTTTCGCCGAAATAATTCGGTGCAACCGCATTTGGCCAGGGTGGCCGGGATCTGCATTGAGCATGCGGGTCATCAAGCGTTCACCAGCATTCGGTAGATCCGGGATGGCTGGCAATTTCTTCAGCCAAAATACGTGGTGTGCTCACAATCGCTCCGTTTTCCGTAAGCTTGTACATGGTCGTTTCGGAAATGGTGGGGTCAACTGGCAAGTCGTCGCTGTCGCGTGGTTCGTTGGAGGCTCCACCGGCGCCAAACAGTTCCATGTCATAATAATTGTTGTCGCGTGTATTGGTGGCCATCCATTGACCGTTGTTGCCGTTAAAGTTGTGGAAAGCGAAACGAAGTGAGTTGAATCCACCGTTCGCATCGCCACCAGCGTGACAGTTTGAACATTTGATACCGCCACTTTCACGGTATTTCACATTCACTTGATCTTCCGTCCATCCGTACAATTTGTGACGTGTAAATGGAGCGGTCATGCAAAAGATTTCCGTAGATGATTTCCCGAAGCATCTTGAATTGGAACGAGTTCATGTAAGATCCACAAAGCATCCATGGTGATGTAACCAGCCTTGGCTTCATCGGCGGGCCATTGGTGTAGTCAGAAGAAATCACTTCACCTGAGTTATCGATGCCATAGTCAGCTGTGATGAATTCTTTCATTTGCTTGCCTTGCAAAAGAACGTAAGCAAAAAAGATTGCACCTGGCATGTTGATGGTATTGTTGCTGGTGGACGAACCCACACCCAGAATGGTGAAACAATAATCCAACCATCCTTTTCATGACACCAGATCCACGAAATCATCGATAGCATTTTCATAGGCTTTTTTGGCAGCGGCGCTGTCCGGTGCATTTTCAATTTCTGTGACAGAGCTGGTGGAAGATTGTAGAAATCCAAGTACGCCCGTTGCAACATCGAGGCGTAAGTGTTCGGAAGAAAATTGAATGGAGTCCGGATTTGCATAGATGCTGGTACCCGAAGCACTCACCTTACTTTTATCGCAAGATGTAAGTGTAAAAACGCAAATCAGCAGCGCCACTGAAATCCATCCGACATTATGTACAACTCGAGTGTTCATGGGTCACCTCTATATGGCAATGGTTATGCCAAGCGTTAAAAATATAAAAAATCATTTTAATTTCAATTGGTTATGTGGTTTGACGCGGATTGACTGCTGAAAAGCCTGTCAAAGTATGCAAAAAGTGCATAGATCTAGCTGATTGAGGCCATCCACATGTATCGTTTCATGGAAAACGATTATAGGGCAAAATTCCAAAACAAACGAAAATAATTCGATTAATAGGTAAATCAGAACACAAGATTTGGAATGGTACCCGTTCGGTGATGCCAAAGTCTGCCAAGTTGACACCGAGTAGTTTTGCCATCAACCACATGCCGGCTTCGTCCGAGTATGCGGATGCAAGACCACTGTAACCATCAGCATGGACGTTGGTGGCAGGGTTGTAATGAATGTAAGGGTAGAAAAGATTTTGTGGACCACCCATGCTTCCAGGTTGAAACGAACGGTGGTTTCGTTGTCGGAAGAAATCACGCAGTGAGCATTGGAGTAGTTGTCGGATTGTCCAGGCCACCCTCATCATCTTCACCAATGGCAAGCCGCGTGAACTCCGAGTCATGTGTGAAATCCAGGATTTCATTTTGACCGGTGACGGAATCGATCCATGCGCCGGAGTTGATGGCGGTAAACGTGTTGGCAATAAGTTGAGAAAGGTAACGCCCACTTTTTGTAACGATCGGTGGCTTCCACAGGTTGCTTGATTCGCGCTCGGCAGTTGCGTGTCAATGTGCCAGTCGTTGGTGTAGATCAAAACCTCGAAAATTCTCGGCGTGATGCCCAGATTGGCCGCTTGCATGCCGACAAAAATCGCTTGTGGAATATTCACCGCACATTCAAGGCGTGTGGCTGCTGGAAAGACCCGCATTGAGCATGACCATCGTTCCAGCATTGTCAGGGTGAGACGGATTCAGAGGCATCGCGATAATTGGTGGCCAGAATTTGAAGGGATTGAGCATTGGCTGCCAACAGTTGTTCGCTGTTTTTGATATAGATTTGGCAATGTCTTCCGCGAATTTGTTTCCGGAAACAGCCAGAAGTTGTGTGCGCAGTCCTGCAGAAATGTTTGTACCTTGGTTGGTCAGAAAGGTTGGTGTTGTGAACTGATTGTAGAAGTTTGGAATGCTGGCATAAGGCGTAGTTTTGTAAGGCTGAAGGTCAGCGGGTGCATCGAAATAATCCGGAACGATTTCAGCGTCACCGAACGCAACGGGTGCTGAAATTACTGTGTTGGATCCGGAATCAATTTCCGTTTTGGCTCTCCACATGGTCATGTTTCCTTTGCCGGTGGCATAGGATTTTCTGAAATGCGCATCATGTGGACCGAAACCATTGATGCTGGAGAAGTTTTGGATACCATTGACATAACCATTCAAAAGCCCACGACTGGTTGGCGGAAGAAAAACTGGAAGACCGTTGCCCACAGGTGTAAGTGCAGGATAGCGTTGTAGTAGGAATTCATCAGCGTATTTTGACGTGCAAATGTGACATTGGGATTTTGCACATACGTTCCAAAACCCGCGTTGAGGCATATCCAAGGTAGCGTGATGAGTTTGCATACAATCGGTTTAGAAGCAAAGGAACCCGATTGAGCAAATGCCATAGAGTTTCCAAAGATTTTCTTTGAAATACTGCTCAAAGTATCCAGGCGAATCATGGTTGGAACCGACATTGCTGTTAGAAAATACCCCAAGCTTTGAAGAAATTTACGGCGGCTAACATCGTCCATTTTGTGAAAAGGGAGCTGTTCTTTTCGACGGCCCACGTTCTGGATGTGCTGTTCAAAAGTTAATGGTTTTTTCATTCTGCCTCCGGTTCACTCAATGCTTCTACCGTTTGGAATCCGATGAAAACTGATTTTGCATCCAGAGACGCGTTCACGCACAAAGCAAAGGCTTTAACGTCGTTGGGTTGGGATTGAACGACGGCCAACGTATCCGTTTCCAATTTTTTTGCGCTTTCATCGGCTTCTTCACCCGTGAGCTTGTTCCAAAGATAATCAATCTCGATTCCATTGGGGAAAAGAATGGTGTTGTTGGCAACCTCCTGACAAGCCGTCGAATAGAGGGCCACAAGGCTCGTTGCCAAACTCGATGTGTATTCGTGGGTATCAAAGATTTGTCGGTTGGCTTGCAGATATTGAACCGTATCGGATGAGCTGTTGAGCTGGAAAAGATTGTTGAGTCTGTTCAAATGCGCTTTGTAATTGAGCGTTTTGAGATTGGCCGTCGTGGAAGGATTGAAACCTACGTTTGGATCCGCGAGAGAATCCGCAGGACTTCCGTTGCCGGATGAAATGCGCGAACGAGCACATGAAGCAAGAAGCATCGTTGGAATCAAAGCGGCAATGATAAGTTTTCGCATCATTGAGCGCTCTCCAAATCTTCTGGATTGAATCCGGTCACCAGATACGCATTGCTTTTCAAGAACGCTTTGAAGAAATCCTTGGGTTTGCGATCCAAATCGCTGAATTTTGCTGTCCATTCAGCGGCAAAATTTTGCTGAGCTTCGTTGGCACCGAACGGATTTGGAACCACAGTTCCGGCACCCGGTGTACCTTCGTCAATGTTGAGCATGATGGTCAAAAGACGAACCGTCCAGGCATAGGAGAAGTTTTCGTGCTTGATGATTTCTTCAGCAAGATCTTTCGGGGATGCGATTGGAGAACCGTTTTCAGTGAGCTTGTATAGCGCAGCGCCTTGAGCAGGGGAAAGTGGAACGTTGTTGGCGCGCGGCTCAAGTGGATTTCCGGTGGTATCTTCCTGACCGTATTGATTCGCACCTTGAACTGTTCCGGCGTTGTATGTGTTGTAAGCACCATTGTATTTGTGAAATGCCGAACGAAGAGGATTCATGTACGAATGGCACGCCAAGCAGACTGTCGTGCTGTTTTCCTGTGAAACATATTTGGGGTTCATTTGACTTGGCAGCCAGCTGAAAAGAGTGACGTTGTTGAATGGAGCCTTGGTGATCAAATTGATGGCGAGAATTTCACGAATGGGTTTGAATGCGAAACGCGTATCGAAATATTTTTTCATGTATTCTTCCATCGTGAAGTATCCAGCTTGAGCGCTGGTTGGTGGGCCACCCGCATAAGTTTGTGTCACGACATTGCCCGCGTCACTGATCGCGTAATCGGCGAGGAGAAACTCATCGATTTTTTTCCAGTTAGAACCACATACGCAAACAAATTGGCCGGATAACGTTGGGCTTCTGTGCCGGTATATTTGTTACCAACGCCCAGAATGTTCATGGCGTAATCGATCAGAGCGTTCCTTGATTTCGCCCGGGAATCAATCAATGTATCGATGGCTTCTTCGTAAGCCACCTGAGCCACGTCATTGTCGGCCGCATTCAAAATCGCATCCATGTCGGATTGAGGAGGAAAGGTATGAGCCAATTGAGTAGGTGAATCTCAGCATGTAGGCGTGATGTTCTGGCGAAAAGGACAAGGCATCCGGATTCGCATAAATGCTTCCGCCACCGCCTTAGTTGGTCGCAGTGATGCGGTTTGAACAATACAGCACCTGTAATCAGGCAAAGAATGGCAATATGGTACAACAGCTTTTTTTTTCGCAGGGGAGTCTCTATATACTATTGCATGGCAACAATGATGCCAAGGATCAACTGCAAAAACATCTGGTATTTTGAGCAGTTATTTTTAACTTGCGTTAACGGTTGGGCGCCTTTCCAACCACAGCTATGAAAAAATTTCATAATATTTGCCGGAATGTAAGCACTTGATATTGGTGCAAATCTAACAGAAGTGCTGTAGACTTTATCCTTACATGCGGACCTATTTTTTCATTTTATTGCTGATTCCAGGCGTCATATTCTCCGGATGTTATTTCAGTAAAGGCAATGGCGGAGGCAGCGCACCTGAAGAGGTGTCTTTTGAAACGGATGTGGTCGCCATTTTGTCCGATAAGTGCGCTACTTCAGGGTGTCATGCAGGTTCTTCTCCTCAAGGGGCCTGAATCTCAACATTGAAGATGAGTGATGCGGCTACTCTTTACGCAGCTGTTTTGGGTCAAGTTGATGTAAATGAGCCAAGCAGTGTGCTTTTGGCCAAAGCCACAAACGTGACAGCTCACACAGGTGGAGAAATTTTCAATACTTCCAGCAGCAGGAATACAAAACCATTCTGAAATGGATTGAGGACGGGGCATTCAATGACAATTGCGATGGCGTAACCCATAGTTTTGCCACGGATGTCACTCCGATCTTCACTCAGTGCACGACAGTAGGTTGTCACGACGTGACCGTGCCTGTTTTGACGACGGATCCTTTCCAAAACATCCAAGACGCCAACGCCGTCGATACCGATGCTCCAGCAAGCAGCACATTGCTTGCAAACCGCTTGGGCTCGATCATACGGGTGGAACCATTTTCCCTTCGCGAGATGATGCGGATTACCAAAACGATTTTCTGTTGGATCAAGAGGGCCTTTGCGGATAATTAGAAAAGCCTCCTATGAAATACAAAGCACTCCGATCTGCTGGATTCGCGTGACATTCGACTTCAGGACCAAAAATCACTTTCCCTTGCCAAACAACAGCGAAAACATTACGATCGTATTTGTTTTCGACTGACATCCTCGAAAAATTGAAAGATAAAGATGATCGTCGTGTGACATTCATTCACCAAGTAGCTTCAAAGAGCTCAATAACAAATTGCAGGCCAAGGATCATGGTGGTCGTCATGCATGGTGATCCTGTCGTGGAAATTCCCAAGGTAGTGAAAGCCCTCCAAGCAGACGCCGTGTATGCGGGAATGGATTTCGAACCTCAAGCGAAAAAAGAGATCAAAAAGTTCACGAAACACTTCAGTCGATGGGATGTTTTTTCCACCTGGTCAAAGATCAAGTCATCTTTTCAGGAAATGAAGTGTTGAAAGCATCAGGAGAGCCCTTCAAGGTTTTCACACCGTACAAAAATCAATGGCTCAAACAACTCAAATCCGAAGATACTTGGAACGCTTCGAGCAACAGGAAAATTTCACACACCACGGCAAGCTCAAGGTTTTTGCCCATGATTGGAGTTTTGAAGATATCGGATTTGAAAAAACAAAATTGTGGTTAGAAGCTGGTGAGGCCGAAGCGAAATTCCGTCTTCGAAGATTCATGACGGCCATCGACAAATACAAAGAAGATCGCAACTATCCCTGGAAAGAAAAGGGGACTTCAGCGCTTTCCGTTCATCTCCGATTTGGAACGATCTCGATTCGATCAGCTGTCAGACAAGTTCTGGAGAATCGAAGTGAAGGCGCTCGCACATGGCTTAGTGAGTTGATCTGGCGGGAGTTTTACATGATGGTGCTCGATCAATATCCACATGTCGTGGATGGGGCATTTAAACCGGAGTACAACGACATCAAATGGCCGGGTTCCGATGAAATGTTTCAAAAGTGGTGTATGGGCATAACAGGATATCCGATCGTGGATGCAGCGATGAGACACTTCAACAAAACAGGATGGATGCACAATCGTCTTCGAATGATCGTAGCCATGTTTTTGTGCAAAGATCTTTTGGTGGATTGGAAAAAAGGAGAAGCGTATTTCGCCCGTTATCTTTTGGACTTCGATTTGTCGGCCAACAATGGCGGTTGGCAATGGTGTGCTTCAACGGGTTGCGATGCGCAACCCTATTTCCGCATTTTCAATCCGATTCTTCAGTCCGAGCGTTTCGATGCCAATGGCGAATATATTCGTGAACATTGCCCCGAGCTTCAGGGATTTTCCAACAAGACGATCCATGCTCCATGGCTGGCGTCAAAAGCCGAACAAGAAAAAGCAAAATGCATTGTGGGAAAAGAGTATCCCAAACCAATCGTGGATCACGCTGAGCAACGTGAAAAAGTATTGAGACTGTTTAAAAAAGTTATTTAGAGGTTTTTGCAGGCGGCTGTTGTTGCAGGCGTTTGGCTATTTTTTGAAGGATTTGCGCTTCGAGTTTGCTGTCGCTCGGAATGGCTTGCCATTCTCCGTTCACTTCAATC
>JAWKOB010000015.1:0-40455 GCA_041391405.1 Bdellovibrionota bacterium | reverse complement strand
TCCACCTTATATAGTCCACATATGATTCAACCAACCACATATGGGATTGTCGGCAAGGGAAGACTTGCTGGACATTTGATGCATTATTTTCGTTTGAAAAATATGCATGTCGTTCAGTGGTTTCGTGGACAAACGCGTACACCTGAGCAAGCGCTTTCAACTGCCGAAATTATTCTGATTTTGATCAACGACGATGAGATTGAATCTTTCATCAAAGCCAACAAATGGTTGAAAAGTAAAATCGTTATTCATGCTTCTGGCAGCCTGGTTACCAAGCATGCCCAAGGTTTTCATCCACATTTTAATTTCACGCAGCAGCTGTACAAGGTTGAAACGTACGAAAAGATTCCGTTCGTGGTTGAAAAGGGAAAATATAAATTCTCGGATCTTTTCCCTCAACTTCCAAATCAGCATTTTGAGATCGCAAAAAAGGATCGCCCTCTTTATCACGCCCTAACCGTAATGTGCGGAAACTTTCCGACGATCTTGTGGCAGGCCGCCAACAAAACTTACATGAAAAAACTCAAACTTCCGGACAATTTCTTTATTCCCTATATTCAAAACTGCGTGGAACAATTCGCGGAAGATCCGGAAAATGCCTTAACAGGGCCTTTGGTGAGAAACGATAAAGCAACCATCCAGAAAAACATTCGTGCGCTTCAAGGGTCACCGCTACAAGATATTTACCGAACCTTCGTCAAAAAATACCCCAAATTGAAGTAACTACGCCTGAGCAATGACGGGGACGAAGCCCGCCATCTCCTTTGGAATCATCTTCACGCCAATGCGCTCACAACGTCGCTGAATTTCTTCATCTTCATAATGACTGGTGATCAAGATGGCGTCGGAATTAATTTTATATTTTTCAATGATGTCCAACCCGGAGTTTTTATTTCCCAGTAATTCATAGTCAAAGAAATACGTCGTTTTCCTTTTCTGATCACGATGTGAGATGAACCACTCACGAAAACTCTGTTCATCTTCGAAGTGCTTCATCTTGATATTGCGTCGAACGGCTTGAAGCACTTTGTTTTTCCACATTTCGTGAATGGAAAAATCATCATCAAGCACAACATACTCGTCTTCATCATTGATTCGAATTTCGGATACAAACCAAGCAGGCGGAGGCTCTTTTCGAATGATCATTTTAACGGACGTTCCTTGGTTCACGGTCGATTCGATCTCCAAACGACCACCCCACTCTTTAAGCTTTTGATAGACAAAATAAAGTCCAAGACCACTTCCCTCATTGCGCTTGGTAAAGCCTTTTTCAGTCACTTTATGAAGTTCATCGGCAGGAATGCCTTTCCCGTTATCAAACACCTCAATCACCACAAAATCGTCGCCTTGGGAAAGGGCCACACGTACGAATCCGGTACTTGGAATGGCTTCCACCGCGTTATCGATAAGATTGGAAAGCATGCGCTTAAAGTCATTGATATCGATCTTGGCAAATGCTCCATAGCTCTTGTGCGCGACATGTTCATGAATGCTGATTTTGGGATTGGATTTATACTGCTCGCGTTTTTCAAAAAGCATCGAGCGAATCAAACTGGAAAACATTTGCGTGGAAATGTTGTTGTTTTTCTGGAAACTTCGATCCAAAAGATTATGTGCAATGTTATGGATACGTGCCGTTGCATTTCGAATCAGGTTTCTTTTATTGTGATCAAGTTCGTCCATATTTCCGGCCATCATATCCAGTGCTGCCAAAGGGGAACGAATATCATGGGCAAGTTGGGCTGTGATCTCAGAGACAAGCTTTTCTTTTTCTAAGTCTTTGCTCATTTGATTTTGTTTCTTAATATAATTGATGATTTTTTCTTTATATTCCAAAATGGATTGAGAAAGAACAGTCCACTCATTGGCCCGTTCGCTCAATACCTTTTCATCAAAAGCAATGTTTTCTTCCAAGTTAGAGATAAGTTGATTCATTGGATTGATGACTTCTCGGCGAATCAAGTATCGAAACATCACAACCAGAAGCGAAAGAAATGCCAAAAGAATCAGAAACAAAACAGGCATGTTTGATTTCATGAAAAATGAAAAAAACGTCCTTACATCACGGCTAATCTGAAGCCTTCCAAGATTTCCCTCTGATGACGTAATGTTTTTTTCTGCGCATAGAGGAACTTTCTCCGAAACCCCCTTGAGTTCTCCGTGGCAATTCCAGTCAAATTCATCACTTTGATACACAACATTTTCCGAAGGGTCGGTAATTTTGATCTGTATGTTTCTTTCCTGTTCTTTCAGAACGATGAACTCCATTCGCACACGCAGAGCTTCCAAACTTTGGTTCGATAAATCTTTGGCGATGTCTGGGGCGATGTTCTCGGCAATGGTTTTCAGGGTTTCCAACCGATCCTTGCGATAGTCCTCAAAAGAGACGTACGAATAGATCAATGAAATCAATAGCAAGATCATGACACCCACGAACATTGTGGACACCAGGTATCTTGTCAGAATATTTGAAATGGTTTTATTCATTGGATGAGGGAGTGTTGTAGTTTTTCGTATTCGTTCAGCGTCATACCAAAATATCTTTTATAGATTTGATTGAGCTGCGATTGCGGATCTTTTTTTTCTTCTTCAAAAAATCGAACGGTCAAATCCTCTAGCTCTTTGGATCCTTTGGGAAATCCCCACCCAGACTCCATGGCCTTTCCCACTGTAAAAGCGATGGCGACGTCGGATGAGATATGGGTTTTGGAATACAACGCGTTTTGGGTTTCAAAAAGGATGAAGTCTGCTTCTTTGTTCAAAAGACGGGCAATGGTGCCCCCTTCCAAAACTTCATGTATCTCCATTTTTTCCGAACCCTTGAGTGTTTTTTGAAAGTCCAGCAGCCACTCGTGATAGGTGGTATTGGGAACAACAAAAACTTTTTTTCCTTTTAAATCATTGCTGGTCTTGAATTTTTTTTTGTCTTCTTTTCGAACAACCACTGTCAAGCTGCTGATGTAAATCCAGTTCAGATCCATGAGTTTTTTCCGCCACTCTAGCGGTGAAATATTCGCCGCAAAAAGATCGCATTGCTGAGAGTCGAAAAGAACAGGTGTGTATGTATCACCTTGAGCTGTTTTGCCTTCAGCATTGTGAAACTGCTCACCCCATAAAATTTGTTTCAACTTTGGCTCAAGTTTTTGCTGCCTGGCAAAGGCCACGGCAATTTCCATATAAGGACTAGGATAATTCGGAAGAGTGTCCTTGCTAAGCCACAATGGATAGCAAATTCTTAGCTCTTTGCTTTTTTTTATCTCTGCGAAATCCCTGGGCTTTGCGAGCGCAATCGTGGGAAGCAACAATAGAATGATGGTGATCCTGACCATGCCCCCTTATAGGCAGAGAATCAGCTCAATTTCAACAAGTTGCTTTATTTCTTGGAAACCAGCAAATATCCACGATTTTCAACAGTGTCCATCGTTCGCATGGCTGAGATAAGGTCGGTCATTTTGACCCATACCCAGTCAGCTTTTGCAGGATTTACGTCCATGATTAAAACCGAATCTGAAGGTTTGTGATACGCACCCAGAGGAGAAATATGCCCACCACCCGATTGTCCCATGGCCGATCTTTTGTAATTTACGACAACAAAATCATCAGGCGTTGCTAGATTAAGAAGAATTTCAGCTTTTATTTTTTCATCCTCACTCTGATCTGTAACCACAATGAGTTCAGACTTCACATGATGCGCTAAAAACAATTGATGCAATTCGCGTAGTTGAAAACCTCCACTTGAAACTCCATCAACGGGTTTTCCGTACATCTCTTCTTTCGTTTTGATATTTTCTTTGGAGGAATTTTGACCACCCGCTACATCAAAAATATTGTTTTGCGTGTATTGATTTAGAAATGGATCAAGTCCTTTTCTTATATATTTTATCTCGTTCGCAGAAATAGATGTTGTATCTTTATTAATTTTCAATTCATTGGATCTAAGAATGTCTCTATTCAATGAGTTAAGCACAATCGTTGCTGTTGTTGGACCACATACAGCCCCATTGGATTGCGATTCAAAATTATTGGCCAATTTATAAAAATCAGCTTGATACGTAGCTTCTTTTATTCTTTTCATGCCTTCATCGCTGGAGAACAGCACCAAAACTGGTTTTTCTCTAGGTTTGAATTTATTGGCAAATCTTTAGACGCACATCCAAAATTTGCGATCAGAACGATTAATAATATTATTCTTCTCATGCGTTAATTCATGCCACACTTCAGAAATTATTCAAATTGAAAGATTTTATCGAACCAGCTTCGGGCTGCTGGCCAGGAGAGTCTTGGTGTAATCGTGTTTTGGATCGAAGAAAATCTCGTCCCGCGTTCCATATTCGACAATCTTACCTGAATTCATCACGGCCACATGGTCCACCAGATGACGAACTACAGCCAAATCATGGGAAATGAATAGATAGGTGAGCCCAAATTCCTGCTGAAGATCGAGCAAAAGACCAATGACCTGGGCTTGAATCGATACATCGAGCGCCGAAACGGGTTCATCGCAAATCAGAATTTCAGGCTGCATGACTAGCGCCCGGGCAATGCCGATGCGTTGACGCTGTCCTCACTGAACATGTGAGGATATCGCTGAGCATGGTCCGCCTGCAAACCAACTTTTCGCATCATTTGCATCGCGATTTCTCGACACTCCGCTTTGGATTTTCCAGAGTTGATGATCAGCGGCTCCGCGATGATATCAATCGCTTTTTTCGAGGATTTAGTGAGCGATATGGATCCTGAAAAATCATCTGAACTTTTTTCGATACATATCTTTGGGAATATTTTTGCTGGACTGGCCTCCAACGCGAATCTCACCTTCCGTTGGCGTCACGATCTGCATCAAAATTTTGGCCAGTGTGCTTTTTCCGCAACCTGTTTCTCCGACGATGCCCAATGTTGTCTGGGGCTGAACGGAAAATGAAACGCCATTGAGCGCATGCACTGTTTCTCGATTGAGAAATCCGGTTTTGATTTGGTACACTTTCCTTAAATTTTCAACTTCCAAAATCGGCGATGTCATGAAACGCCTCGCGCTTTTTTTTCGGATTGAAGATACGCATAGGCATCCAACAGAGATTGCGTATAAGGATGCGATGGTTTTTGGATAACGTCCGTTGTTTTTCCCGTTTCCACAACCTGCCCTGCATACATCACCATCATTCGATCCGAGTGCTGCGCCACCACACCGATGTCATGCGTGATCAAAATCATCGACATCTTGTCTTCGACGCGCAAACGATCGAGCAAATTCAAAATTTGAGCCTGAATCGTGACATCCAAAGCTGTGGTGGGTTCATCGGCGATAAGAAGCTGAGGTTTTCCAGCGATCGCCATGGCGATCATTACACGCTGGCACATTCCACCAGAAAGCTGATGTGGATAAGCCTTCATGCGCGCTTCCGGAGAAGTTATTCCGACGTGATCCAAAAGTTCGATGGCTTTGGCATGACGTTGTTTTTTATCCAAGGATTCTTGATGATAGCGAAGCGCCTCCATCAATTGATACCCAATGGTGAAAGAAGGATTCAAACTGGTCATTGGGTCTTGGAAAATCATTCCCATTTCACCACCGCGCAACATGCGCATGTGTTTTTCTGAAGCTTTCAGCAAGTCAGTTCGCCCGAGAGACAAGCTCGAAGCCTCAACCATGGCATTGGATGGCAAAAGTCCCATCACAGCCAAGCTACTGACGGATTTTCCTGAGCCCGATTCTCCAACAATTCCCAAAGTCTCGCCTTGATGAACCTCAAAAGAAACATCTTTCACAGCATGCACAAGACCATGTCTGGTTTTGAATCCCACCGATAAATTTTTAACTTCGAGGATATTCATTATTTTTTCAACCTCGGGTCCAGTGCGTCTCTCAACCCATCACCCAACAAATTGAATCCCAATACCACGATCAGAATGCAAACACCTGGCAATGTGACGATGTAGGATGCAGATTGAAAAAAGTTTTTGGCGCTTACGAGCATCGTTCCCCACTCTGGAAGCGGCGGCTGCGCACCCAAACCCAAAAAACCAAGCGCAGCAATGTCCAAAATTCCATCGCTGAATGCCAGCGTGGATTGCACGATCAATGGGGCCAGAATGTTCGGGAAAATATTGATGAAGGCTTGTCGAAATCCACTGGCTCCAAACGTTTTTGAAGCAACCACATAGTCTTTTTGTTTTTCAACAATCACCGAAGCGCGAACCAGACGAACAAAACTTGGAATCTTGATGATGCTCACCGCCACCACTGCATTGAATAGTCCCGTTCCCAAAATCGCCACCACCACAATCGCCAGAAGAATGCTCGGCAACGCCATTAAAATGTCCATTACACGCATGATGATGGTATCTGTTCTTCCACCACGATATCCCGCAAGCAATCCAATCAATGTCCCGGCAATCAAGGAGAATACCGTCACCAAAAATCCCACGCCGACGGAAATACGCGCGCCATAAATCAAACGACTCAAAAGATCACGACCCAGATCGTCTGTCCCCAAGATGAACTCAGAAGAGGATCCATCTTGCCAGAACGGAGGAACCAAATATTTTCCTTCAAAAATTTTGGTAGGATCATGTGGCGCAAGCAAAGATGCAAGCATCGCAATCAAAATGAATATTAAAATGATCCATGTTCCGATCAGCGCGCCTTTGTTCTGGCGAAACGAATGCCAAAAATCCTGAAATCCAGTTGGCATTTGCGCATTCAATTCATTTTGATCGATCATGCGCATCCCTCAGTTTTGGATCAATCCATAAATAGGCCAGATCCACGATCAAATTCACAACCACGATCGCCATCCCGATCAGCAAAACGCCGCCTTGAATCACAGGATAATCCAAAGACGTCACACTATTGACGAGCCATCTTCCAATGCCTGGCCATGAAAATATGGTTTCGGTTAAAATGGCGCCCTTGATGACCATACCGAATGACAAACCAATCACTGTCACGATTGGAATCATTGCGTTTCGAAGCGCGTGCACCATGATCACGCGACGTGTGGAAAGTCCCTTCGCTTTGGCCGTCCTTATATAATCCTCACCAAGAACCTCGAGCAAACTCGAACGTGTCATACGCGCAATTACAGCCAGAGGTATCGTTCCCATCGCAATCGCAGGAAGCAAAACATGTTTCAATGCGTCCCAGAAGGCTGCCCAGGAATCTTTTGAAAACCAAACGTCAATGAACAAAAAGCCAGTGACCGAATCAATTTCAAACATTGGACTGATTCGCCCCGACACAGGCGTCCAACCGAAAAAAGGCAAGTCAAAAACGTTTACGGAGGCCACAAGAATCAAAATCAAACCCCACCAAAAAATCGGCATCGAATATCCAACGAGCGATACCCCCATGAAGGCATAGTCAAAAAACGTATTGCGTTTGATCGCTGCGATGATTCCCAAAGGCAAGCCCACCATCATCGCAAACAACAACGCCACCACAGACAGTTCCAGCGTTGCTGGAAAACGATCGAAAAATTCCCGAACTACGGATTGGTTTGAAACGATGGAATTTCCCAGATCTCCATGCACAGCATGCCAGATGAACAACCCAAATTGTTTGATATAAGGCTGGTCGAGGCCAAGCGTGGCTTTCATTTCAGCGTAACTTTCCGGCGAAGCTCCGCGTTCACCCAACATCATCAAGACTGGATCACCCGGAACCATTCGAATCAGACTAAAAGCCACGATCGACAATCCCAAAAAGGTGATTGCCAGCAGCGCAAGTTTCTTGAGAGAATAGCGGATCAAAATATTCTACTGGTAGTTGACGCCATCGAAGAAATCACGCCCAAGCGGATCCATGACATACCCAGTTACATTTTTGCGTGTCACGCGAAATGCCTTTGCGCTTGCAAGCGGAACCCATGGCAGCTGTTCTTTGAAAATTTTCTGAGCATCCATGTAAAGCTCCGTGCGTTGTTGAATATCCGAAACGCGTTTGGCTTTTTCGACGATATCGTTGTACGGCTTGAAGCACCAAAATGCGCGATTCGAACCCGCCTCTGCACCTGAACAACTGAGCTGAGTGTACAAAAAGCTGTCAGGATCTCCATTGTCGGAAATCCAACCAAACATCAACATCGAATGCTCTCCGTTGCGGCTTTTGGCCAGAAATGTTGGCCAGTCAAAGGTCACGATTTTGACTTTGATGCCGACTTTCGCAAGATCAGCCTGCATCATCTCCGCCATTTTTCTTCCATCTGGATTGTACGGACGAGTCACAGGAAGCGCCCAAATCTCTGTGGAAAATCCATTGGGCATTCCCGCTTTGGCCAAAAGCTGTTTGGATTTTTGAATGTCATATTCATACGTAGGCAAGTTGTTGTTGAAGCCCCATGTCGCTGGCGGAACTGCGCTCTCTGCAAGCTCCCCCATTCCATGAAAAATCGCATCGATGTAAGCACCGCGATTGAGCGCATGAAAAATAGCCTTACGAACGAGCAGATTATCGAACGGTTTCTTTTTTGTATTGAACGCAAGATAGGTCATGTTCAAACCCGTCATCGAATATGTTTTGAGATTGGAATCATTTTCAAAAATCTTACGATCCGCAATTGAAGGCTCCGCGATGATATGACATTCGCCCGCTTTGATTTTTTGTGTTCGAACACTTGCATCGGGCGTGATCAGAATCACCAGACGCTCCACTTGCGGTTTGATTGCGCCGTAATATTCAGGATTGGCTTCATATCGAATAACAGAATCTTTCTGATAGCTTTTGAAAACAAATGGACCGGTTCCCACTGGCATGGTGTCTACTTTATCCGGAGTTTTCGCTTTCATCATGGCATCGGCATATTCGGCCGACAAAATCGACGCAAACTCCATCGTCAAATTCGCCAAGAATACGGAATCCGGACGCTTCAAGAAAAATTTAACCGTTGAGTCGTTCACTTTTTGAATATCCTGAATGATGTCCATCTCCATCGCTTCGAAATAGAGATAATTTCCACCGCCGACTTTATGATACGGATGATCTTTCAGACGCTGACGATTGAATGAAAACAATACATCGTCCGCATTCATATTGCGCGTAGGTTTGAAGTTGGCCGTGGTATGGAACTTTACATCCTTGCGAAGCACGAACGTGTATTCCTTTTGGTCTTTTGAGATGCTCCAGCTAGAAGCCAAATCCGCCACGACATTGGTCGTTCCGCGCTGAATGGTCACAAGACGATTGTAATATGGATTTTCGGCATTGATGCTGGTCGCATCTTCGGTGATCTGCGGATTGAATCCACTTGGACTGCCTTCCGAGCAATAGATCAATGTCTTATCTGTTCTTTTCGACTCTGCAGCATGCAGATTGACTTGTTCATTTTGGGTGCAGGAAGCCAAATAGGTCATCACCAGCATCATCAGAGACATTTTTTTCATATCGGTGCCTTTTATTCTTTGAGATCGACGCCATAGAAACGATCACGGGCGACAGGATCAAGTTTATAATCAACGACTTTTTTGGACATCACACGAAAGATTTTGGAATGCGCCAATGTTACCCATGGAAGCTCTTCCTTGAATCTTTCTTGCGCTTTCTTGTAAAGCTCGGTTCGCTTGGTCACATCTTGCGTAAACTTCGCTTGCGTCACAAGAGAGTTGAATTTTTCATCGCACCAACGTGCGCGATTGGTTCCGTTATTGACAGCATCGCAGCTCAAGAGCGTGTACAAAATATTGTCTGGATCCCCATTGTCCGAGTTCCAACCGAATTGTCCCAAGCTGTGTTCGCCATTTTTGGTTTTGGCCAAGTACGTCGGCCAATCAAATGTCACGATCTTGGCTTTGATACCGATTTGCGCAAGATCTGCTTGCATCATTTCCGCCATTTTCTTTCCATCCGGATTGTACGGACGAGCCACAGGAAGCGCCCACAATTCTGTGGTGAATCCTTCCGGATATCCGGCTTCACGCAGGATATCTTTGGCTTTTTTCGGATTGTATTCATAGTCCATGATTTGATCGTTGTATCCCCAGATGGTGGGAGGAAGCGGAGACTTGGCGACCACGCCAAATCCCATAAAGATCGCATCGATGTAAGATTGACGATTGAGCGCATGCGCGATGGCTTTGCGAACCGCCAAGTTGTCGAATGGTTTTTTGGTCATGTTGAACGCCAGAAACCCGATGTTCATGCCGGCCTTGGAAGTCACTTTCAAATTTTTGTCGTTGACGAATTGCTCATAGTCCGCCGGCGATGGTTCAGCGATCAAATGACATTCACCTGTTTTGATTTTTTGGGTTCGCACGTTCGCATCCGGCGAGATCACAAACACAAGTTTGTCGAGCGGCGATGCTCCCAAAAAATAATCCGGATTCGATGCAAAACGAACGATCGAATCTTTTTCATATTTCTGAAACACAAACGGTCCAGTGCCGATGGGTTCCACGTCGATCAATTGTGGAGTTTTGTTGTTCAAGAGTTTATCTGCGTATTCAGCCGACAAAATTGATGAAAATTCCATCGCAAGATTCGCCAGAAAAGACGCCTCAGCATTGGCCAAAACAAATTTCACAGTATAGTCGTCGATTTTTTGAACATCCTTGATGGTTTGATCCATGCCCATCGATTTGAAGTATTCATACCCGCCTCCACTGACGGCATAGTACGGATGAGACGATTGTCGCTGACGATTGAATGAAAACAATACGTCGTCTGCGTTCAAATTCCGCTTCGGTGTGAAATAAGATGTCTTATGAAACTTCACATCTTTTCGAAGCTTGAACGTATATTCCAAACTGTCCTTGGAAATGGTCCAACTTTCAACCAATCGGGGGACGATTCCCGAGGTTCCAGGCTCAAACTCCACCAAACGGTTGTAAAGTGCATTGGCCACCACATTGCTTGGAGCATCGGCGACAAGTTGTGGGTTAAAGGAACTTGGGCTTCCTTCAGAACAATAGATGAAGGTTTTGGCGGCAAAAGACGATGATGGCGCAAGCATCATACAAACCACCAAAAACCGAAGAAATTTATTCGTGCATTGTCCGATCATGATCAACAAACAACCCCCATTGCCCAAGGCTTTATTTGTAACGGATTGCCAAATTATTACAAGTTAAGACTCCATAACATAAACCTTGCGCGGCGGGGTCAGAACCCGTAAAAAAGGGCCATGCAAAGACATCTTATGGCGGCCGTTTTGATTCTTGTTTTATCTGCCTGTGCCAAACCCAAAGCGCTGATTCAGGCGGATTTGGATCCCAAAGCTCAACTTCAAAATACACAGGGCCTGAAAATTTATGTTGCCCTCAAAGATCAAACCGTCGAAGAGAAAAAATTTTCCTTTTTCCTGGAAGAAGAACTCAAAAAACAGGGGTTCGCCCTCACCGCTTCTCCGGAGCTGTCTGATTATCACCTTCTTTATGCGTTGAATTTGGAAACGTACAAAACCAAGGAATTCATCATGCTCAGCAATCCTGAATTCGTCAGCGGAACATTCGACGGGCGCAGCTTCACGGCCCAACGCAACGCTTATCGATATGAACCCATCGAGCGAGCACAAGTGATGAAGGAAATTCATTTGGATTTGTATCAGCGCAATCAGGGAAAACTTGAAAAAGTTTGGAGCGCTCTGATGAAACTCGACAACAATGATTATCGCAACCATACGCAGGCTTGCGTTGAAAAGCTTGCCAATGCCATCGGCAAAGATATGAATCAAAACGTTTTTTTGAATGACAAAAAATAGGAGCTAAGCATGACGTTCGGAAAATTCCCCAACACAAGACTTCGTAGAACCCGCCAGGAAGGCTGGATCCGTGAGCTCGTTCAGGAAACCCGTTTCACGCCGCAAAATCTTATTTGGCCGATGTTCATCATCGATGGCACCAAGCAAACGGAAAGCATTTCTTCCATGCCGGGCGTAGATCGATTCAGCATCGACCTTGCCGTGGAAAAAGCCAAACAAGCTTTTGATGCTGGCATACCGGCCATCGCTTTGTTTCCGAAAACAGATCCAAAACTCAAAAATGAACAAGGTACCGAAGCTCTCAACGAAAACAATTTGGTGTGTCGTGCCGTTCAAAAAATCAAAGCTGCGCTTCCCAAGCTTGGTGTGATGTGCGATGTCGCGCTAGATCCCTACACTTCCCACGGACACGATGGAATCATGATCGGTGAAACAATCGACAACGATGCCACCCTAGAAATCATCACGCAGCAAGCTGTTCTTCAAGCCAAGGCTGGATGCGATATCCTGGGACCTTCCGAAATGATGGACGGTCGTGTGGGTGTCATTCGCCAAGCCCTTGAAAAGAGCAACTTCAAAAACACATTGATCATGGCGTATTCCGCAAAATACGCATCGGCGTTCTATGGACCGTTTCGGGATGCCGTTGGTTCCAAAGGCGCGCTCAAAGGTGACAAAAAAACCTATCAGCAAAATCCGGCCAACACCAACGAGGCCTATGAAGTCGCACTGACTTGGAAGAAGGTGCGGACATGGCCTTCAAGTGTGATCAAACCTGCTCTTGCCTATCTGGATGTGATTTATCGTGTGAAGCAAACCTTCGGTGCACCTACGTTCGCCTATCATGTCAGCAGGTGAGTACGCGATGATCAAGGCCGCTGGCCAACTGGGCTGGCTCGACCAAGACAAAGCCATGATGGAAAGCTTGCTGGCGATTCGCAGGGCTGGCGCTGATGGTATTTTTGACCTACGCGGCTCTGGACGTAGCCCTAAATAAGCTAAAATAAAGTTACACTTTTTTGCTAAATTTTCCGTTTTTAAACGTAAATTACTGAAATTGATATACCAAATAATAATTCATATCGCCTACAAAAGTTTGCAATCATCCGATTGTGATTGATTTTTCCCCAACTCATTTCGTATAATGATACCAAGGGCAGTTCTGTACTAATTCGTGACTGATTCTGCTTTTAAGAAGAAGAGAAGGAGGAAAACGAAAAGAGAAAAACCTGACCCATAAAAAACCTAGCAGCAAAAGTCCTGCGTTGACGCAAGTCACGTGGGGATTTTTTTTACTATGATATCAATGACATCCACATGGACTTTTGAGCTTATCGATGGTAATCACACATTCCTAGAATGCGTCCGTAGCTCAGTTGGATAGAGCATCAGCCTTCTAAGCTGAGGGTCGCACGTTCGAATCGTGCCGGACGCACCAGGAACCGAAGGTTCCTGTCATCGGAAGCTTATTTTTAGGTTTACAAATAATTAGCGTTAACCTAAACCTTAACCTTCAAAAAATGCGTCTGCATTTTTTACTGTAGGGAGTATAGATCAATTGGTAGATCATCAGATTGTGATTCTGAGGGTTGCGGGTTCGAGCCCTGTTATACCACCCCACGAATTGCGAAGCAATTCGTGGGATACAGCTATCGGTTATCCGCTATCCGTCATCTGAACAGCATTCGTAACGGTTGATCTCGGCAAGTAACTGTATAAACTACTCATCGAAACTATGTCGGACCCAAAAGAACGAAGAAAATATCCCCGGTATGAAACCGATCTCGAAGTAATTTTTACGATCAAAAAGAACCAAAGGACGGATTCTCGATATTTCCAAAGGTGCGGTTGCCGACAGGCAAGAAGACGGCGCCAAATCTGCTGGCTCCCTGATCACTTTCAGAGTTTTTTTTGAAGGAAAGGCCCAACTTGAAGAAAACACCATGCCGAGCATTTCCATCGCTGACCTTGATAAAAAAAAGTCTTTTTCAAATCCAATTGATAAATATCCAAACGCCGTGAAAATTCTGGCGATCGTTGCCAGACACACAACCTTCAAGGATCAGCCGGCCATGGGAATTCAAATCAAAGACCTCAATGATGCAGATTTGCCAAAGTGGAATCGCTTCATGGAAAAAATCAACATTGAGCATTTCACACGCCCAGTTCGACACACGTACCTCCGCCAAGCCTGCGTTCAAGATGTCTCACGTCCTGAACCCAAAAACCCGAAGTACCCAAAATCTTCCGACGTACACCCGAGCTTCAAATCCTGAATCAGCGGCCCGCTATCTTCCCAAAAACACGCAAGACACATTTTTCGTTCCTTCCAAAGAACAACCGGAAGGCAGAATCGTGCATATGGTGATGATCCACCCTGTCAGTAAGACCAAACTTGAATTCAATTGTGTGGTGGCTCGTTTTGGAACAAGTCCTGGAAGCGATGAAACGATGGGCGTGTTTGTGTGTTTTCACAACCTCGACATGACGCTCAAACATCAAATCAATTCATTCATGGGCAAAAAACTCTACAACTAAAATCAATCAACGATGATGCTGTAGGTATGATTTTCTGTGATTGAACCTGTACACTCGATGCCAACTTCAGTTTCACCAGCTCCAATCGCCTCGAAATTGAAATGCATTTCATTGTTCTCGATCTTGATATCTACAAGTTGCGCAACCTGACTATTGCATTCATCGATACGGATGGAATACTTTGAGACATCGAATCTGACATTGGCATCACGATGGAAAATCGATTTCCAGAACTCGGTGATTTGAGTCTGATCTTTTTTTGATACGAAGTACTGGCGGAATTTCCACCACACGCCATCAACAACAAAACGCCCAAAATTATTACCGTTTTTTTCATTCGTTCGCCTCCATCTGGCACTATATTCAGCAAGGTGCATGCCTGTGCGTCAAATGACTTTAAATGACATATATTTGTCATTACGTTGACTGTAGCTCAAATCAGCGCGATGTAGGAAAAATTTGCGTAGCGAGTTGTTACCTAGCTTCTTCAACTTTTTTCGATGCGCTTCGCGAATTTCTTCGGGATTTTCATCTGGAATGATCCTGAATTTCAAACGGCGCAATTCACGACCGTCTTCCGTTTCAATGCGAACGCGCCATTTTCCAGGCTGTACATTTTGTTTGTTGGCCACACCACGATACCCTTCTTCGCGTCCACCATTGATGGCGATTGGAATCACATCGGTGGTTTGCCAACCGCCAAAACGATCCTGCGTTTCCCATCGAATCTGGATTCTATGCTTCAAATTGCTTGGTGCAAATACGCTGGTGAAAATGTGAACGCGATCTCCTGGACGATAAATAAAAGTTTGATCTCCCGACTCCCAGAACCTCCAGATAGGGCGGGTGTAGGAAAGTTCGTAGACATCCCCTTTGCGTTCGATGTTGTGGTACACACCAAGTTCCGAACATGAGAGCGGTACCGGTGGAATCAATTTAAAAATACAGGACCGTAAACAAAATTGGAATCATGCCTCCCCAAAATGCACGACTCTTTTTGCCGATCCTTCCAGGTCAGATGCTTGTGCGATTTATCGACAAACCACATATACAAGAAATATGAAGCGGCCACCGAAGCCAGAAAAGAAAACCAATTCATCCAGTGAAACAAAAATCGGAATCAAATACACCATGAAAGATGTCAGACATAAGCTGGCCAGCACGTGCCGGATTGGAAAGCGCATCGCATGAAACTGCTTGCTCTCATTGACTACCATCAGCAAAAACAGGATGGCTGCAAACAAAACCACCAGCAAACTGGATGCACTTTTGAAATAAAAAATCGAATACGCGCTTAAAAGTCCTCCATAGCAAAATTGCAGCAGAAAATCGTAATACTTCCAAAAAATTGAACTTTGCGCCGTTCTTCTGGAATATTTTCCATCCACAAAATACGAAGATCAGCAAATGTAAATGACCTGAAGCCAAATCGACCATGCCATCGATGCGCCCTAGAGTGAATACATCGAGTAGAAATCCTCCCACCATCGGTATTCCTTCGAGCGACTTTTTCTGCATCCCCACAGTGAGCAGCATGCTTCTACCTAGAAAATGGATGGTTTTGTCCTGAAATTTGAAAAACATTCGTTCAATTTACCATGCTTTACAATAGTGGCAATTTCATATAGAAAGCCACTTCCTGGAATTCACCAGGCAAAAACCGAGTGTGGCTCTGCCACGAAAGGGAACCATGGAAAAAGTAAAATCAACCAAAGAATATACGATCTTCAAAAAAGGCTCTGGCCGCTATGCCGTTCAAAATGCTGCTGGCCAATACTTGAAAGCTGAAGAAAAAGTAAAAGTATTGTTGGACAATAAACTGATCAAATTGACCCCAGCCAAGAAAAAAGAAGAACCAAAAGCAGAAGCGCCTGCCGCTGAAGCTGCTCCGACCGGAGCAAAAACGGACGAAACCCCAGCTTCTTAGCATATTTCTGAAAATGTGCGACGAAGGTCGCACCATGATAAGAACTAAAAAGGGACCGCAGCTGCGGTCCCTTTTTTTAAGTAAATTTCAAAAAGTTATGTAATAACTTTTTGAAATTTATTTCGCTCTTCTGTATTCGATTTCCATGGCTTTGTATTCTTTGCCATTGTCATCTTGCATGTAAGATACATATTGATACGCATCTTTGCCTTTGACTTTCCAGATCGAACGATAAGTTTGTTCGCTCTTTTTCATTGGACAGTGGTAAGTGCCTTTTTCTGTCAATGTTTTGGCTTTGTCATCGAACGAAGCGGTCGCTGTCATTGCACTGGTTGTCATATTGTCCATCCAGATGCTCGTGTATTCTTGTTTCACGTTATCGTATCCAGTGAATCCAATACCTTCGAATGCAGGCCAATCTTTGCTCGCTTCACCCATGGCTTTGGCTTTCAAATAACGTCCGCCTAGAACCCAGGTATTTTCAGAAGTACCGGTCATCATCTCTGGTTTTTTTTGTTTTGGGTCCATCCAGAATTTTCCGGTGTAGGTCCATTTACCTTCGAAAGCACTCAATTTTTTATGTGCATCGGAAGGTGCTCCCAATTTCATGGCTTCTTCCATTTGCTCAGCGGTCATGCCGGGTGGCAATTTCATTTCTGTTTTTTTGGCTTCTGCAGCTTTTTCTTGCCCCGCAGCTTTGGCATCGGCTGCATGTTCGTGAGCAGCAGCTTTCATATTATTGGTTTTGTGCTCTGGGGTATGGTCAGCGAATGCATTGAATGCAAATGCGCAAACCGCAAGCATCGCTACAATTGTCTTTTTCATGAATATCTCCTTGATAGGGGGTTTAAAAAACTTAGGACAAAGCCTAACAACGCCCTGGAGAAATGGCAAATTTAGACTGACATTCGTGTCAGTCTATTTATTGAACTAGAAAATATTCGGTTCTATTAATCGTCGCTGCGGTTCACGCGCACGGTCGATCGCATATTCGCTGCTAGAACTTTTTTGCGGATGCGTACGTTCTGAGGCGTGATTTCAATCCTCTCGTCTTCATCGATCCACTCGATCGCAGTTTCCAGTGGCATCTTGCAAGCCAGAAAGCGTGACAAGAACCCGGCGGAAGTGGCACGAATGTTGGTGAGTTTTTTCTCACGGCAGACGTTCACGTTCAAATCGTTGTCGCGCGTATGTTCGCCCACGACCATACCTTCATATACTTCGGTACCCGGTGGATAAAAGAACACACCACGATCTTCAAGACCGAGCATTGCGTACTCCACCATTTTACTGGTACGGTCGGAAATGAGTGAGCTGCTGATGCGGTGAAGGAATTCACCGCGAACTTCTTCATATCCTTTGAGGAAAGAACTCATGATTCTTCGCCCTTGGTCACAGTCAAAAATTTCGAACGTGTTCCAAGAAGGCCGCGTGTCGGAATGTCGAATTCCAAACGAAGGCGTTTTTGGATGCTTCATTCTGACCTGGGAACGGTTCATAGGAAGTCAAAATACCTTTGCGTTTTTGGAAGAGCTGGGAAACTTCGCCCATCGCCTCTTCAGGAACGTCCATCACAACGGTTTCGATCGGTTCAAGGGTTTCACCATTCGGACCTTTTGCTGAAGCACGACCGGTTTGGCCACCATGAATTCCAAACCTTCACGGCGCATTTGTTCGATGAGAATCGCAAGTTGCAACTCACCACGAGCCAGAACTCGGAACTGATCCGGTTGCTCGGTATCTTCGAAACGAAGAGCTACGTTACCACGAACTTCACGAAGCAAACGATCACGAAGTTTACGGGACTGGACAGCCTCACCTTCACGTCCGGAGAACGGAGAAGTGTTGACTGAGAAAATCATCGCAAGGGTCGGTTTTTCAACTGCGATACGCGGAAGCGCAGCAACAGTGGCGTCACTGACAATCGTGTCACCGATTTTGAATTCATCGGTTCCAGATACGATACCGATATCTCCGGCGATCAACTCCTCAACTTCGACCTGCTTCAAACCTTGGAATGTGAAAAGTTTATCTGCGGAGAAGTTTTCAGATGTTTCCTGACGGTTTTCATTTTCACTTTTGCGAATGAGTCTTGTGCCTTTTTTGATCGAACCGGAACGAATACGGCCGATGGCAAGGCTTCCGAGATAGTCGGAATAAGAGATATTGGAGACCATCATTTGGAATCCACCCGCTTCTTCAATGCGTGGAGTTGGAACTTTCTCAAGTACCAAGTCGAAGATCGGCTTCAAGTCGCCTTTCATTTCTTTGGCAAGAAGTTTTGGCACGTCCGCTTCATTGGTCGTACACCAGCCTTCGCGAGAGCATGCGAATACAATTGGGAAATCGGCTTGTTCTTCATTCGCACCAAGTTCAACAAAAAGATCGAAAACTTGGTTGATCGTTTCCTGCATGCGGTTGGTTCCGCGAACTTCAGGGCGATCCACTTTATTGATCACAACGATGATTTTCAAATCTTGAGCCAGAGCCTTTTGAAGCACGAAACGAGTTTGTGGAAGCGCACCTTCAGCGGCATCCACCAAAAGCAAAGCTCCATCCACCATGTTCATGATACGTTCGACTTCACCGCCGAAATCGGCGTGGCCCGGTGTATCCACGATGTTGATTTTGGTATCACCAACTTGAACGGCGGTGTTTTTCGCCAAAATGGTGATCCCGCGTTCTCTTTCCAAATCTCCGGAGTCCATCACACGGTCACTGACGGTCTGATGTTGAGCGAATGTGCCTGCTTGGCGCAATAGATAATCCACGAGCGTTGTTTTACCGTGGTCGACGTGGGCAATGATGCTGATGTTTCTGATATTCATAATTATTTTAAGAATTTTTAGCTGGGCTTTGCTCAGCGTTAAAAAAATTCAGGACTGAGCGAAGCCAGTCCCAAACAGCGGACGCGTAGTTATGTACGATTTAGCGCTGCAGGTCAAGTTATCTTTTGGCTCACAGGCCTGATTTTTCGGCCCTGGCATGCGTTTCCAGCCATCGGACGACCACAGCTTTCATTTCTGAAGTCAAAGGCGTCGTTGGATCGTTCATGGCTTTTTGAATTTCAGGTTGATAGCTTTCCAGCAACATTCTTCCAAACCGATAAAATCCCACGCCATGTTCCGGAGTTCCAACATCTGTCATATGAACCCCACCCAAATCGACCTTTTTGTTCAAAATGGCCGGTCCGATGGAAATGATGATTGGATCAATGATCAGATCCCGGATAGCAAAACCTTTCAACCCCTCTTCGACACTGGATCCTTCCCCGCGATAATATTTCACACCATCGCTGTAGAGACTTTGAAAGTTGTTGCGCATGTCCTTTTGTTCGAAGGAAATTCCGATGCCACTCACTTTCATTTGATCGATCACCGTCACATCCGAATACAGCGTTCTGTGATTGCCTTTGAATTCGATTTTATCAATGGACAAAACATTTTTGGCGTAAAAACCACTCGGGTTTTGAATTCTGAAATTCTTGATCGATCCATTGCCCGTGAATGGGTACAAATACACCAAGCCCATATCGACTGTAAGACCCGTACGGTTGCGAACGTGCTCTTTGATTTTGAGTTTCGCCATGAAACCAGTCCAAAAACCGACCAGAGAAAAATACAAAATCAATGCCGTGATCAGGACTTTGAAAAAAGTTTTATGTTTTTCTAGAAAAACTCATCCTTGAATGATATTATACGCCTACTTCTTCGATTCCTCGAATCATTCACCAAAAAAATGATCTCCATAAGTAAAATCAATTTGATTTTGATCGTTTGATTGTTACATTGTTTTTAATGACAAAAACCAAAGGTCTTCTCCTCGGCGTTCTTGTTTCAACCCTTCTCCCCTTGCTGCGTTCGCGCAAGATATAGCTTTCCCGAGCGAAACGGGATTTCCTGAAACATCCATTTATCCGAATCCGATCAAAGATGTTGCTACCTTCGAATTTAATCAAGGTAGTGATAAAAACTGGGAATTGAAACGGATCATGATTTTCAATTTGGTGGGAGAAATTGTTTACTCGACTCAAAAAGAACAAGAGTTCGAATGTTCCAAAAACATTTCAAAACCATGTACGCTCGAACACAAAGTTGACTTCAGCGATCAAGAAACTGGTGCCTACTTTGTTGAATTCCAAGGTACGAATTCAAAAACCGGGAAGAATCTACGTCGAACGATGAAGATCATCTACAACCCTTAGTTAAACTAGAATATTTTTAATTCAGACTATGAACTAAAAATATTCGGTTTATTATTGAAACTGTTTTTTGTCGGTTGCGATGCTGTACGCCGCCTCTTTGGTGATTTTACCCGAAGCCACAAATCCCTTGAGTGCTTGATCGAAAGTTTGCATTCCTTCCGCCGTACCGGTTTGAATCACGGAGGTGATTTGAGATGATTTACCTTCACGAATCATCGCTGAAAGCGCCTGACTACCCATCATGATTTCCTGAACCGCGCAGCGACCTTTTCCATCGGCGGTTTTCAAAAGCAATTGTGAAACCACACCTTGTAGTGAGTCTGCAAGCATCGCACGCGCTTGAGATTGAGAATCTTCTGGGAACACATCGATGATACGATCGATGGTTTGCGCCGCACCGTTGGTGTGAAGCGTACCAAACACCAATACGCCGAGTTCCGCTGCGGTGAGCGCCAAACGAATCGTTTCATAATCACGCATCTCACCCACCAGAATCACATCCGGATCTTCACGACAGGCTGCTCGAAGCGCGTTGTTAAAACTTTTGGAATGATAATGAACTTCGCGTTGAGTCACTAAACACTTGCGTGATTGATGCACGAACTCGATCGGATCTTCAATCGTGATGATGTGCCCAGGAAGCGTCAGGTTGATTTCGTGAATGATGGAGGCAAGCGTTGTGGATTTACCAGAACCCGTTGGCCCAGTGACCAGCACAAGACCTTTTCTCATCTGAGCGATTTTTCTCACGCCTTCTGGATAGCCCATTTCCTCAAGGGTTTTGATCTCGGTTGGAATGATACGAAAAACGGCGCCAATGCCACGATGATCGCTAAAGGCGTTACCACGAAAACGCGCCAGCCCTTCCACCGCGTAGGAAAAATCCATGTCGTTTTTGGTTTTGAAAAGCTCAACTTGATCCGGTCGCATGACCTCAAAAACCAACTTCTGCAAAAGTTCATGTGTCATTGGCTTGAATTGCATTGGCACCAAACCACCCTTCACGCGAAGCAGTGGCGGATGACCTACGGACAAATGCAAGTCGGAAGCGCCTTGGTTTTTCATTTCCACGAAAAGTTTATCGAGGGTAGCCATTACTTCGCCTCCTTGGCTGGCGTTGCAGCAGCTTTTGGAGCTGCGGCTGCCGGTGCGGCCGGTGTTTTTTCACTGCCGCCTTCTTCTTTGACTGCATATTTCGTACGGAATGCGCGTGGATCAGCGCTTTTGGCCGCCGCTTCACCTGGAGTGATGATTCCTTTTTTCATCATCTCCACCAGTGACTCCTCCATCGTGATCATCCCGTGAGCTCGGCCCATCTGCATAACCGAAGGAATTTGAAATGTTTTGCCTTCACGAATCATGTTCGCCAGGGATGGATTATTGAGAAGAACTTCGGTAGCCAATGTCATTCCACTGCCGTCTGCTTTTTTCACCAGTTGCTGAGAGACAACGCCCTTGAGCGAACCAGGAAAGAAGCGTTTGAATTTGCGCAACTTGCTTTGGCGGAAAAGAATCCAAAATACGATCGATGGTTTTGTGCGCACTTTTGGTTTGAAGCGCGGAAAGAACCAGCGTCCCGTTTCCGCAGCTTCGATCGCAAGGTGCATCGTTTCAAGATCACGCATCTCGCCCACGACGATAATGTCCGGATCCTCACGAAGTGCCGCGCGCATCGCCGCCGCAGTATCGTGGGTATGGATGTTGATATCTCGTTGATTGATCAGCGCGCTACCTTTTGGATAGACGTATTCAATCGGATCTTCGATCGTGATGATGTGATCACTTTCATGCTCGTTGATCATCTGCAAGTGAGGCGATCGTCGTGGTTTTACCCGTACGAATTGGACCCGTGACTAGAACCAAGCCTTGGTGATGATGTGTAAGTTTTTGAATTGTTTCTTGAGAGGCCCAAATCTTGCGGTGTCGGAATTTTTTCAGGAAGAAATCGGCAAACAAAACCATATCCTAGACGTGTTTTGATTGCATTGCTGCGAAAACGTCCCACACCTTCCATGTGATAACAAAAATCCAGATCCCATTCTTCCTCGAATTTTTTCTTTTGTTCTGGCGTGGTGATGGAATGAATAACCTCGAGTAAATTTTTCGCTAGAACGGGCTCGCCTTGGCTTTTTGCAAAGATCCATGAATACGAAATGCCGGTGGTATACCAGGAGACAAGTGAAGGTCTGTGGCTCCAATTCCAGGCATTTTTTTAAGCAAATCGATAAGCATGAGTCACCAATTGTAGCGCCCCACTATTTGAACTCCATGATTTAATTGCCAATGGCGAAAGCCCCACAAAATATAGTGGTCGTTACCACCCGCAAGACGTTGCATATTTTCTAACTGGTCCTATTTTAGAAGCACGCGGTCCGACGGGGGCCGCACAAAACAACAGTGGTAGCATACCACCAGGCCAAAGATGACAAATATTCAGATCGTATTTGAAGTAAAGTGTTTAGAATAACGATAAAAGTATGAGATGCCTGGTGGTACAAGAGGGATTCGAACCCCCGACCCTCGGTTTCGAAGACCGATGCTCTATCCAACTGAGCTATTGTACCACGTTGATCGAAGTGAAACGTATAGCCTCAGTGGTTTGATTCGTCACCTATTTTTTGGAACCTGTTCTTTTCCTAGTCGCGGTCGATTTGCTTCAGATCAAAGCTTCCGATGTTGGTCCATTGTTTGTCCGACGGTTTTTTGCAGTACACGTCCCCAATCAGCTTTTTGGAATCCGTGGACAAATAAAAGTTTTTGAACTCATATACATAATTGCTGTTCCAGGGACATTTATCTGAAACCAGCACCACGGAAGGAGCGCAAGAGCTGTATCTCCAAGCATCATCCGACTCATCAGCCTTGATGATTCTTTTCTCCAAAAAATTTTTCTTGGCATCCTGAACCTCCAGGTAATCGTAACCTTCATGCTTTGGACTGTTGAATTCGATCAGGGTATCCAATTTTTTTTCGCCACTGTTGCTGGGCGTGACCGTGACCGTGGTCACACCTTTGAATGAATTTTCTTTCACGAATTCGAAGAAGCGAGAACGGCTTTTGCTTTCATCTGTGATGGCTGCAAATGTCGGCGTCACACATTGACCTTGCTTACGAAGAAATTCCTGCGCATCATCGACCAGACCCGATAAAACGCCATTGCTTTCTTCGTTGGTCATTGCAAATTTTCTATTTCGAAAAATGCGCTGCAAAAGAGCTCCCGGCACCACTCTTGGGGCCATGGACGCATTGGCACGGGCATAGATTGAAAACTCATCCGAGGATGTATCTTCAGGACGTTCTACTTCTTTCACAGACTCTTTTTCAGCGGGTCGCATTTGGGACGATGAAGCCTTGGATAGACTAGGTGCAGCTTTTGGCCGATCTAGACAAGCATACAATCGATCAGCAAGAGCTTGCTCACTCAAGGTCAGCAGATGTTTTTGTGCAGGATATTGAGAAATGAATTCTTCATCCGACAATGCATTGAGTTTTTGAATAGCGGAGTGGGTCGTCGATTTGGTTTTGTTTTGAAAATGATCCGACCCCAGAAACCCCACAATCGATCCAAGCATACCGCTCAAAAAAACCAGAAAGAGAATTTGTCGGAAACCCATGCGTATAGATTATCGACAAAAGCAATCAATTCCTATATGAATCTTTTTCCTAATTTTAGGCCGCTGTGGTGGAATTGGCAGACACACTAGACTTAGGATCTAGCGGGGCAACCCGTGGGGGTTCAAGTCCCTCCAGCGGCACCATTTTTTATTTACCCAAAGGGTAAATAAAAATGATACCGCACGCATCTGTTGTGAGTGAGGTCGTCACCTCGCTTTGAATACAGATAAAAACAAAATACAATTTGAAATCTTGTGCATCTTTGCTTGGTGCCAGAACGACATACGCTCAATATTATTGAGTGGGAAGCTTCTTTTAACCTCAATATAACGCTTTACAGCACCGAACCATAAATTAAACTTATGGTTAGATTGACATTATGAATGTAAATAATCTTTGACTTCGCATCGCGTTATATATTAAGAATAGGTTAAATCTAGGGAACTTTTAGGGGGAATCATGAAGAACATTATCGCTATTTTGTCTGTCCTTATTAGCGCCAACGCTTTTGGTCAGATCTTTGAACATTCAGCCAATTCCAGAGTACAAGCCGGTGTCGGATATTGGGGAGAGAACACAAACTCTGCCTCCAAATCAACCAAAGCTCCTCAGGACAATATCAGCAGCGTTGCCATTACAGGCAAGGTTGAATACCACAGTGGCTCGTTCTACCGAGTTTCTGGTAGAGTCACTTATCTTAATAATGGCCAACAAGTAGAACAACTCTTCGACGATGTGGGTATTTTTATTGATGCTCACGGCAAATTCGTTGAAGGCAGCGAAGATGGTCCATATGCAACCTATCTCTACATCAAGAAAAATGACAAAGATCAGACCGTTCTTTTTGCAAGAGTTTACGACACTTCCAAGCTGCCGGATGAACATGTAGCCACAAGCGCCAATGGTGTTGGATTACCTGCTCCTGAACCAGTAAACCCTGAGCACCAACCAAGTCAATTCACAATGTTCAAAATGTAAGAATAACCTTTAGAAAAGTATTGGGGAAAATATGAACAGACTAATTATCGCAGCACTAGTAACCATTTCTTTCGCAGGTATCGCGCAGGCTCAAACCGGTCACGATGCCCTAGAAAACGGACGCATCAGATATGAAGCAAACAAGGTAAAGCGGGAATCTGATCCAGCAAAAAACTTCCGTTTTGATCTTACCGATTCCTCACTGAACTCTGAAGAAGACACCTACCATGTTTCAGGTGCTATCCGATATGAAGTTAAGGGAGAAGCCAAAGTTTGCCCATTCAATGTAACGATTGCTCGTGGCAATTTCATCGACAAAACCATCTGCAAAGAGTCCAAAACCTACTATTTTGATCTTCGCATCCGTGAAAAAGATGGCAAAGATATACTGTTTGCGGAAGTTCTGAAAAATATGGGAACTTTGAATCCTGATCTTATTTTAACAAACATTGTCTACGATTTGAATTAAGCCTCATTTTAAAAGTTCATTTGAAACCTGAAAAAGGCCCCAGATTGGGGCCTTTTTTATTGCTCCTAGACAGCAAAATCCCCTACTGGACAGGCCGTCTGCGATGATGTAAAAGCGCCCCACTATGAAAAATCCAAATCGACTCCATTTCCGATGTTAAAAAGAAAATCTCTGTAACTGTTCCTGAAGAACGCATTCAACAAGAAGTTTCGGACGTCTTCGATAAGGCCCAAAAACAAGCCGTTTTGCCGGGTTTCCGCCCTGGAAAAGCTCCCGCAGCATGCTGGAGCAAAATTTGGAAAATCGATCGAAGCCGAAGTTTGTCAGGACCTCCTTCGTATCCTCGACCCAAGCCATCGAAGAAAATCAACTGATGCCATCACCATTTCTTGAAATGTCTGAACCGAAACGCGAAATCGGAAAAGGTCTTTCATTCAACGCCTCGATTGAAGTTCGTCCGACCATCGAACCGAAAAAATACACCGGCGTGACTGTCAAAGGCGCCGATGAAAAAGTCAAAGACGAAGATATCACCAACGTGTTGAATCGTTTGCTTGAGTCCAATGCTGTGATGAAACCTGTCGAAGACGCAAAAAAAGCCAAAAAAGGCGATTACGTTTCTATGACGGTTGAAACCTTGAACGACAAAGGTGAATCAACCAACAAAGGGTACTCTGCAAGAACAACTTCATCTCATCGGTCATGAATTAATCGATCAGCGAAGCTGATGATGCGATTTTGAAAGCCAGCATCGTGGTGACACCAACGTAACGTCTCAGCTCCAAAGCACAATCACGCCGAAGGCGAAACCTGCGGACATGATCATTCCGACATGAACCTTCGCTGGGATTGAAATCTGTAAAACAAAAGTTCTTCCGGAACTCCAAACGATGATTTCGCCAAAACCGTAGGTCCATTCGAAAACTTCCGGCTGGTTTGAAAAACAAATCAGCGAAGACCTGGAAAAAGAACTTCAAGCTGAGCGCAACAAAGTTGAAAACGTAAAGGCTCTTCTCGCGCAAATCCTGAAAGACAATCCAGCTTCCTTGCCAGACACGCTCATTGAGAATGAAATGATGCAACTTCGTCAGGAAATGTTCCAGCACATGATTTCTTCAGGTGTAAATCAGCTTCCAGCGGATTTTTCCGAAGAGAAAATGACCAAGGAACTACAACCTGAAGCTCAAAGACGCGTTCATGAACAATTGGTTCTTTCCGCGATCGCTAAAAAAGAAAACATCAGCGTGACCAATGAAGAATTGCAAAGCCGCATTGCTCAGTATGCGCAGATGATGCGCAAACCTGTCGGTGAAGTTCGCGATCAATACGTGAAAAATGGTCGAATCGAAGGATTGCGTTTCCAGATTCTGGCCCAGAAAACGCTTGATTTCCTTCTTAGCCAAGCTACCATTAAGTAATGTCAACACTTATACCTATGGTCGTCGAGCAAACTCACCGAGGTGAGCGCTCGTACGATATTTTCAGTCGTCTTCTCAAAGAGAGAATCATTTTCTTAAGCACGCCGATCAATGATGAAGTTGCAAACTTGATCGTCGCTCAACTTTTGTTTTTGGAATCAGAAGATCCAGAAAAAGACATTCACCTGTACATCAATTCACCGGGCGGTTCTGTTTATTCTGGTCTTGCCATTTACGACACGATGATTCACGTTAAACCCGACGTCTCGACTTTTTGCTTGGGCATGGCGGCAAGCATGGCAGCAGTGCTTTTGGCTGCAGGTGAAAAAGGAAAGCGCTTTGCTCTTCCACACTCCCGCGTGATGATTCACCAACCCTTGGGCGGTTTCCAAGGACAAGCTTCCGACATCGATATTCAAGCCCGTGAAATTCTAAAAATTCGCGAAGAATTGAATCAGATTTTGGTGGACCACACAGGTCAAAAAATCGAAAAAATTCAATCAGATACAGACCGTGATCGCTACCTGACGGCAGGAGAAGCGAAGGAGTATGGTATCATTGATAAGATTGTTGAAAAACAAACCAAGGTGACCCCAGTAAAATAATGAGCACACGAACAGCCGATAACAATCTTCACTGTTCCTTCTGCGGCAAAAGCCAAAAAGAAGTGAAAAACTCATCGCGGGTCCAACCGTTTACATCTGCGACGAATGTATCGAACTTTGCAACGACATCATTGCTGAAGAAGGCGAACACGAAGAAGGCTACTCTGCGCAGACCTCGATTCAAAACCCAAAGACATCAAAGCCATTCTTGACGATTATGTGATTGGACAAGAACAGGCGAAAAAAATCTTTCGGTGGCTGTTTACAATCACCACAAACGTATCGATGCAAAAAACCACTCCAAAGAAGTCGAGCTGCAAAATCCAACATTCTTTTGCTGGGCCCAACTGGTACAGGCAAAACATTGCTTGCCCAGACGCTGGCCAAAATTCTGAATGTTCCATTCACGATCATCGATGCCACCACGCTGACCGAAGCTGGTTATGTGGGTGAAGACGTTGAAAACATCATCGTGAATCTTCTTCAAAATGCGGACTATGATGTTGATCGCGCCCAGCGCGGGATTGCCTACATCGACGAAATCGACAAAATTTCCCGCAAATCTGACAATCCATCCATCACCCGCGACGTATCGGGTGAAGGTGTGCAACAAGCGCTTTTGAAAATCATCGAAGGCACAGTCGCCAATGTTCCGCCCAAAGGTGGACGCAAACATCCTCAACAGGAATTTTTGCAAGTTGATACAACCAACATTCTTTTCATCTGCGGGGGCGCGTTTGTGGGTCTAGATAAAATCATCGAACGTCGACTCACCGACAACAGCATGGGATTTGGTGCCAAAGCCAAAGGCAAAAGCAAAAAGAATGTCGGAGAACTTTTGCAGCATGCAGAAGCGGAAGATTTGATGAATTATGGTTTGATTCCTGAATTCATCGGTCGTTTGCCTGTGACCGCTTCGCTCAATGACCTGGATGAAAAATCCCTCATTGAAATTTTGACCAAGCCGCGCAACGCGCTGATCAAACAGTATCAAAAACTTTTCGACATCGAGAGCGTCAAGCTGAAATTCACCAAGGACGCCATCACGGCCATTGCGCGTGAATCCATCAAGAAAAAATCCGGCGCTCGCGGTCTTCGCGCGATTTTGGAAGATATCATGTTGGACATCATGTACGAGATTCCTTCCAAAGATAACGTTGAAGAATGCGTGATTTCTGAAGATGTTATTCTGAAGAAAGACAAGCCGATCGTCGTCTACCACCAAAGGGAGGCCGAAACTGCTTAGGCAAGTAAATTCGGCACCCAGACTTAAAATAAATCCACTTATAGACCTTGCTTTTTTATCTACAGTTCCTATGTTGGGAATTGTACCAAATTGAACTGGAGGGACCCTGTGAGCGACGAAAACACCAAGAAAACCGATAAAACCGCGACTGAATCCAACAAAAAGATCCCTCTTCTTCCACTGCGCGATATCATCGTGTTCCCACACATGGTGGTGCCTCTCTATGTAGGCCGTAAACGCTCTGTAAAAGCTCTAGAATACGCAATGGCGCACGACAAAGACCTTTTATTGTCCGCTCAAAAGAAAGCAAAAATCAACGATCCTACCGCCGAAGATATTTATGAAATGGGCACGATGGGTAAAATCATCCAGCTCCTTCGTCTTCCGGACTCCACAGTGAAGTTGCTCGTGGAAGGTAAAAAACGCGCGTTCATCAAAAAAATCGAAACCCAGGACGACTTCTTCATGTGCGAAGTTGAAGAAATCGAAGACACCGCCGCCGTATCGGTTGAAAAAGAAGCGCTCATGCGCTCGGTGTACACCGCATTTGAAAACTATGTGAAGCTCAACAAAAAGATTCCGCCTGAAATGCTCATGTCTGTTTCTGCGATCGATGATCCATCCCGTTTGGCCGACACCATCGCTGCGCATCTGACATTGAAGCTCAACGACAAACAGGAAATCCTGGAAATCGTGGACCCTACCCGTCGTTTGGAAAAACTGTTGTCGCTGATGCAGGCTGAAATTGAAATTCTCCAAGTTGAGAAACGCATTCGCGCTCGCGTGAAAAAGCAAATGGAAAAGACTCAGAAAGAGTACTACCTCAACGAACAACTTCAAGCGATTCAGAAAGAGCTCGGCGAGAAAGACGATCAGAAAAACGAAATCGCTGAACTTGAAGAAGCGATCAAAAAGAAAAAGCTCTCCAAAGAAGCAGCTGAAAAAGTGAACAAGGAACTCAAGAAATTGAAAATGATGTCTCCGATGTCTGCGGAAGCCACGGTTGTTCGCAACTACATCGACTGGGTCATCGGCCTTCCTTGGAATGAATTCTCTGTCGACAAACTCGACATCAAAGAAGCTGAAGGTTTGCTTGATCGCGACCATTTCGGTTTGGAAAAAGCCAAGAAACGCATCATCGAATACCTTGCCGTACAAAAACTTGTTCAGAAACTCAAAGGACCAATCCTTTGCTTGGCCGGCCCCCCAGGAGTAGGTAAAACTTCCCTTGCAAAATCCATCGCGGAAGCCACAGGACGCAAGTTCGTGAAGATGTCCGTGGGCGGTATGCGAGATGAAGCGGAAATCCGCGGTCACCGCCGTACTTACATCGGTGCAATGCCAGGTAAAATTATTCAGTCCCTCAAAAAAGCTGGAACATCGAATCCAGTTTTCTTGATCGACGAAATCGACAAAATGTCGATGGACTTCCGTGGAGATCCTTCATCGGCGCTTCTTGAAGTCCTCGATCCTGAACAAAACTTCATGTTCGGCGATCACTATCTCGACATGGACTTCGATTTGTCGAAGGTGATGTTTGTGGCGACAGCAAACTCGCTGCACAATATTCCAAGACCTCTTTTGGATCGTATGGAAGTGATTTACCTGTCGGGTTACACCGAAGAGGAAAAATTGAATATTTCTCAGAAATATTTGATCCCGAAACAAACCAAAGAAAACGGTTTGAAGGACAGCAATATCAGCTTCCAGGTTCCGGGAATCTTCGAGATTATCCGATCTTACACCCGTGAGGCTGGCGTTCGTAACCTTGAGCGCGAAATCTCCTCGGTCTGCCGCAAAGTGGCCAAGGAAGTGGTGGAAAACGGACCTGATTATGAAAAGAAAATCTCGCCAAAAGTCGTGAATGATTTCTTGGGTGTTCCAAGATTCAAGCACGGTATGGCGGAAGAAAAAAGCCAAGTGGGCTTGGTCAACGGCCTTGCATGGACAGAAATGGGTGGCGACTTGCTCGTCATCGAGACCTCCATTTTGCCAGGCAAAGGCAAACTCACACTCACCGGCAAACTCGGCGATGTGATGCAGGAATCCGCTCAAGCTGCGTATTCGTATGTCAGATCACGTTCGAAGATGCTCGGACTTAAAGACGACTTCTACGACAAGATCGACATTCACGTTCACGCTCCGGAAGGTGCGATTCCAAAAGACGGCCCTTCGGCTGGTTTGGCGATGGCAACTTCCATCACATCGGCATTGCTCAAGATCCCGGTTCGCCGAGATGTTGCGATGACAGGTGAGATCACGTTGCGTGGTAACGCGCTTCCAATCGGTGGATTGAAAGAAAAAATGCTCGCGGCCCACCGCGGAACGATCAAAACTGTGATCATTCCAAAGGAAAACGAAAAAGACTTGAAGGATATTCCGAAAAATATTCTGAAAGAATTGACCGTTGAAATGGTGGAAAATGCGGACGATGTTCTTAAAATCGCGCTTGAGTTGCCAGATCCTGCGAACTTCTTGAAAGAACTCAAAGGATTTGAGTTGCCGATTTTCGAGACAACGACCGCCCCTGCTGCCGTTGATCCTGTGAAAAAAGACGACAAAACCGGTCAACACTAAGAGAACTAACATTCTACAAAAAGGGCCGACTCCAACGAGTCAGCCCTTTTTTATTACATAAAATTAACTACTTAACTGTTATTTGGCAGCCCCGTCGTGCCGCTTGTATAACTCTTGCTTTTTCAACAAAGTGTGGCATAAAGACCACCTCTTTCAATGTGGGAGCTTAGCTCAGCTGGGAGAGCATATGCCTTACAAGCATAGGGTCGCAGGTTCGATCCCTGCAGCTCCCACCACTCCACTCTAAACTTTCTTCGTTTCACTACACTTCGTATTCCTAGAATTTAATAGAAATATTTGAGCACATTGGAGTGGTGGGTGGCCCACTATTATTTTACGGCCCCTTCGGGCCGTCTTTTTCAAATTAGGTGAAGTCAGGTCTGGTGGGGCTTGCTTGCGTTATTGTTTGGCGGTGTCGCAGTAGTTCTTCAAATTACTTTTGAGATATTCTGGTTCGTGAATCAATTTTGAAAGTTCGGTGTAGTACTGACATGATTTTACGCGATCACAAGCTTTTGAACTTACCTGAATCAGACGATCGAGCTGCCTGATTCGTTCAATCGAACTTGGAACTTTTAAATCGTTATCCAGCTTATGATTCAACTCAAGCAACGCCAGACTATGATCGAATTCTCCAACCGACTCCAAAAGTCTGGCAAGATTCACATTTTGGTTTTCAGATAAATGATAGCCGACTTTCCCTTCTTTCATCCGACCATATTTGTTTTCAGGGCCCGTGAGATCAATGTGGCTGTACACCATCTTTTCCTCATCGGTGAAATACACGAGAATGTTCCAAGCGTGAGTACTGGAATTGCCCTGACTTAGCAGATCATTGGCTTTTTCCGCCGATGGAACCTCATAAGTGTCTCCGTAAGTGTAGAGAACCCAACCGCTTTAATTTCGAGTTGTAATTTTTGAGCCAATAAAAAATATGCGCCAGATTATAGGCATAATCTGCACAAACTCCTCGACCCTCAAGAAAACATTCAACTGAATTGATGTTTTTATCGTATCCAGGAAGTGGTTGATGGGTTCGGACGTATTGATACAGTATACTTCGCTGAGTGATATCGATCGATAACTCAAGCATTTGTTTGATGGTGAGTTTTTCCAAATCACTTAAATTCGAAATCTCTCGTTTTTGAATTTCTTCCAGAAGTTTGAATTCATATTCATCTTCCCGAGTTTTGTTGTTTCGGATGGGAAATTCAGTCAGCTTTTTTCTGGTGGCTTCCAGACTTGCCGGAAGATGAAGCTCATTTTGAAGAAACCTCGTTGAAATCAATCTGTTCGAAGTTTTGATATTCCACAGAATCGGTTTTGACAAAGCGCTGCCAAATGCTGTTCTTCAGCATGACCAAGACCTGCCCAAAAGCAGATTAAAGCTACGCAGATTTTTTCCCCATAAAGCAAAGTTTATATATCACTTTCACTGTAAAGCGTCAAAAACAAATTTGGGTATAAGTGCATTTGATTTTACTGAAATTTATAGCGGATCTTAAAGAAATCTGGCGGGGCCGACGGGACTCGAACCCGCGACCTCTAACGTGACAGGCTAGCGTTCTAACTAACTGAACTACGACCCCGCAAGAGGGCTAGTTACTATCATGAGTAACATCCAATGGTCAAAAAGATTTTAACCTGAGGTAATCATCAGAAACAGTCGGTATTTTAGAAAGCAATGACTCCTACCCTATTTTTACATGAGAGATTTAACCTCCTAAATTAGGCGATGAAGATTGAAATTCGAGAACAAAACCATTATACATGCGCGCATGAAAAAAATTCTTACTCTTTCTCTCGCTGTGATGCTTACTTCTCAAAATGTTTTTGCTGCTGAATTGTGTTCTGAAGCCAAAATCAAACTTCTGGAAGATCAAAAATTTATCGAAAAGTTTCTGGACCAATACAAGCTGGATGAGTGCCGTTCGATTCAAATTTTCAAAAGACGATCTTCAAACTGGACTGCATCGCCAACATCAAAATCCACGAAAAGGAACAAACCACAAACGGTGAATTCCCTACCGATTTTGGATTGCACTGCCACAACAGCTAAGACTCAGTAAATCAAGCGTTTTTAGAGCTGGAACCCTACCTGGCAAATATGGTAAAAATGCGCCATGAAAAAGCTGATCACCATTTTGACTTTTTTGATCTCCGTCAATGCACTGGCGGTTGAATGCGATTCATCAGTTTATATTCCCTTATCTACGTCGCAAATCATGGATAATTTAGACTACTATTTGGGCAGTGAATGTGTTGCCATCCAAGTCCGTCTCCAGAACAATCAATTCTGCACAGTTTACGTGAATGTTCGTTTTATTGAAGATCCAATTTCAGATGCACCAGAATTCAGAATCTCACGTTGTGAAAAGAACGCACCTAGTCTTTTCAAAGGTACGCCCTAAACTTTTCCGCATTTCAGGTTGGCTGGAAGCGCGCGGTCGATTTGTTTTGGATAATCCAATTTCAGATTTTTCATGATCTCGATGAATTGTTCTTTGGTGTTTGAAAGTTTCAAACGCGGATTGAATTGCTTCTCTTCACCAATGCTGGAAGCCATGCGTCCTTTGTAATCGTGCGCGGGATACACAAGCGTTTCATCTGGCAGTGTGAAAAGTTTTTCGCGAACATTCTGAAACAATCTTTCACTGGAGCCCTGCTGAAAATCGGTTCGTCCACATCCTCGAATCAGAAGGGTATCTCCTGTAAAAACACAGTAACCTTTCAGATAATAGGAGGTACAACTATCGGTATGTCCTGGGGTAGCAATCACTTTCAATTGATAATCTCCAAAAGAGATTTCTTCATTTTCCTGGAAGAGTCGGTCTGCGCAAGCGACGTTTGCTCCCGCGCCAAGTCCGATTTTCGCTCCTGTTTTCTCTTTCAAAGCTGCAGCCGCAGTAATGTGATCCGCATGAACGTGGGTATCTAGAATCCATTTGAGTTGGATTCCAAGCTCCTGCAGTATTTGAAAATCTCGGTCCACATTTTCCATGACCGGATCGATGATCACGCCCTCTTTTCCATCGGAATCTGCAAGGATGTAGGTGTACGTCGAGGAAGCTAAATCAAAAAGCTGTCGAAAAATCATGTACGTTCTCCAATCATCATACCCACCACCATCGCTGCAACAAAAACCAAAAACTCACTGGTCCCGGCCAAAATGTTGGCAACGCCAGGACCTGGGCAAACTCCGGAGATGCCCCATCCGACACCAAATATAATGGAACCCCAAATCAATCGATGATCCAGATCACGTTTCGAAGGTAGATCGAATTCACCCGCGAACAAAGGTTTACCGCGGCCAAAAGCACCTCGGTACAATACAAAGGTTGGAACAATTGCTCCAACCATGACAAACAAAAGTGTGGGATCCCACTGACCTGTAACGTCCAAAAACCCAAGCACTCTCTGGGGATTGGTCATTTCGGAGATAAAAAGTCCGACACTGAAAAGCACCCCGGATAAAAAAATCATGAATTTGCGATTCATAGGAATTTCCTCACAAAAACAACGACCATCGCCGATAGCATAAAAAGAACTGTTGCGACAATCGACCTTTTGGAAAGTCTCGACATACCGCAGATACCATGACCGCTGGTACATCCACCACCCAGTCGCGTACCAAATCCGACCAATAAGCCTGCAACTGCAATCCATGGCCAAGAACCCGTCAACGTAGAGGCTGTAGAGATTTGAGGAAAAGAATAGACGAATCAATAATGCTCCTGCAATTCAAATCCGAACAACAATAAAATCCATTGCCAACGCTTGGGAAGTTCCCGATACCAGCTTGCCGAAAATTCCACTCAGGCCGCAGATTTTACCTTCCGTCCACATCAGCAACGAGACAGCAAGTCCGATCAAGAATCCGCCAATCAATGCATGCAAAATATGCGTTTCCATTTGATTTGAAACCTATGTAGATGATAATCAATTGTAAAGATTTTTATGGCACGCCCCAAACTTCATCCGTTGAGCATCTGTCTTTTGGCGGGCACCTTCTTAAGTCGATTGGCGCCTTTCATCACACTGCCATTCCTGACGATTCATATCATGAACAAATTGGGCGCCTCTCCTACCGTCACAGGTCTAATTGTTGGTGCTGGTCCTCTCTGCGGAATTATCAGTGCATTTTTGATGGGCTATGTTTCCGATAAGTTCGGTCGCAGGAAAATCATGGAAGTTGCCCTCATTATTTGGTCGTTCGCATTTATAGGCTTTGCCTTTTCTTAATTCACTTTGGCAGTTTTTGATTTGCAACATGCTCTATGGTGCAAGTCGTTCTTCATTTGAATCTGCTGCGACGGCCCTTCTTTCAGATGTCACTGTCGAAGAGAACAAAAGCGCGTTTTTCATTATCGTTACTTCTTCATCAACTCCGCCGCCTGTGGAGCCCGCTGATTGGGTTGCAGCTGATCCTTAAAAACCCAAGCTTAGGCTTCTGCATCACAGGAGCGTTACTTCTGCACTATATTGCTCTTCGATATTTCATGGATCGTTATCACGTTCACATCAAAAAAGACGATGCAAATCAAATTACGTTTGTTGGCACAATGCGCGTATTGCGAAATGATCACGCGCTATTGTTGTTTCTTCTGGGCAATATCTTCATGCTGTTGGGTTTTGCCAACTCGAAACCAACGCTCCGCAATACTTGAATCAAACCTTTGGTGATCAAGGGATCAAACTTTATTCATATTTCATGGTGGTCAATGGAGGACCATTGTTTCTTTTCAATTGCTGATCAATCGATTCACCCAAAACATGGATTTGGTGAAAGCCATCAACGCTTGGATTTTTGATTTCTGCCATCGGCATGATGGTGATGGGCGTATTCGCTGACATTCAAAATTGGTTTCTGATCTCGATGTTCATCATTTCAATCGGTGAAATTCTGGTCTTCCTCCAATTCTTATGTGCTGATCGATAAACTTCGGTCCTGCACATCTCAAAGGTTCGTATTTCGGAGCCGTTGAGATTTGCCATTTGGGTTTTGTTTTGGGTCCCGTTTTTGGCGGATTTGTGATGGAACAAGTGGGTGGCCCGAAAATGTTCATCTTCATGGGATCACTTTCCCTGATTAGCATTGTGCTATTCATGATGGGAAATCGTTCGCACCAACGAAAGACAAATCAGAACATCGGAATAAACGTAACGATATCAGCCAGTTAAAGTTTCAATAAATATTGAATTTTCAGAATATTTCGAATATAAGATCGCCCATATCTATGGGGGACCGCTTAATTAACATAATCATTGTGCCTGTCACGCTCTTTTTTATGGCGTGTTCCGTGGGTGGAAAACCGACCAGCCCAGCTGAGATGAGATCCATGAACAAAAACATGGAACAGATGAACAAAAACATCGCTGCGGGCATGGGAGAATTCCAAGGCATTGGCCAGAGCTTTAAAACTCTCTCGGATGAGACCGTAACCTTCCTAAAAAAAACAGATCCACAACAATACTTCGATATGTTCGAGCAGATCTCCAACAAATTCGAAACCATGTTGGCCGGACTTCTGGATCAAACAGGAGACATCAAAACATTTGTCGAACAAGCCAACGAAGCTACTGGTTTGTTCTTGAAATATTCCCAAGCTTTGACTCCAGAAGACATGGTCATGTAAAAGAATCGATTGAAAAATTGTTGGCATGACTGAAACAGTCAAACAAAACGATCGGTGAATCTGGGAACATGGAAGCCATGATGAATCAGGTTCTTCTCACGACTCAAATGTTTACTGCGATGGGATTATCCATTGGTCAAAGCTTGGATGTGATCGATTCAAAGATGCAAATACTATGATTGGCTTGATGGAAACCAACATGAAAAACATGAACATGATGGAATCTACGCAAAAAAATTGTCCGAAACCATGATGGAGCTGACGAAAAAACATCCAAAAAAGCTAAAGACAGCAAAGTCGCACAAGCTCTCAGTGGACTGGTAAACACCGTTGTTCCTGTGATGAAAACTGGGCAACATCTGGACAGATGAACAATCTTTGAGTGAAAATGGGATGAAATGGATGAAAAGTATCTACAAAATTCTATGTTACGCAGCATACGGACTTTATGAAGTCGTTATGATGAGTCCCGCTGGACCAGATCCGTTTTCAGAAGAGCAGCAAAAAAATGTCAAAGCTCGCTACGAAAAAATAAAACCTATTTGCGAAGAGAAAAAAAAGAAAGATCCAACTTTTGATTGGATGACACCACCAAATAATGGTAGTTCAAAACCGACAACACCAATTTTTCCATATAGACAGTTCCCATGATCGAAACCACAACACATAAATCCATGGATAAAATGTTAAAGCTTTCCAATGAGGAAGAGGCATTTTCCCGTGTAATTGAAAGTATTGTCGAACAATGGGTTTCAACCGTGCTACTGGTCGCGTGTGGTCGCTTCTGTATATGCGCAACCAACCGCTCAATCCTTCTCAAATCGAATATGAACTCGCCCTTAGCAAAGGCAACGTCAACGGACTTTTGAACGAACTGATCGACTGGGGTGTGGTCAAAAAAGTTCGTCTGGGTGGCGATCGTAATTACTACTATGAAGTCGAGCAGCAAATCTGGAAAAGCATTTCCAACGTGCTGCAATCGCGTGAAGCACGTATTTTGGATGAAGCCATCGAACGTACAAGCCATCTTGAACGGTCCTAGCCAGCGTGACCAAGAATGAGCAGCGCGACCACCAGATTCAACGCATCAAACATGTTCGCGAAACCCTGGAAACCGCTCAAACCCTGACCAATCTTTTGATCAAGGCTTCTCCCGATAAGTCATGAAATCAGCAAGCTCGTCTCCAAACTTCGCAGCCTTTAAAATCAACATTTGCGGGGGACACTCCCGTCTGTCCCCACAAAATCGCGTCAAATCAACCTATCGTAAAGATAGACCCGTTCACAAACTTTCAATTAAAAAATATTGACTCTATAGTATAGTATAGACTTTATACTAGGTCTATTAGATATGGAGAAAGATATGAAACATGGAACTAGCGAAACGCTATCGATTGGAAAAGTCTCGAAATTGTCGGGAGTGGGAATTGAAACCATCCGGTTTTACGAAACCAAGGACTGGTCCAAGAACCACCTCGTCGAGAATCGGGATACAGGCAATACACCTCTGATGTGTTGACCCGACTGAAATTCATCAAAAGAACGCAAGAATTGGGTTTTTCACTTTCTGAAATCAAGCAACTTTTGTCGTTGGAGACAGAATCCGCAAACTACGCGTGCGCAAATCAAATCCATCGCAGAAGAAAAGATTCGCCACATTCAGAATAAAATCAAAGATCTGCAAAATATGAGGAAAACGCTCATGGAGCTGACAACACAATGCAATGGAAAGGGTAAAATCGACGGTTGTCCGATCTTAAAGGCATTCAAAGAAGGGAGATCAGGAACTCATGATTGTTGTAAATAACAACCACATGCGTACTTCTGCAACCAAGATAATGGCATCTTGCCTATTCCTTGGCCATGACTATCGGAGAAGCTCATGCTCACTCCCGTTTCTTACGAAGGCTCCATGATGGTTGAATCCTTCAATATGGAAGACATGACTGAAAATGGCGCGTTTTATTCCCGAAATATTGGTGGAGTTTTGGTCTTCAAAACTTTCATTTTCAAGATGGCATTCAAAATCAAAACCATTTTTATCCACGAGTGGCCATATTGAAACGCTGGAATCTCACCAATGCACAAGTCAATTTTTATTCATGGGCAGGAGCTGGCTGGTCCAGATTCGGAAACAACGATGCAATAAGTGCACTTGTTGGAAGTCAATTCGATGCAGAATCTCGGCGATTGTATTTCAATTCACAAGTCCAAGTCCTGCTCCATCCAAACGCAGAAAACACATGGATGACACGCATTTCCGGCGGAATAGCTCCCTACTTGGCCAATGCTGGCGAAATTCAGGGCATGATGATCGTGCAAGCATTTCACAATACAGCCATTCCGGGACCATGGGTCATTGGCCCCATGATACGGATGTATTACAAATCCATTTTGTTGGAAGTCGGTTCAGGATTTCGTGGTGAATGGATGCTTAACTTGATGACAACTTTTTAAAGGAGAAAACATGAAAAAAGTAATTGTATGGATGGTCTTGTTTTATTTCCCAGCAACAGTATTTGCTGAAAAGTATTCATTGGAAATTGAAGGGATGGTTTGCGATTTTTGTGCGCAAGGCATCACCAAAAAACTCAACAAAGAATTCAAAGATCAGGACATCAAAGATGTGCATGTCGATCTCAACAGCAAACGTGTTACGTTTGATTCCAAGAAAGTGGATGAAAAAAAATTAAGAGAGCTCATCAAAGCATCTGGATACAATCTTAAATCCGTAGATGTTCAGCAGGAAGTCACAGGAACCAAATGAAACGCCTTGCCGCATTTCTAACGCTCTTTACTTCCTTTGGCACACTGATTTGCTGCGCCATCCCTGCTCTTTTAGTCACAATAGGAGCTGGCGCAGCTTTAGCGGGACTTATTTCTACATTTCCTCAGCTGATATGGCTTAGTACACATAAGCTTTGGATTTTTGGCATTGGTGGTATCTTGATTTCGTTTGGAATACTGGCAAAGCATTTTAGCAAAACCCAGACCTGCCCCGTGGATCAAAAAGAGAATTGCGAAACGACCAAACAGACATCTGACTGGATGTTTTGGATTTCAATCATTCTCTATTTCATCGGAGCGTTCATCACTTTTATTTTACCGAGGCTATCATGAGTACAAATTCCTGTTGCACACCTCCAGCTCACAATGAGCATCATCACGGCAAAAAGTTCGATTGGATCTTATGGATTTCCTTCATCGGCATTTTGATCGGTTATGTTGGTCACCTTCTCCATATCCTCCCTAATGACATGTCATTCCACCACTATTCTTCATCGGTATTCATGTTGATGAATGAAATGTGGGTTGGAATTGCGGTGGGGATTGTTTTTGTCGGCATTTTGACCAAAGTTCCACGAGAGTTCATCATCGCAATTCTGGGTAGACCAAACACGCTTTCAGGAATTTTACGCGCAACACTGGCTGGCTTGCTTCTGGATATGTGCAGTCATGGAATTTTGCTGGTGGGCATGAAATTCTACAAACGTGGAATTTCCCTGGGACAAACCATGGCCTTTTTGATCGCCAGCCCTTGGAATTCACTTT
>JAWKOB010000014.1:0-42030 GCA_041391405.1 Bdellovibrionota bacterium | reverse complement strand
TGAATTGCAGCTGTTCAGGGTGTTGCTTTTGACCACCTCGTTGCATTTGAACTATTCCAAACCTAGGCGCTTGATGAAATACACCAGGCGGATCTTTGTAGCTTCCTTTTTTAACTGAATAATTCTTTGTTTCAAACCCACGGTATTTTTTACTCAATTTCACAAGCTCATCCACTGAATACAATGCTACTTCTGTAGAATCCCATGAGTTGCTTAAGCAGGTTTTATGTAGAATAAATTCAGGTGTAAACGGGTCATTCAAATAAGCTTTTTGCAGCAAAAGAGATGTTATCAAATCTTGATGAACATTGAAGATATTGACCCAGTCATTCCTTCCATCATCATTTATCTCTTCCCAAAAAAAACGTCTTGGGTCAGTTGTTCTACCAATCATTAATTTAGGGTCATCCAAAGGCCTAAAATTATTGTCTCCACAGAATTGCTTTAGTGCCAAAAGCGCACTGTCAGACACAACAATTCCATTTCGTTGCAACAAACTCACGAATGCTTTAGCTGTTGTGAAATAAAGTTGAGCATTCGTAGGTTTTTTCTTGCTACATTGTTTTATCGAAACACCCGTTGTCAGCTTACGTTCATTTGCAAATATCAGAGAAATAACTAAATCACTTTTGCAACGATTGATTGCAACTCCATTGATATCAAGCCATTTTCGCCCGTCCTCCGATGTTGCCAAAGCACCGGTTGAAATTGCATTTGCTTTGAGAATTTTCGTTTCCTTCATTGTCTTTGCTATATATTGCAAAATAAGCAAAGCTGGATTTCCCTTGAAAATATTTTTAGCAGCAAGATCTGCAATCGAGAATGGATAATCGACATTATTTAGTTGTTGAACAATCGTATCTTCAAATTTATGACCGGCATTTCTTCCTAAAATCCCTGCCTGAATCTGGAGAGCATGTGTTTTGTCCTTGGGTTCCAGAGCCATATTCTAGTCTTTGCAAAGTTTGGATATTGATGTTTTAAGCCCGACTGTTAATCGATACAAATTGAGAAAAGAAAGGTTTCTTTTTCCCCTTTCGAGCATGCTTATATAAGTCCTGTCAAAGCCACAAATTTCGGCCAATCTTTCCTGCGAATAACCAAGCTTTTCACGCTGTTTCTTGATCGACCGACCCAACTTCAGAAGTTTGTTGTCCATAGGCAGATAAAATACAATTGAAGACAACATGTCCACGGACAATAAGTCACATCAAACATGCTCAATAGACGCTTATTTGGAATAATGGTAAGTCTTATAAAATAGATATGATCAAAACAAAATGAGAGAAAAACTATCAAAGAAGCAACGCTCTACCTTGATGTCGAAAGTCCGAGCAAAAAACAATGAACGCACAGAACTATTCTTTGCCAAACATCTACGTAAACCGAAAATAAGCGGTGGAGAAGGCACTACAAAATTCTCGGAAGACCTTGATTTTTGTATTTAAAAACAACTCGTCGCGATATTCCTTGATGGATGTTTCGGTATGGTTGCCCCCAAACATTACACGTTACCTAAAATACGCAGACGGTTTTGGCTTTGAAAAAGTCATAACTAATAAAAGAGATCGGCGTGTTGATCGCGCTTTGAGAAAAAATGGTTGGAAAGTAATTCGAATATGGGAATGCTCTTTAAAAAAGAGCATCGATTCCAAAATAAAAAAATCAAAAAAGATTACTTCCAAGAAATGATTTCAGTCGACGGGATTTTTGGGGGCAATCAAGGCGGACTGAAGGAAGCCCCGTAGCAGAGTTCCCCTGTGAGGACGGCTGACTGAGGACCAACGCAGAGTGCGCCCAAAAGATCTAGACTGCAAGGGAGGAGGCGCTCTGAGCGTTAAAATTGGCCGACAGCAAAGTGAAACCCCCAAAACTCTCACCAGTCCTACGATCCAACTTTATCCCATAATCCACGCGAAGGGGGCCGACGACCGTATTTCGTACCGGATGCCAAAGCCGGCGGTGGTTCTGATATTCATCAAATCAAAATCACTGGTATTCAAGAAGGCGTTACCGCCGTCGGTGAAGACGACAAAGTCGACGGAGTTGTTGAGCGGCAAGAGCAAATCCCAGAGGTAGTTGATCATGGTGTTACCACCTGGGGCTTGGGTCAAGACGGCATCGGAGCAGTTTTCTGGAACGTTGGAAGGCAAGCCCCCGACGCAGTTACGGCCAAAGCCACGCAAGGAGGAGTTACCACCGAGGCGGAAACGTTTTTCAATTGGAATCTGCTCAATCCCTTGATCCTTGGTCACGCCGCGGGTGGCGGAGAAGCCCCCTCTGACGGACAAGACGGATCGAACGCGGCGATAAATCGGAATGTAGAAACTGTTTCTGGTGAAAATTTGGAAGAAGTCCGCGTCGGACAACAAATTCTGATCGTAGAAGTTGGCTTGAATTCTATGGAATGAGCCTTTGGTGGCGTTCAGAAGATTGTCACGGAAATCGAAATCGATGATGGCACCCATCGAACCGAAGCGTGCTCGGGTTTGATCGAGCGGTGAAAGCACAACGTTGGGTTCCAGGTTAAATGGTGTACGGAACTCCAGCTCCCACTGCAGGGTGGTTCGAAGCCAGGAATAGACGAGCTTTTCCAATCCAAGCACGATACTGGTCCGCGAAATATCGAACTGCTGCTCTTCGGATCGTTCTTGAATGAGGTTGAATTTTCCGGTGGCGAAATTGAAAATCTGCGGTTCAAGATAAGTGAAGACGGCGCGATTTTCCCAGATGGCTTTGTCATCGAACTGGTGGTTGACCCGACCGGAAAGGAAGGCAGAACGGCCGGTTCCGGCGATGTTGGTGTAGCCAAAAGAACCGGACAAACGACCACCGTCGTCGGTGGAAACGCCAGGTTTCAAAATCATGCTGCGTTTTTTCTGCTCGATGACGGTGATGACAATATCTTCGACATCTTTCAAATCATCGCGGACTTTTTCACCGATGGTGACGGATTTGAAAAAGCCCAAGCGCAGCAATCGGCGTCGACTTTCCCGAATCTGTTCTGGATTGAGCAAGTCGCCAGACTTGAACGTGAGCTCGCGCGTAATGACATAGTCCCTGGTCGAGAAGTTGCCTTGCAGGATGATATCCCCTACCCGAATGCGCGGACCTTCATCGATATCCACGATGTATTGGTTGTAACCCTCGGTGATGCTGTCGACATCCGGCAATTTCACCTTGGCATATTTGAAGCCTTTGGTTTGATATTCATATTCCAGCTTTTGCGCGGCATCACGAAGCGCAACTGGATCGATCGGATCGTCTCTTTTCACATCGAAGAATTTGTTGATGTCCTTGGTTTTCATGAAGACGTTGTTGCGGATGATGAAATCCTCGAAGTAAGACGGCGAGCCTTCCTGCAGTTTCAAAAGAAGTTTGGCTGAATGCTTGTCGCGGTCGATGTCGACGGCAGGTTCCATGAAGTACACGTGCAAGTAGCCCAGGCTTTGATAGAACGCGAGTAGACCGTTGATGATTTCCGGAATTTCATTTTCGGCGTAGAGACGTTTTTTGGTCCAGATCGGTGCCAGCAACCAGAATTGTTTTTCCAGTTTTTCGGAAGAAATCTCACGATTGCCCTCGAAGCGAATGCTCTTGAGACGAATGACTGGACCGCGATCGATGTCAAAGATGAATCTTTTGGTGGTTGGGTCGGTTTTTTGACGAAGGTCAACCTGGGCGAACGGATACCCCCGACTGACGTAGAAATCCTTGATGCCCTGAACGGCTGAGTTTTCAAAGCTCGGGTTGAATTTCTTTTCTTGATCCAGAAAAATCGCGCGCTTCATCAGCTCATTGCGTTCGAACGAGTATTGATTCCCGTGGAAATCGATCAAAATTCGAGCCCCGATGGTCAGTTCAGGTTTCAGAATCGCTTTGGTCTTGGAATCATCGGTGTATTCCAAAACAGGATCCCGAATATCGAACTGATAGTAACGTTTGCGTGCGTATTTTTCCTTGAGCTTGACGATTTGGCTCTGGATTTTCTCCTGATCGCAACGCATGTTGTTTTTCCACTGGAGTTGTCTTCGAACTTTTCTCACCCAGCCCGTTTTCACTTCGCCGCTGAAATCGATTTTCTCGATCATGCACGGTTTGTTTTCTTTCACCTTCACGATCACTTTCATCGTTCCGGTTTCTTTGCGGTCGATGGTGGTCAGCTCAATTTCAGGATTGTAGAACCCGCGCAATTCATAATAGGTTCGCGTCCTTTGCAAAAGGGCTTCCGCCACATTGTCGCCCTGGTAAAGGGTTTGCTCTTCCTTGAGTTGTCGCACGATATCGGCTTCCTTCACCGCGCTGTTGCCCTGAACGTCATATTCCACCACCGTGGATTTGATTTCGATCTCGAATTTGTAGGTGTAGTCGTTCATTTCCATACGGATGTCTTTGATCGGCCACTGGAAATAAAAACGCTTCATCAAATTCGACACGTCTTTTTTCGTGCTTTCCGGCGTCAGGTTCGAGGAGAAGAATTGTTGCGCGTCCTGCTTGATGCGAAGATCTTTGCACTCCACGATGACATGGGCCTGCTGTTGGGCATGCGTTATCCCCGTCGAGGCCAGCGTCACAAGCGCGAAAAATAAAATGGAGATTCTAGAAATCAAGTCTGAACTCCACGTCAAAGCCCACGTCATAATCCTGTTCCGCTTCAAGTCGGTTGTCGCGGACAGAGCCCATCAATTTCACATTGCTGTTGAGAAGTTGTTCAAGCGCAAAGATATTGTCCAACCCCGTATCGAAAAGATCGGTGGAGTACGAAAGGCGCGTTTTTGAATAGAGCTGTTTGCCCACGAGCAACCGCATACTGGTGGTTTTGGTCGCCTCCGAGAAATACGGAATGAACTGGAACGTGTCGATGAGTTTGATCTTGCGAAGCCCTGTTTCCACGCGGGATTGCACCGGACCGGACAAAACACTCGGAAGAAGCGACAAGGACATGCCTTGATCGGAGTTTTGCGCCACGGCCAGATCGTTGAGTTCCACGCCCAGGGTAAGCAAGGAAATGATCGTGGTTTCCTCTTTGACAGGATTACTCGACAAGTACGCGCGAATTTCATCCCCTTCGGTTCGAATGTCGAGGAAGATGTCGATGTTTTCAATGTTGATGGTCGCGTTGAGATCGAACGACATGGCCACTTCATTTGGATTGGTGAAGTTGACCACCCCAGGGGTGAGTTTGAATCGACGATCCAAAAACACAACTTCCCCTTCCAGAATTTCAATCTGACCCAGAATACCGACGTTTTCGTTGGTTCCCATCACACGAAGATCTCCACGAAGCGTGGCACCTGCGATCTGGTTGCGCAGGACGAATTTTCCGTTGGTGCTGCGGAAAGAAAGATCGTACTGAAGACCTTCGTCTTCTTTGCGATAAATGCGGCTGGTGCGTGCGGCTTTACCGATGGTGAGGATTTGCTTTTTCCAATCCCACTCGTCTTTGTACACGCCTTCCAGAATCGTGAAATCCCCCTTGAGCAGCGGTTTGGAAAGATTTCCATCCAGAATGAAGTTTCCGGAAATCAGCACTGGAAGCCACTCTGGGAAGCGAAGCCAAGCCTGATCGACCGTTCCGTTGAGGAAAATGCGGGCTTCTTCCTGGGTGGTTGGAAGATACAAATCCCCCCGCGCATCGATCAGACCATCGGCCATTTTTCCTTTGATGGTGCGCACCTTGATGCGGTTTTGATCGATGTCCGCATCCAATTCCAAATCTTCCAGCGCGTGCGGGAACAGCGTGGTTTGAACGTAGGCGTTCTTCGCATGAAATGTTCCGTCCAAAACCGGAGCGGTGAGTTTTCCAGTCCAACTGATGTTCACATCCGCCAAACCTTCAGCGCGATTGAGCTTGAGTGGAAGAAGCGTCAACAAGGCGATCGGCATTTTTCCGTTCATCACAAACGACAGATTTTGGTCGGCATCGGTGTGCCCTTTGATCGCCACGTTGGAATCCTTGTCGCCCAGTTTGAATGGCGTCAAATTGAACACGCCATTGTTGGCGGTGAGTTCAAACGGCGTTTTGGTTTGGTATGTGAATTTGTTGTTACGAATTTCAAAATCCGAAACCCGCATGTTTCCGTTCCATGTACGCAGTTCATTCAGATCACCCGAAAATTTCCAAACGCCCGTCATGAAGGAGCTGGTGGTCGGAAGCACGTTGAATTTGTTCATCTCACCGGTGGTTTCCAAAATAATCTTGTCGCCAAACTGCAAAACGCCCGCACTACGAAGCGTTTTTTCAAAGGCATCAACTTCCCAATTCAAATTGGAAGCTTTTCCGCGAGCCGAGAAATTTCCGGCATCGGTGAGCGTGGTGGATTCCATGTTGGGCTGATACATTTTCCGACAAGATTGATGTCAGGATTTTCCAGAGGTCCGTTCAAATACAGATCTCCATCCACGCTGGTGACATACAATCTCAGCCATTCCGGCATGCCCAAAAGCGCCACCGGCACGCGCGTCATCTTCACGCTCAAGCCTTCGTATCTGTCATTGGCGATACTGCCTTGTCCGGATACGCGGAATTGTTCAGCAGAAAACCGAACGTCCTGCAGATCCAATCCAGCCTGCGTTACGCGAAGGCGCGCCGAAACCTGATCCAGATGTTCGTTTTTCCAATCCATGTTTTCGGAGTCGAAAAGAATTTTCCCTTCCACTGCTTCATTCGGACCATGAAGCGACACGGTCGCTGAACCACGGCCCTGAATTCCTTCCACGAAAGGAAACCGTCTGGCGACAAGATCAGAGACCCACGCCAAGTTGAAATTTTTCACGGTTCCTTCCATCGAAGTTTGCCCTTGATCACCGTGACCGAACGCTCCATCGAATTCAGCGATGCCGCGTTTGTTGTTTGTCGCAATCACGACCTTGGAAACATGCGTGCCTTCATCGGTGAAAATCAAATCACCTGTGAGCGTGGACTTTTCATATTTCGCGTATTGAAGATCTTTGATGTCCATCAGGAAGTTGGCGCGAAGTTTTCCATCGTTGGCTTGCAGACCACCGGTGATTTTTCCTTTTCCCGATACGGGATAATCCTTGGTGAACAAATCCCCGAAACGATTCACACCAAAATCCCACGTTCCATCCACCACGGCAGGCTCGGGAAATTTGAATTTGTAGCTGCCGACCATGCCCGCGGTCTTGATGGGCCCTTCGAGCAAGCAACCTTTGTCCATGTCCCAATCTACAGTTCCATCGGCTTCGATGTTTTTAAGTTCCAGCGGAATGTACGGGGTGAGCATCGGTGGAAAATCAAAGACCATCTGTTGCCCGCGAACTTTGTAATTTCCCTTCATGGTGAATGGCTGAATGGTGATCTCACCCTGCACATCCACATCCAGAAGTGATCGCAGGATGGGCTCCACGGTCGGATCGATGGACCGTTGAACATCGCCATAATTGACGTTTTCACCGCGAACGGTGAATTGCGCCTTCTTGTTTTGAAGGATGTTGTTGACGTTGAATTGAAGACTGGTGTCGTTGACGTTCAGATGGCCGCGAATGGTTTTGATCTGATTTTTGCGAACTTGAAAGTCAGCCAGCAGTTGATCGAACTTTCTTCCGCCCAGATCGATCTGTTCGAAAATGACTTTGCCGTCTTGATTCAAATCTTCCCATGGACCGCGAAGCTTGGAACTGATTTTATAATTTCCGTTGAGGTTCACTTCTCCTTTGAGAAGTTCCATGTCCCGAAGCATGCGCATCAAGTCATCGGTTTCACCGCTGACTTGAAGATCCATATTGGCGTCCGGATACGCCTGCCCCGTCAAAAGCACATGGTTCTGAATGCCTTCGATCTCGAGTTTTTCAAGTTCGATTTTTTGCCCCTTACGTTTGGCCATGATCACAACGTTGTCGAGGGTCTGCACCCCTTTGCCCTTACGTGCGGTGGCTTGACCATTCCAGCTCCAATATTCCGTTCCCTTATCGCGACGATAGCTGGCCGTATCGGAATCCATTTCGAAAAAATATTTTCCAGGAAATTCAAACGACAATGCTGTTTTGGAAATTTCAATTTGATCGATCTGCACTTTGAGCAAATCGCGCAACGTCGGCAGCCGGAATTTTTTCTTTTCTTCTTTTTCTTCTTTTCCCCGATCAAATTTGAAATCCGCGAAATTGAATTTGAGCGTGGGTTGTTCGATTTCGACATTCTTGATTCGAATGCGACCTGAGATCGACGGGCTCAGCGCCATGCTCACGCGGATTTTTCCGGCCGAGACAAATTGCAATGGACTGTTGTCCTTGGACATCTGGATATTTTGAAATTCCACCGAAGGCGGGAAAAATCCAAAGCGAATATCGGTGAAGTCGATGGGCGCTTCGAGGTACTTGGTGAGCTGCTGCGCAACCGTCCGTTTGACCCAATTTTTGGTCAACGGACCCCAAATGGTTAGACCAATGACGATCAACGTCAAAATGATCAAACCGTACAATGCCATCACCTGTTTTTTCAACCCAAAACTCCAATATTTTCAAAAACTTAGCCCAACAGGATATTGTATCAACGATTGAGGGAAACGTAAAAATTACAGGCACTTGCAGTGTTTTTCGATTCAAAATGAGAAAAAACACCTGAAAAATTAATAGGTTAACAAAGGTTGGCTTTCCATAAAAAAGCTGGTATTTCAGGGCCCTCAAACATATACAGTAGACAAATTTTAGACGACAAAGGGAAACCATGAATCACGACATCGAACTACAGGAATGGATTGAATCTCTTCAAGCGGTCATCAACACCCAAGGCAAAGAACGCGCTTCTGAACTTCTCACCCAACTCATTTCCAAAGCCCAATCCACATCGATTCCGGGAATTTCCACGACCCACACTCCTTATGTGAACACCGTCGGCACCGACGACGAAATTTCTTATCCGGGCGATATCGAAATCGAACGCAAAATCGAAAACGCCATTCGCTGGAATGCCATGGCGATGGTGGTTCGCGCGAACAAAGCCGAAGACGGCATCGGCGGTCACATTTCCACTTACGCTTCCAGTGCCTCCATCTATGAAGTTTGCTTCAACCATTTTTTCCGCGGCAAAGAAGGCAAAAACGCCGGCGACATGATTTATTTCCAAGGTCACGGTTCTCCGGGCATGTACGCCCGTGCGTTTCTCGAAGGCCGACTGCCTGAATCGCAACTTGTGAACTTCCGTCAGGAACTGAAAAATTCCCCGGGCCTTTCTTCCTATCCGCATCCATACTTGATGCCGAGCTTCTGGGAGTTTCCAACCGTATCGATGGGACTTGGCCCCATCACCGCGATCTATCAAGCGCGCTTCAACCGCTATCTTGAAAACCGCGGCTTGATCGAACCTGGACAATCCCGCGTATGGGCATTTTTGGGAGACGGTGAAACCGATGAACCGGAATCCTTGGGCGCACTTCAAATCGCGGCTCGCGAAAAACTCGACAACCTCACCTTCGTGGTGAATTGCAACTTGCAACGCCTCGACGGACCTGTCCGCGGCAACGGCAAGATCATTCAAGATCTGGAAGGCCAATTCCGTGGTGCCGGATGGGATGTGACCAAAGTCGTATGGGGATCGGCGTGGGATGATTTGTTCGCACGCGACAACAATGGATTGTTGGTTCAACGTTTGGGAGAAATCATCGATGGTGAATATCAAAAATATTCGGTCAGCGATGGCGCGTACATCCGCGAAAAACTTTTCGGGAAACATCCGGAACTTTTGGATCTGGTTTCGCATCTTTCCGATGAGCAAATCGCCGCGCTTCCACGCGGTGGCCACGACAAAATCAAAATTTACAATGGACTTCACAAAGCCGTGAACGCTCAAGGCAAAACCAAGTGTGGTTTTGATGAAAACCGTCAAAGGTTTCGGTCTCGGTGCAAGCAGTGCCGGACAAAACAGCACACATCAAAAGAAAAAAACTTGAAGCCGACACCATCCAATTCCTTCGCGATACATTGGAGATTCCAGTTGCGGACAAGGATTTGGAAAAAATTCCATTCTACAAACCGGATCCAAGCAGCGCGGAAATGCAGTATTTGCTGGAACGTCGTCGCGAACTTCAAGGCCCAGTTCCTTCCCGCCGCACATCTTACACAGCATTGAACGCGCCAAAAGATGATCTGTACGCGGAATTCAAGGAAGGCACCAAAGGTCGCGAAGTTTCCACGACCATGGCCTTCGTGCGTATCCTCTCTAAACTTTTGAAAGACAAAAACATCGGCAAGTTTGTCGTTCCGATTGTTCCGGATGAATCCAGAACATTCGGTATGGAATCGCTCTTCGGGCAGATCGGCATTTACAGTGCCGTCGGTCAAAACTATGAACCGGTGGATGCAGGAAGCTTGCTCTATTATAAAGAAAGCAAAAGCGGCCAGTACCTGCAAGAAGGGATCAATGAGGCCGGCGCGATGTCGTCTTTCATCGCTGCGGGTGCTTCCCACATCACCAACAATCTTCCGATGATTCCGTTTTACATCTACTATTCGATGTTCGGTTTGCAACGTGTGGGAGATTTGGTGTGGTCTGCTGCCGATCAGGGCTGTCGCGGATTCATGCTGGGCGCAACCGCTGGACGCACAACGCTTTCAGGAGAAGGCTTGCAACACCAGGACGGCAACAGTCACTTGCTGGCGTATCCGGTTCCGACGCTCAAAGCCTATGATCCTGCGTTTGCCTTCGAGCTAGCCGTCATCATCAAAAAAGGAATTCATGAAATGTACGAACAGAATCAAAATCTGTTCTACTACATCACACTCGGCAACGAAAACTATGTTCAGCTGCCACAACCGGAAAGCGTGAAGGACGAAGACATCATGTCCGGAATGTATCGTTTCCGAAAATCGAATTTGAAAAGCGACAAAAAGGCGCATGTCTTCGGCAGCGGCGCGATCATGAACGAAGCGATCAAAGCCGCGGATATTTTGGAAAGCAAATACCAAGTGTCAACCGACGTTTGGAGCATCACCAGCTACAAAGCACTTCATCAAAACGCGATGGATGTTGAACGCTGGAACGTGCTTCACCCTTCCGACACCAAAGAGACCACCATCGAGATGTGTTTGAAAAATGAAAGCGGCGTTTTTGTCTGCGCTTCGGATTACACCAAAGCCATGCCGAACTCGATCGCAAAATGGTTCCCAAGCAAAATGATCGCGCTTGGAACCGACGGTTTTGGCCGCAGTGCTGGACGCGGGGACTTGCGCTCCTTCTTCGAAGTGGATGCGAACTCGATCGTGGCCAATGTGCTTTCACAATTGATGAAAGAGGAAAAAATCAACACCAAATTTTTGGAAAAGGCGATGAAGGATTTGGCGGTCAATCCGGCGAAGAACAATCCAATCGCGATGTAAAAGGAGCATAAGAAAAATCATGAAAGAAAACACATTCGGAACCAAACAATCACACTCCATCGAAGGCAAAAGTTACAGCTTTCACAACCTTCATTCTCTTGAAGGTAAATACAAGGTTTCGAGACTTCCTTTCTCGATGCGGATTTTGCTCGAAAACCTTCTTCGCACCGAAGATGGAATCAACATCAAGTCCACCGATATCGAAGCAATCCTGAATTGGAATCCAAAATCCAAATCCGAACATGAAATTTCTTTCATGCCGGCGCGCGTGGTCCTGCAGGACTTCACGGGCGTTCCTTGTGTCGTGGATTTGGCGGCGATGCGCGATGCGATCGTAAAACTTGGCGGCAAAGCTGAGAAAATCAATCCGCTTCGCCCTGTGGAATTGGTGATCGATCACTCCGTTCAAGTGGATTATTTCGGTTCGAAAGATGCGCTCGCAAAAAACACCGAGATTGAATTCGAGCGCAACAAAGAACGTTATCTGTTTTTGAAATGGGGACAAAAAGCTTTCAACAATTTCAAAGTCGTTCCACCATCGACCGGCATTGTTCACCAAGTGAACTTGGAATATCTCGCACGCGTGGTGATGCAGGAAAAAGATGCGCAAGGCAACGATACACTTTATCCAGACACTGTTGTGGGAACCGACTCTCACACGACCATGATCAACGGTTTGGGCGTTCTTGGATGGGGCGTGGGCGGCATCGAAGCGGAAGCTGTCATGCTCAACCAGCCGATTCCAATGCTCATTCCTGAAGTCATCGGCTTCAAACTTTCCGGCAAACTCAAAGAAGGCGTAACCGCCACAGATCTGGTTTTGACCGTGACCCAAATGCTTCGCAAAAAAGGCGTCGTTGGAAAATTCGTGGAATTTTTCGGCAAAGGTCTGTCGAATCTTGCCCTGGCCGATCGTGCAACCGTGGCCAACATGGCTCCTGAATACGGCGCAACCTGTGGGATCTTCCCGGTCGATGAACTCACATTGGATTATTTGAAATTGACGGGCAAATCCGAATCCACGATCAAACTCATCCGTGAATACATGAAACTTCAAGGCATGTTCCGCACCGATGAAACTGCTGATCCGGTTTACACCGACACACTTGAATTGGACATGGGCCAAGTGGAATCTTCCATGGCGGGTCCAAGCCGTCCACAAGATCGCGTCGTGCTCAAAGACATTCCGTCCAGCTTCCAAAAAAGTTACGATTCGATCGATTTGAAGGCCAAAGGTGCCGTGACCCTCAACGGTCAATCTTTCGATCTTCATCAAGGTGCTGTGACCATCGCGGCGATCACCAGCTGCACCAACACATCCAATCCGTATGTGATGATGGCGGCGGGCTTGCTTGCGAAAAAAGCGGTTGCGCGCGGTTTGAAAAGCAAACCATGGGTCAAAACCAGTTTGGCTCCAGGTTCCAAAGTCGTAACCGACTATCTTGCAGCCGCGGGACTCACCGACTCTCTCAATGCATTGGGTTTCAATACCGTGGGTTACGGTTGCACGACTTGCATCGGCAACTCCGGACCTTTGGCCGATCCAATCATCAAAGCGATCGATGACAACAAGCTCACCGTGGCTTCGGTCTTGAGCGGTAACCGCAACTTCGAAGGTCGCATCAATCCAAAAGTGCGCGCAAGCTATCTTGCTTCTCCGCCACTGGTGGTTGCATATGCAATTTTGGGAACGGTTCTCAAAGACATCCAATCTGAATCGCTCGGCCAAGATCAAAACGGCAAGGATGTTTACTTGAAAGACATCTGGCCGACCCAGCAGGAAATTCAGGAAGCTGTGATGAAAAACGTCAACTCCGCCATGTTCGACAAAAGCTACGGCAATGTCTACGACGGCGGCGAGATGTGGAAGTCTCTGGCTTCTCCGGAAGGCACCAACTATCAATGGGATTCTTCATCGACCTACATTCAACATCCACCGTACTTCACGGGCATGTCCAAAACGCCAGCGGCGTTGAAACCAATTCAAAACGCGCGCGTTCTGGCGCTTCTGGGCGATTCGATCACCACAGATCACATCTCTCCGGCAGGCTCGATCGCCAAAGATGGCCCTGCGGCGAAATATCTGATGGATCATGGGGTTGCACCGAAAGATTTCAACTCTTTCGGCGCGCGTCGTGGCAGTCACGATGTGATGGTTCGTGGAACCTTCGCCAACATTCGTTTGAAAAACCTGATGGTTCCTGGAACCGAAGGTGGCGTGACCAACTTTGTTCCTGAAAACAAAGTGATGCCGATCTTTGAAGCAGCCATGAAATATCAAACCGCAGGAACTCCGCTTGTGGTGTTTGCCGGAAAAGAATATGGAACGGGTTCTTCGCGCGACTGGGCAGCCAAAGGTTCGCAACTTTTGGGCATTCGTGCGGTTGTGGCCGAAAGCTTTGAGCGTATCCATCGCAGCAATTTGATCGGTATGGGCGTATTGCCATTGCAATTCAAAGAAGGTGAAAACGCTACAACCCACGGGTTGACAGGATTTGAAACGATTAACATCAAGGATCTGGAAAAAACCATCGAAACCAATGCAAAAACCATCACCATCGAAGCTACCAAAGCTGATGGAAGCAAGCATTCGTTCAATGTTCAGGTTCGTCTGGATACGCCGCGTGAAGTGGATTACTACAGACACGGTGGAATTCTGCAGTACGTTTTGCGCAGCTTGGCTTAATCGAACTTTCAGCGAAGATCTGCCAGGAATATCCTGTACATTGTCACGGCCGCTCGGGATGCGGTTTTGGGAAGCGATTTTAGATCCACCTGTTCATTGGGGGAATGTTCATCGAAGCCCAAGACTCCCATTCCATCCACACCATCGACATATTTGGCGACAAATGAGATATCGGCTGCGCCGCGCTCCAGGGGATGCTCCTGGCTGACTTCACCAAATCCAAGGTCTTGACTCACTTGACTCACCAACGTGGCCACACGACGGTTGCCCTCGGTTGCCTCCATGGGGGGCATCAGACTTTCAAAGGAAATGGTCGAAGTTGTTTTGGGACCATTGCCTTTCACAATGTTCTGCATGGTTTTGGTTGCATCGACATATTGTTTTTCAGAGATGGTTCGAAGATCACCGTACACCACTGATCTTGGCGCGATGATGTTGGGTCTTCCTTCGACCGTGAGCTGAAAAAGATTTGAAGGTGAATCGATCGATGTGCCGCCAGCCACCAGCCCAGGATTCAGCGTTAGATATTCCATCGAACCGACTTGCTTGCGAAACTCGGTAAGTATTCGGGCCATTTCGTAAACAGCTCCGTCACCCATCGATGATGAAAAAATTTTGGAAGCATGTCCCTGAGGTGCCTCGACCTTCAAGGTCCATTTGGCATATCCCCTTCGAGAAACGGCAATTTGTTTCATTTCTTTTCCGGAACTTTCAAACGCGAGCACGTATTTGCTTTTTTTGGCGGCCTGAATCAGATCTTTTCTGGAAATGGATTGAGGAAGTCCCACATCTTCTTCATCCCCCATCAACGCCACCGTCAGATTCATGCGATCCAGCACACCGGCATGTTTCAAGGCTTTGAACGCTGAAATCATCGAGACCACACCGCCCTTCATGTCGCTTGCGCCAGGACCGCTGGCTCGATCGCCCAGACGCTGAAAGGTTTGAAACGGGCTGGTCGGCTCAAACACCGTATCCAAATGACCGATCAAAAGAATGCGGTTTTTGTCGCCCTTGCCCAGGGTTGCAAACAGATGGCCCGCTCGATTCATGCTCTTGGGCATGGAAATCCATCGTGTGGTGAATCCAAGGTTTTCCAGTTCCGCCTTGAAAACCTGCCCCACTTGCTTGACCCCTTCCAGATTCAGGGTTCCGCTGTTGATATTCACGGTTTTTTCAAGCAAGACTTCCGCAGGTTGGGCATTTTCCTGGATAAATTGGACCATGCTTTGCTCTTGCTGATCCAAGGCCATGGCAGAAAAAGACAGTAAGATTAACGCGATGAGGTAGATGAAAGTCTTCATATTCATTACTTAGGTCAATGGGAGCGAATTTCAACCCAAATTCCCAAACCCAATATCTTTTGAGATTACGGATTCTATGATATCTGCCTTCGGCAAGGAGATCACATGCCGGGTAGAATGTCCGTCAAAGAATTGGAAACCAAAATCAAAAACAACGAACGTCCATACATGCTGGATGTACGCGAATCTTTCGAACGCGACATCTGCAAGTTGGAAGACGATGTGCATATCCCGTTGAAAGATCTTCCAAATCGCCTGGATGAACTCGATAAAAACAGAGAAATCGTCGTTTATTGCCGCAGTGGCGGCCGCAGTCAACAAGCTTGCTTGTTTCTCAAAGAACAAGGCTTCAAAGTGATTAATTTGGTGGGTGGGGTACTTGCCTGGTCAGACTATATAGATCCTTCAATGCCTAAGTATTGATTGTATCTTTTTGATTTATAGATATTTTTTCAGTTGGTGGGCGGTAATGTCGGTGGGAGATTTGATTTCCTGCATGATTTTTTTGAGAAGCTCGTCGTTTTTTAAGCCAATTTGGACGACTTCCGCGTATGGCATTCTGGAGAAGCTTACTCTTGCGTAACGTGAACGATACTTTTCAGGAAAGTTTCGCTCCAATTCATTTTCAATCGCTTTTTTAAGTTGGAATTTCGGGTCACCGACCCAATCGCGCATCTCAATGAAATTTTCATACGCCATATCCGCAATCGCATCCGCATCTTTTTTCCGTTTGGAGCTAAAGCTGTCAAAGGCTCGGGCAAAATCTCCATCCGCCGCTTGAATCTCATCATTCAAAATCAGACAATCTTCAAAAGAAGCATTCATTCCCTGACCAAAAAAAGGCGTGATGGCGTGAGCGGCATCTCCGATCAAAACGGATTGCCCAGCCACATTCCAAGGAGAACATTTGACGGTGACCAGCGATCCGGTCGGATGTTTGAAAAAATCTTCTTCGAAATTCTCAATCAGTGGAAATGCGTCCGGGAAATACGCTTCGAAAAATCGTTGGGCCCTGGAAGGCGTGTCCAGATGAGCAAAACTTTCCTCACCCTCCATCGACAAAAACAGCGTGCACGTGAAACTTCCGTCCAAGTTCGGAAGCGCGATCAACATGAAATTTTTTCTCGGCCAAATGTGAAGCGCTTGGGTTTCCATTTGGTGTTTTCCATTTTTGGCGGGAATGGTGAGTTCTTTGTAACCATAACTGATGAAGTCCTCGCTGGCATGAAATCCAGGCAGATGGGTCATGGATTTGCGAACGGCGGAAAACGCACCGTCGGCCGCAATGACTGTATCGGCTTGAATTGTCTTCTCTTCGAATTGAAGTTGCTTCTTCTGAAGATCGTACCCAGTACATCGTTGATCGAAATGCGTTTGAATGTTGGGATACTGATCGACTTCATCGAGCAATTTTTGATTCAACATTCCGCGGAGACCGAATACAAAAATTCATGCGGAAACACGCTGTAGGTTTGAAACATCAATGATCCATCCAATTTGTGAATCATGCGCCCCTTCATCGGAATCAAACAAGACTTCAAATGATCCAACAACCCCAATGTCTTGAGAGAGTGAATTCCACGCTCGGACAACGCCAGATTGATCGACTTGCCTGCGTAAACATCGGTTTTCCTGGAGTCTGGACGAGCTTCGAACAGTTCAACCTGATATCCCAGCTTTGAAAGAAAAATCGACATCAAGGGGCCGGTCAACCCAGCGCCCACCACAACCACTTTTTTATTTCGGCTCATTTTTTTAGACGATTGATGATTTGTACAAATTGATAAACTTCTTCAAAGGAGTTGTACATCGGAACCGGCGCGACGCGAATAATATTCGGTTCTCTCCAGTCACAGCTCACACCCGAGGTGATCAGGCGATCAAAGATGGATTTTGCTTCGTTTTCAAAGGCAATCGAGAGCTGGCATCCACGTTGATTGGGATCTTTTGGCGTCACGATCTTGAGTTTCTGATTGCAATGCTCATCGAGCATGAATTCAAGATATCCTGTCAGCGCCATTGATTTTTGACGAAGTGCCTGCATGCCGACTTCATCGAACATGGAAAGAGATGCGCGAAGAAGCGCGGCGGAAATGATCGGCACGTTGCTGAGTTGCCACGCATCCACGCCCATCATCGGTTCAAAATTTGGCTCCATCAAAAAGCGACGTTCTTCCGAATGACCCCACCAACCTTCCATCCTGGGCAGATCTTTTTGGTTGGAATATCGATCATGCACGAAACACCCGCCCACGGCACCTGGCCCGCTGTTGATGTATTTGTAATTGCACCACACGGCGAAGTCCACATTCCAATCGTGCAGTTCCAGGACGACGTTACCCGCAGCATGCGCAAGATCAAATCCCACTTTGCAGCCATGTTGATGACCAAGCTCGGTGATTTTTTTCAAATCGAAAAATTGACCGGTGAGATAGCTAACCCCCTCGATCAGAATAAGCGCGATTTCTTTTCCATGCTCTTCGATGGTTTTGTAAAGTTCATTGGGATCCAACGTCCCTTCCGAGGCTTTGGGTCCGATTTGAATCAGGGAGCTTGCTTCACTCAATCCATGCAAACGCAATTGAGATTTGATGGCATATTGATCGGATGGAAACGCATTTTTCAGCATCAGGATTTTATGGCGCTCTTTTGTAGGTCTGAAAAACGTTGTCATCAACAAATGCAGATTTGTCGTGAGAGATTGCATGGCTGAAACTTCGCTTTCGTTCGCACCCACAATGCTTGCCAATCCTTTTTTCAAAAGCTTGTGATAATGAAGCCACGGGTTTTGAGCATGCAAATGGCCTTTGGATCCGAGATTGGCCCAGTCCTTCATTTCTTGTTCGATGAAACTGTGCGCGATTTTCGGTTGAAGCCCCAGGGAATTGCCCGTGAAATAAATTTTGGGCTGACCATACTCGTCGTTTGGAATGAAAAAGTGCTCACGTCTGGCACGTAGCGGATCTTGCTCATCCAACTGTTTGGCAAATTCCAATGTCGATTTGAATTTCACGACGACCTCCAGGATGCGATGGGGTAAATCATCGGGCGAGATGGCGCAGCATCCAATTCAAAATTGGAAACCTGCAAATCCAGAACATAAAATCCGTCTTTGACATGGCTCGGAATGAATAGCAGTTCAGTCACGGTTTTGTGCATGTGAGAAGCGATCGAAGGTTGAGTTTGTCCGGGCTCCACATTCCAAAAGCGTCGATGCGCAAGCATCTTTCCCTCGTCCCACATCGGATCAATCGAAGGCGAATCAAAAAGCAGATGAGAAACTTCCTTGCGGGATATCCAATCGATCGCTTCGGCTGAAAAATACGGTGCTGCATCGGAATACGATTTGGTTTTTTTGCTGATGTCATTGGGCAGCGTTCGGATGATCAATGCCGTAGCACCACTCAAATCCCCGACTTGCGCGATGGCGGAGCTGGTGATTTCCATGTTGAGCGTGCAATCGATCGTCACCAGTTTGGCCAAAAAAATATTTTCTTCCAAAGCATCGCGAACGTTGGTTTTTTTGTGCGTTATATGCCCGATGCATTCGGTATGTGTTCCATGACAATGTGGAATGAATTCCACGACATCGCAATTGCTGCTGCCGCCTCGCTCGACTGACCCTATGTACGAATCGACCTCGTATGATTTACGGGAAGGTGCTCCTGTATTGAATGCGCGTACCGGCGTGTTGAAAGATATGGGAATCGACAGATCGATACCTTGAGTTGAATCGAATTGAATGGTGCCAGGTGCGTTATGTATCTCTAAAATCATGCCGGAGGTATCATGAAGTGACCACAATGTTTACATGTACGTTTTTTTTCGTCTTTGTAAAATTTTTCAAGGATTGCCGGCAGGTCTTTATCGATTCGTTTTACAAGAACTTTAAATTCAGCCATTTTTTTTCCACAAGATTCGCAATACCACATAAAAAACTCTTTCTCGTTGGGCTTTCTTCTCCGTTCAATAACGAGACCCAGTGAATTGGCTGGACGGATGGGCTGATGTGGCGCACCTGATGGCAAACAAAACATTTCACCCTCATTGATGAAAATACTTTTAACTTTTCCGCTTTCAACTACACGAAGCTCGATATCGCCCTTAATCTGATAAAAAAATTCTGGTCCTGGATCAACATGAAAATCCTTGCGCGAGTTAGGCCCTCCCACAAGCATCACAACGAATTCGGTATCCGTCCAAACTACCTTGTTTCCAATGGGAGGACGAAGTTCGTCTTTATATGTTTCAACCCATTTCTGGAGGTGAACTGGACTTGGCATTTTCATGATGCGGGCAACTTACTCCTAAAATGAGGGATTGGAAATGGTTAATAAGTTAATAATTTCAATGCTTTATATATCAGGATTTGCCGATAGCTGATACGAAAAAGTTTCCCATCTTGCGACGAATATCCTCGGGAATTTCCGGAATATACTGACGAGAAAGCATGTACGATGGCATCTCAATCAAGTCCGAGAAAATATAAGAATGTCCGATCGTTTTTTCCAGAAAAGCACGTCCGGAAGTTCCGCCGGTGCCCATTTTCATGCCAATCATGCGTTGGATGATCAGCAAGTGACGCTGTTTCCAAATCACATGCTGCTCATTGATCTCGATCAACAGATCCAAAATTCGGTATGGCATCTGCAAAATCGCGTATTGATTGTAGAGACGGACAAACAGCACCGATAGAAACGCTTTTCGACTGAATCTTTTTTTCCCTTCGGCGATTTCTTGATCGTACATATCGTCATCAAAAATGCTTTCGAGATTTTTGCGGAATACGTCCATGCGTTTGATTTCTTCACGGATTTTTTCCTGCGGCATCAGTGGATGATTGCGAATTTTTTCCACTTCGTATTCTGTGTACTCATGGATCGCCTTTTTATATTCCTTCTCGAATGAGTAGCCATTCATTTCCAGGAACGGATTGCGCTCCTGCCAGCGAATCACGCTGTCGATCAATGTATTGACCGGATTTTTGAGTTGCTGTTTGGTCGTTGTCGCTCAAAACCGACGTGGAATAATTGTCATGGCCTTGCGGGCAAAGGATGCCGAGTTTTTTCTCGATGAGCTTGTACTGTGTGCTTTGGAACCCGGAGGCGGGGAATCGATAATCACGAAACGTCAAAAAGTCCGTTGGCGCCATCGTCTCCAGCAACTTCAAACTGACTCACCATCAGTTTTTGAATCTCAACGACACGTTCAAGCCTTGATTCCACCAAATGCATGTCTTCATCATGCAAAAATTCCTTCTGAAAATCTCGATCACGGAATCGAGTTCGAACAAAAACTGTTTGAACCAAAGTTCAAAGGTCTGGTGCATGACGATGAAAAGCATTTCGTCATGAGCAAGTGCACCTTGCTTTTCACTTTCGGGGTGTTGCGCGGTGAGGATCTTATCGAGCGCCAGATATTCTGAGTAATAAAGCGGTTTTTTCAGGGTCATACAACTTGCCTTTTTTAAGCGTACTGCATACTAATGGACTGCAACATTTTATCAAGGACAAATGACATGAAAAGAATTCCTGCATTCTGCTGCGCCCTTCTGTTGAGCGGACTTGCGCATGCTGATCCCACCAACACCCCACGCATGAGCCTGGGCGTCTGATATGGCCCAACCCTATGCCATCACAGTCGATGGAAACAGCGTCAACGCCAGAACCAATATGAACATGGGCATTGATTACAGATACTTTGCGACCGACAACCTGGAATGTTGGGCTTCGATATGCATTCGATCTTGAGCAACAAGCTGGCACATCACGATCGATGTCCCTTTCACCCGGCATTCAATATCACTGGTTCAGGGACAAACATGGATGCCGTACGTTCGTGCCGATATTCCGGTTTATTTGCGTGGAGCAGCCAGTTCCACCGGCAGCACAAGTCAACGTGATATTGGATTTGGTGCCGGAGGTGGTTTGGCCTGGAACATCGGGAACCAAATCGGCATCGATCATCTTTTGCTTCGATATGACTTCACGGCATCTTACATTTTCGGATTGGGAAATGCTTTGAGCCAATTCGGAATTGAATTTTTCAAAGTGGGAATGGATTACAGATTCTAATGCGAATGGTTTTTTGTAAAAAATACGGGAAAGAGATGGAAGGTTTGGACAAGGCTCTTATGCGGGTGAGCTCGGTCAAAACTTCGAGAACATTTCCAAACAAGCTTGGTCCGACTGGATGGAATACCAAACCAAACTGATCAATGAGCTCAAACTCAGTGTTCGAAAAGTCCGCTCCTTCAAGAGACGATCCGCAAACACGCTGGCGAATTCTTCTTTTTCTCAATCAAAAATAACTATTTCGGAGAGTTGGTCGATCATTTTTTTTAGTGCTTCGGACCGAAAGCTGCCCTTCGAATTTCTTTCCGTTCAAAAACACTGTTGGTGTGGCTTCGATTGGAATCGCCGCACCTTCTGCGTGTCTTTTTTCACTTCATTCAACGCAGATTTGCTGTAAAAACAAGCGCCGAACTTATCCATATCCAGTTTTTCCTCTTCAGCGATCTGAAAGAGTTTTTCCTCGTACAGCGATTGTTGATTTTCGAACAATTGATCGTGGGAATCTCCAGAACTTTGCTGTTGAGCCGCGCAAACAGCGGCCTTGGCGGCGTCGCAGGCCATCAAATGTTGTCCGTATGGAGTTCCTTCGTTGCAGGAAGGATCCAATGGGAAAAATTTATAAACGATTTTGAATTCAGCGTAGTCGGATGATTCCAGGTGCACTCCTTCAAAATTCTCGCTCCGTTTTTGCAAGCTGGGCATTGAAAATCACTGAAAATGGTGATGGTGACTTTGGCGTTGGGATTACTGCCGCTTTTCATTTCGTCACCTTGAATGGAGACGGGAAGTTTCAGAAAGCGACGTTTCACCTTTGAATCCAAAATATGAAAGCGCAAGCACGCATGCGAAAGCCACTCCCGTCAGCCAAACGCCCTGATTTTTGTAAAAATCTTTGATGTAAGTTTTAACGGAGCCACAGGCTTTCTGACCATGTGAGCCCGCGATTTTCCAGGTTGCGATCCAGGTCACGACAATGATGATGTAGTAGATGAAGCAAAAGACGCAGAGTTTTTTCAGAATGACGAAAGAAACAAAGGCCATTGAAATGGCCGCGCCCAGCGAGATATTGGCGAGCACAAACTGATAGGCATCTTCTTTGGGTTGATTGGTTCCAACCTTTTTCAATCCACGCAGTGCCAGAATCAGCATCACCAAAAAGGTGAACGCTGCAAATACAGGCAATGGAATGTGAAACCATTCGGAATACTCTTTTGCGTAGGTCAGGGATTTCCGCAAGAAATCTTTTCATTGACGGCACAGACTCCACCAAGTTTGTCATATAACGCACATGGAGAATGAGCATCCAGATACCATTGGCCACGCCAGCCAGCGTGGAAAGAAGAAGCAAAAGTCGTTTATTCATGCCTGAATTCTAGCTACAATGTTTTTGAGCTTATTTGACAATGTTTCGGCATCTCTCGCAGGGGCCTGGCAAACGTATCCTTGACAGACATACACTGTGGATTTCTTCACATCCAACTTCTCTGAAAGTGAAGGAACGACTTGAGCCAGGGATGCATCTGCTTGGACAATGACACGATTGGGGAGGTAAGTTTGCCTCAACACATCCAGCAAGTTACGGAATTTTCCATCCAGTGCATCGACGGCGACGATTTCTTTGGCCGAGGAATGAAAATAATCCAGGGCTGTGAGCATTTGAGGAAGATAGGTTGGGTTGTTTTCGATCACGCTGGAATACAATTCGAAAATTTTCTGCGCATGATTGCGATAACTTTCATCCTTGAGCAGACTCGAGAATCTGAGCAAATTCCACGCGGCGATCGAATTACCCGACGGCTCTGCCCCGTCATAAAAAGGTTTTTCACGAAGAAACATGGTGTTTTCACTGCTGGAATAAAATCCACCAAGTCCGTTGTCCCAGAATTTCTGAATCATTTGATTTTGAAGCGTGATGGCATGATTGAGCCATCGTGGGTGCCCGGTCACTTCAAAAAGTTCGAGCAGACCATGAATCAAACAAGCGTAATCATCCAAGAAGGCATGCGCGCTGACTTGGCCCTTGCGAAAACTACGGTAAAGCTGGCCATCTTGGATCAAATTCCCCAGAATGTGCTGCACAGCTTTGGTGGCGGCATCGATGTAACCTTGATTTTTCAGCACAAAACCTGCACGGGCCATCGCTGAGATCATCAAACCATTCCAGGACACAATGATCTTATCATCGGTCAATGGTGGAATGCGTTTGTTGCGCTCTTCCCACATTTTTTTCTTCCAGGTTTCGAATTTGGCGATGGTTTCTTCGACATTCCAGGATTTTTTTTGAGCAAATTCTTCAAGAGATTGCGTGATGAAAAAAATATTCTTCTCTTCGAAATTTCCATGCGGTGTCACGCCATAATATTCGATAAATGTTTGGGCATCTTGCTCACCAAGTACCTCAACAATCTCTTCCGGTGACCAGATGAAAAACTTTCCCTCAACGCCTTCACTATCGGCATCGGTTGCCGAATAAAATGCACCATCCGGGCTGGTCATTTCGCGCAGAATATAACCGAGTGTTTCATCCACGCCTCGCTTGAATTCAGGATCTGCTGTGATTTGATACGCGTCGAGCATCGAAAGCACGATTTGCGATTGGTCATAGAGCATTTTTTCAAAATGGGAAACAAGCCAATACGCATCCACAGAATAACGGTGAAACCCTCCACCAATTTGATCGAAAATTCCGCCTTGAAGCATGGCCTTGAGCGTGTGAACGGCCATACGCGTGGCTTTCTCGTTGTTTTTCAACGCACCATAATGAAATAAAAATTGCAGCGTGCTCGGTCGCGGGAATTTCGGGGCAAATCCGAATCCGCCATATCGGGAATCGTAGGATCGTGACAACTCTTCAAAAGCCTTATCAAAGACGGATATTGTCGGAAGATCGCCCGCTTGAGTTTGCTGCATGTGATTCTTCATATCTTGCGTGATTTGTTTGGCACGCTCAGTGATCTCAGATGTGTTTTGTTGGTAGAGCTCCGACAAACGCTCAAGCATCTGAAGAAATCCAGGATGGTTTCCTCGGTCTCCCTGACGTGCCGGGAAATAGGTCCCTCCATAAAAAGGTTCACGGTCTGGCGTAAGCCAAACGGTCATCGGCCATCCTCCATGCCCCGTCATCGCTTGCACAACGGCCATGTATACGGAGTCAATATCGGGACGTTGCTCGCGATCGACTTTGATGGAAACAAAATGATCATTCATGAATTGTGCGATTTCAACATCTTCGAAAGACTCATGTTCCATCACGTGGCACCAATGGCATGTGGAATACCCGATGCTTAAGATCACTGGTTTGTTTTCTTTGCGCGCTTTCTCAAAGGCCTCATCACCCCAAGGATACCAATTCACAGGATTGTGCGCGTGCTGAAGCAAATACGGACTGGTCTCGTGGATCAGTTTGTTTTCATATTTGTGGTTTTGGCCGCGTTGACTTTTTTCTGATCGTTAGTATGGAGGCAAACTACTTAAGATCCCCTCGTTTGTAAACTCCACTCATGGCGCTTGCGATATAATTGACGATCATGGTCATGATGCAGATTTTTCCAAGCGTAAGATAGCTTTTGACCATTCTAGGCTCAGTCCAGGCCCAGTCTTCCTGAAGTTTCATCATGTCGGATCGTAAGTGCCTCCACCCACAAAGATCAGCGTTCCGATGGGCACATCTTTCAATCCGTTTTTGATCTGAATCCAATTGTGCATTTGGCTGTAAAACGCAGCGGCACCCAATACCAACAACGCATATCGTACATTTCTCCAATGAGCCTCTTCCGGAAATTCATAATGATAGGCGATCACCAACAATGCGCTGATCCAAAACTGACCTGCCTCGCCCATCCATGAAACATGACATCCACTGTCGCGAGAGAGCACAACCTAAAATAGATCTGCAAAAGAAACATCGATGCGAAGGTAGCGAACAAAAACCAATACTTTCTGACCGCGCTTGCGTAGGCAAACGTGGCGACGGATTATGGAAAAAAAGATCGTGAAAGCCCAACTCGGATCGCCCATGCTCGTAAACCTCTGGGCGATGGCATCTGATACATCAGAAAAACCAACCGGCAAAGCAAAAGGCCGAATTCGTTGCGAATCCGAAGGTAAAACGGTTGAGGAATGAAAATACAAAAAAGGAAAGGAAGGAGAAATGTTATCAAAGGAATGGCCAATTCGCCTAGCAATCTCAGGTTTTGTGGTTGCCTTGAGATATTACTGAGCTTTCTCTCCGCTTATGTACGGAACGTGCGTTGAATTTTGCAAAAACGATTCCGCACGCCGTGCACGCCAGTGGATCTGCAGATTGGGCGAGACACTTTGGACATTCAGTGTTCACGGATTGGACTTATTTTACAGCTCTTACTTTAAAGCAACTGTTACCCCGATGAAAACCAGACATATGAATTGAGCGGGAGTCAATCCCCAATATCTTGGATCTGCATTGGGAACATCTCTTGCTCGCAGAAAATCCAAAACAAAACGCATCGCACCGTAGAAAATCATTCCAGAAATCATCCATCGACCAGATTGTCGATTCAACCAGTTTTTGAATGCAGGAATCAACGTCACCAGGAGAAAGGAACCGACAAGAACCGCCTCCTCAAAGCCCAAATCATGCCTTGCTCCATCTGGGAACATCACTGCCCAAGGCACGGAGCTCAACATGCCGGGATGATCGTGGGCAGTGAAACATCCAAGTCTTCCGAAGAACTGCGCCAGCAAAAGTCCACCGATCATGCAGTCGCCATAATCCAGAACCGAAAGTTTTTTGACTCGCAAAAAAATCCAACAGGCAAGTCCCCCGAACAGAAAACCTCCGGTGGACGAGATGCCTTGCCCGATCTTGAGCAGCTTGATGGCGCTGGAAAAATCGCGCTCATATAACGTCACATGCATCAGATGCGCACCGACAAATCCGCAGACGATGCTGATCAAAATCGCATCGATCATGTGTTTGGAATCCAAATTCCTGGCTTTGGCCATCGACAATGTACGCTGAATACCAAGATAAATTCCAAGCGAGGTCAAAACCTCGAATGCATGGATGGAAAGCTCGCCAATGTGAAGCGGTGGAATTTGAAAATATGGAATCAAGCTAGGTTAGGGTATCATACTTCGATGCTATTTCTAATCATCGCTGCGTTTACGGCAGGTTTTTTGGATGCCATCGTGGGCGGCGGAGGCATGATTTCCCTGCCATCACTTCTGGCACTGGGGCTTCCCCCCAACATCGCGCTTGGATCCAACAAGCTCATCGGCATCTCCACCGCTTTGGCCAGCTCCACCAAATACATCCACTCCAAATCTGTGAAATGGCAGGGGATGAAGCTGGGCATCACCCTTTCTTTGATCGGCTCCATGATCGGTGTGCTGCTAATCTCCACCTTTTCCAATGAAACGCTCAAGCATCTCATTTTTTACCTGCTTATCGCCATCGTCATTTTTCTATTGGTGAACAAAAAGTTCGGACTCATGGAACGCAAAAAAAGCTGGCCGATTCAATATCTCTGGATCGTTTGTCTGGTGGTGGGCATGTATGACGGATTTTTCGGCCCTGGAACGGGTACGTTTTTGGTGATCGCTTTCGTTCACATGTTCGGTTATGGATTTTTGCCTGCGGCTGCCACTGGAAGAATCTTGAACTTGGCCTCCAATGTCGGGGCATTGATCGTGTTTTTCAGCTTGGGCTGGGTGGATTTTCAGTTTGTATTTCCGGGTATGATCGCGGCCTTCATTGGCGGGCTTTTGGGCGCGAGCTATTCGGTGAAATTCGGCGCCAAGGGCATCCGCCCCATCATGTTCCTCGTTGTTATCGCCCTCATCGTCAAACTGGGAATCCAGGTTTATTAGATCTAGCAAAATCGGTTGTCTAAAAAAGTTTGGACTTTCCAGCAAGAGCAGCTGTAGGTGAAGACTTGATCCTCCAAAGCCTGCGCCTCACGATGTTTCACCCGCCCTTGAGACTTTATCAGTTTCAATCCACATCTGGCTCAACCACTCTGTTAAAGTTCCGAAAAAGGTCCCATTTTTGAGACCTTGTTTTTTACTGATTTACTCCCAGATTTTTTGATCGGGCTTCGCTTTACTCGCTTCAAACAATAAACAGTGGTCGGGAAACATCGGATTCTCCGGCAAGTCGGACCAAGCCTTCACCTACAGCTGCTCCATACGTTTGGAAGAAATAAAACATGGTTCTTTTTTCAAAAATACTCAAAACGTCTAGAATCGAAGGTGGGGCCATGCGGTTCCCGACTTGCGGAGCATTCTGATTTGTCCCGACCACAAGATAGCGGTGTTTTACGTAAAGAGAGGCTCGCTGGAATTTTAGGAATATAAAGTAAAAAAGGAACTCATCAGCGGTACGACTGTTAAGTATCTCAATATAAAGTGGCCGAACCAGCCAGGGATTGAAATTCAGGAAGAATCGCGGGCGGAGGACAAATCGTGAATGCGCAGCTCCGGAGGGAAGCGCATGGCCCCACTTTCGATTCTTTCACCGAATAAAGCATACGTTTAGATTTTGTTTTTTTTGCGTTCTTTCATGTCGACGATAATCTTGCCCGTCTGCTGCGTCGGCACTTCTTCTTTGATTCCGAGGTTGAATCCCAGTTCTTTCACGCGGCCTTTGGCGTCGCGGAAATTGGCATCGAGGTCTTTGACCTTGGCGAAAGCCTTGTACGCATCGACGTGGCGGAAAGCGCCATGTAGGCCTCACCCAATTGATACATGATGCCCAAATATTTTGGATCTTGATAATTCATCGTCGGCAAGGTTTGAAGGAACAATTTCACGGCGGATTCATGATCGCCCTTTTCAGCCATGCACATTCCAATCATCGAAATGGAATCGATCTTGGATTCAGCATTGCTGGAAGACAATTCAAACGCTGAAATGGCTTCATCCAACAGCCCCATTTCTTTGTATGCCACACCAAGATTGTAATGGGTTTGGTAATCGTTTTTATCGATGGTGCGCGCTACGCCTTTTTTGAATTCGAGAATGACTTCTTCCGGACTCAAGAACTCTTCCTCAACATCATCATCTACTTTGCCGAATGTGCGTTCAAATTCAGAGATTTCTTCTTTGAGTTCACCGGCCAAATCAAAAAATGAATCGTCCGCTGCGCTCGGTGCACGTTCCACTTTCGAACTTTCCTGGAATTCGTGTTTCAAATCCAACATGGTTTTGTCATCCAAGGCAATGTGATGCCCTGGGGAACTGTTGTCCGCTTCGGCTTCCGGATCGGAGAGCATCGACTGCATGACTTCACGCGAATCAATCGAAGGTTCTTCCAGCATGGATGCATTGGAAAGCTCTTCACTTGGCATTTTCAGATTCATGCTGACTTCGGACATGTCCAAATTGGAAAAATCGATGGTTGATTCCACATCGGCCACGATGGTTTGATCATCAAGAACGGGTTGTTTGATGCTCGGGATCGTCTTGGGCGCGCTGGTTCCGGAACGGTCGTGAATCTCGACTTTTTCTGGCTTAGACGGCGTTTTTGGGCGGCTGTCATCATCGATGAATTGCGAGATGGAAACGAATTCTTCCTCGTGAACACTGATTTCGCTTTTTTCCTGCTTCCCATCGGAATAGAACTGATCGAAATCCACCAGATCTTTTTTCTGTTCCGGTGCGGATAGCGAATCCATGTTCACATCGATCTTGGTCGATTCAGCTATATCCGACATCACGGATTCAAAGCTGGACATGTTTTGGAAAGAAATGGAATTGTCGTCCCCAGACTTCTCAAAATCACTATCGTTGAGCGTGAATTCTCCAGTTTCAACCTTTGGACCTTTCGTGGTTTTCTCAGCTGATTTTGCGGGATCTTTGACCAAAACCGTTTCTTCGTTTCCGTCAAAAGCATCCACGAATACATTCATGAACGAATGCTCACCGGAAGGTTCTTCGCCTTGCCGTTCGAAATTGTCTTCAGCGACTTCTGCACTCAAGGCATCCACATCTTTGACCACACTGTCTTCCAAACCGCTTTCGAGTTCAGAGAACGAATGCTCGGAAAACTCCTGACTGACTTCTTGCTGTTTCACATCGATTTTGTGATGCGTTTCTGGAGCAGGTTCAGCCTTGGGTTCAGGGTTGTATACCTGCACTTCTTCGATCACGAACTCTTCGGATTCTTCGCGCGCTACGGTTTCGTAAACTTCCTCGTCCTGTTCGACCTCGGAAAGTTGCTGAACGTTGGCGGAAGGACCGTTGACGAGTTGCAGATCTTTGCGAACACGTGTCAGATTTTTCATGTCTCCGTTGCGATCGTAAATTTTCAGAAGCTCACCGAAAACAGAGGCGGTTTTTTGCGGCTGTTTCAATTCCAGGAAACATCGGGCAAGCGCCTCAAGCGTTGCCGTGTTTTGCGGTTGCATGGAGTACGCTTTTTGGATGACTTGAAGGGCCTTCTTTGGCTCTTTCGCGTTCATGTAGGCTTTGGCTTGGATCAAATAAACATCGATGTCCTGAAGCGCAAGCTCGTCCATTTTTTTGACCAAAGCATCGAGCTGAACGATGTTGCCACCGGCTTCAAGATATTTTTCCGATACGGCTCTGAAATGATCGATGGCTTTGTCGCGATCGCCAGATTTGGCTATTTTTTCGACGTGATCAGTCTGCGAATCGGTGATGGTTTCACCCATTTCACTCAGTTGCATCGCAACTTCGTGATAATTCGTCTTCAATCCCTTGGCTTTGTAATATTCCGCGACGACCTTGAGATGTTTTTTCGCTTCGGAATCCAAACCGAGTTTGCGATACAAATGCGCAAGCTTGGAATAAAGCTGATATTCCTCGCCATCGAGTTTGAGAATTTTTTTATAGATCGCTACGGCTTTGAGATAGAAACCGTCTTGTGAATATTGTTCGGCGACTTTGTTGTAAGATTCTTTGGCGGCATCGTTGTCGCCCACACGTTGTTCAAGCTCCCCTTTTTTGAGAAGAACGCGAAAATCCGTCGGATCGACTTCCATGACCTGATCCAAAACACCAATGGTGTCCTTGAGCTTTCCTTTTTGCAAAAGCTTCTGGGCCTTTTCCATCAATTTGTTTTTGCTAGCCAATGTAAGTTCCCAACGTATTCAAAATACACATAAAAATCAAAGGGCTGAAGATTTGCTCCAACTTCTTATTTTCACACAAATTTGAACAAAAGTTAATGTTTTTATATGAAAAATAACCCTATTTTTTCAATAGGTTATCTAAATAACGCGTGCTGATATTGCCTTTCTGGAAACTTTGGTCGTCGAGGATGCGTTCATGGAGTGGAATATTGGTAGAAATTCCTTCAACCTGAAATTCCTGCAAGGCGGCCTTGGCTTTGCGAATCACCTGTTCGCGATTCTCCGCCGAGATAATCAATTTGGCCAGCATGGAATCGTAATATGGGGTGATGGTGATGCCGCTGTAGATTCCCGAATCGATGCGCACGCCTCTTCCACCTGGGACATGGAGATCGGTGATTTTCCCGCAAGAAGGCAGGAATTTTTCCGGGTCTTCGGCATTGATACGAAATTCCATCGAGTGTCCTTCAAACTTCACATCTTTCTGACGGAATGGAAGCTCTTCACCCGCAGCCAAACGAATTTGCAATTGAATCAAATCCAAGCCCGTGACTTGCTCAGTTACTGGATGCTCCACTTGAATACGCGTGTTCATTTCCAGGAAATAGAAATTCTTTTTCTCATCCATCAAAAATTCTACGGTGCCGACGTTTTGATATCCGACTTCCTTGAGCGCTTTGACAACTCGCTCTCCCATTTCATCACGAAGTTTGGCATCGACGGCTGGGGATGGAGATTCTTCGATGATTTTTTGATAACGACGCTGAACGGAACAATCACGCTCACCCAAGTGAATCACATTGCCATGTTTGTCGGCCGCAACTTGAAATTCAATGTGACGAGCAGCTTCAAGATATTTTTCAACATAGACAGTCGAATCCCCGAAAGCAGCTTGCGCTTCGGCTTGTGCGGTTTTGACCGTGGTCCAAAAATCATCCATGTTGCGGACAATCTTGATCCCTTTGCCACCCCCGCCTGCAGAGGCTTTCACGATAATCGGCAGTTCCATTTTTTCAATAGCTTTGGCTGCCTGGTGGATATCGTCCGATTGAATCAAGGTGCTTGGAAGCAATGACAAACCAAGCTTGGACATGGCCTGACGAGAACGGATTTTATCTCCCATCAATTCCAGATCTTCAGGACGTGGGCCGATGAATGTGATTCCGCATTGCTGACAAACTTTGGCGAACTCTTCGTTTTCGGCCAAGAATCCATATCCCGGGTGGATGGCGTCTGCACCTGTGATTTCAGCCGCGCTCAAAATCCGTTGCGTGACAAGATAACTTTCGGAGCTTTTCGGAGGCCCGATGCAGACCGACTCGTCAGCGAGTTTCACAAACAAACTGTTCTGGTCGGCGGTGGAATACACGGCCACCGTTTGAATGCCCATGTCACGGCAAGCGCGAATGATACGCAAAGCAATTTCACCGCGGTTCGCTATAAGGATTTTTTTAAACACTACTCAACTCGGAAAAGTTTTTCGCCGAACTCGACGGGTTGGCCGTTGTTGACATAAATTTCTGCGATCTTACCGTCGAAATCCGATTCAATTTCGTTCATGAGCTTCATCGCTTCCACGATGCAAATCGTTTGGCCCTTTTGAACTTTTTGTCCCACATCCACAAATGGTGGGGAATCCGGTCCAGGCGCCCGATAGAACGTGCCCACAAACGGAGAGGTGACGATTTTTCCTTGAGGCTCTTCGGCTGCTTTGACAGGAGCTACCCCCGATGCTGGAGCTGCTTGCGGAGCAGCAACAGCTGCTGGAGCAGGCATTGAAACCGATGGATAGGCGATGGAAACCGCTTGGCCGGAATTTCTTCCAACACGCAATCTCCAGTCTTTTTCCACGATTTCCACTTCGGAAAAGTCGGTTTTTTCTACAATTTTGAGTATTTCTTTGAGTTTTTTGATATCCACAATGTTTCTGAACTTAAAGAAGGAGCATGTTTTTGTCTAGAAATGATTGTAAAAAATGCTCAAAAACGGGCCATTTTAAGCAGTTTTTAGGGTAAAAATGGTCTTTTTTGCCTAAAAATATAGAATTTCATATGAATGAGTGGTCTTACCAATGGGTAAAATGAGCCTAAGTCCAGAAGCTTTTCAATAAGCTCAAAGAAATCAAGAGTGCTACATCGACATCGCTAAGCTTTTCCATCCAGACAAACACAACAACAGCGATGTAGCCAAAAGAAGTTTCAACAAATTCAAGAATCCTTGAATATCTGGACCAAAATTGGTCCTTTCGCCCTACAACTCACTCTTCAAGTTCGGTTGATCGGATGGATCCAGCGACTGATCCCAGTAACAAAATCTGGATCATCATTTCGATGATTTGCTTAATTATTCTTACAGGTCTGATTTTCTACTGGCCGTAAAAACGGAGATTTTCAATCGCCCCTTGCCCATGTCTGCCCAGGAAATTGAAAACGTACTGAGACCTTACAGGTTGTATTACTTCAATATAAATTCATCTTCGCAATGTGAATTGCTGTATCGCGAACACGGTTATTATCATGAGCTCGTTGCGACCCGGAGATCGGTTTCCTGGATCTGAATGCGGTGATGTGCGCGTTTTTTTGGATCAGGCTAACATTCAGGGATCGATTTATGTGGTATCTCCTTCGATCGAAAGCTGTAAGTGTCAGGTAGAAAAGCTTAAAAACCGCCCAAAGGTAAATAAAAATAAAAAATCCTTCGACGATTCGGATTTAAGATAAATCGAATTCATCCACCTGGTATGTACATTTCGAGGAAACAATTTTTTTCATCATGCCCGCCACCTTCTGAAATTGAGCAAGAAATAAACGCAGGACGATTGTATCCCTGAGGGGTTTTGAAATCCCACCTCAAATAGTTATAGATGGGAATGATGATTCCGATGCAACCAAGAACCATCAATACCATCTGCAAGATTTTTGGATTTTAGAAATAGGATATTTCTCTATATTTATTTTCAAGCCTAAAAAAATAGCAGGTATGGCTACCCAAACGAGCAAACCGACGGGCATGGTTATAATAAAGCCCATCCCACTCGGCGAAACAAACAACTTCCAACCCCTGATTAGAAAATAGAAACAAATAGAGAAAATGAATGTGTATTGGGATATTTTTCTAAAGTTCATCTGATATTACAGATTCTTAACCAGACTGGAAGGATCTGTTGGCACGGCGAATTGGCTTTTGCCAATGCTCTCTTCCTTGGTCATGAGCAAGGCCAAGAAATAATCCTCATGAATCGAACGAAGCAGAATTTTAGCCTGATCGAATTGAAGAACCATTTCGTTGAATGGGCCCGTGTTGGAATTTTTGGAAAGTTCTCCGATGTTCTTCACGATTTGACCGAGTTCGATGGTCAAATCATGGAAACTTTCGTCATTGTCTTTGGAAACCGATTCCACAACAATTCCGTCATATCCCATGATCAGAATGGCCTTGATCCATCCAAGAACGACAAAACAGTGTTAAGTTCCAGATCAAACATTTACGCGCCTCTTCGGTATTGCTGAACCAGGTATAACATACGTTCCAGTTTTTCCTGACGTGTTTTCCTTCCGTTGCTTGACGGTCGGTTGCGTGCTTCCGGTTGAATCTCGATCGAGGGAGGTTCCATCGGAATTGCTTTTTGATAATCAGGTTCGAGTTCTGTGGTCTCATTGAGCGACATGTCGTTGATCTGAATTTCTTTTTCCTTGGTGATTTCCACGCGCTGAAATTCAGGGACGGAGGATTCTTGCCGAATAGGTTCTGGCGCAAGCTCGATGGCAGGCTCTTTTGAAGGATGAAGCTCCCCTTCAATGTCGTGAATTTTCTGTTTGTACAGCGGGTTGTCCGGATGTTGTACGAGAAGCTCTTTGTAGATCGATAGCGCTTCGTTCAGATGCCCTTGACCGCGATAGATCTCTGCAATGGTGGCAGTATTCGCGGGAGCTGTGTTTTTCTTGGTGTCTTCGTCGCTTAAGTTTTCTTCCTGGAACGAATCGCTCTCGTCGATTTCAGCGAGCATTTTTTCGCCATGGAATCTTCCGATTGCCTGCAAGAACGGAATTGATCTTGATGCGCGCTTCTCGAACTGGGAAAATACATGTAAATTTTACCCAGGATTTTGTTGGCCAACGCATTGTCCGGGACACCGAAAATTCTTCAAGCACGGTCTTGGCGGTGGCCAGATCGCCACTTTCAAAATATACGCGCGACCCAAACTCAGTTTGGCCGGAGCGAAAAATGGGTTTTGTTTGATGAGGGCTTCCAACAATGCTCGAGCTTCTGCATACGATCCGCTTAAGCGAAGCTGGTCTGCCTTTTTGACGATTTCTTGAGGTTGGTCTTTTTGGTCCATCGCCACGTTACTACTGGGCTGGTTCCGCCGAGATTTCAACTCTTCCCTGAGCCACGCGAATATCTGCCCGAACTTCATCGGTATACGCCAGGATATCGCCATCTGCATTCACAAACCCGATACTAGCCGGGGAAAGAACGCCGAATACAAAGGTGTACAAACCCTGTTCATCGGTGGTGAAGGTGAACGAACCCGAGGCGACCGGATCAATCAACGAAATCTGAGGAAGGTAGGTTTCAACGCCATCCTTGAACACATACAGATTGCAACGGCCGCAACTTACAACTCCTTGAATTTTGTTTCCGTTTTCCATTTCGGGAGCACCCGGAGTGATATCACCATTCGGTGAAGGAACAGGGCCTTCACCAATCGGCACCCTCACACGAAGCGTAGACATGAACAACACTTCGCCCGGCCCTGCAAATTGAATAGACACAGAAGGTTCTGTAAAATCTATCGTGGCTCCATCCGGCGCATTGAACGCATCTTCCGAAGCGTTGCACCCTGCGAAAATCGCCAAGGTCGACAACAATGACACTTGTATGTATTTCTTCATCATACTGTTCTCCTACTCACGGATATCTCGGATTGCTTCACGTTCGTCACCCACGATTCTCGGGGTCACGAAAATGAGCAATTCAGTTCTACTCAATTGTTTATCGTAGTTCTGGAAAAGCGCTCCCAAAATCGGAATGCTCGACAAGAACGGGAATCGGTTGATTGAACGGCCTGTACGTGTCGCATAGATACCGCCCAGCACAGTGGTGTTACCCGATTTCACCAAAACCTCGGTGGTGGCGGTACGTTGATCGATCAACGGGTTACCTTGTACCAGCTGCGCGAAGTTCGGTTCGTTACGTGTCGCGGTCAGCGTCATCAGAATCGAACCGTCGTTGGTGATATGCGGAGTCACGTTCAGCGTGGTCGCCGCGTTTTCAAAACGAACGTTCGAACCGGAATCCGCCGTTTGCGTGATGAACGGAATACGCGAACCGGATGTGATCGATGCCGCTTTGTTGTCAAGCACGGTCACTTTCGGAGCCGAGATCAACTTCGAATAACCTTTTTGCTCACCGAGTGCCAAGGCAAGATCGAGATCGAGCACGTTGTTGATACTGCCCAGACGAATGTTCGCGGTGGAGTTCACGAAACCACCATCGACCGGGAAGTTGAGCGCAAATGGTGACACAGCCACTGAGTTCGGGAAGTACAACCCAGTTGGGTTACCCGTCGCAGCGGTGAATCTGGTGTTTCCACCCCATGTGATACCGAACGATCTTGTAAAGGTCGTGGTGGCTTCAACGATACGCGATTCGATCGAAACTTGCGGCGTTTGCGTGTCGAGAATATCGACCATGCGTTTTGCCTTTTCAAGGTTTTCACGAATGTCTTTGATGATCAACGTGTTGGTACGACTGTCGATATCGACCGATCCTCTCGGTGTAAGTACCGTACCCACTTGTTTGATCAAGGTATCAGCTTGAGCAAAGCTCACTGGTTTGAACAAAATGTCCAAAGGTTTTACTGCTTGAGCCGCTTGTTCAGCCGCTGCCGCAGATTCTTTTTCCTCCTGAAGACGTTTGGCTGGAGCAATACGTACGATGTTACCGTATTTTTCAAACCACAAGCCTTTGCTTTGAAGGATAATCGCGAATGCTTGATCCCAAGGAACATCGTCCAATTTGATGGTCACGCGACCGGCAACGTCATCTGAAATGATGAGGTTGAATTTAGAGATGTCCGCAATCAAACGGAAAATACTGCGAATATCTGCATCTTTGAAATCGAGTGAAATTTTTCTTCCACTGAATTTCTTACCGCTGACGTTACCCGCCAGAATCGCACCCATTTGTGAAAGTGGTGAATCATCCAATGTGCTGTCGGACATGAACGATTCTTTCACGTATCTATAGTCTTTCTTCGTGACTCCACCTCTGACTTCACCTTTGGCAGACAAAACAGTCTCAGAAGAAGGGACGACAGTTTCAGACACAACTGCGGACGTCGTGCGTGTTTCAGATGGTGTCGCTGCACCGGCCATCGACGGCGGGATATCGAAATCCATATTGATGGAGTTTCCGGTTTGCTGAATGTTGTAGTTCACCTTTTCGCTCAATGTGATTGTATATTCGGTGGAGCGGTTTCCAGCATCGTACTTCGGTGTGATTTTCTTCACGGCCGAGCTGTATTCGCTGGTGTCCAGGAATTTACTCAAAACATTGGTCTTGAATTTGGAATTCGGAATGAGAACTCTCAATTCACGATCGGAAACTTCCTGCACATCGAACTGTGTATCTTGTTGATTCACACCAATGGTGAAACGGGACTTGCCCTGATCGGAATTTTCAAAATTCACGATCAACAACCACACGTCTATTGTTTACAGGTTGTTCCGTCATATCGACATTCGCAACGGACGGCCTTTGAGAATGATTCAGCGGGCGCAGTTTCAGCAGGCGCCTCTTCAGCCATAGGCACGGCTTCAGCAAAGCTTTCTGGAGGGGTTGGCTCAGCCACAGGTTCCATCTGCGCAACTACAGCTTGAGGCCCAGGAACGGTGATGGTGATTTTTCCATCGATGTTGTCCACGCGATATTCAGGAATGGCTTTGCTTTTCAAATCAAGCACAACACGGATGTTTCCGGAATTTTCGCCAACGCGAATATTGCTAACTTCAGAAGTGTTCAATTTGATTTTGAAGACCCTTGTATTCTTTTTTGACTTCCTTGAGATCCACAACGATACGGTTCGGATTTTCAAGAGATGTATTTTCAACACCTTCAAAATTTCCATTACCGGTAAGAATCACAACTGTACCTTCCGCTCCAGCGGCATAATTCACATCTGTCAAACTGGTTGCTCTGGCAACACCGAGCAGCTTCCGCACCAACAGGTGCGGAAAGTGTATTTTCCAAATCTTGTGTTGAAATACCTTCCGCTGATTGGTAAGTGCAAATGGATCTTGAGACGATTCACCGCCGACTGAGAAAACCTGCTCTCCAGCCAATGAATTGTCGGTTGCAGCTGGTTCTACGCTGCAGGTTCGAAGCAGCCACGGCATCCATCGCTCCGACATTCAACGCAATTGAGTTGCCATTGGATTCCACCTGATATTCAGCTGGTTCTTTCAACACGATTTCCACGCGGCTCAGCGAACTTTGAGAATCGTCCCGAACTGTTCAACTTTGATGTTTTGAATGGAAACATCGTCGACACTAGTGTCTGCAGCAACATTTCCAACTTTCGTATCCGTCAAGTCAACAACGATACGATCCTGGTTCGGTCAATTTGAAAATATTCGGCGACATCGGTTTGGTTCCCGTAAGGACGACTTTGGAACCGCCAGCCATTTGCTTTGAACGTCGATCATGGACAGAACATTCAGACCGCTAGGATCAGACGCAGCTTCATCGCATCCGGAGCGGAGCGCTTGAAACATCTGCTACGCTCGCAGGCGGTTTTTTCTCACCGCAGGAAATTCCCGCAGTGATGGCCAACAACCATACGACTTTTTTCATTTGGTCTTTTTTCATGCTCTCATTCCTCACTCATCTGAATATTTCAAATCCATTTCTTTGGTCACCCTGTCGGTTTTCGTCACTGTCCATCTTGAACTCCGACTCGCGCGCAACATACTGTCAGATGGATCCCTGAATTCTTCCGCGATCAACACTCTGTTTCGTCACTTTCGTGATGGAAACCACGATTGCGACCGATACCGGTGCCAACTTGCGCGATATAACTGTAACCGTCCGGAGCTCTGAACAAGACCTTTGGCCGTGCGATACCCCAAACGATCGCGGTCAGTTCAATTGATTGAGTTCGAAGCGTTCCAACGGAGCTTTGCTGATCGACGTGTAGATGAGATTTCACCACCCTCGAACGGTTTGAATGGATCACGTTTGCCCGATGGATTGTAAAATTCCTGCAACTGTTCCGCTTTCATCTCTTCCAACACACTTTTTTCTTTTGAGGTTCGGCTGCTGCGGTCGGAGCTGAAGTGGCAGCTGCTGGTGTTGGAGCCGCGCCTCCAAGGATCACTCCTGGCGCTGTATTGGCCGCAGGTGCTGCGGTACTTCCCTGCAAAGCTCCCGGAGGAGGATTGTCGCCTCCACCACTGCACGAAGCAAGTGCAACCATCGAAAGCAAAATCAAATACTTAATCGTCGGCCACCTCCGAACATGTAGGTGGTCACACGCGCGCTAACTTCGGTTTCTGTCTCGTTGTTGCTCGGTGTAAGTTTTGTGAAGACGATATTGGAAATATTGATGATACGGTCCAATTTACCTGTGCGGTCGATGAATTCAGCAAGCCTGTGATAGGAGCCTCTCAACGTCACATCCAGTGACAGATCAGAATAGAATCCCTTTTTGCTTGAACCACCCGGTTTGAACGACAGCATTTCAATGTTGGATTTTTCCGCTTCGATGAAGAGCTGTCTATATAGAGTGTGAACATTTGCTTCGTTCGGAAGCAAAGCGATGGCTTCGCGAAGTTGGTTTTTCAGAAGGTTCACTTCTTCCTGGAATTTTGGAAGATTGTCTGCGATCGCTTGGTTTTCAACATACTTGGCTTGAAGTTGCGCGCTTTGCGATTTCTTCGCATCGAGCTCAACCTTCAAGGTTTGAAAAAGAAGAAAATATGATTCACAGCGATGATCAGCCCCACCAACACACCAAGCACGGCCAGCTTCACACCAGTGACAACTTCACAAATTGATCAAAATCTGTTCATCTCTAGATTCCCGCCGGTGTGTAGTGTACAATTGATGTAGAACTTTTGACGGTTCTGACCTTTTTCACTCACTTGCTCCACGCGAAGCAAATCGATGTTGCTGAAAAATTTTGAGCCGCGCAGATTATCCACAAACGTGGTGACTGTCGGACCATCCGCAGCAGCACCCTCAAACCTTAAGTGCTTTTTCACTTTCCTTAAATGTAGTGATCCAAGCACGCTCAGGAAGTACATTTGAAAACTCTTCCAGAAATCTAACCGGACCGGTACGTTGGCTGTTCAATTGTTTGATCGCATTGATCTTCGATTCAAGATCTTGTTTTTCTCTTTTATATTCGTCCACTTTTTCAATGACGGATTTGAGTTTATTAAGCTTCGCGTTCAAATCGTTGATCACAACTTGTTCGTTATCCAATCTTCCCTGCATCATGCGATTGAGGAAGAAACAAAAAATCAAGGCCACCATCAACGCAGCGCCCGCAATGGAAAGCTGGATGATCGTTGTATCTTTTTTCAGCTTGGCTTTGGTTGGAAGTAAGTTAATTCTGATCATCGGTCATTCACCCTTCTGGTCGCCAAACCAACGGCCACAGCCGCTGCAGGAGCGACTTCATTCAGCTGAGTGATGTTGAATTTTTTATCGTCAATCTGCAGACCCTGGAATGGGTTCACGATTTCAACCGGAATGCCGGTTTTGGATTCGATGATGTTGTTCATGCCCGGAACTTTGAACTTCCTCCCATGAGGAAGATCCAGAAACTTTTCCACAGCCGAAGCCGCAACATAAAAATCAAGCGTTGAATTTCAGCCGCGATACCTTCGGACACCGAGCGAATGATACCGCCCACTTCCTGAGGGATCACCGCTTCGGTGGTTTCCATCGGAGAACCTAAATCACCACCAAGCTTCAAAGCTTCAGCTTCGTCAAAGCTCACGTTCAACTGTTTTTGAATTTCTTCGGTGGAATTGACTTCCACCGATTGTGATATCCGCACGTGAACGCCGTGACACCTTTTTCAGGATAATTTACATTGATGGAATTGGCACCGATATTCACAAGCGCCACGACTTCGTCTTCATAGCCATGTCAGCAGGTTTTGAAACATATTTTCGATCGCAAAAACATCCCATCCACAACTTGTGGACGAAGGCCTGCCTCGATGAGCACCGAGGTGTGCTCGTTGATGATGTCTTTTTTGGCAGCGACGAGAATCACGTCCATTTGGCCAACTTCGGAATCTCCCGCTTCAAGATCTAGAATTTGAACGTCCAAGTTCACGTCGTTGATATCGAATGGAATATATTGCTCGGCTTCCCATTGAATGGACTCTTCGAGTTCTTCCTCGGTCATGATCGGGAGTTTGATCTTTTTGACGATGACGGAGTTGCCCGAGATGGAGGTGACGACGTCTTTGGTCTTGATATTTTCTTGGGCGATGATTTCACGGATCGAATCGGCCACCACAGCGGAGTCGATAATCGCTCCGTCCACGATCACATCCGGTGGAAGGGGAGCCATGCGAAAATTAACAAGCTCGTACCCAACCTTGGTAGGTTTTAGGCCGACAAGTTTGATGGAACTTGAACCAATATCCAGACCAACAAGTCCCTTGCTCTTATTAAATAGCGACATTTTCCTCCTGCTGGCAAAAACATAACCATCTGAAATTTCTACTAAAAGTGGTTTTTAAAGCGCACCTTAGGCATAGAAACACAAACATATGTTAATGACCATATGACATTGTACGGTGAGTTTTTCTAGGTTACAAATTTTCTGTGAAAATTCTTTATATGGGGAATTTTCGTATGCTATACTATAGAGACTCATGAAATTGTACCCCCGCTGCAACAAAACTAGCCGTCGCTTGGCTGGTTTCAATCAAGGTATTACGATTGTTGAACTTTTAGTTGGAACGGTTATTTTTCTCGGAATCGGCTCAGCGGCCTACAAAGTTTTCACTAGCTCAACCCGCTCAGCCACCGAAACCCAACAAAAAGCCAAAATTTCCAGAGGTCTTCGACAATTCTTTGAGCGCTTCCGACATGAAATTGAAAATACCGTTCAGCTACCTGACGCTGAATCCACCGCTTTGAGATTAAGCCGACCATCGCAATGTATCGACACGGGTGTTGCAGATATGGGTTGGAGCTTCATTCCTTACCCTGGTCGCACAACCTCCGAATTTCCGGTAAATTTGAATGCCTTTGATCCATCGGACGAAACGGTTGACGAATCTTCCAACGCCAACGACGGCTTGACGATGGTTTACATTCCTACGGATGCGCAATTGCACTTTCTTGCGATTGATCCTGCCTCAGCCGGCGGTAATCAGCCTTACCCAACCACAGGCAACAATCCCATCGTGATTGAGGGCAATGGAAATGGATTGGCTGTAGGTGACTTCGCGGTGATCGCAGATGCCACACGCAGAGATTTGATTCGAATCACAGGGCTCTCCACCAACGCCGGATTGACCTCGGTTG
>JAWKOB010000013.1:0-48768 GCA_041391405.1 Bdellovibrionota bacterium | reverse complement strand
GCGCTCATCTGCAACATACATCCAGCTTCGACTTCCCGTTATACGATTCAGATCGGTGGAAAAAAAGAGGAGCAAAAATCCTCGGGAATCTGGGTTTCCACCTCGATGGGTTCGACGGCAGCCATTCGCGGAGCCGGAGGAAGACTTTTGGACTATCACGGCTCGAAATTCCAGATCAAGATTCGGGAACCCTATATCCACAAGGCAAACAAAATCAGCCTCGATCGCATCGTCCTGAATGAAAAAGATCAGGTCAAGGTTCTTTCAAAGATGAGGGACGGGATGGTCTATATGGACGGAACCAAGCGCGTCACTCCGTTCATTTTCGGCAGTAACCTGGTGATCTCGGGAGATGCACCCAAACTCAAGATGCTCGGGAAAAAATGAAACGCAGCGGTGCTCAGCAACTTGAAGCGTTGATTCTTCGCCAGACAGATTACGCCGATCACGACAAGATCATCGGATTGTACACCCGAAGTCACGGAAAGATTTCCGCATTCGCCGCTTCAGCCAAAAGGAGCCAGAAAAGATTCGGGTCTTCGCTGGATTTGTTTTCCCAGGTATCTGCCCATCTTAATCCGCCGGGTGCCGAAGGAAAAACCCTTTGGCGGCTGCAAAGTATCGACCTGATCAACCCCAACGTAGAATTGCGCAAAAGTCTTTTGGCCTTGGCCTACGCGGGATATTTTGCGGATTGTGTATGGAATCTTTTGGCGGATGAAGATCCACATGAGGATGTTTTCGATTTTCTCGTCCAAAGTTCAATCGAACTTTCCAAGCCCAATCTCAGGCTTTCTGAATTGATTCACATGGAGATCGAACTGCTGCAATTATGCGGATATGGTCCCCGGTTTTCTGAATGCGTGGAATGCAACAACCCGATCGATGCACCCAAGGTTTTCTTTTCTTTCTCACGGGGTGGTGTGGTTTGCTCATCTTGCACCCGCAACGACCAGGGTCTTTGGATGCCCACCCAGATTTCCAAAAATGCACAAGCGATCGAATCAGAGAAAGATTTTTTGGCCGTTCGTTCCATTCTGGAAAAGTTCGTGACGTTTATTGTCGGAAGAGAGTTGAAAAGTCAGTCGTTTCGAAGAGAGGTTCATCATGCAGTCCACCAATAGTTGGGCTGAGGCCGTCGCCTCAGCATTTGTTCGTTTTGTTGAAGTTATTGCCAGATTGCGTGCTCCAGATGGATGTCCGTGGGACCGTGAGCAAACGCACGAAACTTTGATTCCTTACTGCATTGAAGAAGCCTATGAAGTGGTGGATGCGATTAAAAGTGGAGATTTGAACGAACTTAAAGGAGAACTTGGTGATTTGATTTTGCAGGTTGTGTTGCATGCGCAGATTGCCAAGGACAATAAAGATTTTACCATTGAAGATGTGCTCAATGACATTTCAGACAAAATGATCCGTCGTCATCCCCATGTTTTTTCCGATGCCAAAGTCAAAACAGCAGATGATGTGGTGAAGCAGTGGGATGAACTCAAGAAAAAAGAGGGCAAAAAAAGTGTTCTTGAAGGGATTCCGAAACATGCGCCACAACTTCATCGTAGTTTGAAAATCGGGGAGAAAGTTGCGGCGGTGGGATTTGATTGGAAACAATCCAGCGATGTGCTCGATAAGGTACATGAGGAGTTGAAAGAAATCGAAGCGGCAAAAACTCTCAATGAGAAAGAAGAAGAGTTTGGAGATCTTTTGTTTTCAATCGTTCAATGGGCGCGCCATCATAACATCGATCCGGAGCAGGCGCTTCTCAAGGCCAATGCAAAGTTTGGAAAGCGTTTTGTGAAAATGGAAGAGAAGATTCAGGCGGATGGAAAAGTATTCAAGAAGTTATCGCTCGATGAACTCGAAACCTACTGGCAACAAATCAAAAAATTGAAGATCGATGAAAGGTGAGCGTTTTTGAGATTTCCTGCGGCGAATGCGCTTCCTGCGCTTTGAAGCCGCGGGAATTACTCAAAAAGGTAGCTCACCTAAACATGAGCCAAGGTTTCAAATTAGCAGCGCGTAAAAATGAAAAAAGGCGCGACCCCCATCGCGCCTTCCTTACCCCCAAACCGAAAGAAGAGAAGTTTTCGGTTAACCTAGAAATTCGTTATTCGTTGTCCAACGAGAGTGAAAATTTCACATCTTCGAGCGATTCCATGACGTCCCGTTGGTAGTCACGCATGCTTTTTTGGATGTTCGCCAGGCATTCCAAAAGAATCTTGTCTGTTTCGGTCGCAAACTTTGTTTTTTTGACTTTGTTCGACATGGTGTTGTTTCTCCTTAAACTCATGTATTTACAAAGGTCGTGCCGAACTTAATATTCAATAAAATCAATAAGTTATTGTGTGCCGCAACTCAGTAAGGTGCGACATGAATTGGTCAATCTGTACATTGCGCAGGCAGGGCGTTTCTGCTATAGTGCGTCAACTTTTCGAGGATCGGTTTTTGAAGTTTCTATTTGAAATTGTTGGGTCTTTTCATCATGATCATCCTGACTTCGACAGCTCTCTTTGCCCAAATCTCAGATGCAGAAAAAATTTAGACCCACTCCATGCAGAACTAGCTAAAGAAACGGAGTTCAAAAACCCTCAGACACGTAACGATTATCACTATGCTGATCGGGATCTTGATGCGGCAATGAAAAAAGGTAAACTATCATGGATCTTTCATTGCTATTGAAAAATGATGAGATCGATCAGCTCTTTGATCCAGGAACATACAATACTCGGGGAACGAAATTCTGAACATTATCAATACGCATGTTTTCAAACCTGTTGTTGGCGAGCAATATGCTTTTGAAATGGAAGTTGAAAATTTAAGAAAGATTATTAACCTTGCTTTCAAGGGATGATGTTTTTCAAGAAGATATCGTCCAAAAAGAACCAATAAAATTAGATCTGATTATTTTTATAATGTTGAAACAAAAAGCCCGACTCGCATGCTGACAATGTCGCTAATTTTGCAGAATATTTTCATGAATCACGCACAAACGATTCGTTTGAACGAATACATGCTTGAGAATGTTCCTTCTAACTATGAGATTGTTTCGAAATATGGAGATTTTTCTACACTGAAGTTGAGGATAATATCGAGATCAGACCTTCTCAAACTTATTCGGCAAAAGAAGAATACCTTAGAGTGATGGATGAACTAGCAATGATCATAGATGGTAAATCTATGGATCGTGTCATTACTATGGTAGTGATGCTCATCCACACCTTCATGTGAGCAAGTCAAGCTGGAGTTTGGGCGACTATAATGCAAGATCCAGTCAAAAAAATCCGAAGACTTTTGGTATAATTATCTTAAATTATTGAATGTACACTATGCAATTGAATTCATTAAATCGAGAGGCGGTAGCATTGATTGGAATATTGATAAAATTTTTAATGCCGCGGAGTATGGTTTTGATACTAACATTGGTAGAAAGGGACTTATTCAGTATTCAAGATGGACACTTTGAGATTCGAGATTTTGCATTTTCAATTCCAGAGACGCTAGCCTATTTTGATAGGTTTTGAAGCCTGAAAGCTTTGAAGATTTATATCCCACTCTATTTAATGATGTAGAGAGAAATTCGTCGATAGTCATTTTGATCAACTTTGGAAGTCAAGGTCAAGTTATCTGGATCTATTTTTGGAATCTTCGAAGTACTGGTGACTTAAAACGAATCAATGAGTTTAACGAAAAAATCGCTAATGCTGAAAAGTTCGATGAGAAGTTTATTTATGACTATAAATTTAGGTTAAAAAACACTTTTAGGAATGCTTTAGAAATTTCCAGCAAACAAGATCCTCAAACTCTAAGTGAATTTTTGGATAAGATGATCTTGTGGAATCATATGGCTTTGCGAATTCAAAAAGCAAAAACACAAAAAGAACAATTAAAGATTGGAAGTCAAATCATCAACATTTTTCCATGGGTCAAAGATAACATAAAGTTAATCGGGCAACCGATTATATTTGATTCTGAATCAGATGTTCCAGGTATAAGATATGCAGAATTTTTCAATCATTTTTCAGACTATACATTTTTATTTCCTCCATTTTATGTCGATAGATCTCTTTCTAAAGACGTCCTAAGCCTACTAATCACAAGTGCTCAGGTGGAATGGAACAAAGTTTCCTTTGAAATTCGGAAAGAGCAATGGAACAAGATGATGGATATCTATCATGATCTTTTGCATTCAAAATCCAAAGAGTCAGCGTGGAATATCGCGGTCAAAATGATTTGGGGAATAAATGGCAAGGTTCTCAGTGAAATCAAAGGTTATTACTTGGGCATCAATGTAGACGAAGGGCAAAATAGCATTTCTGAGAGAGATTTTATTTCTAGATTTGGAAAAACGATTGGTTTTTCAAGATCTGAGGTCGCAAAACATACAGGTGCTTATGAGCGTCCTTCCCAACGAAAGTATGGGGCAGGCCGTTTAGCGGCAAAAAAAATCATGGATGAAATTAAACTTCATCCATATCCTGACTCCTTGCTTGGGCTTTATACCTTGGTCATTGAAAAAGAAAATACAGCGCCCAAGCTTGCTGAATTTGTCCAGTTTATTGTTGGGAATCAAAAAAATGCTAATGTTGATTTGCATATAAAAACCCTGTTTCAAGCCCTTTTGTATATTTCGATACAAAAAAATACAGATCCAACCATTTCTGAAGAATTTTCTTCAGCATTTCGATCCATTATTCTTGAACTCTTTGGAAGTGAAATTAAAAAAAATCATTCAGGTATGGAAGGTGTGGGTGCTGTTATACACAAAATCAATGAGATTTTTTCTGAAACAACCAGATATTTCGATCTAAAAGATCCAGAGTTTTTAAAAGTCGCAAAAAAATTGGGTTATGTTGAACGATCACAAGCGTCTTCGAGAATACCCACGAACGAAGAGGTTTTGACGAGACTCGCTAATCAAAAAACTGCTGAGATCGTTAACTTGCCAAGAAGCGTTTCAAATGCTTCCCAAGCAAATCGTGACGCTAGAGATGTTTTTCAATATGAGAATTATCTAGTTGAAAATTATGAGCAGTTTCGTGCATTGATAAGGCGTCATAATGAAAAATATCCTAATGCGGAATTTCAAATACATTCAAAAGAAGACTATTTGGAGAAACACGCAAACTTTGATTACCCCTCGTTTGAGGGCTTGGCCTGGTCAATGCGTGTGCCCTTGAGTAAAATCGACTTTGATTATTTATTTGCACCTGAAGACTTCAATATTCCCACGCGTAGGAATTCTTTTGAATTTAAATTCAGACCTAAATCGCACCTTGAAATGAGAAACTATGTCGTGGAACATAACAATATGTATGTGTCACAACCTGAAAAACAATTTTATTCAACAAATGATTGGGATCGCAATGCTTTGGAATTTGGTCTGGAATTCTCAAATCATATTTCACAAAGACTTGGACACACTGATTTTGATTATTACACGGGTAAAACCAATACAATCAGACAAAGATTGCATCATCGTGTATCAAATCAAATCGCTTTCAGACCGCAAACTCATGGGCAGATGAGATATTTCGTTCTCAATCAAAATGAAGTCAACAAAAAAAATCCTAAAAGACAAATTCATAACTACAAAGATTGGAATCGCCTTGGTCAAATTCTAGGTCTTGAAAAAGCTTCGCAAGTTGGCAATAGGCTAGGTCTGTTGGACTTCAATTACTACACAGGTCGTACAGCAGCACTAAAAGAAAAAAGAACTTATAGAACAAATTTATATCTTCCCAAAAGTCATCAAGAGATGAGAAGTTTCCTGGTGGAGCATAACAAAAAGTATGAAGCTATCCCTGCCTTCCAAGTTTACAAAGCTAGGGACTGGGATCGTGTCGGTAAAAAATTGAAATGGGTTAGTTCTTCCAGAATCATTAGAAAATTGGGATTCATCGATTTTAGATTTTTATTCAGGAAAAACAAATCTTTGGGGGAAAAGAAAATTTATCGCAAAAACGGTGAAATTAAATTCGGGCCTAGCAGAAGTCATGAACAAGTTCAAGATTATGTGATGAGCTTGCTATGATGAAAATATTCTAAAGATCCAAGTAGGCAAGTCAGCCCACTGCGCAAAGATTGGGATCGCTTGGCCTTAGAGCTTGGGCACGAATTCGAAACACAACCTTGTAAAAAGATTGGGATTTGTGAGTTTAGCCTATGATGGTTCCGTGAACAAGCGGTAGCTAAATCTTCAACTTCAAAAAAAATGTTCTCTTTGGCGCCGTTCCCAATCTCATGGAATGAATCAAATTCTCGTCCACTGTTTGGAATCCTTAGTCTTGTGGGTGAGTGGCTCAAGAAAACAGAACCAGTTTTCTCGATGGAAAGCAGTGAGTCTAGTTCCGCTGAGGAAACTGCTGGAAATGATGGTGGGGAGGCAAATGGTGATTTGCCACCAGAACCAAATTCTAATCGTAAGTCGGGGCGATTTGATTCGAATGAATTCTAAAGAACCACCATTGAAACAGGTCTTGCTTACTTGGATGCCATCAGGCCAATCAAAGAAGTCAATGGAGGAAGAGGTCATTAGACAAAAAACTTGATGCCGAAACCATTCAAAATATTCTTAAAAGCTTTTGATATTTCGTTTGCTGAGCAAGAAATTATAGAAATCGATTAGATACAAAATTAACTCTATTTGAAAAAGTCAAAATGGCTTTTAAATCTGAACCTAAGCCTGAAAATCCATCGTCTGAAATCAATAAGAAGGGGTTCATTGACGTTTCAGCCATATACAAAGCTGTTTCAGATAGAGTTAGATCGGCTTCGGAAAAAATCGGCCAGATTAGAGCCCTAACAACATTAGGTAACAGAGATAGCTTTCTGCCAAATATCAATAGAATGTATGAGCAACGCTCACGCAAAAAAAGGAAATCACGTTTCATCGGTATCAATGAGGTGGAACAAAGGCGATCCAGTTCAGATCGTTTCAATTGCTGACTTGCTTCATCGAATGGAAGTCTGGAATGAAAAAAAATTCCAAACTCATCAAGACCAAATTGCCGAATTTGGAAATTTGGATATGGCGGTCTTGAGTCAGTTTTTCTCCAATTTAAAACCCGAGCAGTTGAGAATTCTTGAAACTAAATACATGAAGCATGGTTATTTCGTTCTTCCACCGATTCAGTTTTCCTTAAAGCCGTTGAACAGCTAAATCTAGATATCAATGGTGCTGTTAATTCAGTAACACTTGGTGAAATGAGATCAGTAAGGGGAAGTCTCAAATTTCGCGAATCAATCATTTCTATGATCGCTTTGTAGCCATTTCAATGAACCCGCCAGTTCATCCTAAATCAAATGGAGTTGTTACAGCTGATGTTCACACTGGTTTTGTAGACCATGAACCAAAGGAAGTAGTTTCCGTTGCAGAAAAATTATTACAAGCAAATCCAAACTAAGCTTCCACTGTGGAAAAGATTTTGGGATCGATTGACTGAACCTTTGGTGGGGGAAGATCCAGAGATTGAAGAAAAAATTCAGTTTACGATGAAGGATTACGTCACTTTGATGGAATCGTATCTTGAAACACATCCGTATTCAGAAAAAACGCTGCGTACATACGAGGATCAAATCAACAATATCGATGAAAGTGATCCTGTCGCACGCGAGAGAAAAAGAGATTTATCAACATATTCGCTATCTGCTCGATTTGGATAATTTGGAAAAAATGAACCTCTCAAAGCCCAAAAAATCAAACAGGTTCTTTATTATGGGCACGATATCGCTGAAAAAAACACCTATGCGAAGCGAAAAGCTCTCGCAACCGTCGAATGATACTGGATCGAAAGCAATGTTCACAGAAGGACAACCGTACATTGACGAGTTCAGAGAATATTACAGTAAAGGCGCACAACCACACATCGCACTGTGGGGCCGAGATCAGTCGATTTTCAGTCACAACATTTCTTCCATTGATCAACATCGGAAAGAAATGAAAAGATTGGGGAGCCAACAGGTTGATCCAAAAATCACGCACCTTGATAAATCAAAGCTGACAGTTGAAGAATATAATTTGATCAGCCAGTACATCAAATCCAGCAGTATCTATTTAAATAAAAACAAAGATACATTTTTGCATCAAGCAACTCGAATGGGCATGCACCCCAAATCATCCAAATGTTCATCAATCATGGTTAAATATCAATACTTTAAATGCTTATGGATACTCATCGTGGGCGCTATGGATTGAAAATTTGCCAAATCTCTACGTACCGATGAACGAAGATCTGCATATTATGAAGTGATGAAGAAATTAGAGTCAGATGGAAAAATAAATATCAGTGATGCTCATTTCCCGGAACAAATTTCTATGTCACAATTTATTTGCCAGACATATTCCAACTCGAACAGATCGCAAGCCAATTTTAAAATCTTTGAGAATTGAAGATGTTGGTTTCACAAACCAATTATTGACATGATTCATCGTTATGAAATTCTCAAGCAACCATTGGATTACGCCAGAATTCTTGAATATGTTGTTGATGGTGCTGATATTTTTGATTGGTATTTCGATAAGCAGGGGCGCCAAGAGCGAGTTAGTCAGCTTGAAAAATTCTATATCTACCCAAGACAATACATTCGAGATGAAATAAGCAAAAAGTAGCTGATTTAATTGGAGAAATTGTTCTCAAAGCTTTTGAAAATACGCCCAAACCAGATTCGTCGAAGATTCGAGGAGCTGGATCTCATCAATAAACTAGAGATCGGCTTTCATGCTAACGAAAATGTTTATGAGGGTGCAGATCATAAAAAACATAATTTTGCCGTCCAAGCCGGAAATTTTCCAGCGTTATGCAATGATAGATCCGGATATGCTAAGCAAAAATGAATTGTTTTGGCTAAATCCGTATATCTTTCAGGCAATTGTCGCGCCAATCTTTTGAGAGATTTTTGGATCGCATTTTTAAACTGTCCCAAGAAACAAAATCGAAAATTTTCAACTTTTACTCCAACAACAGACTAGAAGGTAAAAATACATACAATCGTACGTTGGTCAATCAAGCCATTTACGCTGAAGTTGACGTGTATCTTATCTTAAAAAATGAAAGATCATGGGGCGGATTTCACCATACAGATCGGTGAATTTACTGGTCATGACGAGCAGGGGAATCCAAAAAAATCAGAGCCCCAAATCATCATCTCAACTCGATGATTTTCATGCAAGCGCTTCAAAAACAAGGAAAATGCCCAAGCCGTATTCCGATTCTTAGTTAATGAAGTTAAAGATGTGACACCCATAAAAAAGCGCTTACAATGAGTTATGGGCTGGAATTTGCCGTTGGAATGCGTGAATTGGGTTTCCAGCGTGGATGAGGCAGTCGGTTGGCTATAAAAATCTCAAAAATCTGGCCATGAAATTTCAAAGCCTGCGAGTTCTTCTAGCAGTATTCGAACAATTATAAAAATGGAAGCATCGATCGTAGCCAGCCTAAAACGCGCCTAGCTGTTGCATTTGAAAGTGCTGAAGCAAGAGAAAAGCTCAGTCAAGCTAAAGCTTCGGACGTTGAAATTAGAGAGTTCATTGCTGAAATTCTAGCAGATGACATCAAAAAGACCGGTTCTTGAGAGAATTTTGACATCTGTCGGAGTTGAATACAGTCAAAATATTAATGAAATTACGCCAAAATTCTTGGTGATGAAAAAATCCGTCGTTTTTGACAATGGAAGATTTACGCATCTATTCGATGAGCCAAATACAGACGCCAAGCGCGCGATGGTTTTGGAATACTACAAATTATCACTCAAAGATTTGAACGGAAAAATCAAATCCAAAAAGCCTTCAACGAAGGGATGACCTTGGCATCCAGCCCTGAAGTGCTGATGTTTGGGAAGAGAGCGCATCTTGCCAAAGATATTTCAACTATCATTGCTGCTCCAAAGAGAACAAAATCCGAAAAATTCTTCAAGCTTTTCATCGATGGAACACAATATCCTGCTAGAAAAATTGATACACCACGCATGTGGAATAAATATCGTAAAAAAATGGGCGTTCCTGAATTTGATCCAGCTATAGAAATTTTGACCAAAGACCGAATTACTGCCGAAGAGTTGGGTATTTATGTTGCGGATAAAACATACCAAAAATCAAAAATGGTTATTTCTACGATGAAAGAGCTTCGTCAACTTATTGTCGGTCATAATCGAGAGAATCCAGATGATAAAATTCTACTCCAAAGTACCTATGAAAAGCTTTCGGAAAATATGGATATCCTAGTTATGGAACACTAACGAAAAGGATTAAAGCTATAGATTGGAAATATGTTACTGGACAATCTCGAAAAGTGTCCAAAAATCTTCGTGCACGGCCTTCAAATTTTATTGTAAAATCAAAAAGAGTTGCGTGCCTTGATACTCAAACATAATGACAATCATCCAAAATCAAAGATTGATTCAAGAGATACGTATAAGAAGTATTTTTCAAAATATAGGTATATGTCGTATAACCGCTCTTATCAAGAAAATTGGATTGGTGGATTGGGATTATGTTTCAGGAAAAGCAAAAACCAATTGAAATCGTTAGCAATCGTAAAAAAGTCTTACAATCGTTTTACCATCCGCAGTGAGCTGGCTCTTCGAGAATTAATTGTAAGTCACAATCGATTGCATCAAAGAACAATCAAGGATAAGCTTACCTACGAAGAGGTTGCTAAAATACAGATATCCAATGCTACGATCTTTGGCCGTATATCTCCCAACGATTGATTGGAAGTACATAACTGGCCAGACTGATGTCAGTACAACAAAACCAAGAAAATGAGACGAATTTGCAGAAACATTAAAACAGAAGAACAGTTGCGAGATTTAATAGCAGAACATAATCAAAATTCGCCTGTTGAAGATAACATTCAATCTCAAAGGTTACATTGCGCTTGCTGAAAAGTATCGCTTGCCAAGTATCAGTGCATTGGAATCAAATATTGATCATTAGCTGGAAGTATGTTACAGGTCAGGTTGGTGCTTGAACCAAATCAATTTGGGAAAAGAACATTATCCTCGTCCTCCTATGCCACTGATTTTGGGCATAGGACCTGCTGCTTTGTTTGTGCCTGGGGGCTTAGAATGGTTCATCTATAAGTGGAAATCAGTGTTTCAAGACCTGGGTGCGGCTTTGAGTCGTTGGGTTGAACGATTCCCCGTGCCTGATTTTTCTGGAATCCGACATAGAATTCAACTCCTTGTTGAAAGCGCAGAATCAGTGATCGCTGAATTAAAGTATCGTTCCAATGAAGCAAGAATCGCAACTGAAGGTGAATCGACCCCTCCACCATCAAATGAGCAGCCTGAAGAAAAAAAGAATACATACGAAAAAACGGTTCGTTATCGCGGTCAAGATTGGACTCTTCCTGAAATTAAACAAGCGATTCGACAATGGAATGCAGTGCCTGAAAATGAAAAAATTACGGGCATCAAATCTTTGGATAAACTTAACAATGCTGCTGAAATTCCACACAGACATTTAGTCAGCAGTCTGCTCAAAGCTGAAGGGCAGACGCACCAATGGTTGTTTGGTCATGTGCCAGATTCATATCACTTGGAAACTGAAATTGAGGAATATAGAAAATATAATCCGGGCAAAAATCCTGTAATTGCAAAAGGTGAAATTTGGACAGCTAAAAAACTAAAAATGTTGAAGGATGCGTACAATGAGACCGCTCCAGACGCAGAAAAGATCAAGGGGCCTCGTGAGCTCGATAAATTCTACACCAAAGCAGATTTGGTTGAACGTAAAACTGTTGATCGTATTCTGAAGAACGATCAGCAAACCAAAAAATGGTTTTATACCGACATCGGTGATTACTACGACCTTGAGCATGAAAAAGCGATGTACCGTGCGCAAAATAACGGAACCGAACCTTATGTCTACAGAAATAAAGTTTGGTCGATGCAGCTTCTTCAAAAAATAAAAGCTGAATACAACAATAATCCTAAAACGCCTGAATTTGAAAAAGTAACCAACTGGAGAACATGGGACAAGTTTTATACTAGAGCCGGATTGCCTGAGCGCAGAGATGCTGAGAAGGTATTGTCTAAACAAGGAAGTGACCGTTACGCACTTTTTGGACTTGTTCCTGATAATTATCATGTGAATAATGAAATTGAATTATTCAAAAATAAAAATGGTTTTGAACCAGTTGTATATAAGGGTCGAGCTTGGATCGCCAAAGAACTTAAGGCTACTTTGATCAATATAATGGCGATCCAAATAAGTTACCCGAGTCTGAAAAAATAACCAACTGGAGAACATGGGATAAGTTTCACAGTAAAGCTGGTCTTCCAGAGAGAAATCTGCAAAGCTTGTCATCGCCATGGATTTGAGACTTCCAGTGGCAAGTCGCGTTTGGTGAATTGTTCGCTTCCAGCTCTAAAAATCAGGTAGATCCTCGTGGAATATGTATTCAACAATTGTTCCTGGACTTCCGCAAGCAGTGGATTGGGTATCCAGTGGTGGACCTCAGCGTACATGAAGCCGTCAAAGAAGTTGTGACACGACAATACGATTATATTTTACCACCAGTTGAAGAGATTAAAAAACTGATGCGATGAAATTGGTTGAATTGCTGGAAAAAGTTCCGGTCAGTCACATCACCATGGAGGGTGAACGCTACAAAGCAGCCGTTGAACAAATCGACGTGAAATTGAAGGATTGGTACAAGTATCGCAGTAATGCGGTGGCTCGAAGAGCACGAGAGAACACATTGCAAAGATTGTCTGTTATTGCGGCTAAAAGCTAAGGAACCACAATTTTTGATCAGCCTATGGCTTGCATCAAAAAGCCTTTGTCGAAGGGCGGAAAATCGCAGTAGCCCTGATTTTTGCAGATCTTGGACGTCAGCTCATTGATCCGAAGGCGGATTTCGATGATTTCATGAATACATTGAAACATATGCCAGTGGAAATGGTTCACTGGTTACATTTTCCACATCTTCCGGTTACGCCGTGGCGCTGACCCAAAAATCGAAGAATTGATGTTTAAAAAGATGGGTGCACGACTGGAAAGTCACGCTATGCAAATGCTTGCCGAGCGCGCCGCCAACAAAGCTTTGGTCAATCGCGCGGTTGCTCGAAAGTTTGTCTACGGTCAAATTGGATTTTTGGCCGGTATGATCGTAAACAAAATTCTTTTGGGATAAAGGATTGCAAGATCCACAATTCTGGAAAACATTGCGTTCAGTTCTACATCATTTCTGGTGCGCAAATGACTGTCAAAACTACCGTCAACGGTGTGCGCATGTGATTTATTCAGGCATAAAATATGGAACACGAGGTTTTCGCGTCATGGCCATGGATACTGGTCCGGTGGGCTGGCTCGTCGCTGCGGCTGAGCTTGGTTTGGAATTGATGATTTCACCGTATATCGAAGGTGGATGCGCGGCAAAGAGGTTCAAACACAACTGAAGCAAATGAGAGCTTATTCCCAGCGCGCAAAGCGGTGAAATTACATCTACACGCAATCCAAAGCTTCTTCCAACTGAATGCGCCCAGTTCCCAGTTCGCAGTCCGAAAGCATCAAATGTATAGGCGGACATTTGAATTCGACATTTGCTCAATACATACAAACAGAAATTTTATCCGACATTCAGGAGCTCTGCCGATGCCGTTCAGGATGAAAACGAGGTCTTTGAAGATCATTTATTCATCGTTCCTTCATTGATTCAGGAAAGTTTTGTTCTGGATTCCACATCGGGTGGTCATGGATTCACATACCCAGTTTATCAATCCATGATGAAGGATGTTCGTTCCAAGCACTCCAAGTTTCCTTTGATCAGCAACAAAAAGACTATGGCGAGTCTTATGCAGATTTGGAAAACTAACCAGAATATTGATGGGCAACATGGCCTTGCTGAAAAACAAACGCGTCTCAAAGCTGGAATCATGCAATGTCAGATTTTGTTGATGGAAGAAATGGAAAAGTGCATCCAAATGGCTGGATCGAATATTTTTTTCGATTGAAGCGAATATGTCCAAGACCTTCTATCACGATGCAGAGTTTTGCATGGACGAATCTTGGTATCAACGCATGTTCTCTTCAGTATATGATGGAACAACCTTGGGACTTGAATTATCTGGCGATTTGAATCTGGATGAAATCATCGCAGCGACTCGTCAACGTGGAAAAAACATTATTGCTGTCACCAATGCTCAGCAGCAGCGTATCAGCGATTCATGCGTATATGACAAAGTAACTGACGCTGTCAAAGGTGTGTTGATCGGCATGATCGATGTTATGGTCGACAATGTTGAAAATATGCGTACAGCTTCCAAGGGACAGCTTGTCAAAGACTTCTATCAACAAGAATATTCTCCGATGATTACGGAAGTCAAAGTGAGCAATGATGTCGTTCCACTGGCTTATATACATCCTAAAAATCAAATCGATAGAACAGCGGATCTTGAGGATCTTGAACGTGACATGTTTGGTGATACCATTCAGGAAATCAGTGTATGGGTGCCGCACTCCGTGAAATATGGTGTTTGGGGAGAAGAGGTTCGTCAGCAATTGGCAGCCTACATTATTCAAGATGTGTGGCAGGATATGGATCACGAGGATTTTAATTCAAAATACCGCTCGGAAATCGATCGTGCGGGAACGAATCATTCTCAAATGGATCGCGATCCATCCACGTTTGGTGTGAATTTAAGCAAAATGAAGTTCATGGTGAACGAACATTTGACCAACAAACATATTGATGAAACCAAAGTCACACGTGACCGTTATTTGGCTGCCAAAGCCGATATGGCGCAAAAATTGGCTCATGAAATGATCATGGACAAAATGGTACTTGGGAAAAACAGTTATGGATCTTGCTATGAAATTCAATTCTACAAAGAAACGTATTCATCGAAAGCCAATGGATTAAAAACTTACGATAGTTACAATCTGGTGAGTGGCAAACCTGTGGTGTACAACGAAGCCAACATGTATATCAGCTGCGCAAAATACCAAGAGCTTCGCGGTCGTGTTCAACAATCCATGCAGGAACCTGCGCAATAAAAAAGGCTCCTTGCGGAGCCTTTTGTTAAATCTATAAATTTAGGTCTACATGAATTCACGAATGCGCTGAACGTCGATCGGAGTTTGGTTTTCACCACGACAACCGTACCAGCAGAGCGTGCAATCTTGTTTTTGGAAGCTTTTCTTGTGGTCATAGTCTTCCCAGAAGGTTACTGGAGGAAGTTCAGAGCAAGGCTTGAACCAGCCTTCAGCGGTCACTTGGATCCATTTCAAACCTGCAGGGCATCCAGGGATCTGTTTTCCACTGTAGTATTGAGGAATGTGGTTCAAATAATAATCCGATGAACGTACAGTTCTGTTTTTGTATTTGAACTGTTTGAGGTTCTCGATGACTTGCGGAAGCTCTTTCATTTTTGGAGCGGACAAGTAGTGCGAGTCGTTCATGTTTTTCAAATCCGAGTAGGAAGTGTAGGAAATGTTGATTCCCCATTCCTTGCAAAGTTTGGCTGCAGCTTCGGTTTGGTCGAAATTTTCTTCCATGATGATCCAGTTCATTTGAACTGAGTCAAAACCGATTTTGGCCACTTGCGGGATAAGTTCACTCAAGTGTTTCCAAAGGCCAGGGATACCACGGCTCTTGTCATGACGGTCATCCAAGAAATCAACGGAAAATGCGATCTGGTTCATGCCAGCTTCATAAAGCTGCTTGGCTTTTTCAAGTGTCATGAGGGAACCGTTGTTGATCATCGCCATGTAAACGGTTGGAACAGCTTTGCGAATACCTTTGATGATGTTGACGATGTCTTTGCGAAGCATCGGCTCACCACCGGTCAGCGTAACCATTACAGGATCGATTTTTTTGACGATGGGACCGTAATCTTCAATGGTTTGTTCTGATTTTGTTTTCCAGTAGTCGCAGAAGTCACACTTGGCATTGCACTTTTTGGTGATTTCCAAGTTGATGGAATAAGGTCGGCCTTGGACCATATTGCGATAGTATTTGCCGGCGATTTTAAATTTTTGAATGGTGCTGATCATGCTTTTTCATCTCCCCAAACGGGCCTGTATTAAGCCACATTTCAAGTCAAAAGTCTTTCTAAATAAAGTCTATAAAATCAATACCTTACTACTGACAACCCGTGGGTAAGCTCCCACTTCTAGCAAAAATTCCCTGCATATACCCCATCTGATTGCGATCGATGATGGCAATCAAACCGCTGGAAAGCGCCTCGACTTCGCGTGCGCGATTGTTGCTGGAAAGATTGGGGTTCCTGAGGATGAACTGAAATGATTGCGGTGTACAGGAACCGGAGTCGCAAACACGCGGAACACCGGCGGAATCGAACCAAACGGCGGCGTTGGAAGCAAAGGCAAAGGAGTTCTCACCGCCATTGCTGCATGTAGCATACTGAATGTCAGGATGGAGTTGCATATTGGTCACAATCTGATCGCTGTTTTGGCAGGTACGATCGGCATTGGTGTCGATTCGAATTTCAAGGGTGTTGTTGGCTGTGTTGAGTGTGATGCAGGACCAAGCTGAACGTTGGGTCGCTTCAAGTTGAGCGCGACTCAAGGCTTGTTCTGTGGTTTCAACAGCATTGAGCAAGCGTTGTTTGGGAAGATATGAACTCAATGTGAAAATACCGAGTCCCATAATGGAAACCATGACAATGAGCGTGATCATGATTTCGATAAGGGTGTAGCCAGAATCTTTTGAGTCATGCCACTAAGCATAACCGAAAGGCTGGATTAGGCAAATATGATCTCGGGTTTGAAATCGCGGAATTGGTCAAAGGCTTTGCCGTATCGAACACCGCGATCCCGAACGATAAACTCGTTTGCGCCGAATTTATTGTACAGGCGTTCAATCACGATCAAACCAGCCAACAAAACATCGGTTCTTTTCAGATCGACTCCCGGGAGAGCTTTGATTTCATCCTGGGACATTTTGGAAAGTTTAGCGATCCATTTCTCAACGACTTCTTTTTCAATTTGAAATGATCCACGGCTTGCGGTGTGTAGTCTTTCAATTGAAGTTCCAAGGCAGCGGCTTGCGGAAGCTTCCAGCTGTTCCGTAATAATGTTTCAACTGTCCAAGAGGTACCAATCTGCGAAGTTCGTTGTCGATTTCAGCACGAGCATCATTGAGATTGGATTCGCTGACCTGTTCTTTGGAAAGCGGACCTTCAATCAGTTTCACAGTTCCCAGATTCAAGCTGCGCCCACCGTCATAACGTGCACCAATTCCCCAACCGATTTCAGTTGATCCACCGCCGATATCGATCACCAAAGATGGATCCTCATGGGGCTCTTCGGAAAGTACGGATTTGTAGGTCAAGCGGGTTTCTTCCACTTTTGGAAGTACTTCAGTTTCCAGACCCGTTTGTTCTTGAATCGCTTTGATGATGTCTTCTTGGTTGCCGGCTTCGCGCATGGCACTGGTCGCCGTCAGGTAAACTTTTTCTACCGGAAATTTTTCAATGTCGGCTTGATATTGTTTGATCGCCTTGATGGTTCTTTCCAGCGCAGCGGAAGTGATGTTTCCGGTTTCGCGGATTTTTTCACCAAGTTTCACAACTTCGCTTCCCTCGTGCAGAACATGCACTTGTCCTTGATCGTTACGTCTAACAACAAGCAAAAGAATGGAATTCGATCCAAGATCGATGGTGGCTATGGTCCGGTCGCGATACTTCATTTTGACTCCCAAGAAGGCATTGTGTGATCGTAATTATCAAAAGTGATCTGGGTTTGTCGAGAACCATCAGGTCTCATGATAAAAATCTGATATTTGCCGCTTGGGTTGTCCTTGGATTTTCGATTGGAGACAAATGCCAGCAGGTTTCCATCGGGTGACCAGGTTGGGTCTTCATTGTTTCGCGTATCGTATGTCAAACGAGTCATGCCGCTTCCGTCGGTATTCATCGTGAAGATATCGAATTGGCCATCGGTATCCATTCCGGCAAAGGCAATTTTATCCCCTTTGGGCGACCAAGCTGGTGAAGTGTTGTTTCTGCCTTTGAAGGAAAGGCGTTTGACTTGGGAGCCGTCGCGATTCATTTTGTAAATCTGCGAGGTTCTTTCGCGATCCGAAACAAAAACGACTTCTTTGCCATCTGGGGAGAATGAAGCCGATACGTCGATGATGTTTTTATTTTCAGTGAGACGTTTGACGATGCCCCCGTAATTGTTCAAAAGATAAATTTCCGCATTTCCGTCCTGCGTAAGACTGGTGGCAAGAAGTTTTTGCACTGGATCGAACGAAAGTCCGATGGTCATGCCCGGAAAGTCGGAGATTTTTTTGCTGAAACGTTGTTGCGGATCATACGAGTAAAGCTGAGGTTTATCGGTTTTTTTGTCAAAAGCAGTGTAGTACAGGGAGTTATTGGTCGGATTCCAAGTGGGAGAAAGGGCGATGGTGTTGTGATTTGTGGCGACATCGTAATTGTCTCCGTTGAAGTCCATCAAGCATAGTTCCTTGTTTTTTCTCGGCATGCAGATGAAGGCGATGCGCGTATCGAAAACGCCTTTTTCACCGAGCAGACTTTCCACAATCGTGTTGGAAAACGCATGCGCCATTTTTTGAATTTGATCGACGCCTCCGGAATATTTTTTCGCCACGATTTCTTTTTGAGACAACGTGTCGTAGAGATAGGCCTCAATGGAGAGTTTGTTCGGATTGCCTTCGATTGAGCCTTTGGTGAACACCGAAGCGTCGATCATCTTCCAGGTGTTGAAATCGATTTTGGTGGCGCTGAGTTGTCCGCGTTGACCGATCGGTTCCAGAATGCTTCGTTCTGGAATCAAATCAAACACACCCATCAGGTCCAGATCTTTTTTCACTGTGGCCACAAAATCGGCTTCGGCTTTTCTCATCATCGAATCATTGGTTTTAACCAGAAGGGGAGAAATGGCCAATGGTAGCTTCTTGGTGCCCGATTCATTGATGTTGATGTAGATTTTTGCGTTGGCACTGGTGGCCATCAAAACCAACAGAATAGAAATGATGTGCTTCATTAGTTTTTCCTTTCAAATTCAAATTCAAAATAATCATGCAAAACATACTTCAGGATTTTTTCGGTGGTTGGGAGAGGTAGTGGGCTGGATCTTTGAACTGCACGAAGTACCGCTTGGTCAAAGCCGAAATCCCCGGATGACTTTTCAATTTTTACGTTTGTCACATTGCCCTGAGGATCGATTTTCATATGAACAATAGTGGAAAAATTGCCTGTTTTGTACCAGATGAAATTATCATTAACCGTTTGTTTTACCAAGGCTTGGTAGGCACCAAACTCGGAGCTGTTTTGAATCGCCATGACTTCGGTGTCCGAGAACATGCCTTCTTTGTTTTCTTCAGCGCTGGCGAAGTTGTCTTCTTTCGGTGCGGGTCGATCGTCTTCTGGAACCACCTTGGACTTCATCGCTTCAAGCGCTTTTTTCATGCGGTCTTTGGCTGATTCCTCCTTGGTTTTGACTTCAGGTTCTTTTTTGACATTGATCTCATCTTTTTTCGGAGCTTCTTCCGCTTTTTTGATCGGAACAAGTGGAGGGGGGAGTTTGTCTTTGATGGTCGGTTTGGGTCTTTTCACCGATTGAGCCCACATGACCGTGGCTTGCATCGGAGGTTTTTTGAATATCGATACATTGAATTTGTTGAATCCCAGGACCATAAGAACCAGAGCGGCATGGAAAAGACCGGAATAAACAAGCGACCGTTCAAACGTTGCCGTCTTGGCTTGAGCTTCCGGCTCAGAGATCTTGTTCTGTAACAAGCCCAACTTTTTCAATCCCCGCGTTTTTTGCCGTTGCCATCACATCCACCACAAATCCGTAATTGATGCTTTTGTCGGCTTCCAGATAAAGTTCTTTGGAATTTTTGTTTTTGAAGACCCCTTGAAGTTTGTCAGCCAATTCTTTGCGCGAAACCTGCGTTTTCCCGATGAAGATATTTTTCTTCCCGTCGATGCTCAGGATCACATCGTTTTCTTTGATGGTTACGTTGCTTTTGGAATTGGTTTTGGGCAATTGGACTTCAACACCCTGTTGCATCATCGGTGCAGCGACCATAAAGATGATCAGCAAAACCAAAACCACGTCGACAAATGGTGTGATGTTGATTTCGGAAAGCGGTTGGCTTGGGCCTTCCGAATTATTGTCCATTTGAAAGGCCATTTTACAAATAGTTCCTTTGCACCATGTTCATGAAATCGTTGGCGACCACGTCGAGGTTTTGGCCAACTTTGCGAATTTTGCTAACGCAATAGTTATAACCGATCACTGCAGGAATCGCGGCAAATAGGCCGATGGCCGTGGCGATCAAAGCTTCTGCGATACCCGGAGCCACAACGGCCAGACTGGTCGCGCCGGTTGCACCGATATTCAGAAAAGAGTTCATGATTCCCCATACCGTACCGAAAAGTCCAATGAATGGCGCGGCACTACCGGTGGTGGCCAAAAATGGAATTCGGCTTTCAAGCGCAGCGAGTTCCTTTTGTTTGGTTCGGTGAATGAGGCGTTGAATGTTGGTCATGATGTCGGCCTTTGCACCGGATCCATCCTTGATTTTTTCCAGTTCGGAGTAGCTGACCGAATAAAGATTGGCCAAGGGGTTATCCGCGGACTTTTGGGCAAAGCGATAAATCTGCTCCATGTTGTTGTGACTTTCGAAAAAATCCATGAAGTCTTCATTCTCTTTCAATATACGTCTGAATCGTTGGATTTTTGATAGATGATTCCCCAGCAACCATGGAAGCGGCGAGAAGAATGAAAATTACGAATTTGACAATGATGTCAGCATCTAGAATAAGCTGTAAGGGATTCAATTTCATGAGTGAGAAATCTTATCAAAAGTGACACGTGTCAAAGAATTTATCCATCGCGCTTTGCATCTGTGGATTTTCCTTCCCGTTCGATGTTCAAAGACACCGAATCGATCAGGAAAAGGGGGAATCACTTGTCGCTCCAGCGTGAATCAACCGTCATGTCGTTGTTTTATCCCAAATTGATGGGTCGGGCGTCGAAAAAATCGAAGAAGTTGAAGACAATCAAAAACACCAATCTGTGGTTCTCAAAGATTCTTCAATTGGCCAATGCAAAAAATTCATGACGCTGGCGGTTTTTCCGGGAGAAAATCGAGTTTACAATCTTTTCGTCGATAAAGACATTTGTATCTGGATTTTTCGACCTCCATACAAAGGCGGCTTATCCTACGACCAAAATCGAACAACTCGCGCTTCAGGCGTTTTTGATGTCGATCAAGGTCAATTTCCCTTCATTCAGCAGGTGAAAATTTTGGCCGAACATGAAGATACGCAGGCGTCACTTTGGGGCAATAACGCCCAGCAACCGTTTTCGCTCAAAGATTTATAGGGTTTTTTGGATCTGAATCGTCGACTAAATATGAAAGTGTACTTATAATTTAAACCATAATGATTCAAGCCGGCTTTAATCGCAATATTCGTTACAAAGATGTATTGTTCCATGTCCAGACCGAGGATTATGGACGCCAAAAACACATGGTGGTCACCCAATTGTTCTATCAAGGAACCATCGTGTCTAAAAGTCAGACCGACTATCAGGAGTTTTTGGACCTTGATGATACTGATCAAATCGATGAAATGATGAAGGTGCAGCATATCAAATGCTCAAGGATCTGGTCGCGGGTAAAATTCCGATTCCAGAATGGATCTTTCAAAAAGAATCCAATGAGGTTGAAAATTCCAAGCCCGTTTTGGATCTGGATAAGGAAGCTCGAAAAGATAAAAAAATCGAACAGTCGGTAGCTGAGTTTTTGGAGAAAAAATAATGATTCAATTTTTCCGAGTAACGAAGAAGTACGATGAAAAAACAGCCGTTTTGCAGGATTTGAATTTGGACATTGAAAAAGGCGAGTTTGTTTTTCTGACCGGCAAAAGTGGTGCTGGGAAAACCACGCTTATGAAGATGATTTTCTGCGAAGAGTTTCCTACTGACGGACAAATCATCGTGGATGGGCGCAATATTTCGCGTCTTCGACCCACGCAAATCGCCCAACTTCGACGGACGATCGGAGTCGTGTTTCAGGATTTCAAACTGATCAATACTCGAACGGTCTTCTTTGATAACGTCGCTCTTGCGTTGCAAGTGATGGGTGTTCCGTATTCAGAAGTGCGCCGCAAGGTCACCACCATTCTTCGAATGGTTGCTTCATGGGCAAATATATTCAAAGTTATCCACTTGAACTTTCAGGGGGAACAGCAGCGTGTGGCCATTGCGCGTGCTCTGTGAATGATCCCAAGATTTTGCTTGCGGATGAACCAACCGGTAACCTTTGATCCGGCATTGTCCCTGGAAATCATCGATCTGTTCCAAAATATCCATATCCGTGGAACCACGATTCTGATGGCGACACACGAAAGAAGCTGGTGGAGCGTGTACGTGGACGTGAACTGAAGCTCGAAAAGGGTGTGATCCATGCGGTCTGACAATGCGCGCACAGTCGCATATGCCTTTCTCTCGGTCATCACGAACTTCAAGAAAAATGCGTTTCTTCACCTGACTTCCATTTTCACCGTGGTCATTTGTTTTTTTATATTGGCCGGTGGGCTCAATGTTTTTTTCAACGCTCGATCCATGTTGAATTTGTCCAAATTGCAGACCCATGTTTCCGTTTATCTTCATGGGGAGCTCAGTGAAAGCGAACTTGGGACCTTTCGTCAAAGTCATTGCATGCAAAAATTCATCGCCCACTGCAAGTACATGTCGGCTGCGGATGCTAAGTCTAAATTTTCCGAAAAAATCCGGATTTGAAAGAGACAATTTGCGCATTGGATGACAATCCTTTTCCACCTTCGGTTGAAATTGATTTTGAAAAGGATTTCAAAAGCATCGATATTCTCAGGCAGTTTTCCAAGGATCTTTCCAAAGAAAATGTGCTCTATGTCGATGACGGTGGAAAGTGGGTGACCAACTGACTTCAAATCTTGAGCTTGTTCGATCGTTTGACCTATGTGCTCGCACTGGGTATCGCTCTGATGGTTGCATTTGTGGTTTCCAACACGATCAAATTGTTGGTCTATTCGCGCAAAGATGAAGTCGAAATTCTCTCCCTTGTCGGTGCGACTCGAAACATCATTCGTTTGCCGTTCATGACCGAAGGGGTGCTCTATGGATTGACGGTTCAATCCTTGCGTTGATCAGTGTGAAGTTGTTTTTCGTCTGGGCAGTCAGCTACATCCATAAAATATGGCCGGGACTGCTTCCGAACAAATCGTGTTCATTCCATGGCTTGCACAAATCCTGCTGGTTGTATTGGCTGGAATGATTGGTTGGATCGGATCTTATATCGCGGTGGGAAATTCCTGAAATGAAGAAGCTGGCTTTCATACTCCTGTTCACATGGACGCAAGTTCATGGGGAAAGTTTGAGCGACAAAAGCAGGATCTGGAAAAAACCAAAAAGAAAATTCAGGTTCAAAAAACAGCAATTGAAAACCTTGAAGGCAAGGAAAGCTCGATCCCAAAAGCTGACGCAAATCGATCAGAAAAAGCCGTACTTCAGGGGCAAAAGGTGGCTTGAGAAAAACATCAAAGTCATCGATGGTGAAATCGATAAGACCTCCAGCAGTATCGATCAGTGCAAAGCAAAACATTCCGAACGCAAAGGATCGATCTCATCGCAACTGCGCGATTTGTACATGCACATGGTGGAGATGAATTACATGAAAATGTTCCTGGCTTCCGCCTCATTCGAGGATCTGGGACAGAAGCAGTTTCTCGTTCGTCAATGGGTCGAGCATGCAATCGGCAAATCACGAATTTTCAGGATGAAGCGCAATTTGACGATTGAAAAAGAGCAACTTGAAGAAAAATCGGCGAAGAAGAAAGACTTGAGCAAACTTCAGAAAACTGAAAGTGAAATTCAGCAGGAAAAAGTTTCAAAGAAGAAACTTCTATCGATGGTTAAAAAAAATCAGAAGGTGTATTACAAAAGCATCGAGGAACTCGAGCAGGCGTCCAAGAACCTGGAAACGCTCATCAAGCAATTCAAAAGCAAAACCGGAGAAAAAACGCGCCATCTGTGGGATTCTCCCGATTCTCGCAAATGAAGGGGCGTCTTTTGATGCCGGTGCGTGGAACAGTGGAAAAAAAATATGGACCTTATGTCGATCAGAAATTGCACGTGAGTTTGCATCACAAAGGTATCGATATTCGCGCAGCCGAAGGCGCTTCTGTTTCATCTGTGTTTGATGGCAGCGTGGCGCCGACTGGTTTTCAGGCTACGGCAAAGTTGTGATTTTGATCATGATGGCGGATACTTTACGTTGTATGCTCATTTGTCAGAGACCTTGGTGGCCATCAACGATCAGGTGACCGTGGGGGATGAGATTGGAAAAGTAGGCGACACTCGAATCTCTCAAAGGTGATTATTTGTATTTTGAACTTCGCGAAAAAGGGCGGAGTCACAGTTAATCCTTTGCCTTGGTTTGATAGGTAGACTCTTCAGGGATTTTGGGAGAATGTGGGCATGAGATTTTTATCGATTGGTTTGAGCCGGATCGTTGCCGCTGTTCAGCCGGTTTTCGCTGATGTAAAAACGAAGAGACCTACAAAAAGCTTGAATCGTTTTCCAAAGTTCTGAGCTATATCGAAGATCATTATATTGAAAAGGTCCCAGCGGATAAGCTTATCGACGACGCCCTTCGCGGCATCACCGCCAATTTGGACCTGCATACCACATACTTGCCACCCGACATTTACAAGCAAATGAAAGTAGACACTTCCGGTGAATTTGGAGGCGTGGGTATTGAGCTGGATTCAATGCCAACAAAGAGGCTGATTGTCATTACGCCGACGGGAGATGGGCCCGCTATCAAGCAGGGAGTTCGGCCTGGAGATAAGATTTTGAAATCGACGGCAAATCCAATTCCTTTGGTTGGACGCTGATGGAAACCGCAGCGCATGTTCGTGGTAAGCGCGGATCCTTGATTCGATTGTTGCTGCGCAGCATAAAGACGAGCCCAAGTTTCTCCATGAAATCACGCTCAAACGAGAAATCATGCATCTGCAAAGCGTGGAATACCGTTTGATGAACGATGGCATCGGCTACATTCAGATCAAAAGTTTTCAGGAAAACCGACCAGGAAGTTCGTCGCGCATTCACCAAACTTCAGGCGCAAGGGGACAAAGAGAAAAACAAATTGACCGGACTTGTTCTGGATCTGCGCAATGATCCAGGCGGATTGCTGGATCAAGCCATCGCTGTGACCGATTTGTTCGTGGATGAAGGCGGATTGTCTCCACACGGGGTCGTGACAATCTCACGAGAGGCAAGGGCACAACCTGGCGATACACTTCCGTATCTTCCGATGGTCACGCTGATCAATGAAGGTACCGCATCGGCTGCTGAGATTGTAGCGGGTGCGCTACAGGATCTCAAACGCTCTCCATTGCTGGGTACGCAAAGTTTTGGAAAAGGGTCTGTTCAAAATATCGATCTGGAAGATGGATCTGCTTTGAAAATCACCATCGCGCGGTACTTCACTCCAAACGGTCGTCCAATTCAAAATGTGGGAAATACGCCGGATATGTACGTGTCTTCCCAAAGTACAGCGGTTCAAGAGATCGATATGATTCGTGAAAAAGATCTGCAAAACCGCATTGGAAACCATGGATGAAAAGGGTGCCACACAAAAACCAAATCAGGTGAAGGAAGCTTCCAAAACCTTCCGACATTCAGCTGAAATCTGCAGTGGAGAAGTTTGAAATCATCGACTTTTTCCAGAAAAAAAGACGCAAGAGTTAGAAAGGTATGTAATACCTTTTGAAGAAACGGTGCGTTGTTAAAGTTTCACATTGTATTTTTATTTAAATGTCTTGAATTATTCGATTTTCCCATATAATTTTATTTGGACTTAGTCCAAAGGAGGAATCATGGTGGATAAGAGAAAAGATCAGCGTTTTGACACCGATGTGAACGTCATCACCTCCGATCAAGAGGACTTGTCTTCGGTTTTGTCCGCAATCTTTCCAAAAGCGGAGCCTTCATTGAAATGAAAACGCACCGTTCCAATTGAATGCCTTTTTCTTTCACACTCGCTCATGAAAATGTTCAAACCAAGATCTTTGGACGTGTGGTGCGCGTGGATCATGACCTCTGCCAGTGGCGCTGCCAAGGGTATGGCCATTCAGTTTGCGAACGCTCAAGGTCACAATCGATTTGTTCGCGATGACTTGCTTCTGTACGCAATGACGAAAAAATATTTGTCGATGTGGGATCAGAATCAAGCATTTACAGCAAGCTGTAAATAGCTAATTCGCTGCATCAATCATTAAAATTAGAAATAAAAATAATTGTTGTGTGCGACAACAATTACCCATACAATTGTCTTTAAACCCTAAATGGGACATCAATGACCAAAGGCTCCGGTACCAAAATCATTCGCGTGGACGACCACGTCACCACGCTTACACTTCCAAAAAGCAAATTGATGGTTGTCACAGACGGAATTCTCAACGCGATTATGTGGTTACCAAAGACACGATCCGAATCGGAACAGCACTGGACAATGATCTTGTTCTGAACGACGATACAGTTTCCGAACCCACGCGGAAATCTTAAAACCAAAGACGGATATTTGATTCGTGATTTGAATTCCACCAACGGCACTTTTGTCGGTAACGTCCGTGTGAAGGAAGTGTTTCTGACAGCAAGTTCAGTGATTCGCATCGGCAAAACCAAAATTCGCTTCACGCCGCAAGATGAATTGATCGACATCTATCCTTCCAAAAAATCTCGCTTTGGTGACATCCTTGGGCAATCCCTGGAGATGAGAAAATTTTCGGGATTTTGGAAAAATCGCCCCTGACCAACGTTACGGTTGTGATCGGTGGTGAAACAGGAACAGGTAAAGGCATTGTAGCTCGCGCGCGATTCACGATCATTCCAAGCGCGCCAAAATGCCCTTTGTGGTGTTCGAGGAAGAGTCGCTGAAAACCTCATCGAATCGGAACTCTTCGGATATGAAAAGGGTTCATTCACTGGTGCAACCAACGCCTGTCAGGGTGCGTTTGAGATGGCCGATGGAGGAACACCTTTTTCTTGGATGAAATCGGCGAGCTTTCGCTCGATCTTCAACCCAAACTTTTGCGCGTTTTGGAAACTGGAGAAATCAAGCGTGTCGGTGCGGACCGTCCTGAAAAAGGTCAATGTGCGTGTGATTTGCGCAGTTCCATAGAAACCTCAAGGAAATGGTCTCGCAGGGGCTTTTCCGTGAAGACTTGTATTTCCGTTTGTCAGTCGTTCCAGTTTATTTGCCGCCACTTGCAAACGTAAGGAAGATATTCCTGTTTTGGTCGAGCATTTCATCAAAATTGGCCAGGCCGAAGATCCTGAATCCCAGGTTGAAGGCATAACGGATGAAGTGAAAAAAGTTTTTGAAGAATTCCACTGGCCGGGCAATATCCGCGAGCTGAAAAACGCGATTGATCGCGCCTTTAGTTTTGCCGATAACGATTTGTTGGATGTGTCTCATTTGCCGGATTACCTCAAAGATGGTGGTTCAATGCAGGTTCGAGAATCCTCGCTGGGATCCTCGACGCAAGAACTGGATGCTTCATTGCCGTTCAAGGAAGCCAAGGAAAAATGGGTTGAGAACTTCGAAAAGGATTACCTGATCAAGATTCTGAAGAACAACGACCTGAATATTTCCAAGGCCGCAAAAGAAGCAGGCATTGACCGAAAATCGATTCAACGCCTGCTCAAAAAGTACGGTTTGAACGTTAAGGATTTGTAGACAGTGCTACAGCGTTGTTGATCGCATCGAGATTAACTTCTGCCGTTGCTTTCACGTTGGATTGTGCCATCAACAAGAACTTAGATTCGTTCCCACTTTGACCAGTGAAGTCCAATTGGGTTGAAGTTACGTTCCAGTTGATATCCGAAATACCGTTGACCTGATAATCCACGGAAGCAAATTGCTCATCGTCTGGATGTGCAGGATGGTGCGCATAATAACGGATCGTGGTCAGGTTGTTCGCGGTATTGTCTCCTGGAAGTGCAGCTTCAAATTTCAACGCTGTGGTTAAGCCCGATTTGTAGCCTACAGGAATCGTGCCTTGAGGACTTTCAAAGGCATACACACCCGGGTTTGCTGCAATCACAAAGAAATTGTCTGCGCCTTCCACAGTTTGTGTGGCTGAGTAAACACCTGTGTTTTGATCACAGTAATTGAAGAACTGTGCCTGCGTTACGTGTTTCGGCATGCGGGTTGATTCTTTAATGTAGTCTTCTTTGAAGTACATCGAAACGTGAAGACGATTATTCCCCACGTCTTGAACGCCCAATTGTGCACCGTGAATACAGTTCAACATTTTGCCACCGTGTTTGATGGACATCGAGCCAGTGTGGTAAACCAAATCAGCGTCTACTTTCGAAATGGTTTTTTGAACATAATGACGTGTATTATCACTTGAAAAGAATCGTGCGCTTGATCCGGTGCCTGCAAGATAACTGACTGAACCGTTATTATTGCGTGGATTCAGATAAACACCAGCCCCAAGTGCATCTTGTCCGGCAACAACATCTTCTTGAGATGGTTCTTTCAACCAGTATTTACCGTTCTTTTTGTTATCACGAACGAGGAAATAGGTGCCTACACCCATGGCAGCTAGACCCAGCATCTGCCACCAGCCAGCACGTGCAAACCAGCTTTTTTCGTTACCATCGATAATATCATCACCGTTGGCATCAGCGCTTGCGCTCACAGATTCTTCTTCACTATCACAAATGAGGTTGTTAGAGTCTGTGTCGCCTTGCTGTTCGCAAAGTGAGTTCATGATTTGAGGATCATCCGGGTTTCCATCCACGAAATTGAAGTTTCCGGCGGTTGGGGCAACGCCACGGCTACAACTTTGGGCAAAGAAAGTAGCTGTGATCAATAAAGGATGATTTTCTTACTGTTCAACATAGGATTCTCCTTGAATCTTTTCATGTCTCAGCTACTTATCTCAAGTTCTATGCCAACCTGAATGTTTTTAACATATTGATATTGTTGATTAAATTTGAGTAATCGGGTTTAGGTCTGTGCTGTTTTTCGGCAATACAGGAACGCTTCTTGGTTGCCTTTGGGGCCTTTGATTACGGAATCAGAAAGCTGGATATCCTTAAAACCAAGCTCTGGCAGCATAGGCTTCGATGTCCTCCAGGATTTGCAGGCGAATTTGTTCATCTCGAACAACCCCCTTATCGAGGTGTTTCGCATTCGGTTTCGAACTGCGGTTTGATCAGAGCGAGCAGGGTTCCCCCGACTGGATACATTGAATTACCGTCGGTAGGACTTTTTCAACGAGATGAATGAAACATCCATCACCACCATCGGAAAAGTTTTGCCGAATGTTTCTGGTGAGAGTTCGCGAACGTGGAATGATTCCTTGTAAGTGACTTGAGGATGGTTTCTGAAGCGTGACATCCAGTTGTCCGCGACCCACATCAATGGCGTAGACATGTTTGGCTCCGTTTTGCAGAACACAATCGGTGAATCCCCCTGTAGAAGCGCCCACATCCAAAATTTCAAGCCCTTCAACATTGATTTGTAAATCCTTCAACGCGCCTTCGAGTTTGGTTCCTCCACGGCTGACATATTTCAATGTTTCTTTGAGTGTTATGTCGGCCTCAGGATCGACAAGTGTTCCTGCTTTGGTGATTGTGTCGTTTCCAACAAGAACAACGCCAGCCAAAATCATGGCTTGAGCTTTGGTACGTGTTGGAGCAAGGCTGCGCTCTGTGAGAAGTTGATCGAGTCGGACTTTTTTTAAGTTTTTGTTTTTTCTCGACTGTCATCGAGATTAATTTTTACGATGAACGATCAAAGTGGCAAGTTCTTTCAGAAATTGTGATTTAGGTCCGAAAGTGGAAATCAATTCAATTGATTCTTTTAAGAGCTTTTCAGCCTTGGCCTTGGAAGCCTCCAAACCAATCAGTGAAGGATAAGTAGATTTGTTTTTTTTCAGATCACTCTTGGCATTCTTGCCAAGCTGCTCAGTTGTGGCGGTGATGTCCAAAACGTCATCAGCGATTTGAAAAGCCAAGCCAATCTTGCGACCAAACGTGTCGAGCGTTTGTAGCTGTTCCATGCCTGCACTGGCGCAGGAGCTCCTGCGAGGATGGAGGCAAGAAATCACCTGCCGGTTTTATGAAGATGGATATTTTCAAGCTGCTGCTCGTTGCATTCCTTGCCTTCATGTTCAAGGTCGAGCACTTGACCTGCTACCATGCCCTTGGCTCCTGCGGCTTCGGAAATGGTGTGGATCACGCGAATTTTGGAATGATCGCTCAACTTCCAGGCTGGATCGGACAAGCATGAGAATGCTTCGGTCAAAAGGCCGTCCCCCGCCAGAATCGCAATGGCTTCACCGTAAACTTTATGATTGGTTGGCTTGCCACGACGAAGGTCATCGTCGTCCATGGAAGGCAGGTCGTCATGAATCAATGAATAAGTATGGATCATTTCAAGTGCACACGCTGTAGGTAATGCATCGGTGGCGGGATGGCCAAGGAGTTCGCAGGTCGCCATCGCCAGCACAGGACGGATTCGTTTTCCTCCCAGCATCAACGAGTAGTCCATCGACTTCATGAGCATTCGGAATTGCTGGCAGCATGGATATATTCAGGCAGTTTTTTTTCAATCGCCGATTGGTAAACTTTGTATTGTTCTTCGAATTTCATGATCAGTTTGCGTTTTCAGTGGTTTGCTTTTTTTGTTCCAGCTGGGAAAGAAGGACTTCGATTTTTTTTTCGGCTTCATCCAGGGTTTTGCTGCAGGTTTTGGAAAGAAGGGTGCCTTTTTCAAAAGTGCGATGGCTTTTTCCAACGGAAGATCTTCGGACTCCAATTGGGTCACGATTTCTTCAAGTTCTTTCAGGGATGATTCAAACGCTTTTTCAGCCACAGAACTCTATATAGAATAACCGAGATTCACAATTACAAATTTTATGCAAGGCGACGGCCTTGCCAAAATAACAGCCAATGGATTTTTTAGATTCGCCTTGCAGCAGCAGGATGGTCGCGATGATGCTCAAAACACCCATGACGATCCCGGTCACGATCAGAGCCATGTTTTTACCGTAATTTTTTTCTTTTTGAGTTCCGAAAGACCGGCTCCGATAAAGACGATACAAAAACCCAGGAATGTACATTCCAGCAAAAGGGTCGTGAACCATTCAAGAATTGGATTGCCGTTTGCGCCGTGCATGGAGCTTTTTAAATCACGATTTTCAATCTTTGAAAATAGAATCCTGATTTGGGATTAAAAAATCGATTCAGCTGAGACCATGGTCCGAGCATTTTCGGATATTGGGTTGCAAAGGTAGGATCGATCACACCGGTTCGTTTGAATCCGCGAACGGTATCGATGTTTTCCGTTGTTTCCACCCAGATGTAATCACCTCTATTGGGAGGCTTGATTGGTGCCCCCATTGTTGGCTTGAGGGTTTGGAATTTTACCCTCCACTTGGAAATTTTTGAAACGCACTTTCGGTTTTTAGAAAACGCCCTCCACCGACGTTTTGAAGATCGTGCGGTGTCAGGATCAGGGTGGCTGGAGCTTCTTCTTCTTTGATCAGCGTGTGTGGTCGAAATTCACCCAATGGCGTTCTTCCGTTGGTCCATTTGAAATTCTCAAACGTAATGTCTTGGCTGTCGGCTGGGTTGGCCACAGCAGGGTTTTCAAGTGGGCCGCAGAGTTCCAATTGCGTAACTTGTGCCGTGCCTTCACAGCTCGAGTTTGGTCCGTCAATGCTCGCGTTGCAATATTTTACGCTTCCACCGACTTTGTAATAAATAAAGTTCGGGTAAGATTCGAAACCGTTCCATTCCACATCTTTGCGCCAAAATGCGGCCAAGCTCGCAGGTGCTCCGGCAGAACCGTTGTTGCTGGGATCAGATCCATACACAATTCGAATGAATTGATCTTGTACGTCAACTTGGGTTCCATTGGGTGCTCTGGAATTCAAAGCACTGTTGGCAAGAAGACCCGCGCGCGAAATCTCTTCCAAGTTACTGCGACGTTGTCCATTGGCTTCCCAGTACTGTCGGCATTCCGGTGGATAATTGTTTGGGTCAGTGGCAGGGCAGTTCGCCGGTGTTGCTGGAGCAGGAAAATCCAGATCATCTGGAATTCCATCACCATCGCTATCGATGATCGTTTTGTCAGTTCCCAAAATCTCTTCACATTTGTCGTTTACGCCGTCACCATCAGTGTCCGGCAGTGATTTGTCTTCGCAGACCGTTTTTGCCGAATTTACCGGCAGGGTCGAGCGGATCTACACCGCAGGCTTGCAAGGCAAACACAGCCACGAAGGTGTAAAAAAGGGTAAGTATATATGGACGTAGGTTCATCACACCCTTATGATTCCAAGGATCGTGCCAACGAAAATAAGAATTAAATTTGAATGAATTCAAATAGTTCTGTACTTACAAGAGTGCCTTTGCGATTGCGCTAACGGGGACAAAGGAAACGAGAGGAAAATGGAAACTGATCAAGTTGTGCTGGGGAACATTGATGCTTCGGCCTTACGTTTTTGTGTTTTTGGCGGCCTTTTTAACCGCGGGTTTTCTCAAAATGGGTAAACGAAAAACCTTGGGGTTTATGTGCATCACATGGACCGTCGCCTTCATCTGCGAATTTTCATCCACCCGCAATGGATCTCCTTTTCGACTGTATCACTACATCGGCGATACCAAAGACCAGGAACTGTTTCTTTCCAACATTCCATTCTATGATTCTTTGTCCTTTTCATTCCTTCTTTTCGCTTCCTATTCGATGGCACTCTTCATGTTGTCTCCGCTTAAAATTTCGAAAAAAACGTCGAAGTACTCGATCATTTCCAGCTTCGTCAGAGCAAGTCCGTTTTTTTGTTCCTGACGACATTGTTCATGATGATGATCGACGTTGTGATCGATCCGGTTGCGCTTCGTGGGGACAAATGGTTTCTGGGCAGAATTTATTATTATGAAACACCCGGACATCATTTGGTGTGCTGCTGAGCAACGCCTTTGAGCCATGTTTGTTGGGTTTGTCAGTCTAATTCATTTTTCAAAAACTGGAAAAGCAATATCGTTCTCACAGAAACCAAAACCGAAAAGTCGAAAATTCCTTATCATTCCATGATGGGCGTAGGGTTGTATTACGGTGTGATTGGTTTCATGCTCTCAATCTGCTGGTGGATCGATGAGCGTGCGCTTTTGATTGCCAATGCTTTCATGTTTCTTCTTCCAACCATTCTGCTGATCGTGCGCTTCAGGGATCCCTTGTGCTCGCGCAACTCTAGGATCACATTGGAAAGCATTGCGAAGATTTCTTCCATGACGTAGAATTGATTGCTGTGAACAACGCTTCAAAAAACCTTCCCAATGGTATTACTCGCTATTTCAACCCACCACCCATGATTCTCCGCTGAACATCGCTGCTCCTCCTCTGGTGGGCGATTGTTCGAGACAGAAAAACTGTGGCATTACCTATTTGATGCTCAAGATGATGCAGTATCGGGAAATTTCCGAATCCGACAACTTCGAATCCAACTGGATTTGTCAGCTTGGAAAATCATGCTGATTTTTGCGGTTTTAGCCTCAACCTTAATGGCAGAGCATTTTCACTTCTGCGCTACGCCAACTGTTTCGCCTGGTGACCAAACCCATCGAGGATTCAGATCTTCTGAATGATGCAAAAACCGAAGCGCGTATGGAAATTCAAAGTGAAACGCGATCCGCTTCGCCGGCCCGTGGAACTTTTTTATCAATCTTTGTTCGCTGGCCACCCCTATGCCTATTCGCGTTTTGGAAAAGTTGAACCATCGAAACCATCAAATTCGAACAAATTCAGGATTGGCATGATGAGCTTTTTCGTGTCGATCAGATGGTGGTCACCATCGCGGGAGATGGACTTCCGGAAAAATTTTCGCGGAAGTATTCGAAGTGTTTGGCAACATTCCAGTGAAATCTTCAGGCAAGCGCGCAAGTTCTTCCGATGATTCATTCTCGTCGATTTGAACCGAGAATCGAGGAACAAACAGGATCGTTCCAGCATTGTTGTCGGGCACAAGGGTGTGGATGCCAAAGATCATCGATATTACGATTTGGAAATCCTAAGGAACTGGCTTGCTGGAACAAGAGGGCAGCTTCATCTTTCATTGAGAGAAAAGCTTTCCGTAGCCCAGACAGTGAATGCCTACAATGTGCTTGCTTCGTGGCGGGGCGTTTTTTTTACATGCCACCACCAAACCTGAGCATGAAACCAAGCTCACCGAATACATCACGGCATTTTTTTCGTCGTTGGGTAAGCTTGTGATTTCTCAGGAAACCTTTGAGAATGCCAAGTTTCAAGCCGTTTCGATGTTTTCGCATGGCTTGCGCAACAACGATGGTTTGACGTATTATATGGCCTCACAGCATATGTCCGGCAAATCGATGGATAGCGTGGATGAGTACAAACAGCGCATTGAAAGCGTTCAGTTGCCGCGCATGACGTCGTCGATTTCTGAAATCTTCGCCGAAGATGCATATGCCGTTGGCATGGTCCGAGGAAAACATGGACAATAAAGTATTTCAAAATCCGCAAAAGACATTCAGCATTGTGATGTTCATTCAGGAAGACACGTTCCAGAGTCTTCGCCGCGACATCGAACAACTTGGAAAGCAAAGAAACATCAAGTTTGTGGTTCAACCTTGTCCGTATGAAGGGATTGAGTTTTTGTACCAAGTGGATTTGGATTTCCCAGGCAGTTTTTCCAGTGAAGAAAAAGAGCTCTACTGGCACGCCCTTGAATTGAAAAAAAATCTTTCTCCTGAAGTGCTGAGTGAAATATCCGTTCATCACCATCAGTTTCTGGTTTCAATCCTTCAAAACGATTCGAAAAATGTGGAAAAAGAAAGAAAGGCGCTCCAATCACTCATTCAAAAAAATTCGTAGCACTGACTTTGCTTCTTTTTGCTTGCGGCGGAAAAAAACCCGTCCAACCTGCGGCTGCGCCGGCACCGGTTGCTCCGAAGGTTATGGAAGCTGCTGTCGCAAAGAGAGTATATCGTACGGCAGTGGTCGGAAAACTCGCGAGTTTGGATCCAGCCCTGATTTCATCGGTGGCTGAAAAAACATTGATTCCGAATTTGGTGGATACTCTTTTTCAGAGAAACATCGCCACAGGTGAAATCATCCCAAGAGCTTGTGAAAAATTTGAGATTTCCCCGGATGGTTTGAAAATCAAAATGATCCTTCGCAAGGATCTGTTTTGGTCCAACGGTCAACGCATCAAAGCCAAAGATTATGAAGCGGCCATTCGACGACTGCTCAAACCAAAAACCAAGGCAACGATCGCAAAAAAACTCATGAAAATCGTTGGAGCCCAAGAGATGCTCGATGGCGCGTTTTATAATCCTGAAAATCTCGGTGTTTCCTCGACGGATTTGATCAGTCAAAGCGAACTTACATTGACCCTCAACAAGCCCGATCCGATGATGATTCAGACTTTGAGCGATCCTGGATTGGCGCCGATTCCAGCGGAAATGTTTGAGGCGAATCAAGATGAGATTTTCTCGGTTGGGAAATTCGTGAGCAGTGGGCCATTCACCATCACACAAAAAAGTGCCACGTCTTACTTGCTTCAAAAAAATCGTCACCATCGTTTTGCACAAGCAATTCAAATCGATGAAGTGTTGTTTTTCACGTTGAATTCCGTGAACGAGGGCGAGAAGATGTTCATGTCCGGACTTCTTGATCAATTCGGATACCCTGATCTTCCCATCAGCGAAGGTACGCTCAATAAACTTGCAGGTACGGGGTATGTTTCATTTCAACAGGATCTTCGAACGGTCTTTTTGAGATTGAATGTGAACCAATCTCCGCTCAATCAAGTTCAATTGAGGCAAGCCATCGCCATGAGCGTCGATCACAAGCGTCTTTTGGAAACACTTGCCATTCGGGAAAAAGAGCGGAATCGCTTGTGCCAGATCAGGCCAAGTATTACGATAGCCCCCATGGATTCTATGCGAATCCTACCGCTGCCAAAGAAACGCTCAATACGCTGGGTTATTGTGAAAAGTCCGAATGTCCATTGATGCCGCGTGTGACATTGCTTTATCCAAATACAGTGATGATGAAGAAGTTGGCGTTGCAATTTGTCACGCAACTCAAGCAGTCCTTAAGCACCAGCCAAATCCAAGTCAAATCAATGGAAGTGGACACTTTTCTGCATGCGGTTGAAAAAAACGATTTTGAAATGGCGTTGGATGAAATTGCCATTGGTTCCGATGAGGTTTTTGGGTTTCTGCATGCCTTTGTCAGTGGCAATGCATTGTCCGGTGGATATTCCAATCCGGACTATGATCAACTGATTCATCAAGCGATTTCAAGCAACAATTCTACAGACATGAAAAAATACTATCGTGAAGCAGAGTCACTTCTTCTTCGGGATGTTGTTGTGATTCCCCTGATGTTTAAGGCCACACCGATTCTGCTTCAGAAACGTGTTTCTGGATTTGTTCCGAATGTCTGGAACGTTCATCCTTTTGAAACCTTAAGTTTGCGCTAAGCAAATCTTGGGTTTGTCCCATCTTTGAGATACATTTGTCCGCATGAAACACGTCTATAACAGCATTTCGGAATGTATCGGCAACACACCTATCGTCAAACTTCAAAGAATGGGCAAAGATCTTGGACATGACTTTTACGTCAAACTTGATTTCATGAATCCGGGAAGTTCCATCAAGGATAGACTAGCCAGACAATTGATTGAAGATGCTGTGGCTTCAGGGCAGCTCAAAAAAAGCGGAACCATCATTGAAACCACTTCTGGAAACACTGGAATGGGACTTGCCATGATCGCGGCGACCCAAGGTTACAAATGTGTATTCACGATGCCGGATAAGGTTTCGTCCGAAAAAACCAATGCCATGAGAGCTTTGGGTGCCGAAGTGATTTTATGTCCGACTGCCGTTGAGCCTGAAGATGAACGCAGTTATTATTCGGTCGCCAAACGTTTGGCGCGGGACACTCCGAATTCAATCTATCTGAACCAATATGACAATCCGGCCAACACCAAAGCGCATTACCTTTCAACGGGCCCGGAAATTTATGAACAAATGGGAAATGATCTGGATTATTTGGTGGCGTGCATTGGCACGGGAGGAACGCTGTGTGGTTCCGGAAAATATTTGAAAGAAAAAAACCCGAAGCTCAAAACGCTTGCCGTCGATCCAATCGGTTCGATTTTTTATGATTATTTCAAAACAGGGAAGGTCGTTCCGGCAGGAACATACAAGGTGGAAGGGTTTGGCGAAGATTTTTTTCCAAAGAATGTCGATTTCAAATTGATCGATGACATGGTTCAGGTCAATGACCAAGAGTGTTTCGACACGGCCCGCGAGCTTGCTCGAACTGAAGGTATTTTCGGAGGAGGCTCTTGTGGTGCGGCGATTTCCGCAGCATTTCGATTTGCCAAAACGATCAAGGAGCGCAAAACATTTTTGATTCTACTTCCGGATGGTGGATCCAGATATCTGTCGAAGTTCTACAATGACGACTGGATGATTGAAAATGGGTTTCTGAAGTCCGAAAATGGAAAAAATGACGATCAGGTTCGGTTCTAAGTATGAAAAACAAAACCAAAGTCACACATTTTGAAACCAAAGCCATCCATGATGGGTCTGCACCTGATCCGCGCACCGGAGCGGTGACCCCGCCGATCTATCAAACCAGCACTTATGCGCAGCGGTCTCCGGGCAACCATACGGGCTATGAGTATTCACGCACGCAGAACCCAACCCGTGAATGTTTCCAAGAAGCCATTGCTTCATTGGAAGCTGGAACCCATGGTTTTGCCTTTGCTTCAGGCATGGCTGCAACGACCACCGTTCTTCATTTGCTTGAAAAAGATGCGCATGTTCTTTGCTGTGACGATGTGTATGGTGGAACGTTCCGCGTGTTTGACAAGGTTTTGTCCAATCGCGGATTTTCATTTTCATTCGAGGATCTGACCAACATTCCATTCGTCGAAAAGCACATTCAAAAAAACACGAAAATGATCTGGATCGAAACGCCGACCAATCCGATGCTCAAGCTCATCGACATATCGGCCATTGCCAAAATCGCCAAAAAACATAAAATTTTGGTGGTCGTGGACAATACTTTTGCAACCCCATACCTGCAGCAACCCTTGGTGTTGGGAGCAGACATCGTTGTGCATTCCACGACAAAATATATCGGCGGACATTCCGATGTCGTGGGTGGAGCGGTGGTCACGCATAGAAAAGAAATCGCTGAAAAAATCGCGTTTCTGCAAAACGCCATGGGGGCGGTTCCGGGGCCATTTGATACCTGGCTTACGCATCGAGGATTGCGTACGTTGCCAGTCCGCATGAAGCAGCATTGTGAAAATGCGATGAAAATCGCCCGATTCCTGGAAAAACATCCCAAAGTGCAACGCGTGATCTATCCTGGATTGACCAGTCATCCCCAATACTCATTGGCTTCCCGTCAAATGAAGGATTTTGGCGGTATGATCAGCTGTCATTTGAAAGCGAACTTGTCCAAAACCAAAAAGTTTTTGTCGAATTTGAAAATATTCACGCTTGCGGAAAGTCTTGGCGGAATCGAATCGTTGATCGAGCATCCGGCGATCATGACCCATGCAAGTGTTCCATCCGATATCCGAAAAAAACTTGGAATTACGGACGGCATGATTCGATTGTCAGTCGGAATCGAACATGTGGATGACTTGATCGATGATTTGTCCCAGGCGTTGAAAAAACTATAGGAGGATACGATGAAAAAACTGCTTGTTGTGTCGGTTTTGCTTTTGACCGGTGTGGTTCAAGCCAAAACCTATACTTATTCTGTCATGGGGCCACTCAATGAAGCCAAACGCGCCAACATTGAAAAAGCCCTGAAAGCCAAACACATGGCCAATGTTTCCAAGGTTAGCATCGACCCGATGAAAAGCACGGTCAGTGTGGACGGTATCGATAATCTCAATGAAGCCGATTTGAAATCAGCCATTTCATCCGAAGGTTTGACGGTTAAGTAGTCAAAACGGTTGGTATTAACATCAACGGGAAATTGGAAGGTCGTTGGCAGGAGCTTTTGCGCCCAGAACTTTGGTCAGTTCAAGTGGTAGAGAGAAGCTCACATCTTCCTGAATGAAGCTGACTTCTTCGGTCTGAGCTCCCAGGTTTTCCAATTTTTGAATCACTTCTTCCACCAAGTATTCTGGTGCGGAAGCGCCTGCAGTCAAACCAATTTTGGTTTTTCCAGCAAGCCACGCATCTTCAATTTGATCTGCACGGTCGAAGAGATATCCATCGATACCGAACGTTTTCCCAAGTTCGGCCAAACGCGCTGAATTGGAACTGTTTTTAGAACCAACAACAAGCAGCAAATCGATGCCTTGTTTCACCATGTGTTTGACGGCGTCTTGGCGGTTTTGAGTCGCGTAACAGATGTCATCTTTCGGTGGGGTGGTGAGTTTTGGAAACTTTTTGCGAAGAGCATCGATCATTTCGCGCGCTTCATCCACGCTCAATGTGGTTTGGGTTAGAACAACGATCTTTTCAGGATTTGGAACTTCCAAAGCTTGAACGTCTTCGACAGTTTCAACCAGCTGGATAATCTCTGGGGCTTCGCCCATGGTTCCCTCAACTTCATCATGGTCCGCGTGGCCGACCAAAACGATTGAGAATCCCATCTTTTTATACTTGTGAACCTCACTGTGAACCTTGGTCACCAGCGGACAGGTAGCATCGATGATTTTGAGGTTTCTTTTCAGCGCGTCTTCACGAACTTGAGGAGAGACGCCGTGCGCGCTGAAGATAACCACGTTGTTGGAAGGTACTTCTTCAAGGGTATCCACAAAATGAACGCCTTTGGCGCGGAACTTTTCAACGACGGATTGATTGTGTACAATTTCCTTGCGAACGTAGAGGGGCGTACCATAGTGTTGGATCGCCAATTCTACGGTATCAATGGCACGAACGACACCGGCACAAAAGCCGCGAGGTCTAGCAAGGAGTAATTTCATCATGGGCCCTATTCTTAAAAGACAAAGCTTTAATTTTCAAGTTCTTATTTGGCTCTCAGGCCTATTTTTCTGCCTAAACGCGCAAGCTGCTTCCCATTCAGAAACAACCAAGGAAGTATCACCTGAAATCCAGGCCATTGTCCAAAAAGCGGCCAAAAAACACGATTTTTCGGCTGAAATGAAACAAATCGTCGCCATGAAAAGCAAAGCCAGTCCATCGTTGATCCATGTGTTTCAGGAAGCCAACCGTCCTTGGCAAGAGCGTTGGTTTGCAGCCATGGCACTTTCCAAATTCCCGACCAAAGAGAACAAAGAGGTTTTGATCAAAGGTTCCAAAGATACTTTGTCGGTGATGCGTTCGGTGTCCGTTCAAGCTTTGGCCGTTTTTGATGAAGAAGACAGCACAAAAGCCATTCAGGAAGCCATGAACGACAGTTCATTGTTGGTGCGTGATTCAGCAGTCAAATCATTGGCGAAGCTCAAAGATCGCGGTGCTGTGGATTTGCTGAGCAAAGAGCTGTTTGAAAAAAGAAACTATTATCGCGGGCAACCGATTTTTGGAATCCGTGAAAACATCATCCATGCGCTGGGCGAAATTGGAAGCATGAAAGGCGTGGATCCGCTCATGAAAATTTTCCAGGAACCCAACCCCAAAATGCAGGCACTCGCATGCACATCGCTTGAAAAAATCGTGAAACCCGATGACCTTCAATCCAAGAAAAACATCACGGCCAAATGCCCGGATTATTGGCTTGAGTGGCAAAAAGCGCAAAGCACCACTGCAAAGAAGTAGTAGCCCTTAGAAGAGTTATTCTTTGCTTGGTTTGAGACGTTCGTTGATGTCTTCAAGAAGGGTAGACTCTTTGAAACCTGAGCTGGTGGTCGGAATCCAGTTGTAGACCGATCCGTTGAAATTGGTTCCGGAAGTCACCACATCGGTCATGTATTCTTCTTTGCTTTTGATCGAAACATTGGTGCGTCCGCCAGATTGCACCAGCTGAACCAAAAACTTGAATCGAATGGTATACGGAATTTTGCTGTCCCCGAAACCCGAGAACAAGCGGTCAGATTTGCCCGTAGCCCAGTCCGTGACGATCATGCCTTTGTCGCGATTGGTTTGAGAAATCGGCAAGTTTCGTTCTTCCATGGCATCCTTGGTCGCTTCCCATACTGCATCCATCTTGCTCGCATAGGAACGAGAGGTGGGATATGAATTTGAGTTGGCCACTTCAGGCTCGCGGAAGTTTTTGCTGGCACAAGAGGCAAACAATGAAACGAGTGTGAGCGTGGTGAGCAAATAAAGGCTTTTTTGAAGGGTATTCATGACCTTAATATATTCCAAAAATCCAAGATTGAACAACTTTTGTGCTATAAGCGGCATTGTGAACAAACAAAAGCTTATCGATCATCTACAACAGCTTCAAAAGGACAATCGTGTGTCCAAATCAGCCATCGCTGAGATTGTTCAGAGTGTGTTTGACCATATGGCCATCGCCATCGGTCGGAAAAAGAAATTTTCATATCCGGGGTTTGGTTCATTCGTGATCCGCAAGCGAAAGAAGCGGATTGGCCTGCACCCAAAGACCAAAAAGCCAATTGAAATTGCCACCCGCAAGACCATTTTGTTCCGCCCGTCAGTTCAAACCAAAAAACGTATCAATGGTTTGTAGAATAACTCTATAAACTGTGCTCCAGTTCGTTGATTCCGTATTTGCGAAGCTTTTCATGGAGCGTGGATTTCGCTATTCCAAGCTTTTGCGCCGTTTCCGTTTTTTTCCATCGGTTTTTGTTCAGCGCATCGATGATGGTGATTCTTTCCATTTCTTCCAAGGTAATGATGCTCGGTCGAAGGGTGGGTTTTCCATGCAGCTGCGCGAACTGGATGTGAGAAGCTTCGATTTTCTCACTGCCATTGCTGATCAACAACGCACGTTCAACAACATTTTTGAGCTCGCGAATATTGCCTGGCCAATCGTGACCCATGAGTTTGCCGAGCGCATTTGAATGGATGGGTTTGGCAGATTTTAGGAAATGATCGACCAAGAATTCAATATCGTTCTTACGGTCTCTGAGTGGTGGTAGCGTGATCGGGAGCACGTAAATTCTGTAGTACAAATCCTCTCTGAATTTTTGATTGTTGATTTCTTGTGCAAGATTGCGGTGAGTTGCCGCAATGATGCGGACGTCGACCGTCGTGTTTTTGGAACTGCCAACCCGTCGAAGTTCGCCGCTTTCAAGAACACGAAGTAGCTTGGGTTGTAGATCCATTGGAAGTTCGCCGATTTCGTCCAAAAACAACGTTCCACCATTGGCAAGTTCGAACAAGCCTTCGCGAGAAGTGATCGCCCCTGTAAACGCACCTTTTTCATGGCTGAACAATTCATCGATGAGTTCGGCAATGGCGCCGCAGTTCGATGAATCGTTTGGTTTTGCGCGGAATTGTTTTCATGAATCGCGCGTGCGATCAGTTCCTTGCCCGTTCCCGTTTCTCCCTGAATCAACACCGGTGGGTGCTGCCTTGTAGGGTTTGGATCAACCCGAAGATTTCCTTCATGCATTTGTCCCGGAAATCATGCCGCAGGCCAATCCTCCTTGGGTTGAACCACTTCGAGATTCTTCATGACAATCGAACACGAATTTGGCCTGACCGATTTCAAATCAAACATCATCGACAAACGCCTCACGACGCGCTTTGCCATCCAAAGGTTCCGTTGGTACTGCCTAGATCTTTGATGAAAAATCGTGAATCGCGATATTCAATCTGCAGTGATAGCTTGATACATATTCATCCGTCACCACGATGTCATTGTCCGGACTTTTGCCCACGGTGATTGTGGTTTTGGTCACTGGATTGATGCGCGAGATCGGAAAAGTCTGCAGAACTTGAGCCTGCGTGAGCGTGAGCTCATTGTCGAGTTGATTGTAGGAAAAGATACGTGTCATACCTTTTCGCGAATTCTGTAATGTCATGTTTACCTCAAAGTTTTTTTAAGCTTTCCGGAAACCGTGAACGAAATCGCTTTCCGTGGTGCGATGACGATCTTTTCCCCCGTGTTGGGATTGGTTCCGATTTTGCTTTTCCGGTCTTTGAGGCGGAAAGAGCCAAATCCCGCGTACGTGAATTTTTTGTCTTTCAACAGGCTTTCGAGGATGAAGTCGAAGGTATCTTCCACGATGCGGTGGACGACTTGTTTCGAAACTCCACGAGGCCGGTTGTCCTGACAAATTTTTTCAACATATTCGGACTTGCTGCTCATGATCTGAATGTCTTCAAATAATTTGCTATGCAAGTCAATCCCAATTTGAGATGAAGAATCATCCAATGCGTTCAGCCTTTACTATTCAAGAAGTGTGCAAACTTGCACTCATGGCCATTTTTTCCATCATTTCGCCCAATCGTGCGGTTCAGCCACACAGCCTCCGGTTCAAACCATCGTTTTTGATGATGCAAGTGTTTCATATCAGAACACCTCTTGCTCAATTGGATTCATGCTGATCAATCAGGCAAGTACCGGGTATACTTTGTCCTTTTTAACGGCAACGTTGAAAGATCCAAGTGGCCAGAGTTATACGGTTCAAATGGATCAGCAAACAGCTGGTGGAAAACTGACAATGTCGTGATTCCTCCCACCGGAAATACCCATGCTGAGGTGGTTCTTGACCTTCAAAATGCCAATCTGAATCCACCACTTCATGGAGCGTGATTGTGGCTGGACTCTGTGCAGCCGTTTTCGAGCTCATTTTGTTGGGGATTTTCGCTGGGGAGTAGAGTTTTTCTTGAGTTCGATCAAGGCCTTTAAATCCTCTTGACAATACACCAGTACGATTACAACCTTCAGACTTTAGGGCCTGGACCCTTATTATTTAAAGGATTTTGATATGATGAAAACATTCTCGCAGCGCAAAGAAGACGCTACACACAATTGGATGATTGCCGATGCAAACAACCAAATTTTGGGACGCTTTGCCACACAAGTTGCTTCCGTTTTGAAAGGTAAGCACAAACCTACATTCACTCCACATATCGATGGTGGCGATTTCGTCGTTGTGATCAACGCCGACAAAATCCAAATGACCAAAGACAAATTGGAAAAGAAAAAATACTACTATTTCACCGGCTATCGTGGTCACCTTCGTGAATCCACCGCGAAAGACATGAGACAAACGATCCGGAAGAAATGATCCGCTTGGCCGTTTGGGGCATGCTTCCAAAAGGTCCATTGGGTCGTGAAATGATCAGCAAATTGAAAATCTATCGTGGTGCAGAACACCCTCATGCCGCTCAAAAACCAACGGCAATGAAAATCAACTAAAGTAAGGAATTATAAGAAATGGCCAAACAGCATTACAAATTCACTGGAATTGGAAAAAGAAAAACCGCCATCGCTCGCGTTTACATGAACAGCGGCAAAGGCAACATCACGATCAACAATCGTGCATTGGAAGAATACTTTCCAACCCAAGCCCTTCAGTTGGCGTTCAACAAATCATTCGCAGTCACCAAGACAGCCGGAAAATACGATGCACACATTCGCATCGTCGGTGGTGGCGTTAGCTCTCAAGCTCAAGCAGCTTCCTGCGGTATCGCAAAGCACTTTTGAAAGCAAACGAAGAGCTTCGTCCGGTGCTCAAAGTTGAAGGACTTTTGACCCGCGATGCGCGCAAAAAGGAACGCAAAAAATATGGCCAACCTGGCGCAAGAAAAAGATTCCAATATTCGAAACGTTAATCGTTTAGAATATCTGTTGTTAGAAAAGAGACAGCACAGCTGTCTCTTTTTTTGGGTTCGATCTGAAGCAGTATGTTACTAATTGAAGTGTAAGGAGAGAAAATGGTGAGTACCAAGTATATTTTTGTAACTGGTGGTGTTGTGAGTTCACTTTGGTAAAGGTATCGCCACTTCATCCATTGCTGCTTTGCTGGAAGCGCGTGGATTGAAAGTCTCTGTGCAAAAGATGATCCCTATATCAACGTCGATCCGGGAACCATGTCTCCATTTCAACACGGTGAAGTTTTTGTGACCTCCGATGGTGCTGAAACTGATCTGGATTTGGGGCACTATGAGCGTTACACAAACGCAGAAATTACCCGCAACAGTAACTTCACCACAGGCAAGATTTACGAATCCGTGATCAATAAAGAACGTCGTGGAGATTATCTGGTGCCACGGTTCAGGTGATTCCGCACATCACCGATGAAATCAAGGAATGGATCCGCAAAATGCAATAGGGGCGGATGTGGCTTTGATCGAAGTTGAGGACAGTCGGCGATATCGAAAGCTTGCCGTTTCTGGAAGCCATTCGTCAGTTTCGAGGTGAGCTTGGACGCGATAATACGTTGTACATTCATTTAACGCTTGTGCCGTACATTCGAACAGCTGGCGAAGTAAAACCAAACCTGGACACAGCATTCCGTCAAGGCGCTTCAGCAAATCGGAATTCAACCGATATTCTTCTTTGTCGAACCGAAGTTGCACTCACCAGCAAACTTAAGGAAAAATCGGATTGTTCTGCAACTTGCAGCAAGATGCGGTGATCACAGCGCGGGATGTGGAAACGACGTACGAAGTGCCACTGGTATTTCATGAAGAAGGATTGGATCAAAAAATTTTGGATTCGCTGAAAATGTGGACCAAAAAAGCAGATCTTTCTCAATGGAAAGAAATCGTCAACAAGATCAAGCATCCTCAGGCTGAAACCACCATTGCCGTGGTGGGCAAATACATGGACTTGGCAGACTCTTACAAAAGTCTGCATGCTGCATTAATTCATGCAGGGATCGCCAACGACGCACGCGTAAAAATTCGCAACATTGATTCCGAAGAAATCGAGAAAAGCGGCATCGGAAAACATTTGGATGGTGTAAGTGGAATTCTTGTTCCGGGTGGTTTTGGATCGCGCGGTATCGAAGGAAAAATCAAAGTGATTCAGCACGCTCGCGAAAACAAAATTCCGTTTTTTGGAATTTGTCTTGGAATGCAAATGGCCGTGATTGAATACGCACGCAATGTTATGGGCATCAAAAATGCGACTTCGCTTGAAATCGACGAGAATGCCAAGGAGCCTGTGATCAATTTGATGGAAGATCAAAAAAAGATTTCCAAAAAAGGCGCGACCATGCGCCTGGGATCTTATCTATGCAATCTTCAGAAAGAAACAGCAGCTTCAAAAGCCTATGGTCGTGATCAGATTTCCGAACGTCATCGTCATCGATACGAATTCAACAATCAATATATGAGTAAAATGGCAGAAGCTGGAATGGTGTTTTCAGGCATATGTCCGGAAAATCAGTTGGTGGAAATTGTGGAGATCAAAGATCATCCATGGTTTTTGGGATGTCAGTATCACCCTGAATTCCAATCCAAGCCAATGAAAGCTCATCCGCTTTTCAAAGCTTTTGTGAAAGCATCCTTGGCGAATCGCTGATGATCATTTAGTGACCGTAGAAAAGTACGATGTCCGGCGAGCTGACGGGAACTCGGCCTGTTGCCGGAGAAACGTTGATCACTCTGTAAACCGTCGTGCATTTGGCGTCTGAATTGTCGTGGTCCATATCTCCAATGGCGGCGATGATCGTCCAGTCCACATTAGGCCCGGAGTGAGCGCCTGCTTGCTGCGCAGTCATGAATGCTGAACAGGGCTCTTCGTCGGAGTTATAAGCTTTTAAAATGGATGTTTCCATTGTAGAACTGGTCATCACAACTCCGCACGTGGCGATCATACAATCCGCCCCAGTGTTGCTCGTTTTGCCCGCACTCACAACATAGTTGAAGTAATATTGCTGCCCTACAGGAGAGGAACTTGAATCACCTGCTTCTTTGCCTTCCTCCTTGCCAGTATCTCCGGTATCGCGTCCGGTATCTCTACCATCGACGGCATCTCCACCGCTATCTCGAAGAGCAGCAAGTCTTGGATCTAGGTCCATTGCGATGTCAGAGTCCGATTCATCTTGATTTGAATTCGAATCGTTGTTTGTGTTGAGTGCGGTTTGAGATTCATAAACATAGCTATTGTTAAAGTTTCCGTTTTCGTAAAAATAGGCGAGCTGTTTTTTGCTGATGTCATCGATCGCGACATAAGCTTCCGCCATTTTGGAACGAATGACATATTTTTTGTAAGCTGGTGCGGCAACGATGGCCAGAATGCCTATGATGACGATCACGGTCATCAGTTCAACTAACGTAAAGCCCGGGTCAGCGGGACGTGGGGGGGAGGGATTTCATGATCATGTCTCTATTGTAAAATATTTTCGATTTAAATAGCCATAATAAATACTTATATCGAAATAAGCCCCTCAGGTTTGTCAACAAAAGTTGTCAATATGGGGCCATATTCAGAGGATGTTTTGTTCGAAGTTGCTCTCTTGATGAGGCCGTGATACGAATGGCCCCGCTATGGGAATTCCTTTCAAACAAGTCGTCAAAGTTGGCGCATATGTCATGAAGCAAAAAGTTACCCGCAAGGATCGTTTTCCGCTGGTGCTTATGCTCGAACCTCTTTTCAGATGTAATTTGGCTTGTGCCGGTTGCGGTAAAATCCAGCATCCTGAAGAAATTTTGAACAAGAATCTGACACCGCAAGAGTGTTTCGATGCCGTGGAAGAGTGTGGTGTTCCTATGGTGGCCGTTGCTGGCGGTGAACCTTTGATTCATCCTCAGATGCCTGAAATCATCCAAGGCTTGGTGGATCGCAAAAAGTTTGTTTACATGTGCACCAACGCCATTTTGCTCGAGAAAAAACTCGATCTCTTCAAACCTTCGGTTTACCTGACATTCAACGTTCATATGGATGGTCTGGAAAAACGTCATGATCAGATGGTATGTCGTGATGGTGTTTTCCAAAAAGCGATCGCCGCGATCAAGGCTGCCAAAGCCAAAGGATTCCGTGTAACCACCAATACGACCGTATTTGATGGTGAAAGTCCGGAAGAAATTGCAGATCTTTTCGATTTTCTCACGGAACTTGGTGTGGATGGTTTGATCGTTTCTCCAGGGTACTCCTACGAAAAAGCTCCGGATCAAAGTTTGTTCCTCAAACGTGAAAAAACCAAAAGTTTGTTCAAGGAAATTTTTGAAATCGGCAAAAAAAGAAATCGCAAATGGCCAATGAATGCATCTCCATTTTTCTTGGATTTCTTGGAAGGAAAATTGGATTACGATTGCACACCTTGGGGAAATCCGAATTACTCTGTTCTCGGCTGGCAAAAGCCTTGCTATTTGCTAGGTGAAGGATACGCCAAAAGTTTTGATGAATTGATGTCGGATACCAAATGGGAAAATTACGGTCACAGATCCGAAAATCCAAAATGCACCAACTGCATGGTTTCCTGCGGGTATGAACCGACTGCGGTTCAGGATTCGACCCGAACCATCGCCAACACTTGGCGCTCTCTGAAATCCACATTCGCTTAGGTTATTTTTCAGTCAATTTTGGTTTTCTTCTTGCTTAGTTCAAGAAGTATTCCAAAAAAATGCTGTTTCAACCCGTTGATATGATTCGTGTTTCGTCGTCGTGTCATACGATTCTGTTTACATGCCAGTTCCGCAAATGTTACTCTTGGATTGTAGATTGGATTTAACTCAATGGCATTAGAACTAAAACAGAGTCTCAAGTTAAGTCAGCAGCTGGTCATGACGCCCCAGTTGCAACAGGCCATCAAGCTGTTGCAGCTCAATCGCTTGGAGCTTGCTCAGCATTGTGCAAATGAACTTCTTGAAAATCCTCTTCTGGAAGAATTCTCAGATATCGAAGAATCCACTGCCAACGACGAAGAAAC
>JAWKOB010000012.1:0-49654 GCA_041391405.1 Bdellovibrionota bacterium | reverse complement strand
AAAATTATACGGATACTTCCCATCTAACACCTGAAGGTTCTGTGTTATTCAGCAAGTGGCTGGCGAAAGAAATACTAAAACATGAAAAAAACAGAAGATAAAAGCACCAAATCAAGTTTGATCAGACTTTTTGTATTTACAATTGGCTTTGCAGTTCTGTTTCATTGCTTTTTCTTTTGGGCTACTACCCGTGGAAAAGTTCTTAGATTTGTTAATAACTCGGACCATTTGGAATTTTCCGCACAAAAACAAATGCTCCAGATCATCAATACAAAAACCAAATTTGATATTTTATTTATTGGGGATGAAGTTTTTATTGAAAGAATGCGCTCCAAACACCCTGATTGCAATTGCGCCCACATCTCCGTTCCGTTTTATCAGCTAGTTAATGTTGGCGATGTTCTTCGTATGGTCAAAAAGGATCAATTCAAAACAATTTTTATTCAGTCAGAACCTCATTTTTGGACCAACCTTGGTCATACAAATCCAATGTTTTATCTGAAACAAGATGCAACCATGATGACGACCTATCTCAAGCTGAAAAAATCCAAGAATATTTTTACCCTTCTTCCTGAATCCATCATTTTCGATCTTCCCAGACAATTACTGTGGACCACAAAATACCAACAAATTCCACTAAGAAGCGAACACTTAGAAATCCTTTGGTTCAGGCCAAATCCCAAAAATTTAATTATTGCAAAAATCAATATGCAACGTCTTAAACTGACCAATTTTTTTTGGGTCATGGACACATCTTTCAATTTCAAAAGCAGAACGGATCTTCCCAAACGTTTAAAGGACTTTGCTAAGGGTGATACAGGTGAAGGAAAAATCATCGATTACAACCAAGTTGCTCAATACATGAAAGGTAAATAGAGCGATGTTTTCGAATCCACAACTATATATTTTCTGGCTAGTTCTAACTTGCTTTATCTATTGGGTGATCCCTCATCTCAAGGTCAGAAAGGCATTCCTACTCACTTCTTCTGTTGTGTTTCTTTTCAGCATTGCACCATATGCTGTGTATGCAGGCATTTATTTCATTTCTCTTTCTCTGATCTGGAACAAAATTTGGAGCAAGAAAAGAAATAGTCTTACGTTTTGGCTATCCATTTTAAGTGCCTTGCTCCCTCTCTATCTAAGCCGATCCGCATCTGCCTTTCAAACACCTCTTTTTGCATTTGGTTTAGCTTTTATGACCGTACGAGCCATTGGCATTCTTCTTGATCTTTACCGAGCGACCATCCGTGTCTCAACATTTTCTGAAAGTCTGTATCTTTTCTTTTTTCCAATTTACTCTGCAGGGCCCGTTGAAAATCTTTCCACCTTTTCACCCGCTGCCTATCCAAAATCGGCAAGTTTAAGTTTAATTGTTACATCATGCTTTCTACTCATCGTCGGTATTTTTAAAACTACATTTATTTCCGAAGCGATTTTAATGACCTATATGAAATCTAATTGGCCGGATTTGGTTTTGAATCCTGAAGTTCACTCCACAACTCAGGCTTGGCAATTCACTTTCATTCGATTTTTACATACTTACATCAACTTTTCAGGTTACTCTGACATTGCGATCGGTTCAGGCGGACTCTTTGGTTTCAAAATCCAGGAAAACTTCAACTTCCCATTCCTGGCCAAAAACATGCAGGAATTTTGGAAGCGTTGGCACATGAGTATGGGCGCGTGGATCATGCGCTACGTGTTTTTCCCTCTTCTTGCGATTTTCAGAACCGATAAGGGCATTATCTTTAGCTCCATGATGACATTCATCCTCATGGGACTCTGGCATGAAAGCTCTTGGACCTACTTTGTCTGGGGTCTGGGACATGGCATCGGTATGGCCGTCAACCATCTGACCGCGAAACACTTCAGCAGAACCAAAACCTACAAAGCCATGAAAACATCTGCTGCTGTTTCCTTCTTTTCAATCCTGCTGACGCTCACCTATGCGTCTTTCCTTCAAACATTTGCGAACATGCCGACCTGGAATGATGGCGTAAATCTGGTTAAAATGCTATTAGGTTGGGGCTCATGAAACGTGTATACGAAATTCTGAATGCAGCATTCATCGCACTGGCAGTGCTGTATTTTGTTTCACAATTTCCATTTCCTCCGGCGGAAATCGTCTACGCCGGCTACTAAGGAGACCCATGGACAGCGCTCAAATCCGAACCCTGGTCAGAGACTTTTTCTTCAACGAATGTGGACTCACCGATGATTTTGGTGATTCCGATCTCCTCTTCAGCACAGGATTGGTGAATTCCCTCAACGTCATTCAATTGGTTGTTTACCTTGAGAGCAACTTCGGCATCAAAATCACACCACTGGACATGAGTTTCGAAAACTTTGACAGCGTTGATCTACTGGAATCCTTCGTCACGAAAAAATCACAGTAAGAACTACCGTGAAACTCTATCTTGTACGACATCTTCCAACCGCGTGGAACGTTGAAGGGAAACTTCAAGGAACCCAAGACATTCCAATATTGCCCTTAACCGAAGAAACCACTCAAAAAATCAAGACCAACAAACTGATGTTGTCTCCGATTTCCTTTGATTCGGTTCATGCCAGCGAAAAGAAAAGAACCATTCAAACCGCAATGGAATATGGTTACTCCAATCCTGAAATCAGCCCCTTGCTCAATGAAATGAATTTCGGTCCATTCGAAGGCACGCTCAAAAACGAAGCCATACAGCAGATGGGCAAAGATTTTTTGGAAAACCCGTTTCAAACCGTACTGAGCGATCATTACCGCGATTTGGAGAAAAACATACGTTCATTTTTAGAATTGCACCGCAACAAAAACAACGTTCTGGTTTTTGGACATGGCTCCTTTATTCGAGGCACCAAATGTCTTATCGAACATGGTGATCTCATGAAAATCAACAGCTTTCCACTCTCCAACAACGAAATCGTCGTCTTGAGTTTTTGACAGTTTTCCGAGTGAAATATAAGGTTTAGCCAACATGGATTTCAAAAAAATCTTCACGGGCTACTGGGTTGTACCCTTTTCATGGCTGTTTCTGATTTTCTTCCTGTATTCATGGTTTGGAAGAATTTATACGGATGAATCCTTTTCCCTTTTTCTTCTAGGTAAAAATCTTATTGCGGGCAATGGATTTGCAACCGCAACAGTAAGGGACTTCTTCATCGACACTGCTCAACCGTGGTATTCCAGAAGCTTCGCGCCGCTGTTTCCAATTTTAATCGGTCTGATCGATAAATTCACTGGCGCCGGCATTGCCTCTGGCTTGATTTTGAACCTAGTGATTCTATTCTTCATCCTTCACGTGGCATACTCCATGTCGACGAAAGTCCCTGGCGCACGCGGACACTTTTTGTTTTTGGCCATCCTTTTGTTCATGTGCTGGAACAAGCCCTTCATGAACGAAGTTGTTCGAGCAGGGACACTTCCACTTTTTCTTCTGCTCATTCTATGTGTCGCGCATTTCCTCACATGGAAACGCTATTTCAAAGGATTAAGCTCAAGCATCTGCATCGGTGCACTTTTGGGCTTGATGCTTCTGACCAGGTTTGATGCGCTGATCTTCTGCCTTTTGTTTCCATTGACATACTTCTTTGACGCCAAAGACAAACTCAAAAAAACGCTGCATGCCTATGCGGGATTGATCGTGGTGATTTCACCGTGGCTGATCCGCAATTGGTTGGTATTCAAAAATCCGATCGCTTACGACAATCTGATGTCCGTGATCTCGATCATGGATGAACCTTGGGCCTTGAGTTTCTACGAGCATGGAGCACAAACCTTCTCAGCCAGTCCATCCCTGTGGCTTTACCAAAAATTCTCCAACCTCGTACAGAACATCGGCATTTTTTTCCGCCAGATTCAGATCCCAGGACTCATACTTTTGGCAGCATTGGTCGGGATCACCGCACGTAAAATCCGCGAACGCCAGCCCTGGAGTTCGGTGCATTTGTTGACCGGTGCGTGGGTGCTATCGAATATCATCACGACGACGCTTCTGCCATTCCAAGAAAGCCGTCTTTTCTCCATTTCAATTCTGATTTTGTTGCTGTCGCTCATCCACGATTTGATTCGAATCATTGGCAATACGAAATCCATGGTGCTCAAACCGTCAATGTCACCTCAGGCTCGAATCATCTGGACGATCTTTGTTTCGGCACTCATCGTCGGAACAATCCATAGGCTCCAAAAACCAATCTACGCCATCAATCCTCACATCAAGGAAAGCCACGAGGAAATGGTGCGAAGTTTTGGGGAAACCTTGACCACCGAAGATATCATCGCCAGTACCAATCCTGAGACCCTGAATTATTTTTCAAACTGGAAAACCATTTACATCCCGACGAACACCACTGACTTCGATGACAATTTTATTTCCTGGATGAAGGCATGGAATGTTTCCTACATGCTTATTGATACTGAGACGGCACAGGCCTCGAAATACGCTTTTCTAAATTCCAATGAGGTCAAAGTGATCAGGAAGCTGGGCTCGTTTCATTTGCTTGATCTGCGGCCGTTGATTGAACCGAAGAAGATCGAAAGCCCATCCAAGCCAAAGCAAAAAGCTTCCTCAAAGAAAATTTAGATTTACCAGCGAACCTTGGGTGTCGTTTGTAACCGATGACTGCCTGTGGAAAAGGCAGATGAATGGTTTCTCCACGCATAAATATCCGTCTTCCAGATTTTAAATAATGTCGATGCGCATTTCTGGTCAGAAGTCTGAAATCACCCACTTCATGAAGCGCTTTTGAATCAAGCATGTGCAACAATCGATAAAACATCCATGCACCTGCCAATCGAAACGTTCCTTCACCATCGCGCTGAAGACGCTGGGCATGAACGATATCGAATCCCTCACGTGACTTTTCCACCAAATCCGCAATCGTTTCGATGGGATCTTGCAAGTCTGCGTCCATCGTGATTACGTAATCACCGCTCGCCTGATCCAACCCTGCCTGCAGTGCAGCTTGATGCCCTGAGTTTTTGGGCAAAGTTGTGACAAAAACACTTCTCGCATTTTTCTCCCAGCGTTTCAAAAGCGCTGGACTGCGATCAGTGGACCCATCATCAACAAGGATGATTTCCATGGGCATTGGAAATTGAACTCGGAAGCGTTCCATTTTTTCATGCAGATGGGCAATGACCAGTTCTTCGTTGTAGATCGGAATGACAATCGAGAGCAGTTGATTACTCATATCGAAGCGCATGGATCGGTGAAAGTTTTGACGCTTTTCGCGCAGGATAAATTCCGAAGAAAATCCCCACAGCCAATGAAAACAGAAACGACAACAAAATGAAATGGAGTTTAAAAACAACTTCCCAATTCATCATATAAGTCATGACGACACCGGCTAAAAGAGACACACCTACTCCGATCAGGCCTCCGACGAGTCCAATCATCATAGACTCAATCAGGAACTGCAGCAGAATATCCCGTCTTCGAGCTCCGATTGCCTTGCGAACTCCGATTTCGCGCGTACGCTCCGTCACTGAAACCAGCATGATGTTCATGATTCCGATACCGCCCACGATCAATGAAATCAAGGCCACGATACCGATGAATTTGGTCATGGTGCCTGTGATTTCCTCGATGGTTTTTTTGATTTCACCGAAGTTCTTGATTTTGAAATCGCTTTCATCCCCGGGTTTAAGTTGATGTTGCTGTCGAAGCAAGCCATTAACCTCTTCGATAGCACCATCCAATACACTTTCATTTTTCGCCTGAGCGAAGAGGTAGGAAAGTTTTTTAAGACCGAGAAGCTTTTTCATCGCTGTATTGACCGGTATTAAGACTGTATCGTCTTCGTCCTTACCCCAATTGGACCCCTTGGCTGGAAGAAGACCGATCACGCGAAAACTTTTCATGTTGATTTTGATCACTTTACCAATAGGGTTTTCACGTTTTTCAAAAAGATTTTGATATACAGTTCGCCCCAACAAACAAACAAGCTCTTGATTACGGTCTTCAGATTCAGAAAAAAAACGCCCAGATGAAGGAAAATAATTTCTCATCGATTCGTATTCCTTGGTGACTCCCTCAATACTGGTCGACCAACTTTTACCGTTGTAGGTTACTGTAGCCGAACCAACCACCACTGGAGAAACACTCTCCAAAACATCACTACGTTTTCGCAAGTCTTCGATGGCTTCATAATCATCCCATGACAACTGGAAATACTTCACCCGCTGAAGCCCACCTCCTTTGGGTGTTGGACGACTGGATACGATCCTGAACATGTTGGATCCCATTTGGCGCAGGGAATATTCCATGTCTTTTTTCGCACCTTCCCCGATCGCAAGCATGGAGATCACCGAAAATACGCCGATGATGATGCCGAGCATGGTCAAAAATGTACGCACTTTGTTTCGGGCCATGGATTGAAGTGCGATTTTCATCGTTTCAAGCCAAAGTTTGGTGTTCCACTTTTTCCCAAGATCGCCGTCGTTGTTTTCATGCGCCTGGTTGGCGACCGGCTGGTGTGGAGTTTTTCTCTCGTCTGAAACAATTTTTCCATCGACGATTCGAATCACGCGATGCGCGCGCTGCGCGATGCTGGGATCGTGCGTGATCACAAACAAGGTCATGCCTTCAGCATTTAGTTTTTCGAGTTCGGAAATAATTTCATGGGCCTGTTTTTGAGGAAGGTTACCAGTTGGCTCATCCGCAAAGATGATCTTGGGTTTGTTGATGAGAGATCGCGCAATGGCCACACGTTGTTGTTGACCACCGGAAAGCTGCGCGGGTGTATGAAGTTTATGCTTGTCCAATCCAAGCTTTTTGAGCACGTCATCGGTGTGCACCGGATCGATGTCAACACCACGATATACAACCGGCAAAACTGTGTTCTCTTCCACGCTCACGCGCGGAAGCAGATTGAACATTTGAAAGATAAACCCGATGTTTTGGGATCGAAAGGTTGTCAGCGCATCGTCATTGAGCTGCGTGATTTCTTGCCCCATGAACTGATAAGAGCCGCTGGTCGGAAGATCCAGAAGACCCATGATTTGAAGAAGAGTGGATTTACCAGATCCCGAAGGGCCGATGATGGACACATATTCACCATACTCGACTTTCAGAGAAACGCAGTCCAGCGCTTTGAGTTCTTCATTCTCACCGATTTTATAAATCTTGCTTAAGTCTTTGATCTCGATGAGGGGCATCTTCTTACTCTTTTTTCAGCATCAAAGGTGATTTTCGAACCTTGGCTCCACTAGCCTTGAATTCAGGAATTTTGATCTTCTCGCCGATTTCAAGACCCTCCAAAATCTCCACCCAATCTCCATAGATATCGCCGAGTTTCACTTTCACTTTCGTTCCGTCCTGTTTGAGCAAACTGATGGTTCGATTCGATCGACCGTTCACAGCCGCTACATCCAAAGCCTTTGCACCTTGCTTTTCGTGCACGGAGAAAAATAGAGTTACAGACATTCCAATTTTGATCTCAAACGGAAGTTTTTTTTGTTTGTCTTCCGGCGGCAGAGCCACCTCGACCTGATAGACGTTGACGTTGTTGACCAGCTTGGATGTTTGGGAAATTTTTTTCAACACACCCTTGAGACTTTTTTTGGCATGGATATCGAAATGAATGTCGACGTTCTGATCGAGTCGAATGCTCGGCAAATCACTTTCATCGATATTAACGCGAATGATTTCTCCTGTGGAGATTTGCGCAACAGAACCCGAAACTCTTTCGCCTGCATCCTGGACTTTCACGGTAATGATCTTTCCCGCAACCGGTGAGTAGATCGGAGTCAACAACATCTGACTTTTCCAATATTCGACCTCGTCCTTGCCCTTAGAGGCCGCCATGTCGATGATCTGACTTCGATTTTCGGAACTCATGGTGGCGATTCGTTGTTTGGCTTTGACAAGATCGCCCTCTTTCACGAACATTTTTTCAAGCCGTCCACTCACTGGAGGAAAGACCTCCACGATATTTTCGCTTTCTACAGATCCGCTGGCTTCGACATTCTTTTGCAGATCTTTTTGGAGCACTTCAAAGGTTTGGTATTTCACTTCTTGTTTTTTGCAGAATGCCAACACAAACAACATCAATAACAAATATTTTTTGTTCATCATCTTAACTCCACGCCGATCGATTCTTCAAGTCTCGCTCGAGCGATTTGATAGGTTCGAATGCTGGCCAACAGTTCGACTTCGGAATTGACCCAATCATCCTGGGATCGCTCCCACTCGAGAAACGACGCAATTCCGGAACGATATTGATTCGATACAACCTTGGCCCGATCCATGTTCGCCTCAACCGTCAATTTGCTGATATCAACCTGTTGTTTGGAAATGAAATACTCCTGATAGTTTTTCTGAAGATCGGCGCGAATGTCAAGCTGGGCCTGATTCAGTTCGAACCCTCTTTGCACAAATTCTTTTTTTGCGATGGAGACGTTTCTGCGTATCCGCCCACCCTCGAAAAGCGGCATCGTGACCCCTAACGTCGTCCACCAGAAAGGGAAAAGAGCATTTTGATTCCGGCTCATGGCCCAAAAATCCGCTTGCAGTGCCACTTCAGGATAAAATTCCGCCTTGGCATAATCGATGTTCGCCTCAGATTCGGCGAGTTGCGCCTGCTCCAAAACGATTTTTGGATTTTTGTCAGAGTTTTCGATCAAACTCTCCAGGCTGTACTCGACTGAATCATCGAAAAAATCTTGATCTTCAATATTTTCGACGGATGCTACTGGCAATGGCCCCAACAGATTTTCAAGATCAGCCAATGCCGTTTTTTTGTTCATATCGGCGCGCGTGGCATCCACTTGAGCTTTTTTCCATTTGGCCGTGGAGGACAAAAACACCCATTTGTATTCAAGCCCGCTTTGATATCGGATTTCTGTGAGCTTGACGTTGTCTTTGCGTTGTTGCTCGATTCGATGCGCCAAACTCAGATAGTTTTTGGCATAAATGGCCTGGGCAAACGCTTGTCTAAGTCTGAAGTTCGTGGTGACACTCGTTACGCGTACGGCTGCATCAGCTTGATGGGTGAGCGCTTCAGCTCGTTCAATCCCACTAGTGATTTGACCACCTTTCCACAAAAGCCATTGGAACCGAGGGCCGGCAGCCATTCGATACTGCCATTTTTGAGTTTGATTTTGATATTGCTGCATGGTTCCCATCAACGTCAAACGCGGATAGCGAAGCGATCGTGCGTTTTCGTAGCTCAACGTGATGGCTTCTTCGTTCTGCTGCTGAGCACGAAGCGAAGGGTTTTTATCCATCGCTTGATTCACGGCTTCTTTCCAGCCCCACGCGTGGGCGGATGAACTGAAAATCACTGGCGTGAGCAAAGCCACAATGGTTCGTTTCAAAATCATGCGTCCAAACCATATCATAAGTTTTGAATGATGGGTATTCTTATGTAATTTCAGCAAGTTAAGCCAAAACCGCGGTTTATTGGGAGCCTAGCGGCCTATAGAATAATATGCAAAGCCAAGATCGGTCATTTGAGTTGGATCGTACAGATTTCTTCCGTCGAAAATCACCTTTCGCAGAAGCTTGGATCCAATCTTGTCAAAGTCCGGATGTCGGAACTGATTCCACTCGGTCAAAATGCAAAGACCGAATGCTTCATTCAAGGCTTCATAGGGATCATCCACGCATGTGACCTGAGATCCGTACATCTGTTTCACATTGTCATTGGCTTTTGGATCAAAAACAAACACTTTGGCTTCTTCCTTGATGAGAAAATCAATCACGTCCAATGCAGCCGATTCGCGAATGTCATCGGTACGCGCTTTGAACGCCGCACCCCACACCGCGATTTTTTTGTGCGCCAGCGGAAGAGAATTGGATGTGTAATAACTTTTGATTTTGCGGCAGAAATTTTTCTTTTGAAGTTCGTTGGCCAAAAGCGTGGCTTCCAAAACATTCGCGCGCATTTCATGATCTCGGAAAAGTGCCGCGAGTGCGCGAACGTCTTTGGAAAACAAGAACCGCCGAAGCCGATGCTCGGGAAAAGATACTGCGTACCAATGCGTTTATCGCGCCTGTCGCCGCTCGAACTTTGCCGATATCTGCACCCACTTTTTCACATAGCATGGACATTTCATTGATGAATGAAATGCGCGTCGCCAAAATGCAATTGGAAACGTACTTGGTCATCTCTGCGGAGATGTTGTCCATCGGCATGATGGGATTGCCCGTACGAACAAAGGGTTGATATAGCTTGTGAAAGATTTTCAAAGCATCATTGGAATCCGTGCCCACCACAACTCGATCGGGCTTGAGACAATCTTCGACAGCGTTACCTTCACGCAAGAATTCTGGATTGGAAACCACACGAATGCCGGGTTTCTTCATTTGATCGTACAATTCTTTAAGCTTTTGTGAAGTTCCGACTGGAACTGTGCTTTTCACCGCCACGATGATGTCATCGGTGGCATAGGCAATTTCTCTCGCGGCCTGATAGACGAACTCCAAATTTGCCGATCCGTCTTTTCTCGACGGAGTACCCACGCCAATAAATACGACCGTTGAACCCGCAACTGCTGCACGAAGGTCCGAAGAAAATGTCAGACGTCCATCTTGCTGATTGCGAATCACCAACTCCGACAGTCCTGGCTCGTAAAAGGGAATTTCTCCCTTTTTCAAAGTTTCGATTTTTTTCTCGTCGATATCGATGCAAGCGACGGTACTACCTGTTTCCGCGAAACAAGTTCCAGTGACCAGACCGACATAGCCAGTTCCTATAACCGTGATTTTCATGATGTTACTTCCAATTTTGTGTCAAAAATGTAACGTAATTTACACAAGTTGTCACAACAAACACGCATGGCGCATAAAATCTTAATCACAGGCTCCTCAGGCTATATTGGCTCCCACTTCGTGAAGTTTTTTAAGAAACAGGGCGCGGAGGTTTTCGGAATCGATCTTGCTTTCCCTCCCAAGTCGCTTCAAAAATACTTTTCGAATCACATCGTCGAGGACATCGCCAACACCAGTCACGTTTCCGAGTTCCTCCAAAAAAACAAGCCGGATCTGGTCATCCACTGCGCCGCCAAATGTCTGGTGGGAGAATCGATGGAAAAACCGGATTTGTACGAAGAGTACAATGTGAAAAAAGCCAGCGCTTTTCTCGATCTCTGCCAACAAAGTGGCATCACCAAATTTTTGTTTTCATCGACAGCGGCGACCTATGGCAATCCAACTCAAACACCGATCGATGAAAATCATCCGCAACAACCGATCAATCCCTATGGCGAAACCAAATTGAAGTTTGAAAAAATTCTGCTCTCAAAAAAAATGATCACTGCGGGAATTTTTCGCTATTTCAACGTGGCCGGAGCTGATCCAGATTCCGAAATCGGGGAATGCCATGAGCCTGAAACACATTTGATTCCCAATTTGTTGCGCTCGCTCAGCGCCAACCAACCTGCCAAAATTTTCGGAAATGATTACGACACCAAAGACGGGACGTGCGTTCGCGATTACATCCACGTGATGGATCTGGCACGAGCTCATTGGCTGCTTTCCAAAAGCATGCTTGAAAAAAATGAAGGCGGAATCTTTAATCTGGGAACCACAACTGGATATTCCATTCTGGATGTGCTCAACGCCGCTGAAAAACATTGAACAAAAAAATTCAGCATGAGTTTCATCCGCGTCGCCCAGGCGATCCCCCCACATTGGTGGCCGATTCAACCCACGCCCAAAAAACCTGGGCTGGAAACCCGAATACTCCCTGGAACAGATGATTGAACACGCGCATAAGTTCCATGAAACCCATAAATAGGATAGATTCTCATCGATGATTCCGTACATTCAAATTCATATCCCTTCTATTTTTGGTTTTCATATCGAACCCTTCGGCATTCTGGTTTTCATCGGATGCATGGTCGGAATTCATTATGCGAAAAAAAGAGCTGCTGAGCGACGACTTGATCCGCGCGTGATCGACGACATCGCGATGTACTGCTGCATTCTGGCTGGTTTTCTGGGCGCCCACTTGTTTCACTTTTTGGCGTATGACCCGCACACGTTCTTTAAAAATCCAATGGTATTCTTCACCCAATTTCGCTCCGGCCTTTCTTCGATGGGTGGTTTTTTGACCGCAGCAGCAGCCATCGTGATCTATCTTCGCATGAAAAAACTTCCGTTCATGGAATACGGTGAAGCGATTCTGTTTGGACTTCTTCCAGGTTGGATTTTTGGTCGTCTGGGCTGCACCACCGCGCACGATCACCCTGGGAAGCGCACCGATTTTTGGCTAGGTGTAAAATATCCGGATGGCATCCGGCATGATCTAGGATTTTATGAGTTTCTTTTCACGATTGTGATGACCGTGATCGTTTATGGCTTGGCCGCACAGAAAAAAGATCGCCCCGTTGGATTTTATCTCGCGATCAGCTTGCTGATGTACAGCGTGGTTCGATTTTTCATGGATTATCTACGCGTGGCCGATGCGAAATACGCTGGTCTGACTCCGGCGCAGTATGCCTGCATCGGTGTTGGAATCTACTCCATTTATCTTTTCAAGAAAGTCACCGAGAAGAAGGGCTGAGCAAAGGATTGGGATCGAAAAGTTTGGTTTGATCCATGGGCTTGTGCATTGGATCGATTTGACGGACGACATCCTCTTTTTCCGATTTGCCTTGAATCGCTTTCACAACAATGATTGTCGCAACTGAAAAAAAGATGATAGAAGCGCCAATGGGAGCAAAATCAGCGGCCACACTTTTTGCGGAAGCTTTGGGCATGAACATCAACAAACACATCCATACTACGATCATATTTCTTGCGATTTTTTTCATAAGTTCATTCAGCCATGCTGATGTCAGTGTTGATATACCTTTAGAACATCCGATTTACAACAACATCGACCGACTCTCGAATCTAGGGATTTTCCCGGACGACATCGTTTCGATTCGCCCCATCACCATCGATCGTTTGCAAGAGATGATCGAAAGCATCGACACGCGCAAACCCGTCAATAGACAAATCGAAAAGGATCTCGAAGCCATTCGTGTGCATCTTGAAAGGGAAAACAAAAAAAATTCTCTTCAATTCAATTTTCAGCAAGGCGGAATGTATTCCAATGCGCGAGAAACGCCTCTGCTTGAAACTGACGCCACCACCAATCCCCTTCTGAATATGAAAGGCCAGTCACGATTCAAAAAGCAAGGATATCAAGCGTGGTTTCAGCCGCGTGCGTATTTCTCCTGGGAAGATTGGGCTGCCTTTGACTTCGAACCGTTCATCGGAATGACGCAGGACCTTGCGACGGATAATCCGCAAAAAAACATCTATCTAAGACGGGCACAGCTCAAACTCGGTTTCCGAAATTTGGAGTTTTCAGTGGGTCGATCCAGTGTCCAATGGGCACAAGGATTCAGCGGAGGACTTCTCTTCGGAGGAAGCCAACATCCGATGGACATGATTCAATTACGAAGCTCTTCCCCCACGAGGCTTCCGTGGATTTTGAAATATTTGGGACCGACACAGTTTTCTATTTTCATCAGCAAGCTCGATGAGAATCAAGCGTTCCCTGGAAGCGTTGTGATCGGCGAACGACTTGCCATCAAACCTCACCCAACATTGGAACTTGGATTCACGCAATCCATTCAGTTCATGGGACAAGGCGCACCGAATCTTTCCGCTGTGGATATCTTGAGCGAAGTCATCGGCAAACGCCTACAAGACATCAATTCAGTGAATTTATCCAACCGCAATTTTGTCATCGATGGTTCAATTCGAATCGCACCACTTCGCAACACCAAGATCTATTCAGAATTTTTCTGGGAAGATTGCTGTGAATTCATTTTCACGCGCGATATCTCAAAACTCATCGGCATTTCATATCCTGGACTCTGGGGCAATCGAGCAAGTCTTGGGTTTGAATATGTTCAAACCACAGAAATCTACAACCGTCACATTCCTTACACTTCCGGATTCATCAACCGAGGAACTTCCCTGGGCAATCAAGTCGGACCCGATGCCGAGGGCTATTTTCTGAAATATCACCACTCCTTGCCTGACGACATCGAGCTGGATTTGATCAATGCTTTTGAAATCCGTGGTCGCAATGAACTCAGCCAGCGCTCCCTGGACATTCGAACCGTTGTTCCTGCCTTTGAAACCAGCGAACGTCGCATTCGACACAACCTCAAATTGCAGAAAAATTGGTCGTCCAAGTACTGGGCGTCACTGGCTGGTGGATTCGAACACATCTGGAATGACCTGTACATTCAGGGGGCCGATCGGAACCAATTCATGGTCCAGTTGGAGAGCGGTTTTTCGTTCTGATTTTCCCTTCAAAAACCGCATATTTTACCAAATAAAATCAAATACTGATATTCGTCCTGACATGATTTTCGACGAATTGCCACTGACGTCCAAATCGGGTATGACAGCCATCACTCATGCAAACACTTTGGCACATTCTGATCACCGACGCCCATGTGGAGGGATTGAACCGTAAATTTCTCGGTTTGACCTTTTTCGAACGTCGTCTGCGTGAAGCCAAATTGGCCGGAATTTCCAATGTAACGTTTGTGACCACCCTTTCGATCTGTGCTCCAAAAACCAATTCGAAATTCTGCGCTCCCTACGAAATCTCTACGCAAGCGCCACAAAATTCCATCGAAGTTCCGCTCAACGGAATCCTCAGCGTCGAAAAAAATCCAAATGTGCTTTGCGAAATCAGAAGCGCAGAAGATCTTCCAAAAGCGCGCGCTTTCTGTCGCAACCAAATCATTCAAAACTCCGGTGCCGGCTGGGTAGCCAAAAACATCAACAAGGCTTTGTCTCTTCCGGTCAGCAGCATCCTTTCCAACACGTTCATCACACCCAACATGTGGACGATCTTTAACATGCTGGTGGGCATGTGCACCGCCTTTTTCATCTCGCAACACGGATATTGGAATGGTCTGATCGGCGGACTTTTTCTGCAAACCGCTTCCATCTTCGACGGTGTGGATGGAGAAATTGCGAAGTTTCGATATGAAACCAGCAAATGGGGTGCCGTTCTTGATTCCATCGCAGACAACGGAACACTGGTGGCATTCCTCGGAGGAATCGCCTACTTTCAAGCGCATCAACCAGACTCTTCGGGCAGCGCAATTCTTCTCGGTGCCATGATCCTGGCTTTCTTGCTCATCCTGCGCGTCTGGACATTCGTGAATCGCAATCTCGACAGCAACTCGCTGGTCACCTTCGACAACAAATTCCTGAAGCATCTTCCTTCCAGCGACAAATGGGTGAGTCTGGCCAGATCTTTGAAAGACTACATCAAGAAAGATTTTTATTCCGCAGTGTTTTTCCTTTGCTGCTTGCTGGGACACCGTGAATGGGTCCTTTATCTGGTGCTCGTCGGTGCGATGGTTTCTCTGATCATGATTGAAGTGATTGTTCACCGTTATCATCCTTCCAAACTCAAGGTGGTCAACCAATGAAACGCGTGATTGTATTCGATTTGGATGGAACGCTGATCTCCACGATGGAAGGCTTTGCCGATATCGCGGCTGACTTGATCCACAAAACCTTTTCCACTCCTCTTGAAAAAGCACGTCAGGATTACATCGACACATCGGGCATCGCTTTCTGCAACCAACTTGAAGTGCTGTTTCCAAATCACGAAAAGAACAAATCCGTTTCGGATGAATTCGAACGTCGCAAGATGATTCACTTCTTCGATGAAAAACCTCATCCGAAAGTCATCGAATCTCTTCTCCAACTGAAAAACAATGGATTGAAACTGGCGATCTCCAGCAACAATTACCACCATGTGGTGAACGAATACGCAGACAGACACTTTGAGGATCTTTTCGATCTGGCCCTGGGTTATGAAAAAGACTTTGCCAAAGGTGATCCACATTTCGGGAAAATTTGCGATGTGCTGCGCACCAACAACGATGAGATGATTTTCGTGGCGGATAGTCTTTCGGATCTTCGATTGGCCAAAAAATGCAATGTTGAATTTATAGGCGTAGAAGGTATCTTCTCAACACAAGATTTCAGGAACATCGATCAAGAAGTACGCGTTCTGAAACAACTTTGGGATTTACCCGAGTATCTGCAAAATTAAGAAGGAATTCATGAACGTTTTATTATTGGCAGCTGGCATGGGAACACGTCTCAAGGACATGACCACGGCCCTTCCCAAAAGTTTGCTTAAGATCAAGGATCAACCGATCCTCAGACACATTCTCACCGCTTTTGAAAACACCCCACGAATCGAAAACGTAACGGTCGTCACTGGTTTCGAACGCGAATTGATTTCTGACTTTCTGGGAAGTTATCAAGGTCGCCTGAAAATCGACGAGGTCTGGAACAAAGATTTCAGAAAAGGAAATTTTTATTCCGTGGAAGCCGGTCTTTCAAAAATGAAGGCGCCTTTTTTCATCACCAATGCGGACCATGTGTTTCCTTCCGATCTTTTGAACAAAATCTTCCAAAATCCCACGGGAGTTTCGGGCGTATGTGATTTTGATCGCCCACTCACACCGGATTGCATGAAGGTTCTATTTGAGGAAAGAGAAGGACGTCGTCGCATCTCCAAAATCCACAAGAAACTTGAAACCTTCAACGCCGGATATATCGGCATGACGGTCGTGGCGGAAGATGGAATCAAAAACTATCTCAAAACATTCGAAGCCATCCGTGAAAAAGGCGAAGAAAACGCCTACGCCGAACAAGTTCTTCAAGAACTCGCCATGAGCGCTGAAACAGCACCGAACATCATCGATGCCAGCGGATTTGGCTGGTTGGAAATCGATACTGCCGAAGATCTGGATGCTGCGCGCGCCGCCTTTGAAACGCATCCCAACTTCATTCGGTCCGGCCGCAATTAGGAGCGCATGACGAACCAGACCAACGAGATGATTCTAAAAAAAGGAATTATCGTCAATTCCATCGGAATCGTATCCAAATTTTCCAAGGCGTTTTATCTCATTCTGTTTTCAACCTACCTGGGTGCAACAGAATTCGGTGTTTACACCTACGCCTTCGCGATTTTTGACGTGGTCTGTACGGTTTTGCAATTTGGTTATGGCCAGACATTGGCCGTCGTCTTTGGAAAATACCGGCACCACAATCTGCAGCAGTACATGTTCAAAGTGGGTAACCACGTTTTCAGGATCGCTGCGCTGATTTCCACGCTTTTTGCCATTGCTTTTTACTACCTGATTCCGCACGTGTTCACACAAATCGGACACCAGGACGTCTATGTGGATGCGCTGCAGATTTTCTGCTTTGCGATGCCCGCGTATGCGCTCAAATACAACATTTTGTTTTCCATTCGCGCGACCTTCGACACGCGCTTTGAAGTCGTTGTGCTCTCCATGATCGAACCGATTCTGATGCTTTTTGCCGGATGGATCGTATTTGCCTTCTTCAACGTGGATGTCCACACCTTGTGCTGGTCACTCGTCGCTGTATTTTACGTGACTTGTGCAATTTCCTACGTGCTTTACATGAAAAAATACAAGCTCGCGCACAATGAGATGAATCCAAAATTTCGCTTCAGAAAATTCGTTCGATCTTCTTACCCAGTGGCCTTCATGGAGATCATGAACATGATGATGGGCAGAGCCGACCTGTTGGTGATCGGTTACTTCGTCAATCCGGCCCTGGTGGGTATTTACGGCGCGGCTTTTGAAATCAGCGCGATGATCACGAAAATTCGCGCTGCGATCGAACCCACACTGGGATCTCTTGTCCAAAAAATCCATCACGAAAACGACAAAGCCAAAGTTCGTGAATGGTTCACACGCAGCATGTTCTGGAGTCTTCTTCCAACAACAGCCATTGCTGGATTCATCATCGTGGATCCGAATTTTTTCATGTCTTTTTTCAAATTCGACCTCGCGTACAAAAGCTTCTTCATGGTTCTTCCGATCTTGGCCTTCGGTCGTCTGTTTCATGCGGTCTTTGGATTGATCGATGCTCCGCTATACATGGTGGATCACAGTCAGTCTTCGATGAGAATCAGCCTTTTCAATTTCATCCTGAACATGTTTTTCTTCGCGATTTTGATTCCGAATATCGGCATCTGGGGCGCAGCGATCGGCTATTCGGTTTCAGCTGTCCTGACCACAGCGTATCGACTCCACTTATCCAACAAAATCTTTAACATCGTTCCTGTGAATCAATCTTTCATGATTCCGATCGCAGCCTTTGGCATGGGCATCATCTTCGCGAAACTTCTGCAAAGTCACCTCACATTCACCAATTATGTGATCACAGCGCTTTTATTCATCGTTTTTGCTTCAACTTATTTCGTGGTGTTTCAGGGTTTGCGTGCCACTCGGTGGTACAAACGCACGGCTCAATAATCCATCGCAGAAGAAAAGTCTCTGGTCACACCCTGTGATCTATCTTTGACATCAAATCTCGCTTTCGCGTTGGAATAGGCTTCCTGAATGATTGAATCAAATTGGGCCTGATGGTTCATCACTTCAATCATGGTTTTTTCAAGACTTTGCTGATCCATGCCTTTGAAAATGTATCCATGTTTGCCATGCGTAACCACTTCCGCAGCTCCGCTGTTGTCGGGAACAATGCATGGAACCTTGCAGATGACTGCTTCAAGATACACCAACCCAAAAGGTTCCGGATTGAGAGATGGCATGACAAACGTGTCGAAATCATACGTCATCCCACGGACATCCTGCTGAAATCCGGTGAATGTAACATGCGCTGCAATACCCAGGTGACTCGCAAGATCTTTGTATTGCTGAATCAAATCGACCGTCAATCCTGGATCATTTCCGCCCACAATGGCCAAATGTGTATTTGGAAACTGCTTGTGTACATTTGCAAACGCCCTGATCAGAAAATCCACGCCTTTACGCTGCACAATGCGACCGATATAACCGAAAACAAATCGATCTTGAGGAATGTCAAACTCTTTTCGAAGCTGTGGCACTGCGCTTGCCTGACCGAAACTTTCAAAATCGTAGCAATCTTGCAGAATCGTAAGCTTCGGCAAATCGGCATAAAGCTCTCCGGCGACTTTGGAGATGGAGAATATTTTTTTCACACGCTTGAATTTGGCCAGCGTTCGAAAACATAATTTTGGCCAGAATCCCTCGACATAATCGCGGGAATAGATGATCACCGATTTACCGGAAAGGTATCCAGCCCCAACGCAGATCGGGATATGATACTGATGATTTGAACAAATTGCATCCGCATCGATTTGTTTCGCAAGCTTTGCGATTCGATACGCGAAGTACGGCATCAAAACAACATTCAGTGCCCGCTGAATCCACTTTTTCCTAAGCAGCTTTGGAATTTCATACTGTGTTTTGCTGAAACGCTCTGGAAGCATCTTGAAATAATGAATCGGTACATTCATTTTTTTGATTTCCTCCCCAATCACTCCGTCCGAAGGGATCATGACGTGCGTTTGCACATGCTTTTGATCCAGACAGCGCAATAGATAGATCAAAGCTTTTCCAGCTCCACCACCGCTGATCGAGGAATTTACAATCAGAATTTTTCTTTTTACATTCACGGGCTTTGCTTATAGCTTTCGAGGATTCAACGCCCTATGTATAACAAAAAAACATGGTGTTTCCTACTGAGTCTGTCCTTCCTGATGCCTTCGGCAGCATTCGCCCGCGGCAGGGATATCGCGATGGCCGTTTCCGGGGCCGTCATCCTGGGTGCTGGTATTACCTTCGTCATCAAAAGCGGGAAAAATCCCCCCAATGAACCCAGCACATCCAGAGTTGAAATCAAAACCTGGAATCCCATGACCGCAACCACGGTGAACCATGATCCGCTTCGCCGTTAAATCCACATTTGTTCTGACCTTGCTTTGGACTCAAAGCACCTTAGCCTCGCTGCAAATTTTGGATCCCGAAATCTATCAATCTGAAATCAATTTTGTTCAAGCGCAGTCACCCCACCTCAATCACCCGAGTTTACGCACCACCACGCAAGATGAATTCAAAAACCAAACCAATGCTCTGGACTCGCGTGACAAGGATTTCATCTCTTCCATGCTTCGCAATACATACGAAGATGAGTCGTGGGTGTTCAACGCTCAGTTGCGATCATTTTTTTACGCGCACAACAGCCGCCCACTTCCATTTCTTGAACTTGATGCCAACACTGATCCGATGTTTTCGCGGAACAATGTATATGTCCCAGGAAACTTCGGCGGATTTGCGCCTCAGTTTTACGCAGAAGCATTTCGATTTTTCTCATTCGATATCAAACCATTTTTTTTAATCCATGAGGCAAACGGCGTGGGTCATGCAACGCTGCAGGAAATGTATGGATCGATCCATATCAATCGCCTGAGCATTGACATCGGGAAAGCCCGTCTGCGCTGGGGTTATGGCGCATATCAACCCATGGTATTTTCAGATGATTCCGCCCCGCTTCCGATGATCCGTCTTCGCAGCAGCGAGGCGATCGATGTTGGTTTTTTGGGAAAAGTGAAATTCGAAATGATGTATGGATGGCTCGATCAGTTTCGCACGTATCCAAACGGTTCCATTCTTGCTTCAACATTTTCAATTCAACCGACCGATCGTTTGCATTTTCATTTGGCGCAAACCGTTTTATTCGGTGGAACAGGTTCACCAACGTCCAATCCGTTGGTGTTTTTCAATGAAACATTCGTAGATGATCCACGAAATCCCGCCAATCGTAATTTTACACTCGGCGCTCGATATCGCATTCCCGGAATCGAACTTGAACCTTACGCGGATATCTATGTCGAAGACTGTTGTGGAAAAACCGGCATCAGCCCACGCAACATGCTCAACCTTTTCGGTCTTTATATGCCGCCGAAAGACGCAGGTAAAAAATTTGATATGGCTTTTGAATGGGTTCGCACCAATCACATCACCTATCGGCACCAAGCCTTCATCTACACGCAATCCCGTCAGATTCTCGGCCACCCGCTTGGGCCTGATGGCAATGGTTTCTATTTGGTTCCCAGATTCTTTCATTCCAAAAAACTTCAGCTCGACGGCGTGATCTCGTATGAAGTGCGTGGACGCGAAGGACGCGCCCTAAGCAATCTCGGTTTTATCGACATTCGCACCCTTGAACCATCCTTCCAAAGCAAGGAAACGCGTTATCGCATGCAACAAACCACGCACTATTGGCTTATGCCCAAATGGAAATGGATGCTTCAAGCAGGACTTGAACGTGTGAACGATTTGAATTACCAACTGGGCAACAACAAGTGGCAATACATGCTCGGACTTGAATCCGCTTACAACTTCTAAAATGTCTGAGATACTTTTTGAGAGGATTTGTAGAAGTCCAGCACATGCTGAAGCTTTTCAATCGGTAAATTGGCGGCTTGGGCTTGCTCAACATTGTCGTGGTTCAAAATAATGTGGTTCATTTTTTGAGACTGAGCGCTTGAAAGAAACATCTCTTTGAGTTTTTGATATCCAAACTCACCCATGGTCGAAATCTGTTCTGGAAAGTGACAGAAATATTTCATGGCGTTGCTCATGCTCAGGGCGTTGTTGGGTGTGCACCAAAGACCGTTTTTGTAGGGCTCGATGATTTCGATGCTGCCACCATGGGCAGTGATGATGGATGGAATTCTGAATGCCATCGCCTCGATGATCACACGACCGAAAGGCTCCGGCGCGATGGATGGAAGCATCAGCACATCCATATGTCGCAGACCTTCCCGAACATCTTTCTTGAATCCCAAAAATTGAACTTTGTCAGCGATGCCATGTCTGATGCAATATTCTTTAGCTTCTTGCTCCAAATCACGATGCAATCCTTTGTCGTTTTCTCCGACAACCACCAGCCGAACATGATCATGTTCCTTGGCCAATATGGCAAAAGCTTCCAACAAAACGTTCAGTCCCTTCCAAGGCACGATGCGCCCGACAAAGCCGAATGTCAGGGTTGAGGTGGACTGCCTCACCGGCAAGGCTGAATTCAAAAATGTTGCATCATCGATCGCGTTGTAAACGATTGAAATTTTTTCAGGAACTTCTTTCTCAAAAACTCGAGACGATGCATAGGAGTTGCAAACCAATTGTTTCACGATTTTTCTTCGTGCCAAGAATCGATAAAAGGCGCTGCCGAACTTGGTGTAATGGATGTTGCGGACGTGAAGGATCACTGGAATGCCCAGCATGCTTCCGGCAAATACACCAAACGGTTTGGCGAGCATATGGTTGGCATAAATCACATCGGGTTTGAGTCTGAGCGCCAGACGCCACATTTTGATCATGCACACGGCCATGCCGAAGCTGTTGAGGACGATGTGAAACAATCCGGATTTGATGTTGCGGGCGAAACGATATGGACTGCGATGAATGCGTTCGATGAATTCAGGCATGTAAATCAGATTCGCATGCGGCTCAAATTCTTTGGCCATGATGCCGGCCTCCGGCATCACAATCGTGGCCTGAATTTTTGAAGATTTGTGCTTGAGAAACGTGGCTAGGCTTCTACCCGCCCCACCCCCATGCACACAGCTATTTAAGAATAAAACCTTCATAGCTTGCTCATCTATAGCAAAAAAAGAGCGGCCCGAAAGCCGCTCTTGATTAATTTCATGCAAGGCGACGGCCTTGCCAAAACAATAGATGAAGCGATTAGTCGCGTCTACGAGGTTGGAAGCGATCTCTTCCACCACGATCTCCGCCACGTCCGCGATCGCCACCGCGACCGCCACGATCACGGCTTCCGCCACGATCTCCGCGATCACGTCTTGGACGTTCTTCAGATGGACCTGGTTCTTTATCCAAATCTTGGGTCAAACGAATTTTACCCATGCGATCAACATCAAGAACCTTCACGGTGACTTCGGTGCCTTCTGGCATGAAAGCTTCAACATCGTTGATGCGCTGTCCTTTGCCGTCCATTTCACTCACGTGAAGTAGACCGTCTTTGCCTGGAAGGATGTTCACGAATGCGCCGTATTCGGTCACGCGAACAGCTTTACCTGTGTAGATTTTTCCAATTTCAGCTTCTTCAACGATCGCAAGGACCATGGCTTTTGCTTTTTCAAGCGCTTCGCCATCTGCCGATGCGATGGTCACGATACCGTCATCATTGATGTCGATTTTCGCGCCGGTTGCTTCGATGATACCGCGGATCACTTTACCGCCGGTTCCGATGACTTCACGAATCTTGTCTTTTTTAACTTGAATCGTTTCAAGACGAGGTGCGTGTTTGGAAAGTTCGGTACGAGGTGCGTTGATGGCAGCTTCCATTTTACCAAGGATGTGCAAACGACCTTCTTTGGCTTGTTCCAACGCTTTTTCAACGATGTCCCAAGAAAGACCATCGACTTTGATGTCCATTTGCAAAGCAGTGATACCGTTTTTGGTACCGGTCACTTTGAAATCCATATCGCCGATATGATCTTCGTCGCCGCTGATGTCGGAAAGAACGAAGAATTTACCGTCTTGTTTGATCAAGCCCATCGCGATACCCGCTACTGGGTTTTTCAATGGGACGCCCGCATCCATCAAGGAAAGGGTCGCGCCGCAAACGGTCGCCATGGAAGATGAACCATGAGATTCAAGAACGTCCGATACAACACGGATGGTGTACGGGAAATCTTCCTTCGCTGGAAGTTGACCTTCAACTGCACGGTGAGCCAATGCTCCGTGACCTTGTTCACGACGACCAGGACCACGGTTTGGTTTCACTTCGCCAACGGAATACGCTGGAAAGTTGTAGTGCAACATGAAGTGACGATCGGATTGACCCATGATCGAATCGATCATTTGTTCGTCATCGGATGTTCCCAAGGTTGCGGTCACAAGTGCTTGCGTTTCACCACGTGTGAACAAAGCAGAACCGTGTGTGCGTGGAAGCAAACCAACGTCGATCGAAATGTTACGAACTTCGTTCAATTTACGACCGTCAGGACGCAGTTGGCGATCCGCAATACCTTGGCGAGCTTTGTTGTAGAACAATTCGTCTGCAACTTTGCTAACTAGGCCTTTTGGAAACTCAGGATTTTCAGTTGTAAGTTTGGTTTCAACTTCTTTTTGAATTTCCCACAATTTTGCACGACGTTGGATCTTGTTGTTGATCGACATTGTGCTTGTGAATGGAGCATCCAACATAGAAGCTGCTTTTTGTTCGTCAGCGCCTTTTTCTTTCGCTGCAGGAACTTCCATTTTTTTGACTTCGCCGACTTGTTTCTTCAATTCTTCCTGAAGGTCGATCAAGGTTTGAATGTTTTTGAACGCGAATTGAAGCGCTTCCAGAATCTGTTTTTCGGTCAGTTCTTGGGTCGCGCCTTCCACCATCACGAGAGCTTCGCGGGTGGCGGCTACGGTCAAGTCCAAGGTGCTTTCCGCCATTTGAGAAATGGTCGGGTTACAAACGAATTCGCCATTGATCATACCGACGGTCACTGCACCCACCGGTGTGGTGAATGGAATGTCGGAGATGTAAAGCGCGGCCGATGCTGCCATCACGGACAACACGTCGGTTTCGTTTTCTTTGTCGAACGAGAACACGGTGGTCGTGATCTGCGTTTCGTTCATGTAGGTTTCCGGGAACAGCGGACGAATTGGACGATCAGCCAAACGGGAAATCAAAACTTCACGTTCGGAGAGTTTTCCTTCGCGCTTGAAAAACCCACCTGGGATTCTTCCGGAAGATGCGAATTTTTCTTGGTAATCTACAGACAATGGGAAGAACGGTTGTCCCTCTTTCGCTGTAGGTGCTGCAACGGCAGCGGACAACAACGCGCTTTCTCCGAATTGGACGAAAACTGCGCCGTTGGCTTGTTTGGCCATACGGCCGGTTTCGATCGACAGAGGTCGACCACAAAAATTAATAGATACTTTTTTCATATTGTTTCTCTTTTCTGTTTTAAAGAGTGGTTTCGTTTTGAAACGATTGGTTGGAATCAGTTGTTTGATTCGGTCAAGCACGGCTATGTATATTTTCAAAAATGCGACCCGTGAGGTCGCCATGATTATTTACGTAGGCCGAGATCGCCGATCAATTTTTGATAACGGGATTCGTTTTGGCCACGAACATAGTCCAATTGACGACGACGCGCGCTGATCATTTTCAACAATCCACGACGTGAGTGAACATCTTTCGTGTTAACTTTGCAGTGTTCAGTCAAAGAATCGATACGATCCGTAAGCAATGCAACTTGGACTTCAGGAGACCCAGTGTCTTTGTCGTGTGTTTTGAATTTTTCGATAATTTTAGATTTTTCTTGCACAGTATTAACCCTTATTCTTAATAATTTCAATAACTTATATTTTTACTCTTTGTTTCGGGGGATATATAGCTCCAAACCACCCAAAAATCAAGGGGTTCATTGGCCCTATTCTAAGCTTGCCAATCGGTGAATCGACCTGAATAATGGACCCCATGAAATCCAAAAAAACACTTTTGATCGCTATTTTATGTTTGGCCGCTTGCGCCAAAGCTCGCAATGCTCAACTTCCGGATCGCATTGAGTCTTTCAATGAAAGTCTGCGTTGGTCCAGCGTGAAAGCAGCCTCTGCTTATATGGCGGAAAGCAACAAACGCTCCCTGATTGAACAGTATTCCAAAGACTTCTCCCGCTCTCGCATCGTGGAATACTCGATTTTGGACATTGGTATGGATAAGGACAAAAAAGTCGGCACCGTGCTGGTTGAATTCAGCGCGTACGACAATTCCACTCAGGACTTGGGTTACCGCCAGGAACTTCAAACCTGGAATTATGATTCCAAAGCCAAAAATTGGGTGATCAAGGAATCCCGCCAAGTTTCCAAATCCGAACAATAACAAAAGGGAGCTCTTTCGAGCTCCCTTTTGTAATTAATCGATCTTTTCAGATAACTGATAACCGATAGCAAGATAGCCGATAACTGAGTTTTTCAGCTATCTGTTATCTGTTATCAGCTATCCGCTATCTGTGATTGCATAATCTAGAACGGGATATCGTCTTCTGTACCGTCTTGTCCTGGAGGCGGAGGAAGATCTGGTGGCATATCGTCGGTCGCTACTCCAGCGCCTTTACCTGCGCCAGCCGAACCGATGAACTGCATGGTGTTGCCCACAATTTCAGTGGTGTATTTTTTCTGACCGTCTTTTTCCCAGCTGCGGGTTTGAAGTTCGCCTTCGATATAAACTTCGCGGCCTTTGCTCAAATACTGTCCGGAAAGTTCAGCAAGCTTGTTCCACAAAATGACACGGTGCCATTCTGTTTTTTCCTGCTTTTGACCTTCTTTGTTTTTCCAGGTTTTGTTGGTCGCAACACTCAAGGTTGCAACAGGTGTTCCGGTGCCTGTGTAACGAATTTCTGGATCAGCACCCAAACGACCCAAAAGAATGACTTTATTAACACTTCCCGACATGCAATTACTCCTAACTGATTTTTGGTTTTTCTTGTAGAATGCTTTGTTCAAGGTTGTCAACAACACTTTGAAAAGGGAATGAAAACAAGGCGTTATTTTTCATGAATTGGGTGACGATTCAAACTTATATCGAGCAAAATGCCTGGGTGAACCAGGTATTCCGCATGGGTGCGTGCGTTGCGGTTCTCTACGGACTTTATCGCTATGTGATGAGCCCAAAAGCCGACTGGCTTCGTCAAAAACTCCCACCCCTTCGACTTTTATACAATAATCGCGAAATCAAAAGCCTCATTCGTGAAGGGGAATATTCCAAAGCTGGTGAAAAACTCCTGGAAATGGGCGAGGACGAACAAGCCGCGCAGGTATTTCAGGAAGGTAAACTTTATAGTCGTGCCGGCGATATTTATGCCAATCGCAAAAATCTTCAAAAAGCCGTGGGCCTGTATGAAAAAGGTGGCGATCTGGCCAAGGTCGGAGACATTTACCTGAAAATACGCGCCTTCGATAAACTCGAAGAGCTCTATCAGCGCAATGGAAAACTGGTGGAACTTGGAGAGCTTTATCAAACCGCAAAAAAACATCAGCGCGCGGGTGAACTGTTTGCAAAAATCGGTGAATACTTCAAAGCCGCGGAAAATTTCCTGGCGGTGGGCGAAGAAATAAAAACCGCCGAAATGATCGAAAAATATTTCTACCAAGTCTGGAAAGCGGAATCTCCCGATATGAGCTCTGTTCCTTCTCAAAAAATCTCCAGCATCGCTATGAAAGCTGGGTTGCTGTACGAGAAAAACAAAAAGTGGGATGAGGCCATCGATCTTTACAAAAAAATCCAGAACAAACAGAAAATTGCGCAAGCTCTCTCACAAAAAGGTGATCTCGAAAAAGCTGCGTCGCTGGCTGAGGAAACCGGCGATTTCAGATTGGCTTCGGAGCTTTTGAAAAAAACCAACAACTCCCAGGAATCCGCAAGACTTGAAGGTGAACATCTTTTCCAACAAGGAGAACTTCTCAACGCGGTTGAAAAATTCAAAGAAGCGCAAGATTACGCACGCTGCGCAGATCTGTATGCAGACCTGCAGGAATACAAAAAAGCAGCGGAGATGCATGAACTTGCCGGTCAACACTATCTTGCCGGCAAGATGTACATGGATGAAAAAGAATTCTTGAAAGCCGGAGAAAATTTCGAAAAAGCCCAATACTACGACGATGCGCTCGTGGCCTATCGTGAAGGAAAATTCGAACACAAGATTTTGGATCTGTATGACCGGACAGGACAGTATTTGGAAATGGCGGAGTATTTCCTTTCCAAAAAAATCCCTGAACAAGCACTGGCTGCTGTGGAAAAAATCAGCGCCTCCGATCCAAAACATCGATTTGGGCTGTTTGTTCGCGGAAGAGTTGCCTACGATTCCGGCGATTACACCAAAGCCTGCGATTACTTCCAAGAGTCGTTATCTGAAGCAGACAAACTGACCTCACGTGATTTGAACACGCTCCACTATTTTGCCTTGAGCGAACAATACAACAACGCAGAAGATTTCAAGTCCCTCGAAATTTTGGAAACGATGTTAGCTCAGAATAAAATTGAGGAGCCTGCAACAGAAAAAGCCAACAAAATTCTCCAGATGATTCAAGAAAAAACACTTTCTCGTGTTTCCCAGGCTTCGCGTGCCACTCCAATCCGCACTTCCGGCGGACAAACTGCTTCACATACAATGCCGACCAGTATCGGTGGAGAGCGTCGCTACGAAATTATCAAAGAAATCGGACGTGGTGGCATGGGTGTTGTGTATCTTGCCAAAGACGCTCGCTTGGACCGCGAAGTGGCACTCAAAGTATTGCCAACCTCGATCAAGAACAATGATCGTGTGATTCAAACTTTCATTCGTGAAGCCAAATCAGCTGCGGCACTCAATCATCCGAACATCATCACCGTTTTCGATACTGTGGCATTCAAGATGGTGACTACTACATTTCGATGGAAGTCATCGACGGGAAAACCATCAAGAAAATTCTGAAGAAAAAAGGAAATTCGCCTATCCAGTTGTGATGGAATTGTTAAAGCAGCTTGCAGCTTTGGATTATGCACCTCAAAAACGTGGTTCATCGCAGATCTCACAACCAGCAACATCATGTGGACCAAACAAAAACTCATCAAGATCATGGATTTTGGATTGGCCAAGGTGATCCACAATTTGCAGAGCGAACAGTCCATCATCGGGGGTACGCCATCCTTCATGTCGCCTGAACAAACCTTGGGCAAACCTGCGGATCATCGCACGGATATTTATTCCCTAGGCATCTGCATCTTTGAGATGTGCCTGGGCACACTTCCGTTCTCCAAAGGCGATCTTGGATACCATCATTTGCACACACAACCTCCGATCCAAAAGAAATCGATCCAACCATTCCTGAAGTGATGAACGATGTCATTTTGAAATGCATGCAAAAAACCTGAAGACCGCTTCCAAAGCGTTGCGGAAATCGTACAGGCGCTGTCACTATAATGTCAGTCGAATCCAACAACGACACCTGTTTCGCTTCCAGCGTGGCAGAAATTTCCTGGAAAGCATTCGAACACAATTGGAAGTTGATTACTTCAAGATTTCGCCCCAACTGGCATTTTGCCAATGGTGAAAAGCAATGCGTACGGTCACGATCTGGACATCATCTCCGAATATTGCGAAAAGCTCCGGAGCGGTCGGGCTGGGCGTAGCCAATATGTTCCGAAGCGATGGAACTCCGCGAACTTGGGTTATGAAAATCGAATCATCAGTTTTGGCAAACTCAATCCAGAAATTCTGGATGCAGCCCACGAATTCAACATCACCGTGGTTGTGCATCCAACTTGAGGATCTAGAACTGCTCCAGCGCCACAAACACCCGCTGACATTCCACCTTGAAATCGAAACTGGAATGAATCGTTTGGGTATTTCAACCGACATGATGATGGACGTGGCTCGCTTTCTATCCTCTTTTCCTCATTACATGGAGGGTGTCTTCACACATTGGGTAGAATCCGAAATCAAAAAAAGTCATTTACTCCTCAGCAGAATTTCGTTTTCAATGAAGCTGTCACCATGCTGGCCACCGTCTGCCGAAGACCATTTGTCACCCACATGGACAACAGTGGTGGAATTTTCAACAACAAGAGTCATGGCGAGTGGGTACGCCCGGGCATTTCACTGTATGGCTATAGCCCTGACTCAAATCCAACTTGAAACTCAAGCCCGTGATGTCCTGGAAAACCAACATCATGCAGATCAAACATTTGAACAAGGGGATAGCGTAAGCTACAACCGCTCATTCCAGGCGAAAAAACGCATGACCATCGCCACACTGCCGTCGGATACGGGGATGGCTTTGCCCGAAACTACAAGGCATGCATGTGGGATATAAAGGACAGAAATGCCCGATTCTGAGAAATGTCTGCATGGATTTGGTCATGATCGACATCAGCAAGGTCAAAGGGGCAAAGTGGGCGATGAAATTCATCTGATGGGCGGTGGAGCCAAAAAAGAGCCCAATGCATGGGATTATGCAAAAGTTGACCGAACAATCCCCTATGAAGTACTAACTAGAATCAGTCCACGAGTATTACGAACCAAGCACGCATGAACATTATTACCAGCATCATCGAACGCGTTGGTCGTTTCGTCATCGACACGTTCAAAGCATTCAGCCCTCGATCCAAAGTTTCGGTTTTTTCTCGTATTCATCGGCCAATCGATGCGTCAGCTTGTGGGAGATAAGATTCGATGGAATCTGATGCTCATCCAAATGAGAACCATCGGTGTAAATTCGATGTTTATCGTGATGCTCACCGGCCTTTTCACGGGAATGGTGATGGCACTTCAGACAGGACGCGCGTTCCAACTTTTCCAAGCTGAAACACTGACCGGTGCCGGTGTGCGCACTTTCGATTTCCAAAGAACTCGGCCCGTGCTCGCTTCGCTGATGATCACGGCGCGCTCTGGCTCGGCCATGGCGGCTCAAATCGGCACCATGCAGGTTTCCCAACAAATCGACGCTCTGACTTCCATGGCCATCAATCCCATGGGTTACCTGGTCGCCCCACGCGTATTTGCGTGCGTTGTGGTGACACCGATCCTCACCGCGCTTTTCGATTTCATCGGCATCATCGGAAGCTATATCGTGGGCGTGGGATTGCTCAAAATCAACCACGCGATCTTCATCGAAAAAATCATCACCTACACCAGCACCAACAACATTGTGGAAGGCTTGTTCAAATCCGCGGTATTCGGTTTGATTCTCGCATCGATTTCTTGTTACAAAGGTTTTTTCACCCAAGGTGGCGCGGAAGGCGTCGGCCGATCGACTACGGAGGCTGTGGTACTGTCGTCAGTATCCATTCTCGTGTTTGATTACTTCCTAACCGCCCTTCTTTTTTAATTAATTATGATCGCAGTAAGTGAAGTTTTTAAAGCATTCGGTCAACAAAAGGTTCTCAATGGAATCGATCTTGAAATTCCTGAAAACTCCATCACTTGCATCATGGGTTCGTCAGGAACGGGTAATCTGTGTTCTTGAAACTCTTGATTGGCCTACTGAAACCGGATTCCGGCAGCATTGAAATCGACGGCAGGAAATCGTTGGTATAACTGAAAAGCAGATGGACCGTGTGCATGAAATTTGGGATGCTTTCCAGGATGCAGCTCTTTTCGATGACATGAACGTATTTGAAAATGTGGCCTTTCCATTGCGTGAACACACCGATTTAAACGACCAGGAAATCGCCCACCGCGTGGAACAAAAACTATCGGAAGTTGGCCTCAAAGATATCAATCACAAAATGCCAAACGAACTTTCTGGCGGTATGCGTAAAAGAGTTGGCCTAGCCCGCGCGCTTATGTTAGACCCCAAGATCGTTTTGTTCGATGAACCGACCACAGGATTGGATCCGATCACGACCAATCAGATCGGAGAACTGATTTTGAACACACATCAACGTTACCCTGTGACGTTTTTGATCATCAGCCATGATCTGTCCTTGACGTACAAGGTCGCTGATCAGGTTGTGATGTTTGATCAAGGCAAGGTCGTGGAACAAGGCACAACGGAGGAATTCAAACGTTCGAAACAGCCTTTTGTTCGAAAATTCTTAGATGCCCAAGCAAATATGGATAAAATACCCGCATGAGATTTAAAAACACAGAATTCGCCGTCGGTTTGTTCGCCATTTTAGGTCTCGGCGTGATCATTTTTATGTCTCTTCAGGTGAATCGCCAGCACTCTGCTGGGCGTTCATCCAACAGCTATTATGCTGATTTCGAATCCGTCTCGGGTCTGATTCCAAAAATTCCAGTGGAAGTCTCCGGTATTGTCTCGGGTTATGTCGACACCATTGAATTGATCGAAAATAAAGCGCGTGTCACCGTTGTCATCAACAAAAAGGTGAAAGTGTACGAAGACGCTGCTCTGCTCATCCGTGACCGTGGTGTGCTTGGAGATCGTTACGTTGTCCTTGTCCCTGGAAGCCCCGATAAGATCGAATTGCCAGATGGGGGACGAATCATGTCCACTCAATCGCAATCTGACTTTGAAAAACTTCAGAAAACGTTGGCCGAAACAGCGGACGTGCTTAAAGACCTTCTACAATCGGATGATCCAAGAGGTGCTTTGGGTAAAACCATCGCCAACCTCCGTGATATCACCGACAAAATCAACATGATCGTGGGTGAAAATCAAGGCACCATCAACGAAATCATGGACAATGTGGCTTCTCTCACGCGCCAAATCAACCAGATCTCCATCGAGAATCGCGGAGAAATCAGAGAACTCGTCGCTTCACTCAATCAAGTGGTTCAAAAAATCAACAATGGCGAAGGGTCACTTGGAAAACTCATCAACGACGACACCACCGTCAACAACTTGAACGACACACTCAATGGCGTGAACTCCACGCTTGGCTTATTCACCCGTGTTCAATTGAAATTCCGCTACCGTGGTGAATATTTAATGTCCAACAGTGAACTTCAAAACTTGTTTGCCATCATCATTTCACCTGGACCGGATAAATACATTTGGTTTGAGCTTGTGGATTCACCGGTTGGGGAAACGGTCGTGACCGATACCATCATCAACTCGGGTGGAACATCTACCTCGACCCAAACGATCCAAACCAACTCGGGGTTAACCTTTACAGTTCAATTCGCCAAAAGATTTTGGGATGCCACCTTACGGGTAGGCTTGATCCGCAGCCAGGGCGGCGTGGGCTTGGACTACCATTTCTTCAAAGACCGACTCATCCTCACCGGAGAAATGTTTGACCTCGGTCGTCCGAACAATCGTCCTCACATGCGTTTGTATGGAACACTCTATCTTTATCAACACGTGATCCTCACTGGTGGTGTGGACGATCTGCTCAGCCAAGTTGGCGGCAAAAATCCGTTTGTCGGCATTGGTCTACAATTCACCGACAACGATTTCAAAGCATTACTCCCAGTTCTCCGCGGCACAGGAATGTAATATGAAGCCACTTGTCGCCATCATCGTTGGATCCAAATCAGATTGGGAAACGATGGACCACTGTGCGAAAAAACTCGAAGAACTCGGCGTTCCGTTCGAAGCTGAAGTCGTTTCAGCTCATCGCACCCCCGATAAACTTTTTGAATTTGCGCAAGCAGCAGCAGGTCGAGGCATTGAAGTCATCATTGCTGCGGCTGGAGGAGCCGCTCACCTTCCTGGCATGACAGCTTCCAAAACTTCGCTCCCAGTATTGGGCGTTCCAATTCTGACTCAAGCGCTTCAAGGCGTGGATTCGTTTTTATCGATTGCGCAAATGCCAGCTGGTGTTCCTGTGGGAACGTTGGCCATTGGTCGCGCTGGTGCGATCAATGCAGCCCTTTTGGCAACGTCGATCGTGGCCAACAAACATCCTGAATTCAAAAAGCCTTTGGAAGATTTTCGCAAGAATCAAACCGATACCGTCCTTCAAAACCCCGACCCACGTAAAAAATGAAAATCGGAATACTCGGAGCAGGACAACTCGCCATGATGATGGCTCAAGCGGGACGGCCCTTGGGTCACACGTTTACTTTTCTGGATCCTTCTCCAGAAGCTTGTGCGTTTGAATTCGGTGAGAAAATCATCGCAGCATACGATGATACTCGTGCCTTGGAAAAACTGGCACTAGCTTCCGACGTTGTCACCTTTGAATTCGAAAATGTTCCAGCCAAAAGCCTGGAAATTCTTTCCAAATACGTCCGCATTCACCCTTCTCCGCCAGCTCTTGAACATGCTCAGAATCGAATCAAGGAAAAGAATCTTTTCAATCGATTGTTCATTCCAACCAATCGTTTTTCAGCCGTAAATTCCATCCATGATTTGGAAAAAGCGTGTCAGACGCTTGGATTTCCAATTGTACTCAAAACGGTTTCGCAGGGGTACGACGGCAAAGGTCAATTTGTGGTTCGTGCTGAAAACGACATCGATATCGCCTGGACAAAATTAGGCCATTCGTCCTTGATCGCTGAAAGCTGGGTGAACTTCGATCGCGAAATTTCGATGATCGGTGTGCGCAATCAAAAAGCCGAGATGCGCTACTACAGCGTGTGCGAAAATGTGCACCGCGATGGCATTTTGCGCATAACCCACAACAAACCGAGCGACCCCATGACAAAGCAAGCTCAAGAATTGGTCTGGAAAATCATGGATCATTTTCAATATGTGGGCGTGATGACCCTGGAAATGTTTCAAGTGGGAGACAAACTACTCGCCAATGAAATTGCCCCGCGTGTTCACAATTCAGGACACTGGACCATTGAAGGAGCGCAAACAAGCCAGTTTGAAAACCATCTTCGAGCAATTTTGGATTTGCCGCTGGGAAGCACAAAAGACAAGGGATTAAGCGCGATGATCAACTGCATCGGCGAAATTCCTCAAAAACTCCCACCGTCCAGACAAGTCCACGTTCATGACTATAAAAAGTCTCCTCGCCCCGGCCGCAAGATCGGCCACATCACCATCCAGGCAGACTCCGCCAAACAACTCGAATCCCTGACGAAATTCAATTCCCAATCACCTAGTTCCGTATTATAGCTTCTGCAGGGGGATTCATTATGGGAAGCAAAATCGAACGGGCATTGATCAGTGTGAGTGATAAAAGCGGGCTTTTGGAGCTCGCGCAGGCCCTTCATCAACATAAAGTTCAAATCATCTCTTCCGGCGGCACCGCCAAATTCCTATCGGAAAACAAAATTCCTGTTATCGAAGTTTCTGACTTCACCCAAGCTCCTGAAATGCTCGATGGGCGTCTCAAAACCCTCCATCCAAAAATCCATGGCGGGCTTTTGGCCAAAAGAAACGCTGATCATCTGGGCCAGCTCAAATCCCAGAACTACGAAACGATTGACCTGGTTGTTGTGAATCTTTACCCATTTGATGAAACCTTGGCTAAAACCAATGACTACGACACCTTGATCGAAAACATCGATATTGGCGGACCAACCATGCTTCGTTCTGCGGCCAAAAATCATGAATCTGTTACGGTGCTTGTGGATCCTGCCCAATATCCTGCCTTCATCGAAGAGATCACCAAACACAAAGGTTCAACCTCGTTGGATTATCGTAAACTATGCGCACGCACCGTGTTTGAAAAAACGGCTGCGTACGATGCCTCGATCTCGACCTACTTCCAATCCCTATCGTCGGAACTTCCCAACACCATCAACCTTGGACTCAAAGAGAAGCTTCCGCTCCGCTACGGTGAGAACCCTCACCAACGTGCCGTTTTCGCCCTTCCATCCAAAGCACTCGGGAAAAGCATCATCGATCGTGTGCTTCAAGGCAAACAACTTTCCTTTAACAACTTGATGGACGTGCATGCAGCGATTGAGCTGATGCAAGATTGCCAAAAGGAATACACCGTTGCGATCTTCAAACACACCAATCCTTGTGGTGTCGGTCGCGCTGGAAACAATCTTTGCGATGCCTATGAATCAGCTCTTTCGTGCGATCCAGTATCTGCCTTTGGCGGTATCGTGATTTTCTCGCATGAGGTGGATGAAAAAACCGCGATGCGCGCCTCGGAAGTTTTCACCGAAATCATGATCGCTCCAAAATTCTCCGAAAAAGCCATCGGCATTCTGGAAAAGAAAAAGAATTTGCGCTTGCTGGAAGTGGATTTAGCAGAAGCAAAAAAACGCATGCAAGGCTATGAAGTGAAAAAATCCTTGATGGTTATTTGATCCAAGAAAAGGACAATTCCATCGAAGATCTTCACAAAGCCAAGGTCGTCACCAAACGTCAACCAACGCGCGAAGAACTTGCGGCACTAGACCTGGGGTGGAGAGTTTGCAAACACGTAAAATCCAATGCAATCGTGCTTTCCAATCAACATCAAACTGTTGGCATCGGCGCAGGCCAAATGAGTCGTGTGGACTCCAGCAAAATCGCCATGAACAAAATCCAGGTCAAAACAATGAAAACCCTGGCCCTGGCCTCCGATGCATTCTTTCCTTTCCGCGATTCGATCGATGAAGCGGTCAAAGGTGGCGTATCCTGCATCGTTCAACCGGGTGGATCCATCAAAGACCAAGAAGTGATCAATGCAGCCGATGAATATGGCATCGCCATGATTTTCACGGGCGTACGACACTTCAAACACTAGGATGATATGAAAAAAGTTTTGCGCTCCTTGCCATCAGTCTGATGCTACCGAGCACCCTGCTTGCGAGCGATCCATCGCAGTTTGTTCGCGGCGTATTTGATGTCGGTTCCGGATCTACCAAGGTCAACGTCAGCACGATTGACAAATGCCTGCAAAAAATCAATGCAGAACTGTTTCAAGGCAGTGAAAAAGTCGGATACAAACAATCATTGACTGACAATCAGAACTCCTTCGCCCCTACCATCATTGAACAAGGCGAACATGCCATTGAAACATTGAAAAAAGCGGCGGAAGCCGAGGTATCCGTAATCTCAGCTCTTACCAAAACCGGACAAAAATCAGTTCAATGGCGCGGCATTGCAACATCGGCGTTTCGACAGTCCAAAAACGGAAAAGAATCGCTCGATCGTTTTTCAAAAAACACATCAATACCTTTCAAAATCATTCCCCAGGAAGAAGAAGCCAAATTGGGTTTTGCTGCTGGCATTAGCCTAGCGAAAGATCCATCCAAGGCCATTGTTTGGGATATCGGTGGCGGAAGCCAGCAAATCACATTCAAGGAAAGCAAAACCAAGATCAAAATGTTGATGTTTGAAAAAGGCGCTGAGACCGTAAAAAACAAAATCCTGCAGGACGTGCTCAAAAAAGATCCTTCAAAAATCAAAACGCCAAATCCAATTGGAAAAATGCATCTTGCTGAAAGTCAAAAAGCAATCCAGGACATATTTCCGGAGAATCAGTTTGATAAAATTCCCGCAAATTTCGAACTCATCGGCATCGGTGGCGTACATCAATTCTCCATTCCCAAAGCAACATCGAAAAATGAAAGTTATACCCTCGATGATGTTTCAACAGCCCTGACAAATTATCTGGAAAAAGATGATGCTGCGATCAAAGATAAATACGCGGACACCATGGTGACCAATTTGATTCTGGTGGAAACACTGTTGAATCGAATGCGCCTCAAAGACGTAAAAATCTGCAAATACGGCATTGCTGATGGATATATGCTCGTCAATGACAACTGGAAATAGTTTCACGGCCCAGAATCTCCTATATTGGTTTTAAGACCTTAGGTGCTTGAAAGGATTGATCTTTTCTTTGTTTTTTCGTACAAGATTGAGGTCATGAAGGTACTTCTTATCGGTTCTGGGGGTCGTGAACATGCCCTCGCATGGAAATTCTCCCAAAGTCCTAAGCTCACCGAGCTGTATGTTGCGCCCGGCAACCCCGGGATTGCCAAACTTCCCAAAACCAAAATCGTTTCCATTCCAGCCGAAAACATCGAAGACCTTTTGCAATTCGCCCAGGAAGAAAACATCGACTTCACTTTCGTCGGACCTGAAAAACCGCTCGCTTTGGGCATCGTGAATCTTTTTCGGAAGAACAATAAATTGATTTTCGGGCCGGATGAACAAGCCGCTCAATTGGAAGCCTCAAGAATTTGCCAAACAGGTGATGGTGGATGCGGAAGTTCCAACCGCAGCCTATGAAGTTTTCGACACCTTTGAAGCAACTCAACCACCCTGAACACTTGCAAATATCCGATTGTGCTCAAAGCTGACAGTCTTGCGGCCGGTAAAGGCGTTGCCGTTTGTACCACCAAACAACTCGCCCTTGATTTCGCCAATCAAATTTTTGTCGATAAAGTTTTCGGTGAATCCGGTAACCGTGTGATCGTTGAAGACTTTCTGGAAGGTCGCGAATGCTCCGTGCTGGCGATCTGTGATGGAAACACGTATCAACTTCTGGCCAGCGCGCAAGATCATAAGCGTTTGCTCGACGGAGACTTTGGCCCCAATACCGGCGGTATGGGAGCTTATTCTCCCTCTCCGATTTTCGACGACACGCTTGAACAAACCGTCCATGAGCACGTCTTTCAACCGATTCTGAACACACTCAAACAAAAGGGAATCACCTACACTGGCATTTTGTACGCGGGTCTGATGATCACCAAAGATGGACCCAAGGTTCTGGAATTCAACGCACGTTTTGGCGATCCAGAAACCCAAGTCATTCTTCCACGTCTTCAAAACGATTTGCTTGACGTCATGGTCGATGCAGCTCAAGGCCATCTTGCCAAACATGAGTTGCACTGGATCGATGACGCATGTCTGACAGTTGTTCTTGCGGCCAAAGGTTATCCTTCTAGCCCGGAAAAAGGTCAGGTCATCGAAGGGATCACCAATTCCAGTCAGTCCCCACTTGTTTTCCATGCGGGCACAGCCACCGCTGGCGACAAAGTCATCACGGCAGGCGGACGCGTCCTCACTGTTACAGCCCTGGGAAAAGACATGGATCATGCGCGAGAAACTGCGTATCAGGAAATCTCCCGCATCAAGTTCAACGGAATGCAATTCCGCAAGGACATCGGTGAATCCATCTAATTCAACACCCAATTTCAACTCTGCGATCGATTATCTGGATCGTGGCAAAATCGTGATTTATCCGACCGAAACCTTGTATGGTATGGGCGTGGATGCCCAAAATTCCGAAGCCATTGAATATCTTTTTCGAATCAAGAAGCGCGCAATGAACAAACCTCTTCCGATTCTTCTGCCGAGCAAAAAGGACCTTGCACAATATTGCGATGATATTCCACCGACGGCTCAAGCCTTGATCCAGGCTTTCTGGCCAGGACCCCTCACCATCATTTTGAAGTGCGATCGTTTTCCCAAAGGCATTTCCCACAACGGCACCGTCGGATTCAAAGTTTCCGGACACCCGCTGGTTCAAAATCTTTTGCTGAAATATAAACGTCCCATTACCACCACCAGCGCCAATGTCAGCGATAAAGAATCCCCTGAAGATCCCATGGAATTTTTCCGGATTTTCCCCAAAGATTCGTTTGTGCTCATCCAGGAAATCAAACCTTCCAAACGTGGACCATCTTCGACGATCGTGGATTGCAGCGCCGAAGGATGGAAAATCCTGCGCGAGGAGTGAAGTAAGGAAGACATCAGGAAGCTTTGAACCAATCCCATTTATGAAACCCATTCCTTTCAAAGCCACGCGCTACAATTCCCCAGAAAATCAATCCTGACCGATACGGTTTGTCCTCCCTATGATGTGATCGATGAAACCCTAGCCGATCAGCTGGCCAAGCAAGCCCCCACAATTCCATTCATTTGTCTTTCAACGTCCGGGACAAGCATGGAAAAGACAAATACGCACATCGCCAAATGGATCACGCAATGGAAAAAGCAAAACATCCTGATCAAAGGATAAAAAACCGGCGTTTTACCACCTCGAAAAATTCAAATGGAAAGGGAAAACCAAAACCCGAAGCGGAATCTTCGCTCATTCCTGTTCGAAAGAATAAATTCATCGTTCCGCATGAAAAGTTTTTTCCAGAAGCCGTGCATGATCGTTTGGAACTTTTGAAAAGCTCCAAAACCCACGTCAGCTCCCTATTTTTTCTGGTTTATGAAGATGAAAAAAAGAAACTACGCAATTTTTGAAAAAACAAAGTCGATCGCTTGATCTTCAAAAAGTGAAATACAAAAACGATGGCATCGATTACAAATTCGGGGTGATCGACAATCCGTCTTCGATTACAAGCTCAACGCATTCTTAAAATCAATACTTACTGATCGCTGATGGTCATCATAGATTTGCGACCGCTCAAAAATACGCGCAGGAAAAAGGCAAAGAACAATACATTCTGGCGCTGATCGCGCCGTCGCGCGATTTGATTTTTTCGTATCACAAAGTGCTATCCACCATTTTGGAGTCCGACAAAGTGACCACAGGGAAAATCCTCAAAACCTGCAAAAAAAGGCCAGCTCCTCCCTCAAAAATCGACCTACTTCTACCCCAAAAGTGATGACAGGATTTGTCAGCACAGGCTCTAGAAATACTTCTTATTTAGGTGAGCTACCTTTTTGAGCATTTTCCGCAGGCTCGGGCTGGGAAGCGCAAGTCACTTAAGTAAAATCTCAAAAACGCTCCCCTCCCAACTCACCAGTGCACTGAACCCATACATACGATGTGAATTTGGAATACTAAAGTTACTTCTTCTTATGATAGACGACATGTGATCGGTAAATCTCCTTGGGTATCAGTACATGGTTTTGTTTGAAATTGAACCAGGTCCTTTATCTTCCCAACGTAATTCCTTCCCATCGTAACTAAACAAAATTTGAGATCTTTGCAATCCACTACCAGAATAAAAACAATACACTTGATTCGAAGGTTGAATTTTTGACAACATTGGATTTACTGTTCCACTTTTTTCTCCCCAATAAGTAAGATTTTTAGTGTTTCTTGGTTATCGTAGGTTAAAACGAATTCTAGCTATATAGTAAGTATGGTAATTGTTCTATCTTCTTCATAAATACAAAGCTTTTGAAATTCTCATTCAATTCAAAATCAGATGGAAACCATTCGCCCAAAAATGCCAACGCCTTCAGGATTACAAATTTGACGATCAAGTTCTTTAACAAGAGTACGAAAAACGATAGATTTAAAAACAAGCTGGCCAATTATTATCCCCACAATCATTATTTGCGAATGCAATACCACCTGTTTTGTTGGATTAATAAGTGTTAGCGTTTTCAGGGAAACGAATTTATGTTCAATGACCAAAAAAAATGAGGTCAATAATTATAAAAATGAGAATGGCAGCGCTGACAACCATGATGAGTCGAGACCGCCCAATGCTTCACGATTGGTCGCAATGCCATAGCAACTAAATGTGAATACAGCGATTTGAATGACAATCCAAAAGACTTTCTCCATTTAGAAATCATGGATCTAGAATAGCATTATGATGTTTAGGGTCGAATATAAAATTAGACTCAGGGAATCTTTGGAATTGGAGATTCGATAGGACAGATCATGTGTGTAAATTAGCAGGCGTTTTGAGATTTTCTGCGGCGAATGCGAAGCTTTGATGCCGCGAATGCTCAAAAAGGTAGCTCACCTGTAATTCCAGATCGCATTTGAACTAAAACTGTTCGTATTCTTCAAACTCTTTGATCGATTGAATCAATACCTTCGAGGATGGGCGGGGGGATTGAATCGCCCTGGGAATGTGCATCTCAATGAGTTCCTTGGTGGTTGTGGCTCCGATGGAACCATTCTTGATGCCCAAGATCAAAAATCCAGAGCTGCACTTCTTCATATGAAGCGAATGAAAGAAGCTTCCGCACGGCCGACAGAGAAGAAAACAAAATCCAGTCCACCGGATAGCCCATCACGGCGTTGAAAATATTCTGGGAATCAGGATTGGTCGAAGTCTCATACAAAACGATATCATCCACCCAAGCTCCAGCTTTGCGTAACTTATCCGGAAGTTTGGAGTTGGACAGACTGGATTTGGGGAAAAAAACCTTTTTGCGGCTGAGCCTGACTTTCTCAATCAGATATTCAGCAAGTTGATCCGAAGTCTTTTGATTTTCAGGAACATAGGAAACTTTGAATCCAGCGTCTTCCACCACCTGCTTGGTTTCATCCCCCACCACCGCAATTTTGAGTTTGTCTGGCAATTTTTCAATGCCTTGCTGCCTGAGAAGTTTGTGTAAAAACTCAAAAGAATTCTGGCTGGTGAGAACCAGCAAAATCATGCTGTTCAGATTGGAAATCGCGTTCGATTTGTTCGAGATGTCGAGCGAGCTTGAAATCGATGGTCAAAGATCTTGATGGTGACTACCTGCTCGATATTGAGCATGCGTTCCAATTTTCTCCACACTGCTCGGGTGATTGCGTGAGGGGATCACACACGCTTTCCCTGGAGTGGAAAATTAACTAGAGTACTCGGCTTCCCGACACTCATCCTCCAAAAATCAGTTTCTGGATCCGTGGATCTTTTTTCAGGATGGAACGGAAACCTTTGGCTTCCATTTTTTTCAGAAGTTGATTCACGATGAGATATTTCTGCTCCGCGGACAACCATGTTTCAAAATCACCTGTTTTTCCATCCGGACTGGAGAGGTATCCCCACATGTCTATTATATCACCTTTTATTTCCGCAGATAGCATCCCAATGGAACTGAACATCCGCCTTGTGCCGCCAGCCATGAATTCACGCAGCAACAGGGCCTGGATCGCTGGCTTGTGGGTCTTGTTTGCGCTTGAGGTTTTTCAGTACCGTTTCCGTCAGGGCCATTGGCCGCAAGGATTCCCTGACCGGGACGAAGATTTTGGATCAAAAGGTATTGCTGAATTTGATTTTCAAGGCCCACGCGCTTGACGCCACTTGCGGCGAGCAAAACGGCATCGTATTCTCCGGTGGTCATTTTGTGAATGCGCGTTTCGACATTTCCACGAAGCTCTTTGAGCACAAGATCGGGACGACGAGAAAGCATTTGCGCGTGTCGCCGCACGCTGGAGGTCCCCACCACGGCGCCTTTGGGCAAACCTTCCAACGAACGATATTTGGAAGAGATCAGCGCGTCGCGCGCATCCAAACAAGGACTCACTGCTGCCAGATGAATATCATCATGCAAATGAGATGGAATGTCTTTGAGACTATGAATGGCAAAATCAATTTCTTTGCCGCAAAAGAGCATCATCGAGCTCTTTGGTGAAAATTCCTTTCACGCCAAGATCCGTGAACCGTTCTTCCTGACGAACATCCCCAACAGTTTTGATGATTACCAGATCGTAATCATATTCCGTGAAAGACAATTCCTTGAGAAAGCTTTTGGCTTGCGTCACGGCAAGTTTGCTTCCTCGCGTTCCAACCCTAACTTTCATTCGGACTCCAGATCGAAAATTTTTTCAATGAGCACAACTTTTTCTTCCATGGATTTCTCGTCATCATTTTGAGAAAATGGATGGAATTGAAGCGAGCATTTTTGAACCATGGCTTCTTTGAAGCGTTCGATAATTTCTGAGTCATTTCCTTGTTGAAACGATTTTTTCCACTCGTTATCGATCAACATGCTGATGCGTTGCTGAAGCTTTTGAATCGATGGAGAATATACTTTTGCTTGAAGTCACGCATAAATGCGGTCAATTCAGCATCAGTGATCATCGTATCTGCCTTTTTGGAAGCTTCCATGCGAACTTGCTGATTCTCCTGTACCATTATTTGCAAATCATCAATGTTATATAGATATGCGTTGGTCACATCCCCCACTTCCGGGTTGAATGTTTCGAGGAACGGAAATATCCAGAAAAAGTTGAGGCTGCTGATTTCGAGCTTCCAGACTTTTTTCGACCATGTCTTTGGTGATCAGATACGACTGCATGCCAGTCGCTGCAATGACGATGTCGGCTTGTGGCATCACTTCTTGAAACTGCTCGAGATAAATCGGATAGGCGTCAAACGACTTGGCCAATTTGGCTGCGGTTTCGAACGTACGATTGGCAATCCATATTTTCTCAATGCCTTTCTGTTTCAAATTGGCCACGGCCAATTCCGCCATTTCACCCGAGCCAAGAACAAGGGCATTTTTACCTTTGAGTGTGTCGAAGATTTTTCCTGACAATTCAACCGCTACGGAGCTGATCGATACGGCATATTTTCCGATATCGGTTTCATTCCTAACTTTTTTGGCGACAGAGAATGTTTTTTGAAGCACCTGCTCAAAGAGCGAGTCGATCATTCCAAACTTTTTCGACGTATCATAAGCATCTTTGACCTGACCCAAAATTTGCGGCTCCCCTACGACAATCGAATCCAAACTGGAAGCGACCGAAAACAAGTGACGAACAGCCTCTTCATTTGTTTTTGAATAGAAATAAGGGTCCAGATTGTCTTTTCCCAATTGATGAAAATCGTAGATACAACCTTTGAGTTTTTCGTGAAGGTCGCTTTCGTATCCGGTGGCATAAATTTCAACCCGATTGCATGTGGAGAGCACAATTCCCGACTGTACATCGGGCGTCTTCGACAGTTTTTCAATATATTGCATGGAATGATCATTGGAGAACTGGAGCTTCTCTCGAATCTCAATCGGCGCCGTTTTGTGACTCAATCCAACTAGAAACAGATTCATCTATACCATCCACGCCATCAGGCAGCTGGCAATCAAAAAGCCCAAGCCCACCAAAATCGAATAAAAAAACTTTTCACCACGGTATCCAAGACGAAAACGTAGCAACAACGTAAACAAAAACCAGATCCACGTGGCCAGCGCGACAATGAACTTTTTATTTTGCGTCCAGTCACTTTTCCATTCGATGTGGGCCAAATAGATGCCTGTCACCAGCAAAATCGACAAAGAAGCTGCACCCAGAATCAAACAACGAACAACATACTTATCCAATCTTTCCAATGAGGGAAGATGCGAGAAAAGCGGCAACATGCGTTTGTGTTTGAGTTGCCATTGCTGAACCAAGTAAAACAGCGAAAACGACAAAGATATGAAAACCAGTAGTAGCGAAATTGCGACAAACGCCAGATGTATATGTTGAATCATGCCCGTATCCATGGGTTATTTCTTCTTTCCGCCTTTTTCGTCCTGTTTTCTTTCCAGGAAACGAAGTTCAGATGCTGCCAACGAATGGGTTGGTTCTACGCTGATACATTTTCGAAAAAACTTAATGGCATCATCGATTTTGTTCTCATGCTTGGAAACCATACCCAGATAGTACGAAACCAAAGCCAATTGATATTCCCGAACATAGGCATCCACAAGCAATTTTTTACCTTCGGCGATCTTACTTGAAAGCCTATCCCGTGCACCTTGCCGAAAGAGTGCCCAACCCAGCGTAATGAAATATTCAGGCTCTTTGTCATATATGGCGATGGCTTCTTTCAATTTGTCCACGGCTTCGTTGAATTGATTCTTGTTGAGAAATGCTTGCCCTTCCAGATAAACGGATTCTGACTTCATGATTCTATGCATGAGTTCTTCGTGAGCCACTGCCTCTTTTGAATGTGTGAATTCATATTCTTTGCGAAGAACCGGATTGGAAAGTGTGTTGTAGGCCTCGGTGACTTTGGCAAAAAACCGCTCCGCATCTTTCACAGCAATCGACATTTTCATCTTGATGCGATCCGGGTGATATTTTTTTGCGAGCGAAAAATAGACCTTTTGCAATTCTGCATTGTTGATATCGTTTTTCACACCAAGCAAATCGAAATAATCGATGGTATCAATATCCTTGAGCTTGTTCAGAACGTTCATCTCATCTGCCTTGGTGAAATCATCACCTCCGGGAACATTTGCAGCTGCTTGCGGTGTTGCGATCGCTTGAGGTTTTCTCTTTGGATCGGAATCCGCGCGTACCAGGCCGATTTCCCGGAAAGCCAAAACGATGGGGGTCACTTCCGCATCCGTACTTTCGATCTTCGGGGAAATTTTTCGTATCTGTTCCGACTGGCTCAACGTGGAAAAAATTTTCTTCTCGAACTCACTCGGTTGCAATTCATCCACGGAGATGTTTTTCGCATCTTGGTTGATCTCAAATCGCATCGTCGGTGGAAATTTATTTTTGATGCGTTTGTACTTCGATATGAGTGCCTGAAAGACATAGTGTTTGAGCGGAAGCGGAAGCTTGATCTTTGTCACATCTTTGGGCAAGAACTCAACGCTGGCGAATTGACCGACATCTCCCCAAATAAAAACCATGGAAAGGTCTTCCTGCCACTTTTGGAGCAATTCTTCCTGGGGTGTTTGTTGCAATTGTGCATTCAAAAAAGCGGTTCGCCGTCTTCAAAATGAAAGATTTTTTCTCCTTGCCTCGACCAAAAAACAAGCACCCCTTTAAAGCTGGGGTAACAGTCTCCAATAAGCGCGTAACCGCTTGTTTTTCTTGAAGATTTCCAGAATCTTTAACTTCAACATTTGACATGAGCGTTCCTTATATACCCTAAATAACAGGTTAAAAATAGGATTGTTGACATTCGAGGAACCGTGACCTATTTTTCAAATATCAATTCACAATCCACAAAAGGGAGATTCACATGGCCGGTTTAGTTGCTGATGTATCTGATGCTCAATTTCAAGAAAAAGTTCTTCAATCAGGCAAACTGACGTTGGTGGATTTTTGGGCGGAATGGTGCGGCCTGTGCAAAGCTATCGCTCCGATCGTGAAACGACATCGCAACTGCATATGAAGGAAAAATCAATGTCATGAAAATGAACATCGATGACAATCCTGAAACCCCAACCCAATCAAATCAAAGGGCATTCCAACATTGATTCTCTTCAAAGACGGACAAATGATCGACCAGATCGGGTGCCGCCGTTCCAAAAGATCAAGTTTGGAAGGCATGCTCAAGAAGCACGTTTAATCCGCTGTATTTTTGAGGTGAGCTACCTTTGAGTTTTTCCCTCGGTTTCAAAGCTTCGCATTCACCTCGGGAAATCTCAAAAACGCTCACCTCGGCTCTCCCCCAACCCACTTCTCTCACCAATAGTTAAATATTTAAGTCAATTTTCGGCGGTTGATGTTGAGCATGATCCCCAGCTTGATAAATGTCCCAATCAGGATGTACCGCCATAGGGGCTGAGCAGTGGCAACGTGATCCCCACTACAGGAAGCAATCCCATTTCCATGCCAAGATTGATGATGGTTTGACAAATGAGCGTGGCTGAAAAACCAAAGGCCAGCAAACACCAAACACATCCCGAGCATTAATTGCAATATTGGAAAACAAGACAGAAAAAAAACGATGTAAAGAACGAACAGCACCATCGAACCCAAGAATCCAAAACTCCTCAAAATTGGAGTATACAAAGTCCGTGTGCTGCTTTGAAGGAACTGAAGCTTGCTCTGGCGTTCCCTGCAAATAACCTTCCAGAAAAACTGTCCCGAACCAATCGCGATTTTGGCCTGTGTCACTTGATAGCCCTTTCCCGCGGCATCTTTTCTGATCCAAAAACGAAATAAATTGACCCATGTTGGTAATCATGCAACCCGAATTTCCAAATGATCGGCATAGAAATCAAGGTCAGTATGACTGTAACCACGAGGATTCGACGTTGAATCCCCATGGAACCACACCATCAATACCGGCGGCTGAAAGCACAATCAGTCCAGTGCCTAAATCCGGCTGCTTGAGCACCAGAAACGGAGGAATGGAAATCAAAAGCCGGAACGATCAAATCCACGGTTCCCATGGTCCGCTTTTCTTGATGGTCCTGGAAATATCGGCCAGTGCCACGACTACAGCGATCTTCACGATCTCCGAAGGTTGCACGTTGAAAAATCCCAAATGAATCCATCGCTGGAGAACCACCTGCACTTCTTCCAATAAATGCCACCAAGATCAGCAATATCATCGTGAATCCATAAAGAAGATACGCATAGCGATTGAAGAAATGGTAGTTGATCAATGATGTCAGAAACATGACCACCAAACCGCCACTGATCCACAATTTGATCGGAAAAATATTTGGAAATGTGGAGTCCGTACGTTGCACTGTACAAGTTCATCAACTTAAGAACTAAATCATCCCGGCCGAGCCAAACAAGGCCCAGTCGAAATTTCTCATGTATTTATGCTCAGTTAATTTCATCTTCTGGTGTTATCAAATGGGGTTCATCCACAGGGGACATTTCCTCAACCTTAACCTCTTCAGGATGATTCTCCACAGGAATTTTGCTTTCGTTTGGAAGTTTTTCAGCGTCCACCAACGTTTGTTCGAATGTTGTTTCCCAGGCGTCTTTTTTACAGATTTGATTGGAAGATGACTTCCTCCGAATGACACCATCGATGTTTTGTTGTGTGATGTATTGGTCAATGATCGCTTTGGCGATTGGACCTGCTGCGAGGATCCATGCTCTCCTCTTCCACCACAACTGTCACGAGGATTTCAGGATCTTCTTCAGGCGCATACCCAATAGAACCATGCATGTTCTTGATTCGACGTGCAGATTTTTCTGCCCACCACCTGAGCGGTACCTGTTTTGCCGGCGATTTTGGTGAGCTTAGAACGAACGGTCCAATATGCGGTACCTCCGGGCTCATTCACCACGGCGGATAATCCTTTGACGAGTTGATCCAGATCCTCTTTTGGCATATCCAGTTTTTTCATTTCTCCCGGCTCGAAAGTTTGAACGACTTTGCCATCATACGTCTGCGTTCGAAGCGCAGGGTAAGGCTGAACGATCATTCCACCATTGGCTACAGCCGCATAAGCCACGGCCATTTGAATGGGTGTGGTTGACATCGCACCTGACCGATGGCCACAGAAAGCGTTTCGGCCTTCAACCCAAGGTTGCTTGTAAAACACGACGTTTCCACTCTTCATCCGGAACCAAACCTTTTTCCTCTCCCGGCCTTAATGGGAATCCTGTCTTTTGACCAAGACCAAACATGCGTGCGTATTTGGCGATCCGATCCACACCGAGTTTGCGGCTCATTTCATAGAAATAAGTATCGCATGAAACCTGCATGGCTCGTTTCATATCAACATATCCGTGACCGTCGTGCTTCCAACATTTTTTAACTTCGCGACCTACACGATAATAACCTGGGCAATAAACTTGCTGGCTTGGTGGAGCGATGTTTTCACCGAGAATCGCCGCCGTTGTGATTAACTTGAACGTTGACGCCGGTGGATAAACACCCCGGATCGATCGATTGTAGAGCGGTTTTTCTGGATCAAAGATCACTTCTTCTCCAGTAACTGATTCCACACCTCGCACGAACTTTTCAGGGTCATAAGTTGGGCTGCTGGTCATGGCCAAAATTTCTCCCGTGCGAGGATCCTCATTGCACCTACGCTACCGTTTTTCCATCGAGCATTTTTTCCGCGATGATTTGAAGATCCAAATCCATGGCCAGAACGACATCCAACCCTTTCATTTGTCTTGTCGAGCTTGAAAAGAAGGAAGCAAACTCCAACAGAATCGACGCGAACTTTCTACCCATGATATCTTCAATCACCGGCTCAATACCGTCTTTTCTCTTGAGATCGGATTCATACATTTTTCAATTCCGGAAAGACCCCAGAATTCTCCCAACCCATACTCCTCTGAATCCTGCTCCATCAGCGCCTGCAGATCTTTTTTCCCAATTTCCCCGAGATACCCGATCAAATGACTACCCAAACTTCCATAGAGATATTCACGCGAAGGAATCACATCCACCTGCACACCTGTGAGTCGATACTGATGAGCCAAAATGATCGCGATCTCATCTTTGCTGATATCGCGTTTGATCGTATAAGGATCGTGCTTGTTTTGAACACGGAGTTTTTTAATGATGAGCTCTGTGTCTTTATCCGACCATTTCAGAAGATTTTGAACATGCTTGATCCCCTCTTCCAAATTGGGTTGAAGTTGTGCCGGCACCACTTTCAAATCGAACGAAGGTTTGCTGTCGGCGATCACTTTCCCATTGCGGTCCAGAATGCGTCCACGAATGGCAGGAATTCTACGAGCTTCGATTCGATTCGACTCCGAAAATCGCAACCACTTTTCCCCGTGCAAAATTTGCAGATACCAGAGACGTAGCGCAAGAATGAAAAACGAAGCCACAACAACCAACGAGATAAAAAAGAACTGCCTGCGCAGTTCATCCTGGGTCTTGCTCTGAGAAACGCGGATCATAGGCCAACCCTGCGCCCAAAGAAGCTTTTGCTTTTATCGAAATGAAAAATGGTTTTCAGGTCAATCAAGTACAGCATATAAAACACGAAAGGCGCGATCATCACATTCATCACCGAGATCATCACCAACCGTCCGATTTCACCCCGGAATGGTTGTTCAAAACCCATCGAAACTCCGCCCATGATCAAATGAAAAATATTTTGAAACAGAATCAAAAAGAAAATCACCGCCATCGTTGCCGGTGAATACTGAAACGCATACATCGTCTCCATCAGATAAATGATCACCATGAGGAAAAAATAACTCAA
>JAWKOB010000011.1:0-51807 GCA_041391405.1 Bdellovibrionota bacterium | reverse complement strand
TACCCATACCAACCCCTTCGCATGTAGGAGTTTGCTTTGATTAAGAATTTTTTCAATCCAGATGTCATGCTTCAGAAAATGATGGGCATGTTCATTTATTTCACGAAAAAAAAGGCCCAGGTTCAGTCCAGTGATTGGCAGCCAGGCCAACCGCTCAAGATTCTTTTCGCTGGATATGCTGGAGCCAGAAACACGGGTGGCGACGTACGCGTGGAAGAAATGATTCGACAAGTTCGTCACATTTTAGGTGATGAAAACATCGATCTTTCCATTTTGACCATCGATCAACAACTTACGCGCAATTATTTCGAAAAAGTCCGCCAAGTACGAATGCCCGAAATTTTTCCTCCGTTTCTTTACCAAGAATGTCCGAAACATCATGGCGTGATTGCGTGCGAAGGTTCGATGTTCAAATCCAAATTCGCAGATGCCCTCTCCACAATGATGGCCGGTTCGCTCGGAATGGCCAACGCAGAGGGTAAATTGAGCGTGGGCTATGGAGCCGAAGCTGGCTTCATGAACCCACCATTGAAGAAATTCGTGAAAGAATACTGCAAAGATTCTCTAGTCATCTGCAGAAACAAAGCTTCTGAAAAAATTCTGGAAGATTTCAATATTCGAACCTCAACCGGAACAGATACGGCCTGGACATTTCGTCCATCTGCGAAAGAAAAAGGACAACTCATTCTCCAACAACATGGTTGGGATGGAAAAACCAAAATTCTGGCACTATCTCCGATTCATCCATTCTGTTGGCCAGTGTCTCCAAGCATCAAAAAAAGTTTTGAACGCTTTTTCTGGAACAAGCACAAAGAACAACATTATAAATCGGTGTATTTCCACCACACCTCACCTGAAAATGAAAGACAGTACCAGGATTACATCAAGGCGATCGCGAATGCCGCAAAGGAATTCCAAAAAACCCACGATGTGTTTCCGATCATCATCGGCATGGAAAAGCTGGATCGAAAAGCCTGCGAAGCTTTGGCTTCGGAGTTCCCGACACGTCCGCCTCTGTTTGTCAGCGACGAATACAACATGTACGACATGGTCAGCATCCTTCGCTGTTCATCGATGCTTGTCACTTCACGTTTCCACGCCGTTGTTTGCTCAATGGGTGGCCTGGTGCCATCGGCGGGCATCACCATGGACGAACGTATTCGAAACATGATGATTGAACGCGGTCATGAACACTTGTTGCTTACAGTGGATGAAGACGGGCTTCAGGAAAAACTTACAAAGATCCTGGAAACGCTTTATGTCGACGCTGAAAAATTTCACACGAAATCGGCCGCGTCATTCCGCCAACTTAAACTCATGGGTGAAATGGGCATGACCTTTGAAGATGAAGTCAGAAGACTTTATCCAGACTTCCCTTTCAAACAACGCATAGCAGAGTTTGGTCGGAATATCTGCCAAGCTTGAATCAAAACATCCAAAAAATCGTCAGAGGTTTTCCTGATGTTTGTTGAGCAAATATTATCCGAACCTGAAACGAATTCCTCGGCACCGTGGATTCATGAAATTACACGGAGCTGAATTAAAGACGTTTTCAAAAAAAACGCTTCGCCGCACTTGTGGCCGGCGCGCGCATATCCATCCAATCGATGGGTGTGAAAAAAAGGAGATCGTGTCATTTTGCTCGGCGCGAACTCTGCTGAATGGATTGCCTGTGATCTGGCCATCATTTCCCTGGGTGCGATCACGGTTCCTCTTTACAACCGTCAAGATCCTAAAGAACTTGGCCTTCATGGCACAAGATTGCGAACCATCGCTCTTTATTTATTCTGATGAAGCGTTAAAAACAGATGTTTAAAAACGTGGACGACACCCTGTCAATCCGTTTTGTTGAATACACTGTTTTCCAACGATCGCGCGGCCGTTCCGACTGTGGAAAAACTGGAAGATACGGATCCAGCCACCATGATCTACACTTCCGGCACCAGTGGACACCCCAAGGGTGTGATTTTGAATCACGGCAACATCGATTTCATGTTGAAGCGCACAACAGATCAACTTTTCGAAGCCAAAGGCAACTCCGAGAATCAAGATCGCGTATTTCACTTTCTTCCACTTTGTTTTGCTGGCTCGCGCATGATGTTGTGGACACAACTTCACCGCAACAATGCCGTTTATCTTTCGATGGATTTGAAAAATCTGGTCCAAGAAATGTCCACAGCTGCGCCAATGTTCTATTTGAACGTTCCAGCGATTTTGGAGCGCATTCGCGCTGGCGTAGAAAGTAAAATCAAAGAAAAAGGCGGCATCACGCTTTGGCTTTATAAAAAAGCGATTTCGAACAATCCTCCTTTCTGGTCAAGCCTTCTTCTTTCTTCGATCCGCAAAAAAATCGGGCAAAATCTGAAGTTTTTGATCTGCGGCTCCGCTGCGCTTCACCCGGATACACAACAATGGTTCAACAAACTGGGAATCACCGTACTTCAAGTATACGGACTGACGGAAACCACTGCCATCATCACCATGGATGACCCCAAAGACATTCAGGTAGGTCTTGTTGGAAAACCGATTTCTGGGGTGGAAGTGAAAATTTCCGATGAGGGAGAACTTCTTTCCAAAGGTCCAAACGTTTTTCCAGGTTATTGGAATCGATCGGAAGAAACCCAAAAAAGTTTCACATCGGACGGTTGGTTCAGAACCGGTGATTTGGCTGAAATCGCAACGACGGGGCATATTCGCATCACGGGTCGTTTGAAAAATCTAATCATCCCTACCTCAGGCCACAACATCGTTCCTGAACCGATTGAAGAGCAGCTTCAAAAATTCTGTTCGAAGATCGAACATGCTGTTCTGGTTGGCCATGGAAAACCGTTTTTGAGTGTCATTATCACGGGAGCAGCATCAGAACCTGAAATTCAGGAGGCGATTGAGAAAATCAACCAGGATGTGCCGCACTATCGCAAAATCAAAACCCATCTTCACTACAAAGAGGGTTTCACCGTTGAAAACGGTTTGCTTACCGTGAATCAAAAGATCAAACGTCGTGCGGTGGAAACCCTGCTTCAACCTGAGATCGAAAAAGTTTATTCAGGAGCAAGCGCATGAAGTGGACTGTAAATGATCAAAAGATCTGCACGATCACGCTGGATCTTCCTCCAAACAATGAAATCCGGTTTGGAAATGGTGGATCGTTTTGAGCAGTTCTTCAAGGAAGTCGAAAAACTTCTGAACTTCGCGCATTGATCATTCACAGTGCACGCGAAGGTGGATTTTGTGCGGGCGCGAATCTCCGCGAGCTTTATACCAACATGGTCACCATGGACAAAGGCAAGCAAGTGAAAGAAATTCGAAAATTTCTGGATCGCATCCATGACATTTTGAACAAAATCGATGCACTCAACTGCACCACGATCGGCGTCATTCACGGCATGTGCTTTGGCGGTGGATTTGAGCTTGCCCTGGCATGCGATATCCTGATTGCAGAAAATTCCGCGCGATTTTGCTTTCCTGAACTTCGCCTGGGGCTGATCCCTGGATTTGGTGGCATTCCGCGCTTGAAGCGCGATATTGGCAATGCTGCGATTCGCGACCTCTTGTTCACTGGCAGAAGCTTCAATGCCCAGAAAGCATTGTCCCTTGGACTTGTCAGTCAGGTCGTCCCGGATAAAAAAGGATTGGATGTCGCCAAACGAATGGCGGAACAAGCGACCAAATTCAACGCTGAAGTTTTTCAAAAAGCCAAGGCTTTCATCAAACCGATTCCTTTGAAAGAAATTGAAGAGGAAAAAGAAATCTTCATCGAGCTTTTTCAAAGCCCACGCGTCCAGCAAGCGCTTGAAAAATTCGTGAATGATACTTCTTCACAACCTTATTTGCCCTAAGGAGACCCTATGTCTGATGTTCTTCAAAAATTGATGGACCTGGCTTCCAAAAAATTCAACGTGGAACGCTCCACACTTTCCGCTGGAGATGATTTTTTCGAGAAACTTCAAATCAACAGCATTCAAGCGCTGAGTTTGTTGACGGATCTTGAACGTGAATTTCAAATTGAAATCCCGGACTACGAACTTCAAGACGTAAAAACCTTTCAACACCTCGCGGAGCTGATCAGCAATCGCATATGACCCATCTGGATTTACATCGATTTTCTTCTCTGCAAGAAGCATTGCATACCTTCATCGGTATGCATGGATCTAGCATCGCCTTGATTGAGGCAGATCGGGACCGTGAAAAAGTTCGAATGGACTATGTCGCGCTGGATGAAATCACCAAGAAGTTTTCAATGAACTTGGTTCACCGTATTGGGAAAAATCATGCACGCATGGGCATCATCATGTCCAATCAATCCAAATGGATCACTTCGGCCATTGGTCTTTTCTATACCGGCGGAACATTGGTGCCTTTGGACTACAAACTTACGCCCGAAGATCAACTCAAATTGATCCGGCATTCTCAAATCGAAGCTTTGGTCACCGAATTTCCATTCTGGAAACGAATGAAAACCGCAGACACCGACGGTATTCTTGAAAAAATTCATGTGTTTGTGACGGAGGCGCCTGAAAAAGAATCCTTTAGTGGGAAAACGTATCGCTGGGAATCCATGGATGCTTCCAACGGTGATTTTGCATTGATTCCTTCAACCCGCGAAACCGTTGCTTGCATTGTCTATTCATCAGGCACAGGCGGAACGCCAAAAGGATGCATGCTGACCCACAACAATTATCTTTCCCAAGCTCAAAGTTTGTCTGAACTTTATCCAATCGATCAAGACGATACTTACTTTTCTTTTATTCCGACCAATCATGCCATCGATTTTATGTGCGGTTTTCTTCTTCCGCTTTTTTTCGGTTCCAAAATCGTACATCAACGAACCCTTCGACCTGAATTTTTCGCCTCCACCATTCAGACGTATAAAATTTCACATATGGCTTTGGTTCCGATGCTGCTCAAAACCTTGGAAGAAAAAATTCGGACAAAACTCAAAGAGCTTCCTCCATTCAAAAAATTCATAACAAACGCGCTTATCTCCATCAACGCCGCAGTCACACGAAAAAAACCCTGGTATGGTTTTTCAAGAACTCTTCTGGCACCGATTCACAAAACATTCGGAGGTCACCTTCGTTTGATCTTCGCAGGCGGAGCGTTCGTCGAAGCTTCGACAGCTCAATTTTTTTATGACCTCGGATTACCTGTGGTGATCGGTTATGGACTGACGGAAGCTGGAACCGTATTGACCGTGAATGACTTGAATCCTTTTCGTGCAAATACCGTGGGCAAACCGCTTAAAATCACGCAACTCAAAATCAACAACCCCGACAATCAAGGAATCGGTGAAGTATGGGTCCAAGGCGCAACTGTCATGAAGGCTATTTCAATGCCGATGAGTTGACCAGAAACGATGGATAGCGGTTGGTTAAAAACGGGCGATCTTGGAAAAATCGATGACGGTCATTTGATTCTGCTGGGTCGTCAAAAAAATATGATTGTCACGGCCGGTGGTAAAAGCGTTTATCCGGAAGATATCGAAACATCCTTTGATCGAATTCATGGTGTTGAAGAGTATTGCATTTTGGCCAAACGCCTTATTTGGCCGACGCAAGATTTGGTCAATGACTCGATGGTGCTTGTCGTAAAACCAAAAGATGACGCCAAAACTTCTGATGTACTCAATGAAATTCGCAATCGCAATCGCACATTGGCCGATTACAGGCGCGTCACCGAAACATTGATTTGGAATGCCGCCCTTCCACGAACCGCTTCCATGAAAATCAAACGCAATCAATTGGCGGATGACATCACCAAAACACTTCCATTGAATTCTGCGGGCCTGGTGCAGCTATGAAAGAAATGATCGCCATCGTGAATCCGCGCGCAGGCAATGGGCAAGGTCATGACATTGCAGAAAAAGTCCGCGCAAGATTCAAAACTTCGGGCATCGATCTGGAGATGATTGAAACCCAATCTTCCGGCCACGCTTCTGAAATTGCAGCACAGCAACTTCGAAATGGTAATAAGGATTTCGTCTGCATGGGTGGGGATGGAACTTTGTATGAAACAATCAACGGCCTTTTTCAAAATGGAACTCCGCAAGACGTAAATCTGGCCATTGTTCCGATTGGGACCGGAAATTCATTTTTGAAAGATTTCGATCAACACAGCCGCAACCTCGCCGACAAAATCGTGCAGAACAACCTTCGCAAATGCGATGTTGTGGAAACCATCCATGCAAATGGAAAACTGCATTGGGTGAATATTTTCAGTTTTGGTTTCACATCCAAAGTCGGGGCCACCCGCAATCGACGTTTTCCCAACATCGGAACCATTGGTTACACTTTTTCCGTGTTTTTGGAACTTCAACGTCTTTCATCCTTTCCGGTCAAACTCAAGCTCGATGAAAGACTTGTCGAAAGCGATGCAACTTTCATTTCGATCAACAACACTCGATTCACGGGTGGAAACATGATGATGGCTCCCAATGCAAAGCCTGACGATGGCTTTCTCGACATCATCGAAGTTCAAAAAATGGGCCGCATGGAGCTCATCAAGGCCTTTCCAAAAATCTTCCAAGGAACGCACACCTCCTTGGACAAGGTCAAAACCTACAAAAGCAAACGCGTGGAATTTTTCTTCAATCAATCCCTCGACATCATGATCGATGGTGAGATGAAGAACATTCAACCCATTTCCATGAACGTACTTCCAGGAGCAATCAATATTTATGCGTAAAGCGATTCAAATATTGTTTTCCTTGTACGTATGGATGATTTGTTTCGTTTGGATGGCCGTGATTTGCATTCTGACCTATGCGCTTTTGCCGCTTTTCCCCTACAAAAAAACCCACAGCATTATCGCTGCACCTGGTTTTTCATTCGTGATGAAGCTGATTCTGTGTCCGGTCAACGTCACCTATGATCCATCTTTTGATCCGAAGCGCCGAAGCGTGTTTGGACAAAATCACGTCAATCTTTTGGACGCTTTCATCGCCTCCAAGGCCATTCCGCATGTCTTTTGTGGATTGATGCACAAGTGGCAATTCAAAATTCCAATCTACGGTTGGATGATGGCGGTCTCCAAAGGAATACCGGTCGATCCCAAGAATCCAAAAGGAATTCTTACAAGCATGACCATTGAAGCTCAAAAAAGAAAAGCTGATGGATTTTCCATTCTTACCTTTCCTGAAGGCGGAAGAACACTGGATGGTCAGGTCCGCAAATTCAAACGCGGCGTGTTTTTAATGGCGCGTGACGCTGGCTATCCGGTGGTTCCCGTGGCCGTGCAAGGCAATTTCGAAGTGAACCAAAAAGGTTCTCGTTTGTTCAAGCCAGGAAAAATCAATGTCTTTGTAGGCCCTCAGATGGAAACCACAGGGTTGTCCGACCGTGAGCTTGAAGATTTAGCCTTCAAATGCGAAACACTTGTCAGAAACAAAGTCTTGGAGATGCGCGTATGATCATAGAAGAAAAACAAGATGGCCGTTCCATTCGTGCACAAAAGAAAAAGCAACTTCGCAAGCAGGAAATCCTGCATGCGGCACAACATCTGATTTGCACCAAAGGATACTCGTTCACGACCATCGGTGACATCATCGAAGAAGCTGGGATTTCCCGTGGAACATTTTATTTGTACTTCCAAAGCTATGAAGCTGTATTCCATGAACTGGTGGACTCTTTCATTGAAAAAATCATGCGCTGTATTCAATCCGTACGCTTGGAAGACGGCCAACCCGTGCAGGATCTTCACGCCAACATTTCCCGAATTGTGGACGTTCTTTTCGAAAATCGCGATCTCACTGCCATTCTTTTGAAAGAAGCGGTGGCCGTGGATAAAAAAATCGATGAAAAGCTCAACACGCTCTATTCATTTTTGTACCGTATGGTGCGCGGCGCCCTTCGAAACGGCATGAAATGGGGATTTCTGCGCAATGTGGATGAAAACATCATTGCGATGGCCTTTGTCGGCAGTATCAAGGAAACCCTGTATCAATCCCTGGTGGTCGAACGACAAAACATCGATCGTAAAAAAATCACCGAAGAGTTGTTGAAATTTGGCCTTCTTGGACTTAAAAAATAGAGACAGAACATGCATTACCATAATTTAATCGCAGATTTATTTTCAAACGCCTCCGGTCTTCCCCTGGTTGATGTTTTTGAATTGATTGAATTTCCACCACAAGAAGATCAAGGGGATCGCGCCATTCCAGTTTTCAGATTTTCCAAGGAGCGTAAAAAATCGCCGCAAGATCTAGCTAAAGAATGGGCGGCCGCTATCAATTCCCAAAAACTACCTTCGGAAATTTCAAAGGTCGAAGCCTTAGGTGGTTACGTGAATTTTTATTTTGACACTCCAAAATTCGCACAGGCCATCACGAAGGAGATTTTCAACAACAAATCTTTTGGGAAAATCGATCAACATGATCCTGAAACGGTGATCGTTGAATATTCTTCACCGAATATCGCCAAACCGTTTTCCATTGGTCACCTTCGGTCGACCAACATCGGTGCATCCATTGCACGAATCATGGAATACCGCGGGCACAATGTCATTCGCATCAACCATTTGGGTGACTGGGGAACTCAGTTCGGCAAACTGATCGTCGCTTACAAAAAATGGGGAAATGAAGCGACGCTCAAAAACGATCCTATCCAGGAACTTTTCAAACTGTATGTGAAATTTCACGATGAAGAAGGAAAAGATCCCTCTCTTTCAAATCAAGCACGCGAAGCCTTCACCAAACTGGAACAAGGTGACCTTGAAGCCAAAAAACTGTGGGACACATTCAAACAATTCACATTGGATGAACTTTCTACACTTTACAAACGTTTGGGCGTCAAATTCGATCATTATTGGGGCGAAAGTTTCTATGTTGAACATATGCCCAAATTGCTTAAGCTTTTGGAAACCGAAGGATTTTCAAAACATAGTGAAGGCGCAACGATCGTTGATTTAAAAGAGGAAGGCCTAGGTGTTGCTCTCCTTCAAAAAGGAGATGAAAGCTCTCTGTATCTTACCCGCGATTTGGCGGCCGCCATCTATCGACATGAAAAATTCAACTTCGATCAAATGATTTATGTGGTTGGAGCGGAGCAACGTTTGCATTTTCAACAATTGTTCAAAATTCTGGATATGATCGGACACACCTGGTCGAAAAATTGTGAGCATGTGGCGTTTGGATCAATTTCATTTGGCGATGAAAAAATGTCAACCCGAAAAGGCAATGTTGTATTTCTGGCGGATGTTCTTCAAAAAGCCAAAGACGAAGCCCTGCGCATTGTGAATGAAAAAAATTCAGACCTTGAAAACAAAGAGGAAGCCGCCGAAAAAATTGCTCTCGGTGCCGTTCTTTTTGCTGATATCAGTGCCAAGAGAATCAAAAATGTGAAATTTTCCTGGGAAGAAATTCTCTCTTTCGACGGAGAAACCGGACCATATTTGCAATACTCCCTGGTTCGAACCAAAAGCTTGATGAACAAATTCGGGAAAAATGTGGAAATGATTTCTGATTTTTCCATCTTCAAAGAAAAAGAAGAGCACAATTTGGTGCGTGCGCTTTCCCTGTTTCCAATTTTTCTGGAACGCGCTGAACGCGAACGTGAACCATTTGTTGTGGGTCAATACCTGATCAATCTGACCAAATCGTTCAATCGATTCTACAACGCCCATCGTATTTTGGATGGCGACGCAGCTTCGATCAACGCCCGTATGCTGCTGGTGAAATGCACATCGGATGTCCTAACTCAAGGTCTCAACCTCATCGGCATCCCAACCCTTGAACGTATGTAAAAAAGGTACGGCCTACCTTTTTATATCGCAATACATCATTAGATAAGTTTGTACTTTTTGAGGCGGTCGAAGAGTGTGCTTCGGGCGATTCCAAGCGCTCGCGCTGTTTCTGATAAATTGCCATTGGCTACGGTTAATGCTTCTGTGAGTTTTTCGACTTCTTTTTTTTGAATTTCGTGACGAACATTTTGCGGAGAGCCACCAACACTGACTTTTTCAACTTTTAGCGCTTCATCTACGTTCAGTTTCAAATCTTCCACTTCGATTTCAGGTCCTGATGACAAAATCACCGTTCGTTCCAAAATATTTTGAAGTTCGCGAACGTTGCCCGGCCAGTCGTATTTGCACAAATGGTCCATCGCACTTGAACTAAAGGTTAAATTTTTACCCAGCTGTTTGTTGAATTTTTGCAAAAAGAATTCAGCCAGAACCGGCAGATCTTGCATTCTTTCACGCAAAGATGGGACTGTAACGGGAATCACATTCAATCGATAATACAAGTCTTCGCGAAATTTTCCGTCTTTGACCATCTGGGCCAGATTTTTATTGGTGGCTGTTACAATTCGAACGTCAACCTTGATGGTTTGGTTTCCACCAACACGTTGAACCTGTTTTTCCTGAAGCACGCGCAGAAGTTTGACCTGAATGTCTTCGGTGATTTCTCCGATTTCATCCAAGAATACGGTACCGCCATCTGCTGATTCAAAACGGCCTTTGCGTTGTTGATCCGCGCCCGTAAAGGCGCCCTTTTCATGACCAAAAAGTTCACTTTCCAAAATGGTTTTGGCCAGGGCCGCACAATGAACAGCCACAAAGGGCCCATTTTTACGCGAACTATGTTCGTGAATGGTGCGCGCGATGAGTTCCTTACCCGTTCCCGTTTCACCGTACACCATGATGGTCGAATCAGTCGGAGCTGCTTTTTGAATCATATCCATGACATTTTTAAGACCTGTCGATGACCCAACCAGAGATTTTTCATCAAAAACATTTTTTAAATCTTCCTGAAGCACTTCGCTTTGTCGCGCGCGACTTTCCAGTTCTCTGATTTTCATCGAGCGTTGCTTGTAAGTATCAAACGCTCGATCAAGCACCGGCTTCAAATCTGATTTTTTCCAAGGTTTGACGATGTAATCATGCACATGACCTTTGTTGATGGCATCCAGGAGCATTTGAGTTTCGGTATACGCTGTTAAAATCATTCGAATAGATTGCGGGCTCACCGTCACAAGTTTTTCGCACAACTCAATGCCCGTCATACCTGGCATGCGTTGATCGGAGATCACCAAAGGAAAGTGCTCGGTTTTCAAAACCTCAAGTGCTTCTTGGGCCGATGAGGCTGTTTTGACCAAAAAATCGGACTCAAAAGACTTTTTTAAAAACGACCAAGTTTGCGTTTCATCATCCACGCAGAGAATGTTTTGGCCTAAAAGTTTGGGTCATGCGTTTACCGGTAATTTTAAAATCATTTCTGTACCTTTGTCGATTTCTGATTTGGCTACGAGCGTACCGCCATATTTTCTGACGATACCCAGTGTAATGGACAAGCCAAGTCCTGTTCCGTCCCCTTGAGGTTTGGTGGTGTAAAACGGATCAAACATTTTATTCATCACATCTCTGGGCATACCATTACCTGTGTCTTTAATTGAAATTTCGATCCATTGCGAATCCGCATGAGTAGTTACCTCTATGCTTCCATTGCTTGGGATAGCGTAACATGCATTGGAAAGTAAATTGATGAAAACTTGTCCCATTTCAGTCGACTGACATTTGAAATAAGGAATTTTTCCGTAATTCCTTTTGATCTGAATGCGATTTTCACATTTGGGTTTGAGAAGTCTCAAACTTTGATCAATCACTTCATGAAGATCAATCAGTTGATGCTCTTTTTGTTCGGGATGTGAAAAATATCTAAAACTTTCGATGATATCCTTGGATCTTGTGGCGCCCTCTTCCACCACAGACAAAAGTTCATTCACATCTTTCCAGCTTGGCTCATTGGGCGATTTGTTTTGAATAGCGGCAAGCATTTCTTTCAAGGGTTCCATCGAAGAATAGATAAAGGTCATCGGATTGTTGATTTCATGTGCAAGGCCAGCGAGCAAATTGCCCAACGCTGCATTTTTTTCAGACTGAACAAGTTCCACCTGACTTTGCTTGAGTTTGCCCATGATGACACCCATGAATAGCGCAATTGGAAACAATATGGCAAATGGCGCGGCCAGATTGAGCGGGAATGCATATCCAAAAATAAATATAGAAAGTGCGGTAACAAGCGGAATGGTAAAGGCCGTGATTTGCCCTAGCAAAATGTATTTGGAAATCAATCGATTCAAATCCAGTTGAGGTTGATTTAAGTTTCGAATTAAACGAACAATCCACAATCCATAGGAGAAAACCATATAGAAAAACGCTAAATACTCAGCTTTGATCCACACTTGAGGTTGATTGAAAAATCCAATGTATGGAACAAGCACGATCAAACTCACAAGATAAGGAATTCCGTACATCCATGGATTGGCTTTTGCGCGAGGTTGTGGAGATGGAAAGAGCATCGCAAAATGAGTCATTGCTGCCGGGATGAATGAAAAGCAAACCAAAAGCAAATAAGAGAAACGATAGGTCATGTGAAAGTCAGGACAAAGAATCAGATAATTGCCCACCAGCACATGAAACCAAAGTAGTGGCCAACGACCGAGCATGGTAGGCAAATAGAAAAAAATTCCCAGTCCCAAGATGACAAACAAAAGACCTGAGGCTGCTGGAAGCAGCGAGGTCATGAAGTAGTCCCGGGCTGTGAATATGTCTTGACGTTCAATTTTTACTTCAGGAATGGAGTGATAATTCAATCCCTGCTTCGGCCCAGACCATTCGGAAGCATAGAATGCTCCGACAACTCCATTTTCGAAGGTCAGATATCCTGGAAAAGGCTGGTTGATTTTTTTGGATGTAGACTCAAGAACCGAAACAAAAAGCCCTACCGATACCAACAAAAGCAATATGGGCAGGACCTTTTTCATGAAATCAAACTTTACCACGGACGATGTACTTGTTTAAATACATCCACTTAAAACTTAAATCCCACGTTCACACCAGCATCAACTCCACCTTGCGCAGTTGGGGAGACGATTGGGGTGATTTGGACTTTGTCATGTTTTGAAATAAACGCCCCGACGATGGCTCCTAAACCCCCACCTAACAATGCCATCCCTGGAGTTGTTATAAGAATGATGGCTGTTCCAAAGCCACATCCAAAACCATCTTCGGTATGTCCGTTACGATTATCTTTACATGTTGTTGCATGCACTGCTGCCAATGTAATGCCAGTTAACAAACCAGTTCCACCACCAATTGCAAAACCAGCACCAGCATAAGAACCTACTCGTTTTGTTCCAACGCCATTTACTTTTTTAATATCCTGACTCATCAAAGACTTGGATTGATTATCCGATTCAAGAACCAATTCATTCGGCTTGGTTTGAATTTGATCTCCAGATACGGCTTGGGTTTTTTCGCCAGTCTTTAGTTGGACTGAATATTTGTAATCCTTTTCGAACTTTACCTGATCGATTGGAGCTGAAATATTTTGTCTTAGAGGTTTGCGCCCACACCCTAATTGACTTGTAACTAATCCTAACACCACCAACATCGATATCAGTTTTTTCATATGTTCCTTGGTTGTTTTCATACTTACTCCTTCATTATCCTTTACAAAATCCACAGAATCAAAGTTATTAGAAGCATCAGACTCCCCATCGATCCCAAAATCATCGTTATAACCGTGCTCTCTTTCATTGCGCTCCTTTAGAATTTGAATCTGAGCCCAAACTCAGGGATCACACCACCGTTATTGATTTCTTTTGCGTTCATGTAATATTTGGCTTCTGCAAAAAATGCTGTTCTCTTTGAAATATTTAAATCAAAACCTCCACCAGCAAAAAGATAAGGAGCTGGACCAAACGTAATGATTGAACCGACACCACCAAGCACATAAGGTGAAACTCGAGTATCTGTTAAATGAACGGTTGCTCCTGCTTCTGCGCCTAGAAGGACTAGCCAAAAATCCCACAACCTGAAATCAAGCGAAACATAGGGATTCAATTGATATCCCAACGTTAAATTGAATTTACCTGGCAACACAGGTGGAATATCGAACCAACATTCTTCTGTATTATCATCACAACCAGCACCAATTGCCACAAGGGCACCAATTGTTATATTTTTATGAAATCCATTCGGACGATAAGTTTCATTTTCTTGTGCAAAGCCAATCGACGCAAACAAGGTAATTAGAAGTACGGCCAATAATGTATGTTGAAATGTTGTTTTCATGCCAAGCATAAGAGCAACACCCATGCCGGCAGGTCTCAAAAACGAGACATTGGAAAAACCCCAAACATTTCAACAACTCTCATCCTGGCACTTGGTGACAGTCACCAAGTGCCAGGATGAAACTTGCGGTTTTTGTCGGGAATTGTCGGATTTTTCCGAGAGCTGTCGGATTCTGCATTTTACATATTATTGAATAAATTCAATAATTTACATACGATCTGGAGCTGGCACAAACCCTGCTCTATCCATGAGCATGAAAACAAAAAACAACATTCAAAAATTGGTTTTAGTCGCATTAACAATGATTGGAACACTCACTCAAATTGGATGTGGTGGTGGTTTTGATTTTACTTCTTGTGACGAAACTCCACGCAGCGGAACTTACAAAATAACAATTCAAGATAGTGAATTTGTAAATGATGTTGAAGCAACGGGTAAACTTCATGAATGGTGCGATGATACCTCTATGCTGCAAACCATATATCTATCTCTAAAACTCGAAAATAATAATGAAATCACTTGGGATACTTTTGGTTCGGGGTCCTGTAACTGAAGAAGCTCAGGAGTTTGCTCAGAAATTTAACAACCCTATGATCCTGAATTCAATATTCTTTAGGCATGGATTGTGACTATATCGAAACAACTCTTTCGATCTGCCACAAATCTAACCTGCAGAATCTACGTGGGCATTGCGTACACATCCGACACTATCTTTGAAAAAGAATTCATTATGGAATTGGAGTAATCATGAACAACAAAACACAAAAACTGACTATCCTCGGATTAACACTAACTCTCATCAGCTCAATTGCTGTAGCGATGCCGAAGAAAATGCCGCAGGCTTATGAAGTAAGCTGCCAATTGGTGGATGATCGCGATGGGGATGTGACCATTTCCAATCCACGATTTACATTTCACAGAAACAAATCGAAACGTGCGGCTTATATCGAAAACTTCAAGGTGAGATCCACGGAGCACGAGCTTCGATTTTTGCTGGGATACGACGATGAAGATGATTTGATCTGGATCGGACTGGACGATGCTACTTCCGAATTCAGCACATCAACCTATGATCACGATCCAAGAAAATTGAATGTGTTTCTGACCAGTCAAGAATTTGGTGTCACCGCCAGCTGCACCTTCAAACCTATTAAAAGAAAAAGAACCGATGATTAATCTATTTCAAAAAACGATTTCAATGATCTTGATTGGATTGGTTTTTATTTCTCATACAGGATGTGGGAATAAAGTCCTCACAACGCCACTAAATCGTGCACAGTTTAGCTCAGATTATTCCTACAACATCAAAACAACTCAAGGTGGAGAACTGCCAAATTTGAACGGATCGCAGATTGAAAATCTTCCCGATAGGCTTCACATCACGCAGAATAATGAAACTAAATTTCTACTTCATAATCAGGTTCAAACTATTGAGGGAACAAGCAATCAATCCAACGGAACACATATTTTGGAAGGTATGGGAATTGGTTTAGGTGCAGGTGCTCTTGTAGGATCTATATTATTTTCTACAGTTATTTATAACAACGATTGTTTTTTGGACGAAGGAGAAGATTTTTGTAGTCGTGAACTTTACGCACTTGGCGGGATTCTATTCGGCGCCTTAGGAGGTGGCGTTTTAGGTCTTGGTACCGGTGCAGCAATTCCCAAAAAACAAAAAATCCACATCATCCCCATTATCACGCCAACTTCAACATCCGTCGGTGGGGGAGCCAATGTTCAGATTAAGTTTTAACAATCAATGCGACGCGACGGCGTCGCTAAAACAACTGTGGTGCCTGCACCATTTCCACATATGCAAAAATGTGCCGCAAAGGCGGCACCAACAGACAGAGAGTTTTTGCTCACCAATGCGAGGCGGAGGCCCCGCCAAACAATAGTGGTGTTTTCACCATTTTACCCAGATAAACAAATAATTTGATTATCTTTGGTTTGAAAATCATCAAAATATTCTGCTGGAACCTGCAAGGTAAAATGGTGAGCCATGGAGGATTTGAACCTCCGACCCGCTGATTAAGAGTCAGCTGCTCTACCGCTGAGCTAATGGCCCACTTCAGGAAGGTTGGTACTTAGCACTTTTTATAGGCTTTTGAAAGGTTCCAAAAACGACGACCGTCTTTTGGAACTGTGGTATATGGGCGCTGTGAAATTGCCGGTTAAAATATATCGAGAAGTGGGACTGAAGGAAATGTGGGATCTTCAGGAAGAGCATCGCGCTTTGATCCTGGATGGAAAAGCCCAAAGTGAGCTTTGGCTCGTGGAGCATGCTCCGACATTGAGTTTGGGTCGCGCAGAAAAAGGCGCCAACCTGCTTGCCGCCAAAGAATTCATCGAAGAACAAGGACTAGAAATCGCTGAAATCAATCGCGGCGGTATGATCACCTACCACGGCCCTGGTCAAATTGTGGCCTACCCGATTCTGGATTTGAAACAATTTAAGTTGGGCATTCGGGATTATGTCTGCAAACTTGAGCAAACCATGATCGACACCCTGGATTTTTGGACGATCCAAGCTTCCCGTAAAAAAGGTGCGCCGGGTGTATATATAGACGGGGATCGTAAAATCGGATCTGTCGGGATCCATATTCGCAAACAAGTCACCATCCATGGCTTGGCATTGAATATTGATCCGATCATGGAGCACTTCGCCTTTATTAAACCCTGCGGTCTGGATGGGATCGAGATGACGTCTGTTCTGGACGAAGGGTATGAAGCAGATTGGGACAGTGCCCTGGAACCGTTCGCAGCTGCTTTTGAAAAAAACTTCAACGTTGAACTGATCCCAGCCAAAAGATAATTTAAAAAAAATTAATCGCCTTATAAGTCCATGTTATATTTCGATCATGTCGAAAAAATACGGATTTACACTTGTTGAACTGATGGTTGCCCTTGTCATCATAGGAATTCTGGCGGCACTTGCAGTGCCAACCTACAACGCTTATGTTCGAAGAGCACGCACGGCAGAGGCCTACGTCGGGATAGATGCCATGACCAAAGCGCAAATTAAAAACTACATCAACAACAAGCGTTTTCAACAAGCCACCAATCCGTCCCGCGTGCCCTACACAAAACTCGCAATCAACGACAACACCCCTTGGACGAATATGGGAAAACCCATCGCCCCTGGAGTTATGACAACTTTTGAATATGAAGCTCGCGCGGGAAAAAACGATGGATCGGGAGCACCCATTCTGGTGAACGATTACACCAATGGGAATACTCAGCTTGGCAACTTTTCCTCCTGGGCCTTGATGGAGAATCCCAATGGGGGTTTCTGTGGTGAAGTGACCAACGTTGCAAATCAAACCAACACCATCATGGAATCCCCACTAGGCAAGCCTTTTTACGCCTGGACCTTGATCACAGCCACAGCCGATATCAAGAAAGCTCCGGATAGCGGTGCGGGAAGATATGTATGTACGGCTTTTGCTCGGCTGGTGGATACGGATTCCAACGGTAAAGTTCGAACCGGTCCGATCATGTCCAAAAACGTCGGTGAATAATCTTTTTCTGGGGACGGCCCCAGCTTCCAAGATATTTAGCAATATCTTGAACTTCCGGGTTCTATCCCCAATATATCTTCCAAACCGTTGATTTGTATGGTTTTATAGGCTCGAAATGACGATCCAGAACATCAAAGGCATGCCGGATATTCTTCCTTCCGAAACTCCACGTTGGCGTTTCATGGAAGAAAAAATTCGCGGATTGATGGATCTATATTCTTACAATGAAATTCGCACGCCGATTTTGGAAGAAACGGCTCTCTTTGTCCGATCCGTCGGCGAACACACCGATATTGTCGGCAAGGAAATGTTCACGTTCACCGATCAAGGTGATGTTCAAATGTCACTTCGTCCCGAAGGTACCGCGCCGGTAATGCGGTCGTACATTCAAAATCACTTCCATCAACAATCGAACTTTCACAAACTTTATTACATGGGTCCGATGTTCCGCCGCGAACGTCCACAAAAAGGTCGCCTTCGACAATTTCATCAGTTGGGTGTGGAAGCCATTGGTCTGGCTGAGCCGTTGGTTGATGTCGAGGTCATTTCTTTGTTGATGGACGTCTGCAAATCGTTTTCGCTTCCGAACATTTCATTGGAGATCAATTCCATTGGGGATACCGAAAGCCGAAAAAAGTACCGCGATGTCATCCAAGAATATTTCAAAAATCATTCATCCAAACTTTCAGATGGTGAGAAAGAACGCTTGGAAAACAACCCGATGCGTTTGCTGGATTCCAAAAATCCCGCATTGGCTTCAGCCATTGCTGAAGCTCCAAGCATTCTGGAATATCTAAACACTGCATCCAAAAAATATTTTGATGAAGTTCAAAATGGTTTGGAAGCCATTGGCATTCCATTTCATGTGAACCCACGCATTGTTCGCGGAATCGATTACTATTGTCATACAGCGTTTGAAGTCATGGTTTCAGGCCTTGGATCTCAAAATACGGTCGGTGCCGGAGGACGTTATGACAAATTGGCCACCGATCTTGGCGGAAAAGAAACTCCAGCCATTGGCTTTGCGATGGGATTGGAGCGTTTGCTCCTGAGTATCGAAGATCAAAGAATGATCGATTCAGAAAAAACCAGAATCGAAATCGTACCACTCGAAGACAGTGCAAAATCCTCCGCGTTTCAGATCGCGCAAGTCATTCGAGCCACACTTCCGACTTGTGTGGTGGATGTGGAATTTGAAAGTCGAAGTTTGAAAGCAGCCCTTCGCAATGCGAATAAAACAGGGGCCAAATGGATTTGCATTTTGGGAGAGGCCGAGATGTCCAAAGGAGAAATCCTTGTGAAAAATCTCGCCACTGGCGATCAGAAGAACATTCCTTCTTCAAGCATCGCAACCTATTTGAAAGATAACGCAGGAAAGTAGTTTTATGAAGCACGCGCAACGCACACACACATGTGGTGCACTTGGGAAAAGTCACCTGGATCAAACTGTAACACTCAAAGGATGGGTACAAACTCGCCGGGATCATGGTGGTTTGATATTTGTAGATTTGCGAGACCGCTATGGAATCACTCAAGTGGTTTTTAATCCAAAAGATCATCCTGAAGCACACAAACTTGCGCAGGACATTCGCAATGAATTCGTGATTTCTGTTGTCGGCAGCGTCATCGCTCGTCCAAAAGAAATGGTGAACGCCAAAATGACCACTGGTGAAATCGAAATCATGGCTTCGGATTTGGAAATCCTTTCCAGATCCAAAGCACTTCCTTTCATGATCGATGATGAGATCGAGGCCTCCGAAGTCACACGATTGAAATATCGTTATCTGGACCTTCGCAGAAAACCTCTGCAAGCAAGTTTGATCATGCGTCACCGCATGAACCAAGTGATTCGCAATTTCATGGATCAACGCGACTTTCTGGAAATCGAAACTCCGATTTTGACTAAATCCACCCCAGAAGGCGCACGGGACTACTTGGTTCCAAGCCGTGTTCATCCAGGACAATTTTTCGCCCTTCCTCAGTCTCCACAGATCTTCAAGCAAATCTTGATGATCGCGGGTTACGACCGATATTTTCAAATCGTTCGCTGCTTCCGCGATGAGGATCTTCGCGCGGATCGCCAACCGGAATTCACGCAACTCGACTTGGAAATGAGTTTTCCTACCCAGGAACAAATTCAGACCCTGATGGAAGATCTGATGAAGGCCATTTGGAAACAAACTCTTGGCATCGACATTCCAACTCCGTTTCCTCGCATGTCTTACGCCGAAGCCCAAGATCGTTACGCATCGGACAAACCGGATCTTCGTTGGGGAATTGAGTTCTTTGATTTTTCTTCTGTTCTCAAAGACACCCAGTTCAATGTTTTCAAAAGCACCCTCTCCAACGCAGGAGAAATTCGTGGTTTCAAAGTTGCCCATGAAGGAGAGATCAGCCGAAGCCAGACCGATCAAATGATCGAAAAAGCCAAACAGTTTGGCGCTAAAGGCATGGTCTGGTTCAAAAATGTAGGCGGGAAAATTTCCTCCTCGATTGATAAATTTCTTTCACCGGAAGAAATTCAAAACATTGCCAAAAAATACGACCTGCAACCTGGCGATTTTGGTGTGATGGTGGCGGATCAACCGTCCACAACGCGCGCTGCGCTTGAAGGTTTGAAACATCACCTGATCGAAAAATGGAATCTTCAGCCAAAACAAGAGTTTTCATTTTTGTGGGTTCAAGATTTTCCGATGTTTGAAGCCGGTGAAAATGGTGCCGTACAAGCCGTTCACCATCCATTCACCCGACCACATTCGGAAGACAAGCAAAAGGTCATGGATAAAAAGGACCTGCTCAATGTTCGCGCGCAAGCTTACGATCTTGTGCTCAACGGTTTTGAAATTGGCGGCGGCTCCATTCGTATTCATGAACATGATCTTCAGGAAAGAATTTTTGAAATCCTGGGACTATCGAAAGAAAATGCTCAGAAAAAATTTGGATTCTTTTTGGAATCTCTGGAATACGGTACGCCTCCACACGGAGGATTGGCTTTGGGACTGGATCGTATCGCGATGGTTTTGGCCAAATCCAATGCCATCCGTGATGTGATTGCTTTCCCTAAAACGCAAAATGCACAGGATTTGATGTCGGATGCACCAAGCCCTGTCGATATCAATCAACTGATTGAATTGCATTTAAAACTCACTCCCGCAAAATAATGCAGCATTTGATCCCCAAAACCCGTGAGCCGCTTTTATTGGAGCGACAACTTATCGCTCATGGGAAAAAAATCATTGTTGGGATCGATGAAGTCGGACGTGGATGCATTGCTGGACCTGTGGTTGCAGCTGCTGTCATTTTGGATATTGAAAATTTGAGCATTGCCACCAAGATTCGGGATTCCAAAAAAATAACGCCCGATAATCGCGAAAAATACTTCGAAATTCTTCAGAAGGAATGTTTGTCCATCGGCATCGGCTTCATTGACCATCAAACCATCGATAAAATCAATATTCTGCAAGCCACTTTTGAAGCCATGAAGATCGCCATTTCCCAACTTCAATTGACACCTGACATCCATTTGGTGGATGGGAATCAAAAAATTCCGATGAATATCGAACAGCTTTGCATTCCCAAGGGGGATGATCTGATCACATCGATCGGCGCGGCTTCAATCATTGCCAAGGTGACACGCGATCGCTGGATGAAAGACATCGCTCAACAATATCCGCACTATTTGTTCGAGAAAAACAAAGGGTACGGTACGGCCGAGCATATCGAGGCCATTCGAAATCACGGCTTCTCCGACATTCACCGCAGATCATTCCAAATCAATTTGTAAGATTAAACCATCTGGTGAGAGAATCGAAGATGGATCTGTACGTTTCCCTCCAGGGCTGCGTATCCACAATTTGTCAACCGTCCGCGACACTTTCTGAATTTCAATCCATGTCTGGTTCGGCCACCTTATGTTGCGTAGCTCAATGATCGGGCCACTTATCTTCTCTTACTTATTTTTATGTTTCTAATATTCCAGTGAGCCTCTCTTTACTTGAAACACCTAAATCCTGTGGTCGGGACAAATCGGGATACTTCGCAAGTCGGGAAGCCGCACAGCCCCATCTTCGATTCAAGCCGTTTTGATTGTGAAATCGTGTAGGGAAAGAGCGGGGGAAGCGGAAAAATTCCATGCCGTAGACTCCGATCTTTCCCGACCACGACCTGAGATTGAAGTTGGCCAGAGAAACCCGATCATGGATCTAGAATAAAATCGGCAAAGTAAGGTCTCAAATGAGACCTTGTTCAATCCAAAAGAAGAGGGAAATTTGAACCAGACAGATTCCGAAGTAAGAAAAGTCTCGCGGGCGGAAGAAGAAAGATCGTGAGGCGCAGGTTTTACAGAATTTTCCGCTTTGCTCTTTCCTTTTCCTGGGAGCGACTCATTCACTGCGCAAATGGCATGTTTTTAGCAGATATGGCCCGTATGAAAAATAATTTTGGAAATTGCGATTTGGGAAAATTGCCGAACAGCATGCGATGCAATACCTAAAAAGAAGGGATATGGCATCAAACACAAGAACTATCAGACAAGTTGGGTGAAATTGACCTTATCTTGGAGCGCAGCGAATACGTGTTTTCGTTAGTGAAAGCGATGCAAGAGCAGCCGTTTACACGTTCCGATGGATCATTTTGACTGGAAGAAACAAAGAAAGCAGATTTTTGCTGGGCCGACAGTACCTCAACAGCCTAAAGCGTGAATATTACGCCAGATTTGACTGGTGACGGTCGTAAGGATGGCGATTGCTTTATGGAACAACGAAAATGTTATTCAAGAACCCTAATTGAAAAGCCTAAAAACATCAGTTTGGTTCGTTTTCGGTCTCGAATTCAGAACACCTTCTGTATTATCTATTTCCGATCCTGGTGATTTTCATTTTGTTGGGCTCTTATTTTTATCTGAAAACCGAGCGACTTTTGGACCATGAGCTCGGTAAACGGCTCAACTCAGTGGCGCTGTTCGCCTCCTATCAAATCAAACCGTTCCATCTCTCGGCGCTTCGACTGAACGATCCCACAAATCAAACCTATACCTCCCTTGAAGAACGATTTTCGGAACTGAAGAAAAAAAACGACATTGCCCGTATTTTCCTTTTCGACAACGAAGACCGCAGCCTTCTCGACACTGATCCATCCTACGAACCGGGACAAATTTATGAACGAAATTTCCTGCACAAGATAGAAATTCAAAAGGCGGCCGATGGAAAATTGTCTCCTTCTTTCCTTTTCAAAAATCATGACGGACAATTCATGAAAAGTTCCTTCGCACCCGTCTACGACGGTGACAAGGTGATCGCGATTGTCGGCGTCGATGGCAACGCCACATTTTTCAAAAGTCTGCATGAATTGGAAAAGAATCTGATTCTTTCAGGCGTGCTGTGCATTCTCACGATCATTTCCGTGAGTCTGTTTCTATCCAAAAAAATCGTCAATCCGATTCAGGAACTCGTCTACTCAGCAAAAAAAATCGGTGACGGCGATCTGGACGATGCCATCAAGATCAAATCCACCAACGAGCTTGGGTTTCTTGGATACGTAATGGACGAAATGAGAAGAAAAATCGTTGAGCGTGATCAGGAACTTCAGGTCATGCTTCGTGGCATCGCTCACGAAGTCCGAAATCCTCTGGGCGGCATCGAGCTGTTTTCGGGAATTTTGAGTGAAGAGGTCAAAGAGGAAAAATCCAAACAAGCTGTCGCAAAAATTCAACGTGAGGTCGCCAATTTGAAAATCCTCGTGGATGAATTTTTGAATTTTGCCAAAAAGCCTTCCCTGCAAATCTCCGTTTTTTCTTTTCCCGAGTTCATGGATGAAATTCAGATGTATCTTTCCGAAAATCTCAAAAACGGCAACGTGGAACTCCGCATCGAATCCGATTTGGACATGATCCGCTGCGATGAATATCATATGGAGCGCGTCTTCCTGAACCTGATCAACAATTCGATTCAGGCCATGCCTCATGCGGCGGAAAGGTTCTTGTGACCGCTGCCAAAGAAAATGGGCAATACACCATTACCGTCGAAGACACCGGCCATGGCATTTCAGCCGACGACGCTCCGAAAATTTTCGATCCATTTTACAACGCGGGAGTATGAAACGTTTGGGGTTGTCTTTCGTTCAAAAAATCGTGCAGGCCCATGGCGGAACCATTCTGGTCGAATCCGAATTGAACAAAGGCACAAAGATGATCATTAATATCTCCAGGATAAGGAAAATTTGAATGGCGCAGGCTAGCTTCCCATAGTTGAAGACAACACCACCATGAGAGAAGGGATCGTGCAGATCCTTTCAAGCATGGGCCATGAAGTTCATGGTGTACTTCCGGAAAGGAGGGTTCGCAATATTTCCATTTGGCACAACCTGAATTCGGTCATCACCGATCTTAAAATGGACGATATCGAGGAATGTGAAAGTGCTCAAAGAAATTCGGGAAACTTCCCCTGAGACGATCGTGATGATCATCACGGCCTTCGGAACAATTGAAATCGCTGTGGAAGCGATGAAACTCGGAGCTTATGATTTCATCACCAAACCGTTTCCTCCGGATCTCCTTCGCGTCAAAGTGGCCAAAGGTCTGGAATTGGTTCGAGCCAAAGCCGAAAACACCTATTTCCGTCAGGAACAAAATCGAAAACTTTCCGATTCGATCATCGGAGATTCTCCGAGCATGAAGGAAATCAAAGAACAGGTGGCCAAAGCTTCGAACGTGGATTCAACCGTGCTCATCACGGGCGAAAGCGGAACCGGAAAGGAAGTGATCGCGCGTGCGATCCACACACAAAGCAATCGCAAAGACAAACCGTTCATTAAAGTCGATTGTGCTGCGTTGGCCGAAGGTGTTCTGGAAAGCGAACTTTTCGGTCATGAACGGGGTGCATTTACCGGAGCTGCAAATCGAAAACAAGGACGCTTTGAACTGGCTGACAAAGGAACATTGTTTTTGGATGAGATTGGAAATCTTTCTCCGCAGGTTCAGTTGAAGTTGCTACGTGTGCTTCAGGACCGAAGCTTTGAGCGCGTGGGCGGAACCAAAACCTTGCACGTCGATGTTCGCATCATCAGTGCAACCAATGTCGATCTAAAAAAACAAATCAAGGAAGGAAAGTTCAGGGAAGATTTATATTATAGACTGCACATCATTCCGATCGCCCTTCCTCCGCTGAGAAAACGCAAGACGGACATTCCGGCTCTGGTTCAACACTTCACCCGGAAGTTCTCCAACAAAATGGGAAAAAACTATCAGTTTTCTGAGGATGCCTTTGATATGTTAAAATCATATGATTGGCCTGGAAATATTCGGGAATTGATGAATGTATTGGAGCGTATATTCGTTCTGGCAAAGTCAGAAACCATCACAGCCGAGGAGCTTCCTGTTGAAATTGGAAAATCAAGTGATTCCAATAACTTGACCAAAGAATCGCAAAATATGCCCCTTGAGGAAGCTTTGGAAGCACTTGAAAAGTCATTGATTTTAAAGGCTTTTCAGGAATGTGATGGGGTCAAAACACATACAGCGGAAAAATTAGGTATCAAAACCAGCGCTTTGTATTATAAACTTGAGAAGTATGGCATTTCGTAATCGACATATCCTTCTGGCCTTGGCTATCGTGGCTTTTTCCACGTTGAGCTGGGCTGAAGATTTGCGTGGTAAAATTGCGCAAATGGAAGTTGATTTCAAGTCTCAGGAAACTGAGATTGAATCGCTTCGAACAGACTTGACTGAACGTACCGAAGAAATCGCCAAAATCAAAAGTGGGAAATCTGGAATCGTTTCCAAGTTCTTGCTGCAAAAAAAACTTCGTGAAGCACAACTGGTGTCCAAAGATCTGGAGTCCAAACTCAAAAAACAGGACCGGCTTTCCAGCTCCTTGCGTAATGAACGCTCAACTTTGATGAATGAAATCGATGCTCAAATCAAAACATTGACCGTCAACAAAGAGATCCATCAATCCAATCAACTTCAACAGCTACAAAAATTGATCGCGGAAAAGGAACGCCTGTTGGCGCTTCAACAACGCAGCACCCTTCGCATTCCGAACTTCAATCTTTCATCCGAGGGAAACAACAAGGAAGAAATCATTGAGAAATTGAGAGTTGTAGAAGATCTGCAAAAAAGCATGTCGCAAAAAATCGCGATGCTCAAAACTGAAATCGAGGAGGAAAAATCCAAGGAATTTCTTCGAAATGAAGTTTCACACTTCATCGCCGAGGAAAGTTTCTTCGGTGAACAATCCTTCATGTCCAGTGGTGTGAATCGAAGGGAAGCACCCCGAAATCTCAATGCCATTGCATTGAAACGCGATACAACCACTCCAACCCCATCAACACCAACCGCGGATCCTTCGGTCGATCCAACAACTGCTCCAGCCACCGAAAGCGCTCCAGCACCGACACCAGAACCTCAAATCTCTGCACCTAGCACTTCTGACTCGACTTCTTTCCAACAACCGCAGGAAATGGGGATGTTTGAAACCCTGCTCGATCAAGTTCAGGATTCCATCCGCGGAACTTCTCCAAGCGGAAAAGCAAAGGCTGAAATGGCTCCCAAAGCCGAGAAAAGAATCTCCAAGAAAACCCGTCGCGGGATGATGGAAACCAACTTGGCATTGTCCCAAAAAATCGTCAGTGACTTAGAAGTGCTTCGACAAAATCTAAATCGCCAACTTCAATCTCTTGAATAAAAAAATCCTCTATTTTTGGGCAGTACTGACCCTATTGACTCGATCGATGTCCTTCGCCCAAGACATCAACGAAGAAGAAGCTTTGCAAATCAAAACGTCGATCCAGGCCGGCATGGAATACGATTCGAACGTATTCAAAACCTTCAACAATGAAAATGGCGATTTTTTGACCCGAGTTTTGTTTAAAAATGAAGGCGACTACTGGATCCGTCCTTCACTTTCCATTGGATGGGATTATCAGGGCGGTGGGAAAAAATTCATCCACGATAACGAGCAAGATCAAATCATCCAAAGTGTTTCGACGCCTTTGCACTGGATTCCAAGTTCAAAATTTCAAATATTCTTCGATCCGGATTTCAAATATCAAAATGAACGCGACAGTCGCGATGCCGCACTGGACGACATCAATGAGGATTTTCTTTCGACAAGATCTCTCCTTCGCATGTACATCGGACTACCGTCCGGGTTCAATATTCAACCTACCGGCGCATTCACTTATTTTCATTTCTATCCGACCCCCACGTTCAGCTTTACACGAGAGGAAGGTGGGATCACGGTGGAAAAGCGATTCAAGAATGTCGCCACTGGCGTGACTTACAAGTTTCTCAGACAACAATTCAAACAATCCTTTCGTCAGGACACCATTCAGGAAATTTCACCCTACATTCAATACCTGCGGAAGCCCTTCTTGGCTTTGAGTTATTCCTATCAGTTCAACGATTCCAACGATCCGGTCTTTTCTTTCGACAACCACAAAATCAATTTTCTGACGTCGTTTTTGTTTGGAAAGGTGAACGGAGGAAATCCGGACCGCACCCCCCAGGCCAGGTTTTCGTTCCATTTGATCGCCACACTTCAACTCAAAAATTACTCATCTGTTTTTTCCGAAACTCCGGAAGGAGAACGTTTCCTGGTGACGGGATCGGAGGATGAAAACTTCAACAATCTGATCGCCAAATTGAACTATCACTTTCATCGCAAGTGGGCCCTTGAAACAAAATACACGCGAATTTCCAACGATCTTACAAATCAAGTCACCAAATTCGCTCGATCGCTGTACTACGGCGGTCTAAGATACGATTTTTAATCACAGCCCGCCAATCCTAGATTTCTTTGTAATCGATTCGATCTTTTGAACTGGAAAAGATCTGGATCAGAATGTCGTAAAAATTATGGTATTGATCGCCCAGCTTCCGGCGCTCTTCCATTTGTTTTTCCTTGTATGTCTTGTGACTGGCGTTGAGACTAGACCGCTCGGTATCGAGCATTTTTGTCGTTTGAAGCTGGATTTCGAAGATTTGTCCGTTTTTTTGGATCACGATTTTATAAGCTTCATATCCGCTTTTTTTACGATGTTCCCCGAGATAGTCTTTTTCATCCAAAAATTGAATCTCGGGATGATTTCTGAAGTATTCGACCGATTGTTCAATCTGCTCCCTGGTGGAAAACGCCAATTTCAATCCGTACATGTCGGTCAATGTCTGCTTGTAACGGTTTTCGATTTTATCGCGTTGAAACATGCGATCGATGTCGAAGACCATGTCCGCGATCTTGTAACATACGTTCGATGTCGCCTTGATCCGACTGAGCATCACCTTTAATCCCGAAGGAAAATTTTGGTCGAATTTGTATTGATTGAATGAGGCGATGGTATTGGTTTTTTCACCGCACATTTTGCAAACCGGAGAGTGCGTCCAGGCGATCATGGTGTCCATGTATTTGGAGCTCATGACTTGCGTCAAATCGATCTGGGTGTACGACTTCACGATTGCAGGATGATGGATGTCTGGACAGCGACCCCATACGATCAAGGTGGTTTTGGCGTCGGACAAATTTGCAAAAGACTTGATCACATCGAAACTAAGTTCGTGCAAATCCTTCTCACCCTCCTCGATTCCAGCGTAAAATTTTTGCTGAATGTGCGCGATTTCATCAGGCGCGATGTGAAACGGCTGGTTCTGTTTCACCGATTGACGGAGATTTTCCAGAATCTTTGCGACTCTTTCATCCTGAACAACCAGCGATAACAGAGAGGGGCTCATTGACAGTTTTTTTTCATGGTGGTGATTGTCTGATGATAGTCCTTCGATCCAAAGACAGCCGATCCGGCAACGAAAACGTCCACGCCCAACGCCGAAAGCTCCCCGATATTTTCAACATTCACCCCGCCGTCGATTTCCAGCAGAATATTCGGATTTTCACGTTCGATTTTCTTTTTCACCGATTGGATTTTCTTTTTCATCTCCGGGATGAATCTTTGTCCACCAAAGCCGGGATTCACCGTCATGAGCAGAATCATATCCAGATCGTCCCATACATGATCAAGGACGTACAAAGGGGTCGCGGGATTCAATGAGACGGATGCTTTGGCCCCGAGCTCACGGATCATCGAAAGCGCCCGCTGCAGATGGGGTGTGCTTTCGGGATGGATCGAGATCCAGTCCGCTCCGGCTTTTCGAAAGTCAGGGATATACTTCTCCGGATTTTCAATCATCAAATGAACATCGAGAGGAAGTTTGGTCGTTTGGCGCAGACTTTTCACCACTGGGGGACCGATGGTGATGTTGGGGACGAAATGCCCGTCCATGACATCCACATGAATCCAGTCCGCCCCGGCTTTTTCCACCGCTGCGATTTCCTGGCCGAGTTTGGCGAAATCTGCTGACAATATCGAGGGTGCAATTTTTTTCATCTGTTACTCCATGTTCAATATCACACTGTCGCCGGATTTCACGACGCTACCAGCAATCGGTTCCTGCCTGATCACGGTCGCCCTTTTTAAACTCTCCCGAGTTTGTGTCGAAATCAATTTCATTTCAACATCTTTGTCGGAAAATTCCTTCTTCACGTCGGATCCAATTTTTTCTCCGAGCAAATCACCCAGTACGAATTGATTTTGGCAAGGTCCGCTCGACACAAGAAGCTGGACATTATTGTCCTGGCCCAATTCGCTCGACAATGGATTTTGGCTGATGATTTTTCCCGTTTTAGCGCTTTTGCTGCACCCATAGGCTACGTTGCTGATCGTCAATTTTTGCCTTTCCAAAAGAATCTTGCCTTCGAACAAATCCTTCCCGATGACATCAGGAACATCCACACGGTCTTTTTGCCTGGAAACTTTCAGCAGCAGCGTACGGTTTTCCTTCACGATTGTTCCTGGCTCCACCGATTGTGAAATGACGGTGTTGGGTGGAAACTCCAGGGTGTCTTCATAACGATCGACTTTGATGCCTAGCTTCCTTTGTTTCATCATTCGCTGTGCTTCGATCAACGGAAATCCGATGATTTTCGGAACGACCACTTCCTGGGTCTCGCGCATGAGCAATCTTGTTGATACATAAAACATGGTCATCCATGCGAATATGAAAACGCCGACAAGTATCGCGTGTCTTCTGTATTTTCGCATCAATTCCATCGGGTTCTTTCCTGAGGATATCCGTTGAGAAAATCCACGACGTTTTGCCTGTTTTTTCCGGGCCTTTGCACTTCAAGCAGATCAAGCCAACCATCGCCGCAGGCCACACTGAGGCGTTTTTTTTGTCTGCGAAGTGTGCCCGGTTTTTCCTCCGTCTTTTCGTTCACAACGCAGGATTTGTAGATCTTAATTCGGTCGATACCGTCGGATGTATAGGCCCCTGGAGAAGGTGCGTATGCTCGAATGTGATGTTGAATTTTTCCGGCACTTTGACTCCAGTCGATCCGAGCATCCTCGACCTCCAAGATCGGAGCAATCGTCACCAGGCTTTCATCTTGTTCGACGAAATGTTGTTTTCCGGCTTCGATCAGATTCACGGCTTCCAAAAGAGCCTCCGCTCCAAGAACTGAAAGCTTCTGGGTCAACATTTCGGTATCGTCGCTTTCATCGATCGGAATTTTCTTGAGCATCATCACTGGTCCTGCGTCCAACTGCTCCACAACCTTCATGATCGACACGCCTGTCTCTGCATCCTGATGATAAATCGACTGGGCGATCGGGGACGCTCCACGCCATCGCGGAAGAATCGACGCATGGACATTGATCGATAACGGAACAATTTCGAGCAATGAATTCGGAAAAATTCTTCCATAAGCGACGACGATCGACAGGCTGGGATCCAGATCCTGGATGGTACGGTGAAATTTTTCATTCTTGATGGATTTCGGCTGGATGTACGACAATCCATGTTGCTCACAATACTTTTTGATCGGAGGTGCGGTCAGTTTTTTACCGCGTCCAGCAGGTTGATCCGGTTGGGTGACTGTCAGGACCACGTTTTTTTTGTTTCGTACCAGTATATCGAGGCACGGCACGGCAAACTCCGGCGTCCCGAAAAAGACGATTCGATTTTCCGAATTAGTCCTCATCGGATTTGCTTTTCTTTCTTTTTTTGGAAGAAAAAATCGCTTTCAGGAAAAGCGTGAGGTCTTGATTGCGAAGATCCGAAAGATCCGTGAATTGAACGCCCAGACCTTCCTGGAATTCGTTCGACTCCTCATGCGAACCTTGGCGGATGTGAACAATCTGCGCCTGCAGGACGAATTTACGTTTGGTGGTCGGATGGACAAGAACGACCTGCAATTTATCCCCAAGTGCAAAGCCTGCCACACTGGTTCTTAGAAAGGCTCCGCCTTTGCTTAAATTATCCGTCAATGTTTGTTTGGCTTGCTGAGCATTTTTGATTTCAACGGTGACTTGAACTTCGGCTCGCGGATATTTGCGACATCCCAATCCTTTGGTATCAAAAAGTTTTTCCAAAAATTTATCGAAAGTTCTGGCGCGGCGGCTTTCAATTTTCAAGAAATCAATGCCCACACCTTGAGGCTTTCCAATTTGATTTGCTTTTTCGAAGCGAACGACCTTGCCGATTACGCGCAAAGGTTCATCATCATCCTCATCAAGGTAAATCAGCATCTCTACTTTTTGTCCGATTTTCAAAGACGATTCGTCAGTTTCAAGAAAGACACCATCTTTACTGACATTGCCGGTGTAATTGCGCTCATATTCATCCACACCCACAAGTTGAATGCGAATTCTGGCTTCAATGCGTGCTCGATTGCGTTTTTTCTGAGACGTCAAAAGTTTGCATGATCAATCCTTCATACATCAGGTTATTTCGCTTGGGAAACAAATTAAAAAAGTATCGTCATTTCAAATAATTAAGACGATTTGCGACATTTAAAACCGATACAGTCAATAGAAGTTACAAAGAAATTAAGGAGTTCCGAACGGATGAAGTGGTATTTATCAAACACCAGGGGTTGTACGTTGCTGGATTCATCGCAAACTGGGTGACATCAGCCTCCCTTGCCACTGATTCCACGTATCGTGTGGATTATTGAAGGCCAGAAGCTGAAAAATTCCGAATCATTCAGAAAAAGGATGGAATAGCTCGACGCCGAGGTTGCAATGGATGTGGTTTTGATCACGTAGAAATTCGTTGGAATATTCTCAACGGTCTCTTCCGACATTTGCTGAACAAGCTGGGCTTCGGTTACGGGATTTCCATTTCCATCACTGAGTTCGTAGCTAGACGTGCAATTGGTCTCAGCGTACGTCAACAACGCCACCGAAACCTCAAGCGTGTTGGAAATTTCCATATAAATCCGATTTACATTTCCACTGCTTTCCAGATTCATACAATCGGATAACCAATGACCTGCATAGGGCGGAGGCTCTCCCCCTGGAACCTGAGGGTTTGGCTCACCGATCCCCCTCCACCGCTCAATTTCCCACAAGCTACAATCACAGCAACGCACAACAAAAGAAATGAGACACGGTGTTTCATGGATTCAATTATGGCGATATTCAGGGCAAAGTGAAATAAAAAAGGCCCGTTTGAAACGGGCCTTCCTTATTTGTATTTGAGCGTTAATGCTATTTTTGGGGAGTCGTTTGTTCAGGCGCTGTTTCAGGATGAACAATCTTGATTTCAACGCGACGATTTTGCGCGCGTCCTTCAGGCGTTGCATTGCTTGCAACTGGCTGATTGTCTGCATAACCGTAGGTCGCCATTCTCGCGCCTTGTACACCATCAAAACCAAGCTGGTTTTTCACGCTGTTGGCACGCAGTTCCGAAAGGTTTTGGTTCAATGCCTTGCTTCCGGTGTTGTCCGTATGACCTTCGATGGTCAATTTGGTTTCAGGGTAGTCGTTCAAAACTTTTGCAAAATCATCCAATGCGGTTTTTGCATCGGTTTTCAAGTTTGAGCTTCCAGTGTCGAACAAAATACCAGAATCAAATTTCACATTGATTTGATTGTTGGCCGTACGTTCAACTTTGGCACCTTTTACTTTTTCCAATTCTTTTTGTTGGTTGTCCATACGAGCGCCGATGGCTGCTCCGGTCATGCTTCCTGCAACTGCACCGACACCAGCTCCGATCATAGCTCCTTCTTTACCGCCCATAAGAGCACCCACACCAGCGCCCACAGCCGCGCCGCTGCCGCCGCCGATCATTGCACCTTTACCCGCCTTGGAAGCACAGGAAGAAAGCGCGAATAGTGAAAGAACCGCCAAACTGATGATTTTTTATTCATATTGAATCCTTTGCGATGAGATGGAGAATTTTCAAGGCCATACTACAGCCGTTTGGCCGGAATACAAAAAGGATTTAGGCTTCGATTCGGGAAAATAATGGCGCCCCAACGACAACTTCACTTCCAGGGCCAAAATTCCGAATTTCATTTCGGCTAAGATCATGTTTTTACCGCTTTTTCATCGAGCAGGTTCAATCCTAATTTTTTCGAATTTCACCCGTTAACGTCGGCATAAATGGATACAAAAGAACCGAAGCTATGCGAATGGCTTCCATCCACTCGTACAAATGCTGCTCCAATTGAGTTTTGAGTGATTCATCTTTCGCCATTTTCCAAGGAGCTGCCGTATCGATCGATTGATTCGTTTTTCTCAAGATCAATGCAACTTCGTTGAGCGCTTGGTCGAATGTCATTTTGTCCATGTGCTGCTGAAAATTTTTGGCGTGTTGAAGCGACTCTTCCACAAGTGAGGACTTGGAGGGAATGTTTGGAATTTTACCTCCACAATATTTACCCACCATCGAAATGGTTCGACTAACCAAATTGCCCAGTTCATTGGCCAAATCATTGTTCAAACGAAGACGGAATTGTTCTGCCGCAAAATTTCCGTCCTGACCGAATGGAAATTCACGCAACAAAAAATAGCGAAAAGGGTCAGCACCGTATTTTTCTACAAACTCAAATGGATCGACAAAGTTGCCCTTAGACTTCGACATTTTTTCGCCTTCGATCGTCCACCAACCATGGGCGAAAACACTCTTAGGCAGCGGCAAACCTGCGGACATCAGGAATGCAGGCCAAAAAATGCAATGGAAGCGCAGAATGTCCTTACCAACCAAATGAACATTCGCCGGCCACCATTTGTCCATCATGGCTTGATCTTTTCCATAACCAATGGCCGTGATGTAGTTGCTCAAGGCATCGAACCAAACGTACATGACATGTTTTGGATCCTGTGGAAGCGGAATACCCCATTGGAATGAGGTGCGGCTGATGGAAAGGTCTTTCAATCCACGCTCGATGAATTTGATCACTTCATTGCGTCGCGCTTCAGGCTGGATGAATTCTTTGTGATCGTTGATATATTTCAAAAGCTTGTCTTGATACTTCGACAATTTGAAGAAATAGGTTTTCTCTTTCAACCGAACGATGTTGGGGTTGTTGTGAATCGCATCTCCAAGCTCTTGAACTTGGGTGTCAGTCAGAAACTCCTCGTCATTGACCGCATACCATCCCTCATAATCGCCGAGATAAATATCTCCACTTTCAAAACATTTCTGGAAAAAATGCAGCGCTCCGAAAATATGATCGCGGTTGGTGGTGCGAATGAACTGATCGTTCGAAATATTGAGTTTTTCCCAAAGCGTCTTGAAGCGCTCAACCACCCGATCGGCCAGCCCGATCGGTGTTTCACCGGTTTGTTTCGCGGTTTTTTCGATTTTTTGACCGTGCTCATCTGTACCCGTCAGGAAATAAACTTCCTTGCCGGTCAGACGATGAAAACGAGCCATTACATCCGCAGCCACGGTCGTATACGCATGACCAATGTGAGGATAATCGTTCACATAGTAGATGGGCGTTGTAATGTAGAATTTGTCGCTCATGTAAACCCTTGATTGCGGCCTTTTCTACCCTGAATTCACCAACTTATCCACGATTTTCGCCCTTGACAATCGGTGTCGACCTGATTAGAAATCACCATGGCGAAACTAGAAATCAAAGAGGCCCTTTCATTTCAAGATGTCTTGCTGGTTCCTCAAGCAAGCAGTGTCTTTCCCCGCGATGTCCAGCTCCAAACCAAGCTTTCCCGAAACATCACCTTGAATATTCCGCTTCTATCCGCAGCCATGGACACGGTGACTGAATCCAAAATGGCGATTCGTATGGCCCAGGAAGGCGGCATCGGTATCATTCACCGCAACCTTTCTCCGGAAGATCAGGCCAAACAAGTTCGAAAAGTGAAAAAATCAGAAAGCGTGATGGTCACTGACCCGATCACTCTATCCCCGCAGCATCTTGTACGAGAAGCCGTGGAAATGATGAGCAAACACAATGTCAGCGGTTTCCCGATCGTTGAAGGCAGTAAACTCGTGGGCATTCTGACCAACCGCGATCTGCAATTCGAAAAAAATCTCAATCAGCCTATTTCCAAAATCATGACGACCAAACTCGTCACGGCCAAAGAAGGAACGAAGTTGGCACAAGCAAGGGACATCCTTCATGAGCATCGCATTGAAAAACTGCTGATCGTGAATTCGAAATTTGAGCTCAAAGGTTTGATCACCACCAAAGACATCAAGAAAAACAAGGAATTCCCATTGGCCACCAAAGACAGCGAAGGTCGCTTGATCGTTGGTGCAGCCGTTGGATCTGGAAAAGAACATGTCGAGCGCGCTGAAGCGCTCATCGATGCCGAAACAGATGTCATTGTCGTGGACACCGCCCACGGTCATTCGAAATATGTGATCGATTTTGTGAAAAATTTGAAAAAGAAACATCCGGAAGTCGAAGTGATTGCCGGCAATGTTGCCACCGCATCTGCAGCCAAAGATTTGATCGCTGCGGGTGTCGATGCCATCAAAGTGGGTATCGGACCTGGATCGATCTGCACGACACGCATCATCGCGGGAATCGGAGTTCCTCAACTTTCTGCGATCATGGATGTCGCGGCAGTGGCTAGCAAGAACAAAGTTCCTGTCATTGCTGACGGCGGCATCAAATATTCCGGCGACATCGTCAAAGCATTGGCTGGCGGCGCATCTTCGGTCATGATGGGTTCATTGCTTGCGGGAACCGAAGAATCCCCTGGTGAAGAAATTCTTTATCAAGGCCGTTCCTACAAATCTTACCGCGGCATGGGATCGCTTGGTGCCATGAAAGATGGTTCTGCTGACCGCTATTTCCAGGATGAAAATGCCGAAAGCAAACTTGTTCCGAAGGCGTCGAGGGAATGGTTCCATTCAAAGGATCTCTTTCGACAACCATCCATCAGCTTCTGGGCGGTTTACGCGCAGGCATGGGCTATTTGGGATCCATGACAATCAATGAACTTCAGGACAAAGCAGAGTTCATTCGCATTACCGAGGGTGGTTTGCGTGAAAGCCATGTGCATGATGTGACGGTAACCAAAGAAACTCCTAACTACCAACGCAGCTAATATGATTTTAATCTTAGATTACGGCAGCCAAACCACTCAGCTGATCGCTCGGCGTGTGCGCGAACTTTCAGTTTACTCCCAAATCGTTCCATTTGATGCAAATCTTCAAGAACATCAAGGCAACGTCAAAGGAGTTATTCTATCTGGTGGACCCTCATCGGTATATGAAGACAAAGCGCCTCATCTGCCAAAAGAAATCCTGCAGTGGAACGTTCCAATCCTCGGCATTTGCTACGGAGCGCAGCTCATCGCCCACGAATTCGGCGGCAAAGTCGAAGCTTCCAATCAACGCGAATTCGGGAACGCTTTTTTGCACGCAAGCAAAGACTCCAAACTCTTTTCTGGCATTCATTCCGAAGCCAATGTGTGGATGAGCCATGGAGATAAAATTCTTAAGATGCCTGATGGCTTTGATGTGACGGCCAAATCACCGACCTGTGAATTCGCTGCTTATGAAAATCAGGACAAACAAATTTTTGGCGTGCAATTCCATCCCGAAGTGACACACACGCCAATCGGCAAACATCTTCTGGAGAACTTCGTCATCGGAATCTGCAAACACCCGCAAGATTGGACGATGGGATCTTTTATCGAATCCCAAATCAATGAGATCCAGAAAAAAGTCGGCGACAAAAACGTGATCTGCGCCCTCTCAGGAGGCGTAGACTCCGCAGTTGTGGCGGCCTTGCTTTACAAAGCCATTGGCGATCAATGCAAAGCCATCTATGTCGATACCGGTCTACAGCGCATGAATGAATCCCAGCATGTCGCTCAGTTGTTTTCCGGTTATTCCAATTTCGATTTAAAAATTGTGGATGCAAAGAATCGTTACTTCGATGCGCTCAAAGGCGTTGAAGAACCTGAAAGAAAAAGAAAGATCATCGGCGGCATGTTCATTGAAATTTTCGATGAACACGCCAAACAATATGACAACGTCGAATTTCTGGCACAAGGAACCCTTTATCCAGATGTGATCGAATCAGTATCTATTCGCGGAGCTTCTCACACAATCAAAACCCACCACAATGTGGGTGGATTGCCTGAAAAAATGAACTTGAAACTGGTGGAACCACTTCGAGAACTTTTCAAGGATGAAGTTCGACAGCTCGGACGAGAACTTGGACTGCCTGAAACTCAAGTCAATCGTCACCCTTTCCCTGGACCAGGACTCGGCGTTCGCATTTTGGGTGAAGTAACCGCGGAACGTGTGAATATTCTCCAGCAAGCCGATCAAATTTTTATCGAAGAACTTCATGCCCATTCTCAGTACGGAAATGTTTGGCAGGCCCTGACAGTTCTTCTTCCGGTCAAATCGGTGGGCGTCATGGGTGATTATCGAACCTATGAGAATGTCTGCGCCGTTCGAGCTGTAACCTCGGAAGACGGCATGACAGCCGACTGGGCGAAGCTTCCTTATGACCTTTTGGGCAAGGTTTCCAACCGCATCATCAATGAAGTTCGCGGAATCAACCGAGTCGTGTACGATATATCTTCAAAGCCTCCAGCCACCATTGAATGGGAATAAAAACTATACAAAATTTGCTGAAATCAAAATTTTTTAAATTTTTGATTGTCGGAAGTTTTGCTACAGCTCTGCATATTGCGATTGCCACATCACTAATCTATTTTCAAAAAACAAACCTACTTCCAGCAAATGCTACTGGTTTTGTCGTGAGCTATTGTTTTGCTTATTTCATGCATTCAAAATTTGTATTTCACAGTCCCATTTCAGCTACTCGAGCTGTAAAGTATTTAATTATACAAATATTAAGTCTGCTCTTATCTATCAAGATTTCAAGTTTGCTCGAGATCAATGTGTATATAAAAACAATTATTATAGCGCTTTTTATCGCTACTATTTCTTTTACAGTGAATCAGTTTTGGGCTTTCAAAAGAACTTGATCTCGGGAAAAATTTTTACCAACTGATCATACTGACCATTTATTTTAATTTCCGGAAGAACCCGGTAAACAGATCTAATTACATATCCGCAGTTTCTATTTTCTTTGCATAATTTCAATTCATCTTCAATTTTTGACAAATCAATAGATTGCGTCAAAGCATCATGCAATTTTCTTTCTCTTGAGTTTGAATTTTTTAGAATATCTCTTCGGATCCATATACCAGTTGGCAGCGCTTTTCCTCCGCATGAGTCTCCATGCCGAATAAAATCTTCCTTTACAACCAAATAGTTTGCTTTAAACCTTGGATCCATAAAAATTGTATTATAATGCAAGCAAGACCAGATTTCATGGCTTTCAATCAAATCAGGGGCAACATGATCAAAAATAAAATTCGATATTGTTTTTGGATTTTTTGTTCTAGCTAAAAATGGGGTTCCAATCATGCCAAGGTCCACAATGTTCATGTCCTTGTACCAGCTCATGATTCCAAGATCCGGATTGGCAACCGTAGGGCGTTGAATTCCTTCCTGGGTCGCAATTTGCTTGAACTGCGCGTGCGTTTTATCAAATCCGTTGATATCGCAGCACAGATAGTAAGGATCAATTTGCGTTTTGGTATAGATGAAAAATCCAATGACGATACCGAACGTCATGTAGGTCAGTTTCATGCTGTCTTTTTTCAAGCACAGAAGAATGGAAACGATGAGAACAAACACAAACACGGCCATGTGTGTGTTTGTTCTGCTGTAATCGAGGCGAGATGGGCCGAAAAATGCCGGATAAATCAACGCCGTGATGATCATGGAAGATGAAAAAACGATCAATGGTGAATACTTTTTCTTCCAATCGACAAAAGGAAGAAAAATCAAAAACAAAAGCCAATGCCCTCCATGTGAAAAATAAATCTGCTTGGAAAGAAATTTAAATTGCTCTATTGCCGAGGATTTCAAATGAATCAAATCCATCAATCGATGTGAAATCGAGATGTCCTGAGCGTATGCGGTATTTGGCAGCCAATCCCCGAAGTAAAGAAATCTACAGAAATGAAGCGTAGCCCAGGCCACCATTGCATACGCAATCAATAAAAAGCCCTTTGTGTTTTTCTGCAAGAACCACCAAAACAATCCGAATAATACCCACACCGGGAACAAATGAAATATGCTGTCGATGCGGGAAATCGAAGCCAAAAAAACAACGATCAACCACCGGTAATCAATTTTTTCATTCCAAAGCATCGAAGCAAACCCTACGACCGTGAGCAAGAAAAGTGCATGCGTGATGGAATTTTCCATTCCTGATCCATGCCATTCAATGAACGACGATTGAAATGATAGAAACGTGGCAAATAAAAATGAAAACGCCAAAGACACATGTTTTCGATCTTTAAACAACAATGCTATCGACAGCCCCATGAGCAGCGTACAGATCGCTGTCATGATTTGGCCAAACGCCGCGTATCCCATTCCTGTAAATAGATATACTCCTGAGTAAATCAAAAACTGAAGTGGCGCCGAAGTTCCTTCGACTTTTCCGCCCGATGGATTGATCCCGATGAATCCATAGTCCACCCAATTCTTGGCATGGCTGAGTGTGATGATGCCATCGTCGCGCAATTGATAAAGATTTGGATCAATCCACATGTACCGAAGGCTGATTACCAAAAAAACAATCAGCATTCCCAAAACCGTAAAAATTTTTTGATTCGACCTCATAGTTTCATACGCTTGAATATGGTTTCCGGAATCATGCGAATGATCAGCATGATATATCTCCAAAAAAATGGAAGGTACGAAACATTTTTACGGGATTGTATGGCGCGATCAATTCCACGAGCTATCGAAATCGGACTTGCCCAAAGAATGCCCTTTTTAAGATTTACAGTCATTGGCGTGTCGACGAATCCAGGTTTGATATCCGCAACATGAATGCCATCTTTAAAAAGATCCTGTCGCAAGCCTTGTAGAAAAGTCGAAATCGCAGATTTGGCCGATCCGTAATGGTAATTGGAAATTTTTCCGCGATCACCTGCGACCGAAGTGATGAAAGCGATTGATCCATTTTTTTGTTTTTTCATTTTTTCTGCAACCAGAGTCAAAAGCATTGTGCTGGAAGTTATATTAACGCGATGAAATCGCTCCAGATACGTAGCATCTGACCTGCATTTGTTTTCGTCGGGCAGAGTTCCATATGCAAACAAAGCCACATCGACTGGACCAGAAAAAGCCTCATTGATCAGACTTCCAAGATCTGTGACATTTTCAAAATCATATTTCAAAGCTCGAACACCTTGAGCCTGACGCGCGATCAAATCTTTGGTCAAATCATCCAGAGCGCCCTGATCCCGTGCGATCAGGACAAAATGATTTTGCTGAGCTTTCAATCGGCAATACTCCTTGGCAATCGCGGAAGTCGCTCCAAAAACTACGATGGTTTGATTCATAATCCAAGCCTCCTGGACTGAAGGGATGTGAATTTCATGGCATCGAATTTTCTTCGGGCATTTTGAAAATCCTGAATGCCCCCTGCATACATTCTTTCGAAATCCGACTGGCTTAGACAGACATCCTTGGTCAAGTACACTCTGCCTCCATGAGCGATCACGATCTGGTTTAGTTCTTGCAAAAATGAAAACAATCGATCATCGATTTGAAAATCAAGCGACAATGTATATCCTTCGATGGGAAAAGAGAGGTAATTTTCATTTTTTTGTCCAAACAGTTTCAGAACGGCCAAAAAGGATGCATTGCTTCTCTGTGCCACTCTTGAAAGAATTTCAGAGACACCAATTTTCCCGGATGTTTTTGGAATGACGAATTGATACTGCGTGAACCCCTGTCTTCCGTACAAATGATTCCACGATTTGATTTTATCCAGTGGAAAAAAGAACGTATCCATGTCAATCGTTTGTTGTGAGATTTTTTTCAAATGCCGATGATAATAGGCAAAGTTGAATGCTCGGCTTACAACAGAGTTCAGAACTCCTCTTTCAAATTAGGAACGGGGATCGGAAACTGTTTACTTTTGAAATGAAGTTCTCTCAGACAGGTCATGTTTACCCGCAAACATCACGCCGCGACCAAAACTTGATCCAGAACTCATACAATCGATCCATGCCACAGAGTACTCATGCTCTTGGTACAAATCGAAGAGATCAAACAATTCATCCAGATTCTTCGCGCGGTGGGATATCTGCTGAATCATGGATCCATGAATGGGTTTCAATGAAACCTCCACATCATGGATAAATCCTGTGAGCCCCATTCCCCCGCAGGTTGCACGAAACAGATCAGCATTACGATCAGGTGAACATTCGACCACATCGCCGTTGGACGTGATGACCGAGATTCGTTTCACGTGTTGGGTAAACGTTCCTTCTTTATGGTGATTTTTTCCATGGATATCACTGGCTACAGCTCCACCGATGGTGATGTATTTCGTTCCTGGAACTACAGGCGGGAAAAACCCACGTGGAATCAAAAATTCCAGCAATCGATCCATGGTCATGCCTGCGTTGACATGAATCGTTTGATTTTTCCGGTTCAAATCGATGACATGGTCCCGCGCCAATGATGAAATTACATGATCACCCAAGGCACTGTCGCCATAGCTTCTTCCGTTGCCTCTGGGTATCACGTGTTTGGACGAAGATACCATCATGCTGGCGTGAGCTCGAGAAATTGGAATGTCTGTAACCGCATCAATCTTCGGGTAAAGACCCCAACTGGTTAACATTGTCACAGTGGAACAAATCCTATTTTTGCAAGCAACATACAAATAATGATCAGGGCCAGAATCATGTATCCAATCACATCCCTGATGGAGAAAACAATCGGATCTTCGGCCATCTGACCGCGTGAGGCGATGAACCACATGCGGGTGATCCAATAAAGAAACATCGGTGCGATCAACCACAGCCAATAATTTGTCCGATACAACAGCTTGACGTCGTCAGAATTGATGTACAACACGAAAATCAACGTCGCGGCAATCGCACTTGTGATTCCGAACATTTGAATGATTCCGAGGTCATGGATGAAATAACCTCGTCCTGGAATATCACCTTCAGCTTTTTTAGACCGATTCAAACTCAGCATTTCATTGTTTCTTTTCAGGCAACCCAACGAGAAAAACAGGAAGATCGCAAATGAAAACAACCATTCAGAAAATGGAATATTGAGAATTCGCGATCCGAGCAAAATGCGCAAAGTGTACAAAAACGCAAGCGTGATCACGTCCAATACAGGAACTTTCTTGAGCCAGTAGCTGTAAGCTGTGGTGACCAACAAATAAATGAACAAGAATTTCAAAAACACCGTTGAAACGGCACATGCAATTCCAACAGACAAAATGAACAATATTGCTGCCCAGGCCAAAGCTGTGGATCGCTGAACGTCGCCGCTGGCTATGGGTCGATGTTTTTTGGTGGGATGAATTCGATCGAACGATAGATCGAGCAAATCATTGACGATATAGGTGCTCGAAGCCATGAATGAGAGGGAAAAAAACGCATAGACAGCCGTTTGTACAAGTTCAGCTTCCAAAAAACGATGGGATAACAAAAGAGGCAAAAAAATCAGGGCATTTTTCGACCACTGATAGACACGGATGGTTTTCAGGAAAGCTTTGCTTTTCATCATGTTGAAAATATCGGCATCTTTCCATGGAACCAAGGGAAAACTTTTGTATTTTCATCAAGATAAATAAGGTATGAACCTGTCATGCATCTGCGCCGCCTGGTTTCACATCCCGAATTCACCATCGATCAGTATGGAACGTTCGCATGGGTGAACGCTTATTCCGATCAACCTCATTTACCCTCTGACCAGGACCTGGTTCAAAATGATGTTGAATGTGCTGTCATGCTTCTGAAAAGTAAAAATGGACTCCCCACCAAGCCCACGGTTTGGTTTGGAGACGTACCAGAAACATTGATCGCGAACGAAGATGGAATTCAATATGAAATTCGCTGTTTGAATTCATTTCACCCTGGTTTGTTTTTGGATCATCAACGTACGAGACAATGGCTCAAAGATCATTCCCAGGGGTGCACGTTGCTGAATTTGTTTTCTTACACAGGATCGCTGGGCATCTCAGCCGCCATGGGCGGAGCCATCAAAACCATCAACATCGATCTTTCCAATCCAACAACCCAATGGGCCAAAAAAAATGCGGAGCTCAACGGACTAGGTCCGGACCATCAGTTCATCAAAGGGGATGTTTTTGACTGGACTCAACGATTCAAGAAAAAAAACCAGACGTTCGATATCGTGGTTTCCGACCCTCCAAGCCAATCCCGCTCTGATGAAATGCATTTTTCAACGCAAAAACACCTGGACCTTTTGCATCAACGTTGCATCGATTGCGTAGCGCCTGGTGGAACATTGATCACCTCGATCAACACCGAAGTGATTTCAGAAAAAGTGATGATCGCCAGCGTTCACAACGTCGCTCATCGCCTTGGTCGCAAAATCAAAACCTATACCGATTTACCCCTGCCCGATGGCTTTGAATCCGAATTCCGCGCCATGAAGGGCCTAAGAGTTTCTTTTGCGTGAAAGGTGAAAATTACCCTTGTAACCTATGTGCATTTTTCGTAGATTCGACTCCTCATGTCGTTTGTTCATCTACACGTTCATTCGCAATTTTCGCTGTTAAAATCAACAGTTAGAATCGACAAGTTGTTTGAGATGGCCAAGGCCGGTGGCATGCCAGCCGTGGCCCTGACAGACTATGGAAATCTGCACGGAAGCGGCGAATTTTTGGAAAAAGCCAAGGCCAGCGGTGTGCAGCCCATCCTGGGATTGGACATTTCGGTGGTTCATGGCCCTGCCAGCGAAAAATCCACCAAATACCCAAGCTATGGGCTGGTTCTTTTGGCCAAAAATGCCCAAGGTCTCCAAAACCTGCATCACCTGGTTTCCCTCGCACATTTGGAAGGTTTTTATTACAAACCACGCGTAGACCTGGACATGCTTGAAAAATACCACGAAGGATTGATCGCCCTTTCCGGCAATCATTTCGGGGGACCTGCCCGCATGATTCAGGATCACCGTTTGGATGCTGCTGAAGAAATGATCCAGCAATATGTGAAAATCTTCGGTAAAGACGATTATTATTTGGAATTGATCGATACGGGCCTGAAAATCCAGGAAACCATCAACAATCATTTGATTGAGTTTTCCAAAAAGCTTGGTGTAAAACTCATTGCCACCAACGATGTTCATTATCTGGATCAAAAAGATTCGCACGCTCATGACGTCATGCTTTGCATCGGTTCCGGCAAACAACTCGACGATCCAGGACGATTGAAATATCAAACGGACGAATTTTATTTCCGCTCAGCCGAGGAAATGAAGAAAAAATTCGCCGGATGTCCCGAAGCGATTACCAATACGCTGGAAATTGCGGAGAAATGCAAACTCAACATCAAGCACGAAGGCTATCACATGCCTCGTTTCGAACTTCCCGCCGGACAAACGGCCGAAAGTTTCCTGGAAAAAATTTCTAGGGAAGGCTTGAACGATCGCCTGGCAAAAATGTTTGCCGCTGAGCATACTGATCCAACCTCGCAAGAGGAGATTCGAAAAAAATATTTCGACCGTTTGGATGTTGAACTCGATTGTATCTCCAAAGTCGGTTTCGCCAGCTATTTTCTGATCGTTTCTGATTTCATCTATTTCGCAAAAAACAACGGGATTCCAGTGGGTCCTGGGCGGGGTTCAGCTGCGGGCAGTATCGTGGCCTATGCAACACGCATCACCGACGTTGACCCGATTCCATACAATCTTCTCTTCGAACGTTTCTTGAATCCGGAACGTATCTCGATGCCAGATATCGACGTGGATTTTTGCCAATATCGCCGCGATGAAGTCATCAAATACGTTTCCAACAAGTATGACGGCGAAGGCGTTGGTGAGAAGCGTGTAGCCCAGATCTGCACCTTCGGAAAACTACAAGCACGGGCCGCGATCCGCGACGTGGGGCGTGTGATGGCGATTCCATATGGAGACGTTGATCGTATCGCCAAGCTTGTGCCGACGATTCTGAATATTTCACTGGAAGAAGCTTTTGAACAAGAACCGAAATTCGCGGAAATTCGCAAAGATCCAAAAATCGATGAGCTTTTGAACATTGCTTTGTTTCTAGAGGGCATGCCTCGACACGCCTCCGTGCACGCCGCAGGTGTAGTAATTTCCGATGAAAAACCACTGGTGGATCACTTGCCGCTGATGCGCGGTCAGGAAGGTGAGATCGTCACCCAGTGGGACATGAAAGGTGTTGAGAAAATCGGTCTAGTGAAGCTCGATTTCTTGGGGCTCAAAACACTGACACTTCTTCAACGTGCAGTGGAACTCATCAAATCTTCCAAAGGCAAAGAGATTGATCTTTTGTACATCGATATGAAAGATCCAAAAGTATTCGAATTACTTTCACGCGGCGATACACAGGGGATCTTCCAACTCGAGTCTTCGGGTATGCGCGACATTGTGACCAAGCTCAAACCCTCCTCATTTGAGGATATCGTGGCACTCGTGGCATTGTATCGTCCAGGTCCACTTGGATCAGGCATGGTGGATGACTTCATCAATCGCAAGCACGGCCGAACACCGATCGTTTATGACCTTCCACAACTTGAGAAGATCCTAAAAGAAACCTACGGCGTCATTTTGTACCAAGAGCAGGTAATGCAAATCGCTTCCGAACTTGCGAGCTACACCCTCGGTGAAGCTGATTTGCTTCGACGAGCGATGGGTAAAAAAATTCCTGAGGAAATGGCGAAACAAAAGGATCGCTTTCTTCAAGGTGCTCGAAAAAACAACATTCCTGAAGGCAAAGCGCAACGAATCTTCGACTTGATGGAAAAGTTTGCTGGCTACGGTTTCAACAAATCCCACTCGGCTGCTTACGCCTTGATTTCCTACCAAACAGCTTATTTGAAAACTCACTTTCCTGTTGAGTTCATGGCTGCTTGTTTGTCCATCGATCGCAGCAACTCGGATCGTGTCGTTCTCCACTTATCTGACTGTAGAAAGCAAAACATCGATGTTCTTCCTCCAGATATCAACGAAAGTGATCTGGATTTCCGAGTCGTCGATCAAAGCATCCGTTTCGGCTTGGCCGCGATCAAGAATGTCGGTGATATCGCCATTCAATCAGTGCTCGATACGCGAAACAAGGACGGAAAATTCAAGGATCTTTTCGATCTTTGCAAGCGCGTGGAACTTCGACAGGTCAACAAAAAGGTCCTTGAGGCATTGATCAAATGCGGAGCTTTCGATTCATTGCAATTCAAGCGATCCCAACTCATGCTCAATTTGGAAAAAATTCTCGAAATGGCTTCCAAAGATCAAAAGGATGAGCGCGTCGGCCAAAGCAATCTTTTCGGCGGAAGCGGAGCAACCAAAGTTCAAATGGATCAGGCTGAAGAATGGGATGAATCTCAGAGACTTCGTTTTGAAAAAGAATCTGTGGGTTTTTACATTACTGGACACCCGCTTTTAAAATATCAAACCAACATCGACCTTTTCAGCAACTCACGCACATCCGAATTGATTGAAAAGAGAAACCAATCCACTGTTCGCATGGGTGGAATCGTTTCGACCTTGAAAGAAATCACCACCAAAAAAGGTGCGCGCATGGCCTTCGCGACACTGGAAGATCTTCAAGGTCAGACTGAAGTCATTCTATTTCCGGAAGTGTACAGTCAATCGATCGAAATGGTGAAATCCGAACAACCGCTTTACCTGATCGGCAAAGTTGATGTTGGGGAAGAACAAGCCAAAGTGATCGCTGAAAAAGTCTGCTACTTGGAGCAGGCTGAGACTGTATTTGAAGGCAAGGTCCATATCTTCATCGATGCAAGCAACATGCAGGACGATGATTTGAATAAACTCAAACAACTGATGACCAAGCACAAAGGCACTTGCTGCTGTGCTTCATATGACCATCGCTGGAAAATCTCAGACCACCCTATCGCTTCCACGGGACTATGTTCTTCGTCCCTCCATGGCGTTTATTTCAGAACTTCAAACGCTGATTCCATCTTCCAAAATCCAATCAGTAAACGGTTTGGTATAGCCCTTGCTAAATAAGGGGTATGAAAAATCAGAGTTTTTGGGTTGTACGTTCTATGTTTGATTTCAACTTCGCCTTCGCACAGGAGAATCCCTGGTCGATTGGCCTTCAAAGTGGTTATAGCGCTTTAGGTAGCATTGGAGCTGTCTCGGTGCGGAACTCCTTTCCTATAGCTTTATCCATGGGGTATCAAATTTCAGATTTCTGAATGCAAAAATGGGCTATCAATGGATCAAACTGAACACATTGGCTCTGCAATCCGCTATTTTCCAGACTTTCCGAGCGTCAGCTGAATATCAATTTTGGAACATGGATCCGCATTTTTTTAAATGGGAAACGGGTCTTGGGTACCAGCTTACGCGTTTGTCGGGAATTGATCGAATTCGTCAAATGGAACTTTTGCAGGTCCTACCTGGTCATGGAATGTGGGTGGACAGTGGCATCTGGAAAGTAATTTGAAATATGCTCGATCTTTTGATGGATGGATGTCCACAAGCATGCAACGCTTTGAAGTTGCAATCGGAATAACATTTCACTTTGGATCCCAATCGATTTTTTATTCAAAATCATCCAAAGGATCGCTGTTGGACGCCGATCAAGATTATGTGCCTGACTCTTCCGATGAGCATGGCTACACCTTACGGAATGAAAGTGGCGAAAACGGATGCGCGTTGGATGGCGACGGCGATTTGGTCGTGGATTACAATGACTATTGTCCAAACACAAAGCGTGGCTCTGAAGTGGATACATGGGGTGTCCGCTGAACTCTCCAGGTCGTGGCGTGATCGATGGAATTTCTTTGAATTCAACAGTCCAAGACTAACCGCAGCTTCAAAATCTGAATTGGAGAAAGTGGCGCTTACTTTGCGAAATTACCCCAACATATATTTTGTCATTGAGGGATATTCTTTGGGGATACGTCGGCCAGCGAGCGCATGAACATTTCAAAAAGCCTTTCGCGCAGTAACCGTCATGAACATTCTAGCATCGTATGGCATTCCTTCATCGAAAATGAAGGCGATTGGTCTGAGTGATCAATATCCTTTGACGGATTCAACCAACTCAGCCGATCAGATTTTGAATGAACGCATTGAAATCAAATGGAGACATCAGTTATAGTCTGTTCCTCTATCTGGGAATCGAAAGTACCGCCCACGCCACACCGAAAACAATGAACAGCCATGAGATTCTTTTTGGGAACTTTGGATTTGATCGTTCTCATGTAAATCCCAACGCTTACAAATGTAGCGCCCATGATCATCGAGATGATAAGTTTGGTTTGCGGGTCCACATTGGCTTCAATGCGATGTTGAATGAACAAAAAACTCAACGTTGCAAATACAGAAGTGAATGTCCACGACCAGAAAAACTGCCATGAAATCTTTTTTTTGATGGCTGCGAAGAGAAACGGCAACGAAACGATCGTCAAACCAAGCGCAACTTTGATCCAATATGAATTCATTACCCTGCTAACGCTTCCTTCGTGAGCGCATAAAATTCTTTGGTCAGTGTTTTAAGTCGTCCCACACCCTCTTGCAAGGTCACGGTTTGGATTTTTCCGTCTTTCAAGGCCGACATTTTTCCAAAGTCACCTTTCAAAACAAGATTTGCTGTTTGAATTCCAAGCGCTGTAGAAAGCACTCGATCCATCGCTGCAGGCGATCCGCCGCGTTGAGTATGTCCAAGATTGGTGGCTCGCACATCGCGACCGGTTTTTTCCTTCACCATTTTGGAAAGAATTTCCCCGATACCACCCAATTGAACGTGACCAAATGAATCCACGGGTGTTTCAGATTCGGAATTGATGGTATTGCCTTGATCATCGATGAAGGATGCACCTTCGGCGATAGCGATAATGGCATAATTTTTACCGCGCGCTTTGGTTTGAGCGACAACATCACAGATTTCCGATAGTTTTTTTGGAAATTCTGAACCAGAACAAGATCTGCACCACCCGCAATACCCGAATACGCCGTCAACCAACCCGCAGCATGTCTGCCCATAGATTTCAACAATCATGACACGCTCCGTGTACGATTAGGGTTGCCTGGAAGCCGATCCATTGCTTCAGTCGCAATCTGAACAGCTGTGATGAATCCGATGGTGATGTCCGTTCCATCCAAATCGTTGTCGATGGTTTTGGGAAGTCCCACGACATTGAATCCTTCTTTATGGAGTTTATTGGCAACTCCCAGAGTATCTTCACCGCCAATGGCGATCAGACAATCCAATTTTTGCGCTTCAAACGCTTTGCGAATGGCTCCCACACCACCTTTTTCCTTGTACGGATTGGTGCGAGAGCTTCCGAGGCATGTTCCACCTCAGTGATAAGTTCGTCGATATTGATCAGATCGATCGGGGTGGTTTCGTTGGCGATGGCGCCTTCCAACCTTTTTTAAATCCAAATGACATTGTAGTCTTTTTGGTCAACACGCGCACAATGGCACGGATGGCTTGATTCAAGCCTGGGCAATCTCCGCCACCGGTCAAAATTCCAACGTTTTTCTTCGACATACAGTTACCTCTTCAATGGTTTGACCAATCTTTTACGTGAATGGACGAATTTATCCAAGATTTTGAATGGGTTCTATGGATTTTGAATATCCAAAGAATTCAGTATCCAATCCATGTATTTGGAAGAACCCAACCCTGGTTTGAGCTCCAACACTTCAGGAACATCATAATCGTGATTTTCTTCGATCATTTGCATTAAATCCCTCATTTTGGATTGATGCGTTTTGATGATCATTAGACTTTCGTCGGCTTTATTGATTTTGCCCTTCCACCAATACATGGAAGCCACTTTGGGAACAATTTGAACACAGGCGCAAAGTTTGGCCTTGAGAAGCTTTTCAGACAATAACTGTGCTTTTTTTGAATCTTTGACGGTCACCGATACAATCGAGAACTTATCGGCCCGTTTCAGCGACATCAGTTGGAGGTGCCGCTTGTTACTTTGATGACTTTTTGTGCATGAAGAACCTTGGGTCCATCCACACATTCGAAATTAACTTCCTGTCCTTCGCGAAGAGTCTTGAATCCATCGCCTTCAATCGACGAAAAATGTACAAATACATCCTTTCCCTCTTCATCCAAGATGAATCCGAATCCTTTTGTATCATTAAACCATTTTACAGTTCCAACAGCCATTCAAAGCTCCTTCACCAATGTTTTCCAACATTTATATGTAAATTGTATTGATTTCAGGTGTTAATGCAAATTTTTGCGAAAATTACTCCAATTCTTTGAGCATCAGCAACGCATCTTCTTGATCGGAGTAATATCCAATGCGACGTCCCTGCTTTTTGTACCCCATTTTTTCATATAATTTTTGTGCTGCAGCGTTGGTTTGACGAACTTCCAGATAGGCAAACTTGATCTTATGCTCGATTCCAAAATCATGGACATGGTTCAAGAGTCGCTCTCCCATTCCCCTTTTTCGAAAATCAGGATGGACGGCGATATTCATCACGTGCAGTTCGTCCATCACACAGTAAAAGAAAACATACCCTGCCAGTTTGGTATCGACGAATATACCAATATGTCTGAAACTTGGGTTCGCGATTAAATCCCTGAATCCATCTCTGGACCAAGGTTCTTGGAAACTTTGATTTTCTATCTCGAGAATTTGGGGAATATCGCCAGATCTCAAGGATTCCAGCTTAATTTTCATGTAGATGAAACCACCTTGAGGATCATTTTTTGCCTTCTCTTTTCCTGATCGACCCATTTCTCGAATTCTTCGGCTTGTAAGGTTTGAAATAAATCTTCCCTGACTCTGGCTGCTACATCATCATAATTTCTATTCAAAAAGCGCGTGGTTTTCCATGCCTGATAATGTTCCATCAATTTTTGATCAGTGATCACGACACGATCTCGAATCGTTTGATTCAAAAAATTATCCAGCATCAATCGATGAACAACCCACTGAGAAACATCCGTATCGTTGATGTCCAATTTTTTGAGCGCAGCTGCTCTTTCTTGAGAGGAGGAAAATAATTTCTCAACTCTATTGATTCCAGCTTTGACATCTTCCGGAGATGGTTTCAACTTGATATCATTGTCCAAGACATAAATCTGCGCAAAGTATTGTTCGATGTAGTTTTTGCGCTCATCCTCAAAAAACGAGGCCAACCACTCTTTTGAATTCGGATCAATCACAATTCCACGATCATAAAGGTTGCGGATGAACGAATGGACACGAATATCATATGTGGTCTTGGCCGAATTCGGCATTTCAATAACGATTTGATCTTTGTAGGCAAATGAATTCGGGATCTGAAAATTGATCGCGAGTAAAAAGACAAGGAAGGTTTTACTTCGTATTTTCTGTAAACCTGCTTTTATGCTCTTTTCCATCGAATGTAAGGATCTTGCCTTTTTCATCTACCACTGTCAAAAGATTTACCGGACGCTTCCAAAGCTTGAAAATGTTTTCAAGCGTGGCATTGGCCCAGTCCAATTTCAAATCGATCCCCTCGTGTTTATGAAGCAATAAAAGCTCGGATCTGTTCTCAAAATTTGAATCCTGTACATAAATGAATGGCTGTCCCCGATTGGTCAATGAATGCAGCAGTTTCTTTTTGACGGTCTGAAATGCACGGGAAAAAATTTCATACTGCGTTGTTTTGGGATTGTATTCAAACGTAAACAACTTGTGTTTGAGGCAAAAATCTTCAGTTAGAAACTCATCAATAAACATAACATCATTGTAAACCTTACGAACTTCGAATATTTTCTCGATGCCAAGGTCTTTTTCCTGGTTCCAATTTTTCTTTTCACGCAAATCCGTGCATTCATCGTACTCTTTGCCAAATTTGCCCTTGTTCCATCGATCTTCGATATCACGGAAAAGCTCGATCCCGATTTTATAAGGATTGAGT
>JAWKOB010000010.1:0-55867 GCA_041391405.1 Bdellovibrionota bacterium | reverse complement strand
CATCATAGGGCCATTCTTCTACCCTCTGACCGCGAAATGTCAAAGGTTTTAGAGGGTTACTTATCTACTTCGGGTGAACCGAGGAATTCGCGGTAGAACAATTCGTATCGATCTTCAGCGATGGCGGTGCGGATGCGTTTCATGAGGTTCAAATAGTAATGGATGTTGTGAATGGTATGCAGGCGAAGACCCAAGGTTTCATCACAGCGGTTCAAATGGTGCAAATAAGCACGCGTGTGGTTTTTGCACGTGTAGCAATCGCAGTTTTCATCCAAAGGCTTTTTACTTAACGCATTTTCCGCTTTTTTGATCGTTACTTTTCCATGTGAAGTAAACAGCGTTCCATTGCGTGCGTTTCGGGTCGGCATCACGCAATCAAACATATCGATTCCGCGGTACACCCCTTCCACCAAATCCTGTGGTGTTCCCACGCCCATCAAATAGCGTGTTTTATCTTTTGGAATGATATCCGTGCACACATCGATCATGTCATACATATGCACCTTTTCTTCTCCGACACTTAAGCCCCCAATGGAATAACCATCGCAGTTGCGCGCAACTGTTTCCAGAGAACTGAACCGACGAACTTCCGGATCGATTCCACCTTGAATGATGCCATGAAGGGATTGATGTTGAGGTCTTTCAACTTTGAGCGCACGATCGAGCCAACGAAGGGTTTGCAAGGCCGCTTCTTGGGTTTGCTCTTTGGTTGCCGGCATTTCCAGACATACATCCAGCGGCATCATGATGTCCGATCCGAGGTGGATCTGAATGTCGATCACGCTTTCCGGTGTATAAAAATGTTTGGACCCGTCGATGTGCGAGCGAAATTCAACACCGGCTTCTGTCACCTTGCGAAGATCTTTCAAACTGAATACTTGAAATCCACCGCTGTCGGTCAAAATCGACCGATCCCAATTCATGAACTTGTGAAGGCCGCCCATTTCAGCAATGACCTTGTGCCCCGGGCGAAGATAGTTGTGGTAGGCGTTGGAAAGGATGATGGAAGGATTGAGCTCGTGCAAACGGGCACGTCCAGGGTTTTCACGGTGGCATTGGTTCCCACCGGCATGAATACCGGCGTTTCGATCACACTGCGTGAGGTCTGGAAGCTTCCCAGACGCGCCCGTGTGGTTTTATCCAAATGTGTGACTGTGGAATTGATAAGGCATTTACGCGTGAATACTAAAATAATGAGTAAAAGTAAGGTAGAAAAATTCCGTCTTTTTCAGGAACGCGTTTCATGCCCAGTTTGGGTAGCCATTTCAGTGAGGCGGTATTCTCAGGATCCACAACCGCATAGATCGAATCAAATTTGTGATGAGAAACCGTATTGAATGCATGCTTTTCCCACTTCGGTTGCCACGCCCTTCCCCCACGCGCTTTTGACAAACAACCACCGAATTCAATTCCAGGATGATAGTCCAATCGCTCGAAATCCAGCATAACCGATTTTTTCTTCGGTTTCTTTATGGGACACCAGCCACATGCCATATCCCTTTCTTCCAGTGTCGATCGCGAACGCCCGTGCTGATGTATTTCATCACTTCGGCGTCGGCATACAATCCAAGCAGAAAATCATAATCTTCTTCGCGAAGAGGTCTTAAGCGAAGACGCTCGGTTTGGATTTCGTGGGCCATATTTTTTTGTACCAGAAGAAGCTTGAATGGCGAAACTTATCTGGCTTACACGATCAGCATGCAATCGCCGTAGGAGTAGAACTGATATTCCTTGGCGATGGCTTCGTTGTAGATCTCGATGATGCGTTTTTCTCCGTCTTTTCCCAAAAATGCCGCGACCAAAAGCAACAATGAGGATTGTGGAATGTGAAAATTCGTCAACATTGCATTTGGAATTGTAAATGAGTGTGGCGGAGTGATGAAAAGATCCGTGTCCCCTTCAAAACCCTTCGCATTCATGCCAAACTTGGCCCAGCTTTCAAGCGTTCGCACAACAGTGGTTCCCACAGCCAAAATCTTTTTTCCGTTTCGTTTCGCGTCCAATATATTCAGTGCGGTATGTGATGGAATGGAGCAAAATTCCTTGTGCAGTTTTTTGGTTTCGAAATTTTCCTTTGTCAGCGGTGCGAATGTCCCCCATCCCACAGACAAATGAACAAAATCCCAACCAACTCCTTTAAGTTTGAGCTCAGCGAACGTTTTATCCGTGAAATGCAAGCCGGCGGTGGGCGCAGCTACAGCGCCTGAGCTTTTGGAAAATACTGTTTGATAATTTTTTTCATCCGCTTGGGTGTAATTCTCAACGCCTTGCTGTTTTCTTTTTTTCAGAATGTAGGGAGGAAGCGGAAGCTGGCCATGTTCACGCAGGACTTCTTCCAGTTGGGCTTTGGTTTTGTTGACTTGTATATGCGCGATAGAATTTTCACGCGGTTGAATCAATTGAAAATGCAGGCTTTCATTCAGCGCATACGGCACACCCACTTCGAGTTTTTTTCCGGAAACAATCGCTTCCCACACGGAGTGATCTGCTTCGTCTTTCAAATGCTTGAGAAACAAAATTTCCTGGCGTTTGCCTTTTGAATCCGTCCAAAACATTCGGGAGTGATTCACGCGTGCCTGATTCAGAACCAAAAAATAATCATGCCCCAAAAAATTCGGCAACTGATTGAAGGTCGTGTGTGTGATTTTTCCAGAGGCACGTTCAACGACAAGCATTTTGCAGTGATCGCGCTTTTGACTCGGATGAGTCGCAATCAACTTCTCGGGTAATTCAAAATCAATCAACATGCTCAATGTTCCAATGTCAGGCGATGATTCGACCTACCTACGAACGCGTTGTTCGCAGTTTTCACACTGCAACTCTTCGGCGGGTCTGACAAACCAAAGCGATCCCATGACAATACGGAGATCTTTCGCGGAGGTGGGAACTTTTTTATAGAAGGTAATGAGTTGAATCTCATCGGTCTGCCCACGAACCGGCTTCATGGCTTCTGAACCACAATAAGAGCAGATGCGCAACGGATCGTTCTCAAACCAGGCCAATCCCGCATCCTTGGATGGGAAAGCGTCCTGCGACCGGCGGTAAAACTCCTGCTCATCCACATAGGCTTCGGCAGGAATCGTCTCGGTCACACGAACCTTGGAACGACGTCGTCCGGTTTCTTTTTGGTTCAAGAACTGCAGCGCCAACAACCCCAATCCAAAAAGACCCAGGATCATTCCCAACCATTCCAGTCCGAAATTTCTTCGGGCGATTTCAACTTGATAGAAAAATTTTTCTTTTTCCAAACGGTTGGTTTTGCCGGAATCGAATGCAGCTCCCCCAAGTTTTTCCGCATCGATTTGAATCTGCAACGCTTTGGCTTCTTGCGAGAGAGTGCCAGTCGGGTATTCACGAAGCTTTTTTGTCGCAGGCATATGCACCAACGTCCACAGGACAATCCCTGTGAGAACAAGTAATATGGCCAGAATTTTCTTCACTGTTTTATTTGCCTTTGCGTTGGATTTGTTTGCCCGTGCGCGTGACATATTCGGCATGAATCTTCTTCATATCTTCCCATACGTCCTTTTTCGCTTCGGGGTTACGTAACAAGTATGCCGGATGAAACGTCGGCATCAAAGGAATACCTTTATAGTCCTGAAAATTTCCGCGCAGGCTGGTGATCGAGCGTTCAGTCTTCAAAAGCGTCTGTGTCGCAAACTTTCCAAGTGTACAGATCAGTTTTGGGTTGATGGCATCGATTTGTGCCTGCACAAACGGACTGCACTGCTCAATTTCATCGGTTTCGGGCGGACGATTGTTTGGTGGACGGCATTTGATGACATTGCAAATATAGACGTCCGACCGGGCCAAACCGATCGCGGCCAAAATATCGGTCAACAACTGACCCGCAGCTCCTACAAAAGGTTCGCCCTGCTGATCTTCATCCCTCCCGGGCGCTTCGCCCACAATCACAAGATCGGCCTTTGGATTTCCAACCCCGAAAACGATGTTTTTGCGACCTTTGGACAGTGCGCAGCGCGTGCAGTTTCCAAGCGTGCTTCTAATTTGTTCAAGAGATCCAGAGATTGCGGCTGTGCGAGTCGCGACTTTGGGAACCGATGGAAGGTTCAATGGAGCTTCAGATACAAATCCATCGCGCAGGCGGCTTTCGATATAGTTGCGTGTCGCCTCAATCAACGCTTCGCGACTCCAATTGTTTTCCATAGCCATCTCTTACCTAAAGAAGTGCCTTTTTAGAAACGAAAAAGCTCTACGAGTCCGTAGACTTTTTCTCCAACGTGTCTATATTCTTATTGTGACTTTACCTCGTATTGCAATTGTAGATGGCATTCGCACTCCCTTCGTCAAAGCCGGAGGTATTTTCACCAATGTTTCCGCTCAGGAACTTGGCCGAATCGCCATGCGCGAACTTCTGGAGCGCACCGAAATCGAACCTTCCATCATTGACGAGGTCGTTTTTGGAAACGTTGCCCAGCCCATGGATGCCACCAACATTGCACGCGTCATCGCCCTGAATTCCGGCTGCCCTCAAATCACTTCCGCCCAAACCGTTCAACGCAATTGCGCTTCCGGCATGCAAGCCATCGCAACCGGTTTCGATTTAATTCAAACCGGGCAAGCCGAAGTCGTTGTGGCTGGTGGTACGGAATCCATGAGCAATATTCCGCTGCTGTTCCCCAAAAGCATGAGCGTATTTTTGGAAAAACTGTCGCGAGCCAAAACTCCACTTCAAAAATTGGCGACGTTGAAAAAATTCGACCTTTCCATGCTCAAACCGATCATCGCTTTGATCGAAGGTTTGAAGGATCCATTTTGCGGATTGAATATGGGCCAAACAGCCCAGATCCTGGCCAATGAGTTCCACATCTCTCGCGAAGAACAAGATGCATTTGCCCTACGCAGTCACCAACGTGCTGCAGCCGCCAATCAAAACGGTCGGTTCGCCCAAGAAATGACAACGGTTTTCCTATCCAAAGAAAAAACCATTGTCGATCAGGACGTTGGTCCTCGTGAAAATCAAACCCTGGAAGCGCTGGCCAAACTCAAACCGTTTTTCGATCGCAAACATGGAAGCGTAACCGTGGGCAACAGTTGCCCGATCACCGATGGTGCAAGTGCCCTACTTTTGATGTCCGAAGAAAAGGTGAAACAGTTCAAAATTGAACCACTGGCATGGATTCGGTCCTATGCCTTTGCTGGTGTGGATCCACGCCGCATGGGTTTAGGCCCTACCGTTGCCGCACCCATTGCCCTTCGAAAAGCTCAGGTGAAAATGTCTTCGATCGGCCTTGTGGAAATCAATGAAGCTTTTGCGTCCCAAGTCCTTGCCGTGCTCAAAGTCTTCGGAAATCCAAAATACGCGGAAAATATCGGCATTCCTTATGCGGATGAATTGGCCCCGATCGATCCAGAAATTTTGAACGTCAACGGCGGCGCGATCGCTCTCGGTCATCCGGTGGGAACCTCCGGCAACCGCATCGTGCTCACGCTTGCCAAAGAAATGAAACTCAGAGATGTGCAATACGGTCTGGCTGCGATCTGTATCGGCGGCGGACAAGGTGGCGCAATGGTGATTGAAAAAGCATGAGCAAAACCACGAAACATATCGCCCTGGACGTCGATCAGGACAACATCGCGATCATCACGATCGATCTACAAGACAAAGGCGCCAACGTTCTGACGGCAGAACTGATCGAAGAACTTTCCATGGCCGTACGCCATGTCGCGGGCATGCGCGAACTTGCTGGTTTGATTTTCAGAAGTGGGAAACCTAAACAATTCATCGCCGGTGCTGATATCGACGAAATTCTCGAAATCAAGGATCCCATCGTGGGAGAAGAGAAAGCCCGCATCGGTCAAGACTTGATGCATGCCATTGAAAATCTAAAAATTCCATCAGCGGCCATCATCGAGGGGCCCTGCCTGGGCGGCGGTCTGGAATTCGCCCTGGCCTGCACGTATCGAATCGCTTCCGAACAAAAGGAAGTCACCTTTGCTCTTCCAGAAGTCAAACTCGGCATCATTCCTGGATTTGGTGGAACGCAGCGCCTTCCTGAAATCATCGGACTGATCGGTTCTTTGGACTTGATCACCAGCGGTCGAAATTAGAATGCAAAGCAAGCTTTGAGCAACGGATTGATCGACGATGTTAACGCGTGAACTTTTGCTTTCGATTGCCAAGAAATGGCTGGACCATGGAGTTCGCGCTCGCAAACCGCGTCGCCGCAAAACCATTCAGGCGATCATGGAAGATTTTCCGCTCACGCGCAAAATCATCTTCAAGTCGGCACGCAAAAAATATTCAAAAGCAACCCAGGACAATATCCTGCCCCTGTTCGCGCGCTGGAGAGTCATCGAGAAAACCTACCGAATGAACGATCCCTATCGTTACGACTTGGAAGCTCAAAAAATCGGAAGTCTCATCGCTTCTCCCATTTCAAAATCTTTGATCGCGTTGTTTTTCGCGATGGAAAAAGTGCGAAAAACCAAGCACAGCCTTCACCAAGACCGATTTCAAAGTGGGTGTGCTCGGTGGAGGCGTGATGGGCGCAGGCATTGCTTCACGCACTCATCTCAAAGAAAAATGGGTTCGTTTGCGCGACGTTGCACCAGAACCCTTGCTCAATGCCAAGATCATATCTTCGATTTGTTTTGAAAAAAGAGCGCAAAAGGAAAAGAGAAAACGCTCGTTACGAAAATCCGCATGAACAAACTTTCTCTCACGGAAGATTTCTCAGGATTCAACAACACACAGATGGTGATTGAAGGCATCGTTTGAAAAAATGGATGTCAAAAACAAGTTTTACGCTGAATGCTCTCGCCATATGGCGCCGGATGCAGTGATTGCCACAAACACATCTGCTCTTTCCATCTCTGAAATTGCCACCGCGATTCCGAATCCAGATCGCGTGATCAGTTTCGTTTTTAATCCCGTGAACAAAATGCCGTTGGTAAATCATCCAAGGCGAAATGACTTCAGTACGAACCATCTCCACCGCCATGCATTTGGCGATTGCCTTGGGCAAAACACCTGTCGTTGTGGCAGATCGTCCCGGCTTTCTCGTGAACCGTATTCTCGGAGCCTACTTGTCTGAATCGATCCGATTGGCCGAAGAAGGTTTTCCACTGGATCAAATCGAAAAATGTGCAAAGACCTTTGGTCTTCCAATGGGGCCGTTTGAATTGATGGACGAAGTCGGCATCGATGTCGCGCAACATGTGGGCAAATTCCTCGCCGATTCATATTCTTATTTCCCTCGTCCATCCTTACTGCTTCAATCTCTGGTCAACGCGGGTCAGTTGGGCAAAAAAATGGAAAAGGATTTTACATTCACTCCAAGTCAGGAAAGAAACTCGACAAAAAATTTGCGACCAAACAACTCGGGTTCAAAGTCGGTTTCAAAACCGCCGATCCAGAAATCGAACGTCTCATCACCGATCGTATGATCTTAAGCATGGTGAATGAATCTTACCGCTGCCTGGAAGAACACATTGTACAGACAGAAAGCGATGTGAATCTGGGTATGATCCTGGGCACAGGCTTTCCACCGTTCCGCGGCGGACCGATTGCCTTTGCTCGCAGTCGTGGAATTCCAAACATCGTGGCGCGTTTGCAGGAACTGGCCAAACAACATGGCGAACATTTCCAGCCGTGCGAACGCTTGAAATCAGCCGTTTAATTACATCTTTTTTAGAAAAACTGTGCACTTGGAGGGCTCGAAAGGCCCCTGCATATCGGTGAAATGATGATCCTGAATGAACTGAATTGCCGCTTTTGCATCGGACTCATTCAAGTTTCTAGGGCAACTGACAATTGCACCAAGATTTTCTAGCCCCATATTTTCGAGCGCTTGTTTGAAGTTGGTTTCATGAATCATTCCTTGCCCCACCATCATGGCTTTGCGCTGACTATAATAAGGAACCACCGAGGACCAACCCTCTCCGAAAACCATGATGACTTGATTCTTCTGCGTATGCATTTGAATGGATTCAAAAACAGGATTCAAAACAGATGCATCTTGGACATCGATTTTATTTTTATATCCATGCGAATACGCATCGAAACGAACGGCCAACATCAACATCAAAAGCAGAAATACTTTCTTTGGATCGCGCTGATAAAGCTCGATTGTTCCGAGCGACACAACCATCAGAAGATAAAAACTGTTGGCGTAAAAATAATACTGATGCTCGACATACAAGTTCGTGAAAATCAGCGGCCCTGAAAAAAATGCAACGAGGCCGGCAATCGATACGTTTCTGAATTTTTTGGAAATCAAAGCATTCCAAATCGTAACGAGAAAAAGCCCCTGAAAAAGCAAAAGGAACGCGATTCTGGAGGCGTACCACTAGTTTTTGGCGACAATTATCGCCAAAAAAATTTGAAATTCCACGGATAAGTGAACAGGTTGCTGGTACAGCGCACATAATAGTCCCAAGATGGAAAACGAAAGACGCTGTTCCAATGTTCCAAAATTGAATCTTTGAAGACTTTTTGAAAGTATTCACAGCCAAAGGATTCATCGCTTTGAGCGTATCGGCATGTTCATTCCAAAGAATGCCACACAGCAACGTCAGCAGTCCGCATACAACGAGTGAAACAAGGTTGTCTTTGTATTTACGATCTTGAATCAGAATCAAAGTCCCAACGAAAACTCCCCACGATAAATGTGGTGATCTTGGTCAATCGCTGCCGCAGCGCCAAACATAAGAATCCAGACAAACGTCTTTGAAATTCGGCGTCTTGCAAACGAAACGCTGAAGAAACACCAACTCAATGTAAACATAACGCCATCGATTCGATCATGAATGTCGACCAAAACATGTACAGCGCGGGCTCGTCAAAAGGATCGCAAATACGATGACCATCTGATGATGCGTCGATGGTCCATTGACGTAAAATCAAAAGACAACTCAGGATCGACAGATAGAAAAACAACATAGAAACGAATCGACCGGTTTGTTCAAGCGGAGCTTTTGAAACTTTGACCAGAGAAGCCACCAACAATTGGTAGGAGGGAAATTCCATCGGGATTTGCCAGGGTTTTCCAAGAACCGGAGTTTGATAGTCGATGGCAAGCCCCTCTTCAACCATGTAATACGTTGAAATCGCCGTTTGTGTCTGACGAAAAGCATGCAGATCCAAAAGCCTTTTGTTCCATCCATGCAAACTACAAATTAACTGCACCACAACTGCAAATAATCCGACGAGAAGAATCCAAGAGTTGCGGTTCACACTTGCCCCCGCGCCATTTTCCTTCCGAACTCGATGCTTTCTGAAATACCACGGTCCTGAGGATAGTAATAGGAAGTGTCGGCGATTGATAATCCTTCAACCACACCCGATACCGGTGGAAGTTTTTCCAAAAAACCTGTCGTGCAGATGGGCTGCGCGTAACGATATCTTCCAGCATGAGCCTCGAGAATATCCGACTCCGTTATGCTCGAATTGATTTTTTGAACGTAGCGTTTGACCTTATCGATGAATACCTGATCGGAATCTTTGAATTTGGGATGGTCGAACGGAAGATAAAATGGCGCATAAATGATCGTATTCCCCGATGGATTCAGATTGCTGTACTCCACAAGCCCCGGGATATCCATGCAATCATCGTGGATATTGACCCAAAAATTTTCCGTTACCTGCTTTTTGAGTTTCAGCACCACACAAACCACAGCGATGTTTTGAATCGCGCGATACATCTCGAGATATTTCTGTGGATACTGATTGAGGATTTTTGGAAGATAGGGAATCGGAATCGTACTGATCACGCGATCAAACACACATTCTTGTTCATTTACTTTGACTCCACATACTTTTCCATCTCGAATCAAAATTTCCTGAACAGGCAGAGAAAGTCGAATCTCCCCTCCCATTCGCACGATCGATTCTTTCATCGCTTGAATCAAAGTTTCCGATCCACCTTCGAGATAGCCTGTTTTTTCACGAAAGCTGTTGTACCTGGAATTTCCCACGCGATGGATTCTGCACCAAATCCAAGCTGCTGAAGGCTCATCGATGTACTGATGAAATTTATAGGTCAGGATTTTTTCCCAAAGAACACGATATGCCTTGGGTCCGATCCATTTTTTGAGCCAAGTGGTTCCCTGCATACGATCGAGATGTTTCCAGCGCTTGTTTTTGATTGAATACAACATATGCAAAACATATCGAAACTTGGAGACCCAATCCAAATGCGGAAATTTCAGAAGTGCGATCGGATTTCCCCAGGAATACAATTGATTGTCGAAAAAATAGGCCATTTTTGTGGAAACCCATTTCAATTTGGAATTCAGATTCAATTCATCGAGCATTTGCAGGGTCGCAACATCGGTTGTGCAGATGAAATGATAATAACGCTCGATTTGCATCCCACCGAAATCAAATGACGCCGTCATTCCACCCACCCTGTCATCCGCTTCAAATACAACAGGGCGATGTCCGTCTTTGGCCAGCTGATATGCCGCTGCCAAGCCCATAGGACCAGCTCCAATTACGGCGATGGTTTGATTTTTTTGCATCTAAAAATCAAGCTCCACATTTGAGTAGCGTGCATCGTTGAATGTTTCCTGCAATGCATTTTTCCAAACTGTATTTTTCACATTGAACAACGTCGGCCAATCGATGACTTCGAATTCATCACAGGCGACAAGGGCTCGAAGTTGATCCGTTGTAAATGGTGGATCCCGATCAACCCAGGACCAAACTTTCAACAGACAGAAAAACAAACTATAGGGGACTTTGACAATCCAACTCTTGGATCCAGTCGCGTGTTTGATATCTCGGATCATGTCGATGTAATCGATTTTTTCGAATCCGGTGATGTTAAACATGCCTGAGGTTTCTTTTTGAATGCAACTGACAATGATTCTGCAAAAATCCCGAACATACAAAGGCTGTCGCATGTATTTTCCATGACCCGCAATTGGAAAAAGCGGAAATTTTTTCATCATGCGCGCCAACCACCCGAGATGTTTTCGATCGAACCATCCAAACATCAATGTCGGACGAAGAATCACATGATGAATGCCGCTTTCTTGCACCAACATCTCCTGCCGACGTTTGGTATTCGTGTAATCGTCATTTGCCACGGAATGAACCACCGATGAGCTCACATGCACGATGTAGGGAACGTGATGCTGCTTGCAGGACTCAATCACTCTTTGGGTGGATACGACATTGTTTCGCTCGAAGGCTTCGGAAGTCAAATCTCCAATTTGAGCCTGCAACATCACCACGCATCTGGCTTCTTTGAGTGTGAGCTGCCAAAGTCCCGCGACGGAAAGGTCAGCATTAATGAACTCGACATTTGGAAAAACAGATCTCGCGATTTCAATGTTGGCAGCATGTTTGTCCAGAACAATGATGTTGTCAAAGCCACGCTGTTTGAGTTCCAACAGCAGATTCAGCCCCACCAATCCAGCTCCACCTGCAAGAATGATCTTTCGGTTTGGCATCACTGACAGTCAAACTGATCCGCAGCCTGATCGTAAGAGCATTTCATGTGTTTGTTTTCGACAATATCTACAGTGAACTCTTTGTCTTCGAGACCCAGATCAGGATTTGATAATTTCAGGATGTGCTTGCCAGGTGTTGTCGAAAAATTCACCACCGGTGTTTCCCCTACTTTTTTATTGTCCATGAACACATAAGCCCATGGCTCGCTTGTTACGCTGATGCTGCCTGGGCTGACGACTTTTTTACCCGGTGACCCAAGAGGAACCGGAGGTGTCACCTTGGTTTCGGCGGCAAGTTGAGTTTCTTTGCGCATAGGTGTGAGCGAAACGGTTTTTTGCAAAGCACCAGGAACATCCACCGTCAACGAAGTTTCTTTTGGATAAAATCCTGATTTTTCAAAACGCAGCTGATAAGTTTTACCCACTTCAAGTTGAAGTTCAATCGGTGTAAGTCCGTTGACCTCATTCCCATTCAAAATCACTTTCACATCTTGGGGATCCGTATTGAGCAGAACCTTCGACATGGCGGCCGTTGCGCGATCTTGCTCCAATTGGAATACAATCGGCGCTTCGGTCAAATCCGACACGCGGCGAGTTTGCTGGACCAGTTGATATCCTTTTTTCTGAATGCCAATCAAAATCGTGGTCTTGCTTTTCTGGATTTTGAATTGACCTGGAGTTTGTGAACCTTGAAGCACACCATCGATCCAGACTTGAGCACCTTCGGGTTCACTGCTGATTTTCACCGATTGATAGGTTGACTTCTGGTGCCCCTGAAAAAGTGCAATGATAATTCCGATCAGCAATGCAGCTCCACCGCCGATGATCCACTTCATGTGCTTATGTTTCATGAAACCAAAGCGTTCGATTTCAGTTACTTCACTATTTCCTCTTCGTTTGATGGAGATCTCACCAACTGCAGCTTCAGTGATTGATCCTGACAGAGCTTTTTCCGTTACTGAATGCGCAAGTCTGCGCGGATTGTCCATCGGAACCGAAACCTCGTACAAGGGATTGCTGGCAAAAGTCTTCGACTTTTCATATTGCTTGGCAACCTGTGTCCCGGATGGTTTGGTTTCATAGGCGTCCTGCAACGCATTCGAAATTTCCGAATCGTTCTTGGCACCCACCGCCATTTCTTTCGGATAAAACCGGCGTAAAAACCCGATCAAATCCACGTGCGTGATGCGAAGTGGACGACCTGCTGGTGAAAATCGTGTGAGGAATTCGTTGAGAGCATCCATCAAATCTTCCGCACGTTGATAACGATTTTCCGGCTTTTGCTCGAGCAACTTGAACACAATCTTCTCAAGCTCTTTTGGAATATCAGGACGAGAATCGGTGATTTTCGGAATATGCCCTTCGCGGACCAATCGAATCGCTTCAGGAATGGATTTGGCGTAAAAAAGTTTTTTTCCGGTCAGAAGCTCGTAAAAAATCACACCCAACGAAAACAAATCGCTGCGATGATCGATCACAATATCGGAACGCGTTTGTTCCGGGGACATGTATCCCGTTTTGCCGCGAATGATCCCGGACTGTGTGAAGTGGGTTTGCGTGCTGGCCTTGGATATACCGAAGTCTGTGATTTTTACTTCGCCATCGTAAGAAACCAAAATGTTGGCCGGACTGATGTCCCTGTGCACGATGTCCAGCGATTTGCCTTCTTCGCTCATCTTCCGATGCGCATAAGACAGCCCCGTCGCAATTTCACGAATGATGTGCGTAGCCATGTCGATGGTGAATTGATTGCCCATCGCCAGAACTTTCTGAATCATTCCCTTGAGCGTGGTGCCTTCGATGTATTCCATCGCAATATAATAGTCTTCTTCAACCTTGCCGAATTCGATCAAGGATACGATGTTGGGATGGTTAAGCTGAACCATCAATTTTGCTTCGTCTTTCAGTAGCGAAATGAATTCTTCGTCTGCGGAATAACTTGGAAGGATTCTTTTGATCGCAAAATAATGGTTTTTGCCGTCAATGGTTTTTCCAAGGGCTTTGTAAACCACGGCCATGCCACCGGATGCAACTTCCTCGAGCAGAACATACTTACCGAATTGATGAACTTTGAACTTCGAACTATTCATACTTGGAGTTGGCTATTTTAACTGTTTTTCCTGAAAACTCTTACATATTTCAGTCAGTCTCTGAGCCGCTTCCAGCCAGCGTGTGCCAGACCAAAGAAGGTCTTCTCCTGAAAATGAAATCACCTCGGGGACAACCCTTTTCCATACTTCAAAATCCTGATGATCGAATTCATAAGGTTCGGTGGGAAGTAGCAGGATATCCGGGCTCATTTCCTGAATCTGCTGCATGGTCAAAGCAGGATAACGACCCTTAACTGGATTGATCCCGCCACAAAATTCGATCAAACTCGAGGTATACGTGTCTTTTCCCACGGCCATCCAAGGATCTTTCCAGATCAACGTCACGATTTTGGGTTTGAAGGTCCAGTGCAACTTTTGCGTCAAACGCTTTCGGGTTTGATTGATCCAATGCATTGCCATTTCTGGATCATCACTCACCTCGCCTAGCTCCTGCATCAAGGGCACCAAATCTTGAACGGTAGCTGGATAAGTTACCCACACCGGGATTCCAGCCGCCTGAATCTGTTCGATATGTTCACGAATGTTTTCCTCTTGATTGGCGATCACCAAATCAGGTTTCATATCGATGATTTTTTTAACCCGTGGCGTTTTGGTTCCACCAATGACGGGAATGCTTTGGACGATATCTTTGGGTTCGATGCAAAATGAAGTTCGGGCGGCAGGAATGGTCCCAAATTGAATCAGATTTTCAGTGATGCTGGGAACCAACGACACGATCGTTGCCGGCTTCTCGGCAAGCATAAGCTTCGCCCCGTCATATTGCGTGAGCGAGATCATCGAATACACCTCTACATTCTTCGGCGATCGAGACGATACTTCGAAATCTTTTTGTTCAAGCCCTGGCGGGTGATACCACACAAACGCGCCACTTTGGTCTTGTTCCATTTGTGTTTCTGCAAATACTTCGAAAGAAGGCTGCGCTCAAAATCATCGACAAGTTTTTTGATGAATCCTTCGCCTTCCTCTTCGCTGACCTGAATGTTTTCAGGATAAGTCTCATAGAAAAACTTTTTGGAGAGATCTTGCGAACGAATGAGTGAATCACTTGCGGAAAGTGCCACGATTCTTTCGATTTCGTTGCGAAGTTCGCGCACGTTGCCCGGCCAGAAGTATTCAAAGAATGTTTTGGAAACTTCGGAGGAAAGCTTGATTCCAGATTTTCCGGTTTTTTGCGTGAATTCCTGCAAGAAATGGTTCGCAAGCAGCGGAATATCGTCCGTGCGATCACGAAGCGGAGGCAGCGTCAACTCCACAACGGCCAATCTGTAATACAAGTCTTCTCTGAACTTGCCGAGCTCAATGAACTTTCTCAAATCCCTGTGCGTTGCCGAGATCACACGAACATCCACTTGACGGGTTTGCGTATCGCCCACACGCATGAACGTCCCCTCTTGGATCAAACGCAAGATTTTAACCTGAAGTGAAAGAGACATCTCACCCACTTCGTCCAAAAAGACTGTTCCATTATCAGCGACCTCGAACAAACCTTTTTTATCCGCGATCGCGCCTGTGAACGCACCTTTTTTATAACCGAAGAGCTCGGCTTCAAGAAGCGTCTCAGTCAAAGCGGCACAGTTGATGGTCACAAACGGTTGATCCGCACGTTTGGAATTTTTGTGAATCAGATTCGCAATCAGCTCCTTACCAGTTCCCGATTCACCATAGATGATCACCGAGCTACCGGAAGCACCGATCAAGCGGATTTGACGTAGGATTTCCAGGATGGAAGGACTTTTGGAAATCAGTCCATCAAAATTGTGCTGGCCCATCTCTGGCGTTTGCACCGATTCTTTGAGTGTTTCCTCGAGATATCCGCCGATTTCTTGCGCCATCATTTGTAAAAGATTGGTCACAACGGCGACTTTTTCACTTGAGAAGAACTGCAAGTGCCGCACTTCCTGCTCAACATCGCGGGAGGTCATCTTATAATGGGAAAGATTTTCCAGGATCTTGGCGATGATCAAATCGTCGAGCTTTCCGTTGACGAAATTTCCACAGCGAATCACGCCAACGATTTCTTTTCCGGCATAAATAGAAATTGCCACTTGAGTGAGCCCAAATGAATCTTCTTTCTTGATGATGTCTTTGGTTTCCAGCGCCTCTTCGATGATATCAGCGCAGTTTTCTCGGTATTGTTCGAAGGCATCCTGATATTTGGTGAGCATTTGAACGAATTGACTATCTTTGCCAGCGAAGAAAACTTTTTCCGCGTGCACGAGCATCTTTTTGGGACCATATCCCAGATACTTTTTACGGGCGTCTTTGCGACGATTGGAAGGTGTGATGTAGACGGCATGGATGCCCAAATCACCTAATGCTTCGTTGATTTTTCGGGTGACGCGTAACTTTTTTACCTGATCCCAATCGATGGGTGCCAAGGCACTCGTATCAACTTCTGGGGAAGACTTACGTGTATATTCAGTAACTTGAGACATTTTGGCTCCTTAGGTAACTAAGGTAGCAGGTTTAAGCTTCCGCGCCAATTATTCAGGGAACTATTTTTGCTCTCGAATTAGGCCGTAACTTGATCCATTTTTGCTTTGAGTGAGTGTTTCACCAATTTGGTTCCCACTTCCCAGACAGGTCCAGGGAACTTGTGGCAATCCTTTAGAACCTTGTCGAGCGCCGTCAGGAAATCATTCACATCCGATTCCGTGATGCACAAGGATGGCGACAATTTGATCGAATCCATCGCATGACCGCCAGTTTGGGTGATGATGTGGTGATCATCGATCAGAGGCATGATGATCGCCTGCGCGAAAAGACCGGCATCGGCTTTATGAAGCAATTCCCAACCGATTTTCAATCCCAATGATTTTGGTTTTTGGAACTCAATGGCCAGCAGAAGTCCTTTTCCGCGGATTTCTTTCACCAGTTCGTATTTTTCCTTGAGCTTGTTGACGCCATCCACGATGAGCTGCCCCATTCGCGCTCCGTTTTCGATGAGCTTTTCTTCATCCATCACATCCAAGGTGACGATTCCCGCTGCCATCGACATCATGTTTTGACTGAAGGTGTTGGAATGAACCACGCATCGATCCAGGGAATTAAAAACTTTGTCGAAGATTTCCGCTTTGCCGAGCATGCATGAAATCGGAACATAACCACCCGACAGAGATTTCGAAAGAAGGACCATGTCCGGTTGAATATTCCAATGTTCGATCGCCAGGAATTTACCCGTACGACCCATGCCGGTCTGGATTTCATCGGCAATGATGTATGTTCCGTATTTTCGGCAGAGGCGCTGCATCTCATCGTAATAGTGTTGATCGGCGTGATGAACCCCCTTGCCTTGAATCGGTTCGAAAATAAATGCGCTGTATTCACGCGTCGAAAGTTTTCGTTCAAGTTCATCCAAATCGTATTTTTGAACCATCTCCGAACCCGCTAGGCATGGACCAAAACCATCTTGAAAGTGATTGTCCCCCGTAATCGATAAAGAACCATACGTCAATCCGTGATAGGAACCTTTGAGATACAATGTTTTGAATCGTTGTGTGGCTGCCCGCGTAAATTTAATCGCGGACTCCACCACTTCCGAACCGGAACTTCCGAAATAAACACGATCGATACCGGATGGCATTTTGGCCAAAAGTTTTTCTGCAAGCAATCGGAAACCAACGGAGCTTCCATTTTCACCAAATTTGGATAATCAAAATCCATCGCCTCTTTTAAGTATTCACGAACTTTGGGATGGTTACGACCGATATTGAAAACGCCGTATCCGCATATAAAATCCAGATAGCGGTTGCCTTTTTCATCCCACAAATATTGCCCAACACCCTTGGTATATGTGCGATTAAATCCGATGATTTCCAAGACCTTGGCAAACGCCGGATTGATGTGTTTTTATGCAAAGAGTAGTTCTCACCAAAGCGTTCTTGTAGTAGGTTCTTGAAGGTTTTCATGGGGCTTTTCGTATCAAAGTAACCAGAATCTGTCTCGTAAATAGCTATCGGAAGGAATTCTAAAAATCTTATGAAATGGGTTACCTCGTTCCACCAGAAATACTGGTCAGCTATCCTCATCACAGTCCTTATTCTGAGCGCTTTGTCCATTCCGACAACCATTCGATTGTTCAAAAACATCAGCACCGATCCGATCGACCTTTTGCCCTCCAACAACCCAAACGTTCAAACTCTTCTCCAAGTTCGTCAAAAACTTGAACGAGGCACACGCCTCGGTGTCATTATTGAATCTGAAAACCGTGAAGCCAACGTTGCCTACATCGAAAAACTGGCTGCCGAATTGGAAAAACTTCCCCTCGTCGGCCATGTTGAATGGAAAAAAACGGGTTATGAATTCTTCGATCATAGCAAGCTTTTGTACATGGACAAAAAAGACCTTGAAACCATTCGCAATCGCATCGACAAAAAAATCCAGAAGGAAAAACTCGGCGGTTTCTACATTGATCTTGAAGAGGATGAAAACGACAATTTTTCATTCAAGGATTTGGAAAAAAAATATACTTCCAAATATGCGGGGGACAGCACCGCCAGCCCCTACAATGAAAGTCCGGACGGGAAAATTTTTTCACTCACAGTTGAATCCCGCCCTGAAGATGTTGGCATGGGACCAGCAAGCCGACTACACGACTCTCTGAATGAGTTCGTCAAAAAACTAACTTTCACCGAACCGACCATGAAGGTTTCCCTGACAGGGGCCACCAAGGTGATTGAGTACAGAACCCTGCTCAAAGATCTGACCCGCGTTGGTATTATATCCCTGATTTTGATTTTTATTCCCCTGCTGGTGCGCTTTCGAAATCCTTTTCACGTTCTGCTGATGTTTTTACCGTTACTTGTGTCCATGCCGATCTCGTTTGCCATCACTTCTATTTTTGTTCCACGCCTCAACGTCTGCACGTCTTTTCTATTCTCCATTCTTGGGGGCCTGGGCATTGAAAATGGAATCCACATTTTTTCCCGTTATTACGAAGAAAGAAAAAAAGGCATCTCTCAAACAGATTCTATCAGCGACATTTATTCCAAAACCGGACGCGCCATCCTGACCGCCGTTGCATCGGTGGCCGTGACTTTTCTTGCCTTGATGTTCAACGATTTCCGCGGATTTTCAGAATTCGGCATCATCTCGGGCATTGGTCTCTGGATCATCTTTTTCATTTATTTCATCTTCATGCCCTCCCTGCTTGTTGGCGCTGAAAAAATGAGATTTCTTCGACTTGAAGAAGAAGATCCAACACGCGTCACTCAGTTTAAAGTTTTGAAATTCCGATTCAATTTGATTTTGGTCGTTGGCATCATCATTACGGTTTTTTCGATCGCCGTTACTCCATTTTTAACTTTTGAATACGATGCACAAGCCACACGGGCTCAGGTACCGGAATTTATCGAAGCCAAAGCCAAACAGCGCAAAACCGTCTCACGCGTCAACAATCCAGCCGTTATGCTGATTCAAGGCAAAGAAGAAGCGGATCGCGCAAAAGAAGTCGTTCAAAAAATCATCGACAATGACCGTTTGACGCCGACCGTGGACACCGCGCGCTCATACTACGACTTGATACCGCCCGATCAAGAAGCCAAAATGCGCATTATTCAACAAATTAAACGCCTGCTCGATGACAAAACGATTCGTTTGATCAAAGGTGATACTAAAAAAGATATTGATCGATTCAGAAATGCGATCAATGAAACTGTCTTCGTGAATGACAAAACCATTCCTGAAGACCTGCGGGATGTCTTCAAGGGTAATGACAAAGTCCCTGGTGAGCTTTTTTACATCAACGCCAGTCCAAACATGGAGCTCGATGACGGTGTCAATGCCATGCGATTTGCCGATGATGTCTCCAAGATCTCTGTAGGGCCTCACGTCTATCACCCATCCAGCGATGCCATCGTGTACGGACTGGTTCTCAAAACCATGCTCAAAGACACTCCCAAAGTGATGATTATTTCTGCACTTCTAATCGTATTTTTTGTGTTTCTGGAGTTTCCGCAGAGGCATTGGCAACACTCGTTGTGGTCACCTCGATTTTCCCTCGGTGTCTTTTTGGATGCTGGGCAAGATGGATTGCCAACATTCAATTCAACTTCTTCAATCATCATCATTCCAGCTGTCCTGGGAATGAGTATCGATAACTCGATTCATATTTTCCATCGATACAAGGAACTAGGACCAGGATCTCTTTCGCGCGTTCTTAGCTCTACGGGTCTGCAGCATTGTTGGCATCATTGACTAACGCCTCCGCTTTTGTAGGCCTGCTCTTTCGCAACCACAGAGGTCTTTTCTCGATCGGTGAACTGGCGGTGTTTGGCGTGGCGACATGCCTGCTCTCGACACTGGTGTTCTTCCCAGCTTTGCTCGAATTTTGAAAAAGTCCGAATCGAGCGCAAACGCCCGTTCCATCAATAAAAATTAACTTTCGTACTCGATTTTGGGAGCCCGCTTCATCCACTCAATGTCGGTGAGTTTTTCCGTTTCGACATTGGCATAATAGGCGTCCATATCGGCAATAAGTTTTGAGGTTGATTCCTTCACGGGCATCACCAGAAGGCAAAAGCATGTTCCTGCTTTGATGAAAATCTTGGAGGCTCCGACGGCATTGTCATTGGTCGCCTGATACAGTGAAACGGCAACTTGAATCAACCCACCAAAAAGGTTTTGCGATCACCCTCTTCATCGATCCATTCTTCGTCCAGCGTCGTCTGCGGCGGACATGAATTTGCCGTTGTTGAAATATTCGATGAATAGAAGAAAACGATCTGAAGCCATATCACCAATATTAAACCATGTTGAAAGGTATTCGTCTATTCTGTTTCTGATATGGTATAAAAAAGTATGAAACTTAAAACATTCGTCAAACCCAAGTTTTTACGCTGATTGAACTTATGGTTACGATTGTGATTATCGGAGTTCTAAGCTCTATTGCTGTGGGATACAACGCCTATGTAAAAGGCTCGACTGGTAGAGGCGACTTCGCTGGCGTTGATATTTCAAGAGCTGCCAAGTAGTATTTTTCTTTCCACAGAGATTTCATCACTACCAAAGTGGAAATGCCCAGCACATCTATCCAGTGAATGACCATCACAGCCCCTGATGTTTACTCTGCGGAATTGGATCCACCGTTTACTCCAGGCTCTCACACCATGTATATCTTTGCAGCTACGCTGCGAGCTATAACGGAGCTGGAATTCCAAGAACATCCAGCGAATTCGATCGCTTTAGTACCGTAGGTTTTAACTACACAATGCACAAGGCGGATGGCACATGCACATCCATCCGAATGAATCACGCCACTCCTCCATCCAACTTAGCTCATTACCAATGGTCCACCTCAGTAGCTTCAAGAGACTGGAACGATGATACCTACGTGTACCCACGTACTAAAGGTTGTCGATACGGATTCAAATGGCAAGTTGCGCATGGGGCCGATTATTTCTGTTACCCTGGGTGAGTAGCAAATTGACCCTTGTCACAAGTTCAAAAATGTATAAAACATTCGCATGACTTTTCTTGGAATTGACCTCTCTCCTGAGAGATATGAAAAATTGCGAACATCCCGAAAGCAATGATAGCTGAGCGGGAATCGCGATCCTACCTAATTTCGTGGTCGCGATCATCACCCTACTTTTTTATCCGATTGCGAAAGCTGCGAAATGGGCTGCCGGAAAAATTCTCTGGAGAAATAGTACCAATATTGTGGTCAAAGAATTGACGCAAAACCTCGTGTTTTTGCTTGTGTTGATGATTGGGGTGTTCTCAGCCCTGGAAATACTAAATCTGGAAAAAACTGTGACTTCACTTTTGGCTGGTGCCGGGTGGTGGGTTTAGCTCTGGGTTTTGCGTTTCAAGAAATTGCTTCTAACTTCGTTTCCGGCGTCATCATATCCTTTCGTAAGCCTTATCAAATCGGCGATATCATCAAGATTCAATCCTACGAAGGCAGTGTGAAAGCCATCGATCTTCGATACACCACCATGACCACTTTTAAAGGCCTAGAAGTGATCATTCCGAACAAAAACATGATGACGGAAATTCTCACCAACTACACCACGACGCCAGATCGCCGTGTTGAGTTGAGTATTGGGGTTGCCTACGATTCCGACCGAAAAAGTAGAACGCGTGACAAAAAACGCTGTTGAAAATCTATTAGGAAAATCCATAGTGAAGTGCCGACTGATTTTTTCTACACCTCTTTTGCGGATAGTGCGATCACATTTGTTCTTCGTTTTTGGGTGACTTATCCGGGACAGAACAACTTTAATTGCTCAAAACATGAAGCCATCATCAAGATCAAAAAGGCTCTTGATGAAAATGGAATCAACATTCCATTCCCAATACAAACTGCCGACGCCATGAGCATGGCCCTCAAACAAGGCGTAAAAAATCGCTAGTTGTAATTCAAAGATTAAGTTGCAAAGCTAGTTTATCAAATAGCCTATTGATGTTCTTTAGGTTCTTTCTTGTAAACATATCCGCCATTGACCCAAGTCAGGATCGCTCGGCAGTTATTGTCTACCTCAACACGAGGATTTCCCATACCTTGGCCTGGTAAAATATTTCCAAACACATCGTTCATCGTAGCCGGATGAATCCAAGGAGTATTGTTGGCCAATCTTTCACTCTTGAAATGTTTATGATTGTACATCCCCTGATATGAAGCAGTCCAGGTGATGATGGCTCTACCAAGGTTATTTAAATCAATATCAAGTTCACGCTGGTTCGCTGGAAACAAAACAGCTCCCAGGACTGATCACTTGAGATGTCCAATACTGTTGAACCTTTCAGCCATCATAATACCGTCGATGGTATGCCATGCTGTAATGATATTGCCTGAGTTGTTAATTTTATGAGCATGATCGGAATCATACCCATAGTTGCAGTCGCCGAGAACAAAGAAGGGGTTCCTAAGTTCCAGAATCCAAATTCTTGGTCGTTACATAACGGTTAGATGTATTGGACCACATGATGGCCGTTCGCTGACCATTATCGCTCATAGCAACATCGGGTTCTGTCATGTTGCTGGCAAATGCTGGTTCAATAAAGTCTGAAGTTGAAGACGGAGGAATCCAAGTTGAGCCATCGTACTCACTAGCAAATACTTTTTGAACGCCTCCCCCAATCATTTCAGACCAAACCACCGTTGCATTGTTGGAAGCCCTTGCCATGGCGACTCTAGCACCGTCACAGTAATTTGTTCCCAAATTGATTTTGCTCGCTATAGATGTCGGATAGGTCCATGTCCCAGAAGATTTCTGAGCGACAAAACATCCAACTGGACTACTCCAGGCCACAATTGCACGCTGGCGTCGTTGATCGCTACGCTAGGCTCATAGGCATACACCCCAGAAATAATAACTGTATGTTGACTCCATGCACCCGCAACACGCTGACGGATTGTCACTGAACCGCCTGAATCACGTATAAGCGCTTATTACATCCTCCTGAATTTTGATCTATGGACATATAATACGGATTGATCATTTGATTGCTTACAGTCTGGTGTTTCCTGGAACATCAACCGCCGCTGTACCCATATTATAATCTGCGGAACGATAGGTAATGATGGCTTGACCGTTATTGCTCATCCCAACATCAGGCTGAAGCGAAAAGTTTCCCTGAAAGTTTAATTAATTGCCCATCCAGTTTCCGTCACGCCACGCTTGAGATGCCGTAGATATTCCATTTTCTTTTACAGGCTGACATGACCCATTGATTGAAAAACAGTTGACGGAAACGCTCTTGATATTGTCATCAAAAATATATCCCCCACCATAGGTAATTTCGCAGACCTGATCTTCAGGTTGTACAAAGTACCTCTAACATAATATTTACTTTTAGATGAAGTTACAGGCAACTCAAACAAGCTGTTGGCTTTAACAGTCAATCTTTCCTTATTTGAATTGGTCAGAATCAAATAGCCAGCTTCGAGACCTGATTTTACTCACCAACGGAAAAGCATCCACCTTTGCTACAGTCTGTTTCAGTCGATATTAACTCGTTGGTAGAAGTTGATGAATCAATCAAATTATTTCGATCTGTAGAGTTGATGTTCCCACAGTTTTGATATCCGAAATGATACCCGCCAAGACAATAATAGAAATTAAAATAAGTGGATTGCGTTTGAATGGACCCATGCAGCCTCCGATACTTCCAATTATTGTAACCCAAAAAATTTTCAAATCTCCAGCAAAAGTTTTTCAAATTCAAAAAATCAGCTGTCCTGTTACCGAACACAATTGCGTTTCAAAACCGCACACTAAGCTGCTTTGAGCTCGCGTTCTTTTCTTGGATCTGTTCCTGGGTAACGAGTTTTTCATCGACAAGAACTTCCATCATGGCGTCGATCACGCGACCCGGAAATTGTTTATCACGCTGACTTAGAATTTCTTTCACAATGTCGATCACATTCCATGGATCTTTGTAAGGACGTTTGGAACTTAAAGCTTCATAGAAATCCGCAAGCGCCACAATCATCGAGGTCAATGGAATTTCATCGCCTTTGAGCTCAAGCGATATCCTCCTTTTAATGACATGACGTTCATGGTGATAACGCTAGTGGTGCAAGCTCCGCGAGTTGGGGAATACTGTCGAGAATATCACCACCGCGACCCGGGTGAGTCATGATGATTTTTCTCTCCAGCGCACTCAAGCGACCTGGTTTTTTCAAAATATCATCCGGAATACCGATCTTGCCGATGTCATGCAAAAGAGCACCTTGTCGAACGATCATCATTTCATGATCGGAAAGATTGAATTTTTTGGCGAGCTTGATGGACCATTCCTGAACTCTTGTGAATGGCGGTGGTGTGTCCATCTTTGTCATCGATTAATTTGGCCAAGTAAGACCGCCCTTCACGATAATCGCGATTTGTTTTGCTCAAATTCAGGCTTGAATACCGGAGAAATCATTTGCTTCATATGAGGAGAAGCGAAGTCGACGGGTTTTTTCCAAACTCCCAGAACACTTTGGTACGAACCGATTCGATCGCCAATTGTTTGGTGGTACTAAGTCAGCATGACCATGGTCACATCTGGATTTTCTTTTTTGGCCTCAATCGCCAATTCCATACCGGTCATTTCCGGCATGACTTGATCGACAAACATCATGGCGATGGATTTGTCTTCACTGATCAATTGAAGTGCACGTTTGGGCAGTCGTGGTGACGACATCGAAATCATCTTCGAGATTGAGCTGGGTCGTCAGAAGGTTTTCCGACTCATCATCGACAAACAGAAGTTTTGTTTTTTGATACTTTTCGGTCATAAATCACCCTTTTAGCAGCATTACTAGTTACACCTAGAATACTATGATTTTCAACTAGTTACAATTAATTATTCAAAAAGTAATTTTAATTCTCCAAAAGCAAAAGGCTACATTGCCAAACTCTATTTTTAACCTCTTTGAATGATTGGGTATTTTTAGGGGGTCAAAACGCCAAAAGTTACCTTTGGGTTTTGGAACAAGGCGGGTATGAATAGCTCCATGCGCTTTCTTTAACCTTATTTTTGACCTTATTTCTCTCCTTCCAAGCCCTGGCCAATTCCAAAGTAGTCCAGCTGGACGTCGAAGGAGCCATTCATGAAGGCACAGTCCAAACCATCGACTGGCTCTCACCTTTGCCAAAGATCAAAAAGCACAGGCCTTAATTATCACCTCGATACGCTGGCGGAATGTTGGAGTCGACGCGCAAAATTGTAAAAACTTTTCTCAACGAAACCCAAATACCGATCATTGCAGGTGTTTCACCCACGGGTTCTCGTGCAGGTTCTGCTGGAACATTCATCACATTAGCGGCCCATGTCGCTGCGATGGCACCAGGAACCAACATCGGAGCCGTCTATCCAGTGACAGCTGGAGGAAAAGATCCTGAAGAAAGTGGCAAACATCTGGGTCAAAAAAATTGAAACGACACGGTGGCGTTCATCGAATCGATCGCCCAACTGAAACCGCACATCGAATGGGCCAAAAAAGCCGTGATTGAAAGCGCTTCGATTGTCACAGCGATGCCAAAAAAGATGAATGTAATCGATATCGTCGCCGCGGATGTTTCACACTTGATCAAGTCGATGGCCGAAAGATCACGGTTGGAGACAAAACCCTGAATCTTCAAACCAAAGATGCTGCGATTGTCGTGTACGAACTGGCTATCAAAACCAAAGTTTTGAACTTTTTGGCTCACCCAACCACCATCATGATTCTGATGACGATCATCGGTCTTATTCAGCGCTGAATTTTCTATCCCGGATTGATTTTTCCTGCCGCATCGGCAGCCGTGCCATTTTCTTGCTGATCGCCAATAGCGTAATCCTGATGACTGCCGTTGGATCCATTCTGATCTTCACGGGGTTTTTATGTTTATTCCTTGAGATCTACATCGTTTCATTCGGACTTCTAACAATCGGAGGGCTGACGCTGTTCATCACTGGTGCGCTTTTATTATTTGATCCTTCCGCTTCGGATCTGCATGTTCCCTACTCTTTGATCTTTAGCATCACCGCTGGCGTTGCGATTGTAGCGATCATCATCACAGTCAGTGTAGGCCGCACCCTGCACCAAAAAGAAACTGTTGGCCCAGCCGGCATGATCGGTCAACGCACCAAACTGATTCATTCCGTCGCGCCCAATCAAGAGGGAAAAGTATTCATTCTGGGCGAATACTGGAATGCCATCGCATCGGAAAGCATCGAGGCAGGCGCAGAAGTTGAAATTACCGACGTGAATGGTTTGACGGTATTGGTCAAAAAAGTTAGTTAATTACATCACCACAAGGAGACACTTATGTTTGGATTGCCATTTTGGATCATCATCCCCGCCTTTTTCATTCTATCCGGTTTCAGGATCATCATGGAATATGAACGCGGCGTAATTTTCCGCCTCGGTCGCATCCGCCAATCCAGAGGCGCTGGCGTGAACTGGATCGTTCCAGTCATCGATCGCATGGTTAAAATCAGCATGCGTACCATCACGATGGACATTCCTCCACAAGATGTCATCACCAAAGACAACATCTCTGTGAAAGTAAACGCTGTTGTGTATTTCCGCGTGGTCGATCCAAATTTGGCGATCATCTCCGTGGAAGATTACCTTTATGCCACCAGCCAGCTTGCCCAAACCACACTGCGCTCTGTTTTGGGTCAACACGATTTGGATGAGCTTTTGTCAGATCGCGAAACATTGAACCAAAATTTGCAGTCCATTATCGACAAACAAACCGATGCATGGGGCATCAAAGTCGGCATGGTAGAAATCAAGCATATCGACCTGCCGGAAGAAATGCGCCGTGCGATGGCTCGCCAAGCGGAAGCTGAACGTGAACGACGTGCGAAAATCATCGCTGCGGACGGTGAATTCGAAGCTTCCACCAAACTCAAAGAAGCTTCGGACATCATGGCGCAAAATCCAATCTCATTGCAACTCCGCTATCTTCAAACGATGAATGAGATCGCCAGTGAGAACAACACACGTACGATCATTCCGATTCCGCTCGATTTGTTCCAAGGCTTGCTCAAAAAATAATGAACGCTGATCAATACGAATCGATCGTTCGAGATTTCAAAACGATCCATTCACTGAAGGAATACGAAACGCATCCCAAACGCGTGGAGCACCATCCGATCCTGGAACAAATTCTGGGCAAAGTAGAAATGTTCCAGGCAGAACCGCTGCTTTCCAACAAAAGCCCGAGTGACTTCATCCGCGTCACTTCATGGAACATCGAACGCGGCCTGGCGTTGTCCGGCGTGATTCATGCGATGCAAACGCATCCTGAACTTTCCAAAACGGATGTCTACCTTTTGACAGAAGTGGATTCGGGCATGGGACGCTCCGGCAACAAACATGTCGCCGAGGAAATTTGCAAAGCGCTGAACATGTATGGAGTATACGTCCCCTGTTACTTCAATTTGGATCAAGGCAATGGTGCTGAAGCTTCCCTGAACAAAGGAGGCAATGAACTTGGTCTGCAAGGCAACGCGATCATCAGTCGCTACCCAATCGGCGATGTAAAAACAGTGCTACTTCCTAACACCAAGGATCATCTTCGGGGCAATGAACGACAAATTGGAAATGAATATGCCATCGTGGCCAACATTCGACATCCAACGAAAAAATTCGATGCGATCTGTGTCCACTTGGCCGCTCACAGCTCGCGTGCCCAACGCGTTCAACAAATGCAACAAGTTGCCGGGTTCATGAAAGACCGGCAAGGTCCCGCGATGGTCGGCGGAGATTTCAACACATCCACGTACAACTCCAACAAAGCTTGGCGCGCCATCTTGAGCTTCTGGCGCAGAGTCCTCATGGGCAATGCGATCACGCATCATTATCCATATCCTGAAAATTATTTTGAGAAGAAGTTGTTCCACACAATCGAAAAAGTTGGCTTCACGACCGAAGGATTCAATGTCAAAGGCGGATGCACCCTGCACTACGATTTTAAAGATCCCTTCTTTCGCATGAGCTTGGGTGACTGGCTGCCCCAGTGGTGCTTTCATTTCATCGATTGGGCCCTCAAACCCCACGATGGAAAATGCTCCTTCAAACTCGACTGGCTTTTGGGCCGTGAGCTAACCCCTACGCACACCGCGATCATTCAGGACTTGCCGAAGAATCCAAATCGTCTCTCCGATCACGATCCGATTTTGGTGGATATTCATCCATAATCTGTAAATTCCCTTGATTTCGCGGCATTTCAAAAATATAACTTAAAGCATCAATCATTTTGGAGGTTATTCATGTCATTGCATCATTCACCCATCAATAGCGGTTGGATTGAAGTCATCACTGGAAGCATGTTTTCAGGAAAAACCGAAGAGTTGATCCGCAGAATGCGCCGAGCTGAAATTGCAAAGCAAAAAATCGTCCTTTTCAAACCCTCCATCGACGAACGTTACTCCACAGACTTCGTGGTCAGCCACGACAAACGTGTGATTGAAGCGGTATCCGTCGAAGATGCCAAACAAATCGAAATTCTTTCCAAAGCTTACTCCGTGGTTGGAATCGACGAAGCACAGTTCTTCGGTTTGGAACTTGTTGAAGTATGCGAACGTTTGGCCAATCAAGGCAAACGTGTGATCGTTTCTGGTTTGGATCAAGACTTTCAAGGTAAGCCCTTCGAACCCATTCCGCAGCTTTTGGCCATTGCGGAATACATCACCAAAAACCTGGCCATCTGCATGGTTTGTGGCAATCCGGCCAACCGCAACCAACGTATGATTTCGGATCAAAGCCGTGTTGTGATCGGCGGAAAAGAATCTTACGAAGCTCGCTGCCGTGGTTGCTTCCAACCCAATGAATTTGTTGAGAAAAAGCCCAAAGACGGCTACGAACACATTCAAACGGCCACCAGCTAGCCACCTTGAAATTCAACATTTTGTGCCTATTGTCTGAAGATGCATCTTCAGCTATAAGGAGCGCCATCATGTTGAACATTACAGACAAAGCCAAAGAAAAAGTCCTTGGATTCATGGACGGCAAACAATCATTCCTTCGCATCGAGATCACCGGTCATACGGCCAGTGAATATCTCTATCGTTTCTTTCTCGATGATCAGAAAAAAGAAACCGACATTGAAGCTACTTCGTCCCCTTTCACCGTACTTGTTCAAAAAAAAGATGAAGAATTTTTGGAAGGCGCAACCGTGGACTGGTTGGACAGTGTCAATGGTTCAGGATTCAAAGTTGAAAATCCAAACAAACCAACCAACAACCTGGATTCCGATATCGCACGCAACATCCAAAAACTTTTGGATGAAGAAGTGAACACGGCTGTTTCCGCTCACGGCGGCAACATTGAACTTTTGGATGTTATCGAAGACCGTGTGTATGTGAAAATGGGTGGTGGTTGCCAAGGCTGTTCTTCTGCAAGCGCTACCTTGAAGCAAGGTGTGGAAACTAGAATTAAAGCCAAATTCCCCGAAATCAAACAAGTGATCGACACCACCGATCATGCGTCCGGACAAAACCCTTACTATTCAGGCTCGGGACACGCACACTAATGAGAAAGCAAGTTTCCGTTCTTTTCGTATGTATCGGAAACATCTGCCGTTCACCAACGGGTGAAGCTGTGTTCAAATCTCTTGTTACCAAAGAAGGTTTGTCCGACAAAATCAGAGTCGACTCGGCAGGTTCGAGCGATTATCACATCGGCGAAGGTCCGAACAAACACTCTGCTCAATCCGCCTCCAAACGCGGATACAAACTCGATGGCCGCGCTCGACAGTATTCTTCAAGAGATTTCGAGGATTTCGATTACATTCTCGGCATGGATGCTTCAAATGAGGTTCATTTGCGTGCCTTGGCACCCGACGGTTTTAAAACGCAGATCATTTCCTTCATCGATCTCTGCCCGACATACAAAGACAGATTCAATGATGTTCCAGACCCTTACTATGGCGGCATCGATGGATTTGATCTTGTGCTCGATGTTGTCGAAGAAGGTTGCGAGAACCTTCTCAAAAAAATCCGCCAAGATCACAACTTATAATCCCTTCACAATTTGAAACGACCTGATGAAAGGCCTGAACTGAATCATAGGTTGCGCCCACACACCCGATTATTCAGAAATATGAGATGATCAAACTACCAGTGCCAACAGGGCGCAATCCTATGGATTCAATCCAGTCCCAATCGAATGTACTTAAATAAGTACATCGAGCCACCCAACCGAATTCGATCAGAAAAATTTGTTTCAGGAACGTTCGATGGGTGAGCGTTTTTGAGATTTCCTGAGGCGAATGCGCTTCCTGCGCTTTGATGCCGAGGGAAATGCTCAAAAAGGTAGCTCACCCAAATGAGACTGACGTATCAAATTGTGAGGGGATTAGTCTAAAGCTTTGGTCAGAAGATCCAACAATACTTGCTGGTGGGCGGCGCTTTCAAATGCGATCATGACGGTTTGACCGCTAGCCACAACGCCCGCGATTTCCGGAATATGTTGATCGTTGAATGTACTTTCAATCATGGAACTTGCGCCGGCTTTGGTTTTCAGGACGATGAGGTTATCCCCGACTTTTTTGAAAGATGTAACTTGCTGACGAACCTGCGCGAACCATCCGAGCGAATCATCGGATCCAAGCGGAATATGGTATTTGCCGTTCCACTTTCCAACTTTGAGTTCCACGAGATCGCGGGAAACGGTCGTTTGCGTGACATTCATCTCATGGGTTTTGATTTCGGCGACGAGTTCTTCTTGGGTACCGATGGGCTTGGAGCGAATGATCTCTTTGATCAGATCCTGACGCTTGCGTTTTTCAACATCCGTTCTCATACACCGAAATGTACGCTCAAAACCTTCCAGGCTTCAAGTGTTTTCCGCAATTTCAAAAGCGCTTTCCCAGTAGCCAGCAAATCCTCACTTTGAATCTTTTGCACGAAAGCTTTGCATTCTTCATGGGTTGGAATTTGTTGGATTGTGGCAAGCTGTCCCAAATCGTTGGCTGAAAGCTCATGGGAATTTTTGAACGCTTTGGGAAGTTGATCATACCCCATACCAAGCTCCGTGGTCGGTTGAACGATCTGAAACATGGAAGGAGCAAAGGCGCGCGTATAATAAGGTCCACCGTTGCGTGCGACCTGATCCATTTTTTCAATTTGAACGCGACCATCGACATACATATCTTCGGCAATATGAAACCGAACCACATCGCAAATGGCTAGATTCCCCGAGGCAGGCTGATCGCCAAGCGACACCATTTCACGCAATTTGCATTCCATATGAAATCGGGACTCTTTCACGCGATAAGGTTTCACCACATCCGATTTGAGTTTGGTGAACCCTGCTTTGGTAAATTCATCCACTCCGGTTGGATACTCGGTGGAAGTCATGTTCATCTGCTCGACCATATCGAAGTGCACAATGTGAACAACGCACTCCTTGGTTTCCATCAAATTGTTGTAGGTGTCCTTGGTGGTTCCATTGCGACCGCGACGTGCCGCTGAAAAGGCAATGACCGGGGGATTGGATCCAAAGGCATTGAAGAACGAAAACGGAGCCAGATTATCGATTCCATCTTTGGACTGCGTCGATACCAAAGCAATCGGACGGGGCGCCACCCCACCAATCAACAACTGATGACGATGTTTCAAATCCAATTCTTTGGGATCGAAGCTATACATTTTTCTCTGCTGTTTGGCGACCCCGTCGGGTCGCATTCGCGTTTATTCTCATACGTTTTTTTTCTTCGCAAGAATCGAGAATGTTCCCTGGCGTTTGATCATTTTGTTTTTCAAGCGGCCCAGACCTTCAACTTCAAGCTCGATGGTGTCACCGGGCTCAAGCCAGGTTGGCGTAAATTCTTTTCCAGTTTCCTTGGCGATGCGAGCAGCAGTGCTGTTGAGCTCAGCGTAGCAGCCTGTTCCTACCGTTCCGGAACCAATCACATCTCCCGGAAAAATTTCCGCCCCATACGAAACGCGTTCCAAAATCTGCGCGAACGTCCAGTTCATTTGGTTCATGTTGCCATCTGAAATCTGCTTTCCGTTGTGGAAAGCCGTCATACGAAGATCATAGCGATCTCCTTCGGCACCGCTGATTTTTTTTGAATCGAGTTCGTCTTTGGTGACAAGCCATGGTCCCAAGGCCGTTGCAAAATCTTTGCCTTTGGCAGGTCCTAAGCTCAACACCATTTCTTCGGTTTGAAGTGTGCGTGCAGAAAAATCGTTCATGATGGTATAACCAAAAATATAATCATCTGCTTTGCTGGCTGGAATATTCATTCCACGCTTGCCGATTACAATGGCCACTTCAAGTTCCAGATCGAGTTTATTAAAATGATCTTCTTCACATACCACATCGCCTGGTCCGACGATCGCATTGTGATTGGTGAAGTAGAAAATTGGGAATTGATCGAATTCTTTGGCCATTTCCGCACCACGATTTTTTCTCATGGTTTCAACGTGCTGGCGGAAGGCATACCCATCACGGCAAGAAGTTGGATGAGGGACTGGAGAGCAAAGAACCGGATTGGGAATTGCCTCATATACTTCCGGATGTGCTTCGATTTCTTTATGTAGCTTGCGAAGGCTCGGCATATGTCGGTCCGACTCTTCCAGAAATTCTTTCATCGTGGTCGGAAAAGGACTGATGTTTTTTCCTGCTTCGGCCACATCATAGGCTTTGTCATTGATCCAAAGACCAAAACGTTTTTCTTTTCCACGAACATAGCTAATTAATTTCATCTGTTCTCCTTGCGAGGCCGTCGCCTCGCATCTACTTATTTAATCTCGTTAAAAACCTTTTCGATGATGGCCATCGCATGTTTGTTTTCAACAATTGTACCGGTGTTGATTCGAACGCCCTGGGGAATTCCAAAAGATCCAAGAGGACGAAGAATCAAACCTTTTTTCAGACACTCGTCGTTGAATTTAAGTGCTTGAGCCTCATTTTCAAAAATCATCATGATGAAATTCCCGAACGTTTCCTCCTTGAAGGAAATTCCAAGACGCTTGAATTCTTTGGCAAAAAATCCAAGGCCGATTTCATTCAGCTTCTGGGTTTTCTCCAGAAAATCTTCATCAAGCAAGGCTGCAGCGGCAGCTTTGACCGAAATGGTCGAAGGTTCAAACGGCAATTTCACTTTTTGAATTTGCTGGATGATCTCCGGACTTGAAAAAGCGTAACCTACACGAAAATTGGCCATTCCGTAAGCCTTGGACATGGTGCGTGTCACAATCAAACGATCCAGGGGATAGTCCAATCCATTGGGATAGTCTTTGTGTCCACAAGCATATTCGTAATACGCTTCATCTAAAATGATCAACACATTCTTCGGAACTGAATTGAGAAATTTTTCCCAAGCTTGTTTTCCAAAGGCTGAGCCCGTTGGATTGTTTGGATTGGAAAGGTAGATGATTTTTGTTTTGTCAGAGCCAGCTTTGTAAAGCGCATCCAGATCGTATTCCCAATTTTTGAGTGGAACAGTCTTCAGCGAGCGACCAAGCTTGTTGACGTTGACATAGGTTCCGATGAAAGACCCTTCTGAGGTCAGAATTTCTTCACCTTCAGTGGTAAATGCCATGATGATATACGCAAGTAAAGCATCGATTCCATTGCCGACGATGATTTCATCTTCTTTTCGATTGAATTTTTTCGACAAAACTTCCAAAAGTTCTGGACTGCGTGGGTGTGGATAGATGTATCCTTCATCGATCGCTTCTGTGGCAGCTTTTTTTGCGGCAGGAGCGACACCCAATGGATTTTCGTTGGATGCGAGTTTGATCCATTTTGAAATTCCAAATTCCTTGGCAGCATCACGGATCGATTTGCCAGGCTTGTACGGCTGAAGTCCTTGGATGTGCTTTGGAACAATCATTTCACCAACCAGGATTTAGCGTAGTTTGGATCCATGCAGGATTGCACGGCCACGGTGCTTTGAAGTGGCGCGAATGTATCGATCATCACCGCATATTCATTGGTTTCTTTCTTGCCTACTGATTCTTCCGTTTTTCCAGGCTGAGGGCCATGCGGCAAACCTGTGGGATGATGAGAGATCGAACCCTTTTCAATGCCTTTACGGGACATAAAATTTCCATCCACATAATAAATCACCTCATCCGAATCCACATTGGTGTGAAAATACGGCGCTGGAATGGCTTGCTCATGCCAGTCAAAAAGGCGGGGTACAAAATTGCAGACCACTAAACTTTCCGTTTGAAAAACCTGATGCACGGGCGGTGGCAAATGGATCTTGCCCACAGTTGGAGCGTACTCTTTGATGTTGAAGGCGTAAGGATACTCATAGCCATCCCAGCCAACCACATCGAATGGATGATGATTGAGTTTGTGAACGTACCAGTTATAACCAGCCTTCACATAAATATTGAACTCACCTTTTTCATCGATGGTTTCCAGGCGATTAGGAGGACGGAAATCGCGCTCACAATATGGCGCATGCTCAGCGCATTGACCATACTCATTTCTGAAGCTTCTTGGAATATCAAAAGCCGTCGTGCACTCAACAATCAAGTGGCGATTGTTGGGGCCATCGACATCGATTTGATAGATCACGCCTTTTGGGATCACCAAGTAGTCACCCTCAACGAAATCAATGACGCCGAAATCAGTTTTGAGTTTTCCAGTTCCTTCGTGGATAAAAATCATTTCATGGGCGTAGACGTTTTTGTAGAAACCTTTGCACGACTTGGTCGGTGTTGCGGTTGAAATGGTGCACGTGTCATTGAAAAGATAGCGCATGCGCGATGAGATCGCATCGCCGTCTTTTTTGTTTTTGAAGGTGTGGAATACGCGCCATTCAAGCGGTTCATCTTTCCAAACTTCCTCACCCGCTTTGGATGTTTTTTCCATCGAGATGATCTCGGTTGGCATATAGAGATGATATTTGTTCGAGTAAATACCTGAGAAACCTTTGGTGCTGTAGAGTTCTTCGCGGTGAAGTGTTTTGTCTTTTTTGTAAAACGTGATGTGACGCTTCGAAGGAACAGTTCCGAGTTTGTGGTAAAACGGCATTACAGATTTCCTCTCTTGGCTTGATCTTGTTCAATACTTTCGAAGAGCGCTTGAAAATTTCCCTGACCAAAACCTTTGGAATCGCCTTTACGCTGGATGATTTCAAAGAAAAATGTCGGACGATCGCCAATGGGCTTGGTGAATAACTGCAACAGATACCCACTGCCGCCTGTGATGTCCTCAAAGTCACAGAGAATGCCCAACTTTTCCAAAGCCTCGATGCCTTCTTCAGGAACCTTTCCGGATTTTCTCATGTTTTGATAGTAGGTTTTCGGAGCTTCCAAAAATTCCACCCCATTTTTGCGAAGTGCTGAGATCGATTCGATGATGTTGCTGCTGGCGATCGCAATATGTTGCACGCCGGAGCCATGATAGTGATCGATGTATTCTTCGATTTGCGATTTTTTCAGACCTTTGTAGGGCTCATTGATTGGATTTTTGATCACTTCGTCCTTGGAGCGAACAACTTTGGAAAGCAAGGCCGAGTATTGCGTGGAAATATCGCCCGGACCAAAATCTACGAAGGTTTCAAAATCCATCACACGGTTGAAATATTCCGCGGTCTTGTCCATCTCATTTACACGAACATTTCCAACAACGTGATCGATGAACATCAGTTTGGTATCTTCGGCTTGAATTTGGATGTTTTGAATCGGCTTGGAAAATCCAGGCTGGAACAAGCCTTTGTATTTGTCGTAGTTGAAGTAAACGATTTCGGTATCATCATAGATGCGAATTGAAGCCGTATGCACGGCACCATCGGCATCTTTAAGCTCGGTGGGTTTTTGAATTGGAACCGCACCTTTGCTCACTGCAAAAGTGAAAGCAGCCTCAACATCGTCCACATTGTAAGCCCAACGTTTCACACCATCTCCGTGCTTGGCGATGAAGGATTGAATATCGAATGTATCGGGTTGAAGCGCAGAGGTGATCACGATCTTTAGATCGTTTTTGACCAGGTAGTACGAAGTACGATCGCGGCTTCCGGTTTCAGGACCTTTGTAAGCTTTGATTTCCATACCGAGGGCTTTGGCGTACCAGTAGGCGGACATTTTGGCCGAACCTACATAGAACTCTACATAGTCATATTTTCGAATTCCCATCTTGTTGGACATCGAACTTCCTCCCTAGTGGTACCCGGTACTGGGTACCGAAATATATAGTAATCTCCGCTACATAGATCAAGTTTTAAAATGGATGAAAAAGTGCTATGAATTCACGTTCTTCAACCCTATTTGTGGAGTTCACAATGCCTTTTTGGATGACAGTCGCGGAATGGTCCTCGAGACTTATTTTGGTATTTCTTATCTTCTTGTCGGTTTGGTCTGTAAAAATCATGGTCGATCGCAAACGATTCTTCAAGCAGCTTTCGAGTTCTGACAACTCCTGGAAATCCAAGGATCAATTTGAAACTCGTGTGGAGACCTATAAAAAAGATCTCGAAAAAGGTCTTCCGGTTTTGGGAACCTTGGGCAGTACGGCTCCATTCATCGGATTGCTTGGCACGATTTTGGGAATCATCAAGGCCTTCGGTGAACTCTCGGTCAATGCCATGAATACCAACCGTATCATGTTCCTACTCGCGGAAGCCCTTATTCTTACAGCGGTTGGTCTGGCTGTGGCGATTCCATCGGTCATCGCGTTCAACTATTTCCAACGCAAGGTCAAACAACAATTGTCCATGATTCGCGCCATTCATAGTGACAATCAATCGAGCCCTCGATGAGTTTTCAAGACAATCAAGATCAGGAAGGCATTTTCGACATCAACGTCACTCCATTTGTGGACGTTTTGCTGGTGCTTTTGGTGATCTTCATGGTGACCACGCCGATCATGATTCAGCAATCCTTGAAGATCAATCTTCCAAATTCCAAAACCGTTGATTCGGTTGACCCTTCTACTCTATCCGTGACGATTTCATCTCAAGGTCAGTACTTCATCAATGGCAAACTCAGCACCATCGAGGAAATTTCCGAAGTGGCTAAATCCATGTTCAATCAAAACGCTTCGACCCAAGTTGTCCTTGCTGCAGATCTGGAGTCTCAACACAAATACGTTGTCGAAGTCATGGATAAGGTTCGCCAGGTAGGCATCACCAAATTCGCCTTTCAGGTGTTAAAACAAGAATAGTATGCGATCGGCGTGGACATCCTCTATCCTTATTCACATGGCGCTTTTTGTTCCATTGGTGGCGGGAACCTACATCACTGGTTTGATCGGTAAAAAAGCCGTGGAACTTTTCGAAGTCGAACTTCTTCCCACGCCCACAACGAATCTGGAAACGATGCCCGAAGAAACCCCACAGATTCAACAACGCAAAGTTCAGCCGGTTACCAGTAAACCAGTCGAACAGGTATTTGGTGTGGACAAAACAAGTTTACGCTCCAACGATTCGGATTCGATTGTCCTGAAAGAAGGCAACACGATCGCCAAGGAAGTGGATCAAAAAAAATTATTGGATGACACACCTCTTCCCGTTCCGAAGCCTCAGTACTTGGTGAGTCAGATGCCCGTCCTCAAATTCAAACCGGAAATTCCTTACCCATCGGAAGCCAAAAAGAGGGAAATCGAAGGCAAGGTGATGCTCAACATTCTCATCGATGAGAATGGAAAAGTTCGCAAAGCTGAGTTATTAGATGGACCAGGCTTTGGTTTGAATGAGATTGCTTTGCAGAAAATCAATGAGTTTATTTTCCAGCCCGCCAAAATTGGAGATCAATATGTTCCCGTTCAAATTCGCTATGCGGTTACTTTCCAGCTCCGTCAGTAGCATCGTTTTTTTGGCCGTTGCACACGCCCAGGAAGCGACGACACCTGAAACTATGTCTGCTGCAGAAACTTGTTCGATTGATTTTCAGATTCTTGAAAAAGGCACACGCACACCAATCGCCGATGCTCCGGTTTATTTGCTTCCGGATGGAGTCGCGCAAACCACCGATTCCTCGGGTCGCGTAAAATTTTCTGATCTGACCTGCCAAGAACATAGCTGGGTGATCAACATCACTGGTTATGTCCGCATGGACATCAAACAAACGCCGATCAAATCGTCTTTTTCAAAAATTTACATCGAGAAAATCAATCAAGCTGCTTTTGAAACAGTGGTCACCGATGACAAACTCAAACGTGACGGCTCTCAACGAACTCTAAAAGGCGATCAATTCATGAAAGCCATCGGTGCTCGTGGCGATCCCATCATCGCACTCGAAAATGAACCGGGCGTCTCGGGCTTTGGACAAGAAGGTGGAATCATTTTGCAAGGTGCTGACCCGGAAGACACACGGTTTTACGTAAATGGTCACGAAGTTCCCCAAATTTTTCATAACTTGGGTTTCTCATCGATCTTCATTCCGGATGCCGTGGACTCAGTCGAGCTTATGCCAGCCGGATTTGGCTCTGAGTACGGAAGAACCATCGGGGGGAACATCAACCTGATCACAAAGTCACCCAAAACCGATCGATTGCATTCCATGGCTTACGTGGATTTGTTGAATGCGGCTGCTTTGGTGCAAGGTCCGATCACAGAAAATCAATCCTTCTGGATTGGCGGCCGTTATAGTTACCTGGGTCTGATGTTCAATCTTGTGACCAGTGACAACGTCACGTTCAATCAGGTTCCTGAATTTTACGACATCGAAGGTGGTTACAATTGGCAAATCAACGACAACTGGAAATTCGATTTGACTGGATTTACAGCTCGAGATCAAATTCGTCTGGCCATCAAAGATACGGACGATCCTTTTTTCAAAGGCGATATCGGATCCAAAACCAAATTTTTCCGATTCATTCCACGCGTCACCTACCAACCCAACGAAGACACCACCTGGTACACTTCCATCAGCGGGGGGCGCGACTATCTGGATTTCGACATCAACAATCAGTATTTCGATGCCGACATCAATCAGTTTTCACTTCGTTCAGAATGGAAGCAGACCTGGACCAAGAACTTCACGACCTTCGTCGGCACGGACTCTCAATTTTCCATGTTCCGCGCCGATGCCAACATTCCTTCGGGAACTTTTCCAAACTCGGAAGACGATAAGATTCCATTCGGTCTTCGCGACACGATTCAAAAAAGAATTTCCGAGGACTATTACGATGTGGGCTTCTATATGCGAACCAACATCCAAACCGACGATGAAAAATGGCTATTTTCTCCCAATGCTCGCTTTGAATACTTCTCACTGACACAAAATGCGCATGTATCTCCACGACTTGAAATCACACGCAAGCTGAATCCATATGTGAAAGTGCGCGCCAATGCCGGATTATATTATCAGCCGCCCCAGCCACCTGAACTTGAAGAAGATTTCGGCAATCCAAATCTCACCGACCCGCGAGCGATTCACTATTCGCTGGGAGCAGCATTTGATGGACGCTCAGCGAATGTCGGATTTTGGGGAGACACGACTGTCTTCTATAAAGACCTGGATAATTTGGTTTCCAACAGTGACGCTACGATCACCACACCCCAAGGAATCGTTCCAGAACGCTACAACAACTCAGCTGACGGTTATGTTGTGGGATCGCAATGGTCGCTCAATTATCATTTCCGAAAAATTTATACAGGACTTGTGTATACGATTCTATGGAGTCGCAAAAGTGACCCGCTCAATGGCAGTTATCCTTCCCTCAGCGAACAACGTCACAATTTGAACATGCGCGTAGCCTATGAAGCCAACAAGAAATGGACATTCTCTACGCGGGCTCGCCTGATCTCCGGCCCACGCTTCACACCAGTGATCGACGCCGCTTACGATTTGGACAATGATGTTTATTATCCAACCTTCGGCGCCCTGAATTCGCGTAGAGCGCCTTATTTCTTCCAACTGGATGTTCGTGCCGATCGCAAATGGGTCTTTGAACGATGGATCATGTCATTGTATGTGGATGTTCAGAACGTCCTCAACCGGGCCAATGCCTTCAACGTGGAATACAACTTCGATTATTCGAAAGAGAAGAAAAACACAGGTATTCCGATTCTGCCGACCTTCGGTATCAAAGGAGAATGGTGATGAAAAAAATTCTTTTCATGAGCATGTTGTTTTTGCTGGCCTCTTGCGAAGATGATGAAAATCGCTTCTTTCAATTGGGAGAATTTCGCGTACTGGCTGTACAAGCCGACTTTCCAGAAATCGACGGTAACTCCCCCACCCCGATCACAGTCACACTCACTCCATTTGTCAGTGACGTCAAAGCGGCTGGTCGCACACTATCGATCGACATTCTGGCGTGCCCAGATCCAGGCTTGCAACTCGGCAATGAACCTACTTGCGATGAAAGTCTATCCACAACCCAAACCATCGCGTACGCCAACGTCAACTCTTCGACATTGGGTGCACGTTTCACAGGAGCCATGCCTTCATTCACCGTTGATGTTCCTCCGGGTCTTTTGACAGGACAAACTGCCCAAACGCAATTCAATGGTTTGGATTATCTGATCACGATGAAATTCTCGGCGGGTTCCGAAAGCACATCAACCTACAAACGCATCACGGTGTCGCAAAGAACCCCGAAAAACAAAAATCCGCGCATTGAAAACGTTCTTCGCAATGGAAACACTGGCGGATCGATTCACAACAATGACAGCCTGGGCATTGACCTGCTTGCTGGATTCGGTGCTCAAACCTACGAGTTCCGAGATCAAGACGGAATCATTTCGGAAAAAAATGAGGAACTCACCACCTCTTGGTTCACCTACAAAGGTACAACGGATCTTCGCCGCACATTCATCAATGAAGAAACGGTTTTCGAACAGACTCCGAATACGAATAATCCATTTGTTGTAGCAGTGCTTCGCGATGATCGCGGCGGCATCGACGTAGTCTTGAGAGAATAGAATTTCTTTTCGCGAAAAAAATCTTTCTTTTCAGCCCAATATCGCTAAAAACATACCTATGAACTGGGTATATGTATTGATTGGTGGCGGCCTGGGATCATTGTCCAGATGGATGATTTTTCAGGGCTGGTTCAGACTTTTCCCACAATTTCCTCCTTTTTGGGCGACGCTGATTGTGAATGTACTGGGCTGCTTTGCCATCGGCTGCATGTTTTCTTACTCCATCACGCAAGCCTCATCCGAAAATTTCAAATTGTTTTGGATGATCGGATTTTTGGGAGGGCTCACGACATTTTCGGCCTTTGGTTTGGATCTCTTTCAGATGATCCAACACAAAACTCTGCTGATGACGGCTGGATATTTTTTATTCCACGGTTTGGTTTGCATGTCGATGGTGTACTTGGGCTATACTCTTTTTCAACTTCGGTAGTTTATGAAAGCAAAAAAAATCCTGACTTCATCCACACATCACGATATCACGCGAACGGATTCGTACGCCTGGGTCCGTGACATGAAAGATCCTGATCTGATTCCCCTGCTTCATTTCGAGAACCAAGAAACGGAAAAATTTCTTCAACATACCCAATCCCTTCAAGAAGATATTTATCGAGAAATCATTTCCCGTATCCTGGAAGATGAAGATCAATACCCATATCCTATTGGTGAATATGAATATTTTTACCGCATGCAAAAAGGAAAAAACTATCCGTTTTATTTGCGCAGAAAAAAATCAGATCCAACCACTGTTCAGCTGTTGATCGATCTGAATGAGCAAGCGATTGGAAAAACCTTCCTTCACATGGCTGCCTTTCGAATTAGTCCAGACCAAACCAAGATTGCTTTTGCCCTCGATTATGATGGCTCGGAGAAATACCAACTTCTGATTCAGGACATCGCTTCCGGGAAAACCATTGATGATTCCGTCAAAGACATGACTGGAGATTTCGAATGGGGGAATAATTCAACCATCTACTACACCCTGCTGGATTCAACCCATCGCCCGGATAGAGTGCATTTGCACACCTTGGGCAGCCCTCTTAGCGAAGATCAACTTCTCTATCAAGACACCAACCTGTCGTATTATGTTGGGCTATCCAAATCAAAGTCCGGACGTTTTATTTTCATCACATCCGGCAGCAAGATCACCACCGAAGTTTCGTTCATCGACCTTGAAAAAAATCCCGCCGCTCCCGTTCTGATCGAACCGAGAAAAGACAAAATCAAATACTTCATGGATCATCACGAAAACCGCTTCATCATTCGCAGCAACGAAGACGCCGAAAACTACAAATTACAATGGACGCCTTTGGATTGTTACAAGAAGGAACACTGGAAAGAACTTGTTCCCTACAATCATGAACGCAACATCGAAAGCACCGAAATCTTCAAGAACCACATCGTCATTGCGGAACGCTTTCGAGGTTTGCAAAATTTCCGCGTTTTGGACTGTACGACAAACCATCTGACAACAGTGGAATTTGATGAGCCTGTCTATGACATCGAACTGGATCACAACGAAGTCTACGACTCAACGAAACTTCGCTACACCTACTCCTCCCTAAAAACTCCGCTACAAACGCAGGTGTACGATCTGAGCAGCAAAGACCGAACGACTCTTCAGGCGCGAATCATTCCGGGATACAACGCCGACGATTACATCACCGAGCGCGTCTTCGCGCCATCCCGTGATGGCAAAACACAAATTCCCATGTCGCTGATCTACAAAAAGGGGCTCAGTAAAAATGGAGCTGCGCCTGCATTTTTGTATGGTTATGGATCTTACGGCATTTCCCGCGATCCCTATTTTACCCCTTCGATATTCAGCCTGCTTGATCGCGGTTTCGTGTATGCCATCGCCCATATACGCGGTGGGGGTGACTGCGGGCGAACCTGGTACAACGATGGAAAATTCTTGAAGAAAGAAAACACTTTCTTTGACTTCATCGACTGTGGAAAATTTCTGATCGACCAAAAGTACTCCAGCAAAGGAAAAATCGCGATTTGCGGTGGAAGTGCTGGAGGACTTCTGATGGGTGCCGTGATCAATCTTGAACCTCAACTTTGGGGAGCTGTTGTGGCGCTGGTTCCTTTTGTCGATGTCATCAACACAATGATGGATGAAAGTCTTCCGCTGACCGTCACTGAATATGATGAATGGGGCAATCCCAAAGATCCAATCTATTTCAAATACATGCTGTCGTACTCACCTTACGACAACTTGAAAGATGGAAACTATCCTCCGATTCTGGCCACGGGTGGTTTGCATGATCCGCGCGTGGGTTATTGGGAACCCACCAAATGGGTGCTCAAACTTCGCGAGCATCAAAAAGCAAAATCGCCGATTTTGCTCAAAATGCAAATGGGTGCAGGACATCAAGGCCCTTCCGGCCGTTACGAGGCCTACAAAGAAACCGCTTTTTATTACAGTTTCGTGATTGACCAATTGAAGTCATGATACAATAGAGACATGGCCGCCAATCTAGAGGGGAATACAGCAAAAACCCTGGAAGATTCAATGGTTACCCAGGAAAACTGGGGTGCTTTTACCAAAGAGGAGCACCTCCGTTGGTCGATTTTGTTCAAATGCCAATCCAATCTCCTGAAAAATCGCGCTGCGGATGAAGTCCTGGACGGCATGAAAAAACTCAATATTTGCGACAACCAAATTCCTAAATTTTCTGAAATCAACAAGGTTCTGGGCAAGGCCACCAATTTCTCTGTGATTCCTGTGACCGGCATGATCCCACCCAAAATGTTTTTCAAATGTTTGGCGAACAGACAATTTCCTTCGACGTGTTTTTTAAGAAAACCGGAAGAAATGGATTACCTGCAAGAGCCAGATATTTTCCACGATGTGTTCGGGCACGTTCCGCTTCTTGTGAATCCAGTATTCGCGGATTTGATGCAGGTTTTCGGACAAAAAGGATTGCAGGCGGTCGAGCTGGACATGTACGACTACGCCGCCGCTCTCTACTGGTTCACCATTGAATTCGGTTTGATCGAAACAAGAAAAGGTTTGAGAATTTATGGAGCTGGCATCACCTCTTCCAAAGGTGAATCGATTTATTGCTTGGAATCCAAAGAACCTTTGCGTCTGCAATTCCATCCGATTCGCGCGATGAAAACCCAATACAGAATTGATCGCTACCAGCGAACCTACTTCGTAATTCGAAATTACAAAGAACTTTTGGATTTCGTTTACGACTTGAACTGGCACAACATTGCAGGCCTTCTTCAAGTGATGCCAAAAATCGAAGAAGGCATCGCCCTTTCCGGCGACGAAATTTACTGATAAGATTTAATCATGAAAAATGAAGAAGCTTGTTCTCTAGAAAATAAATCCTGCATTCCGTGCTCCGGTGGCGTTCCACCGCTATCCAAAGAAGAAATTCAAAAATATCAAAAAGAAGTTACAGGCTGGGAAGTCAATTCATCTGGACACCTTTTCAAGACAATCACATTCAAGGACTTCATGGGTGCAATGAATCTTGCAAACAAAATTGCTGTTGTGGCTGAAAAAGAAGGACACCACCCGGATATCACCATCGCCTGGGGCAAATGCACTGTTGAAATTTGGACACACAAAATCAACGGTTTAACAGAATCTGATTTTATTCTTGCTGCTAAGATTGACGCACTTTAAACAGCGCCAGATTTTACTTTTCTAGAATATGAGCCAATCGGCGTGAGAATTCTTCTCTCCGCCATGAATTTTTCACCAAATCGATCCTTGGCCGGCTGACGTAGTCTGGTAGCGTGGTTTTCCAAATAGGCATTCAGCGCTGGAAGATCACGAAGCACATAATGCACAGTCCAGTGCGTTTCCTTGGATGAAGTCGATTCATCCTGGGTTACACGATGCCATGTGGCCGTTTCAAATCCATCGATGGCCAGCACATCGTTGATGTGTCCCTTGAGCCAATTTTCGAAATCATTCTCGATGGTTTTTTGAACCTTCAGATTGACTTCGTAAGTTACACTCACTGTTTCTTTTCCTCAGGCATTGTTTTTTCCGGTTGGCTTTCGGATTTCTTTTCCGCTTTTTCACCCGGTTTACCCTTGGTTACCGTTTCGGTTTCTTCGATCACCTTTTGAGTTTCGATGGTTTCATCGACAATGAACTCAACGCGACGGTTGATGAGCCACGACTCAGGTCCCGTTTCAGGATTGATTTTGAGTCGACTTTCACCATAGCCCACAGCTTTGAGTTTTTCAGCTGGAACACCTTTGCCGATCAGATATTCACGCACTGAATTGGCACGACGCTCAGACAAACCTTGGTTATAGGCATCCGAACCACGACTGTCGGTGTGACCTTCGATGGTGATCGTACTAATATGTTCGCCGTACTTGTTGATGATCTCAGCCGCTGAATCGAGTTCAGGATAACTTGCCGGAAGAATCACAGCTTTGTTGGTTTCGAAATTGATTTCTCTGCGTACACTCAAGTTTTCTTTCAAAATCTGAATTTTTTTCTCGACGGTGTACGTTTCAGGTTCTGGCTGCGCTACAGGCGCAGGTTTTGACCATGATCCAAACGGCATTTTGACACCGGCGTACAAGGAAATATCATTGCTGCGCGCTTTGCGAAGTCCTTCAAGCGCTCCACCGAAGTACCAACGAACGATACCGGTGCGAGCTCTGAAACCCAAACGAATCGCGATCGGGTTTTGATCTTCGTCATAGCCAGGAAGTGTCAACGAGTGAATTACCTCCGCGTTACCACCGAGTTTATCACCGATCACGCGAACATACGCACCCGCCGCAGCTTCAATGCGTTTGGTACGATCGATATTCAAGAACTGAGCGTTCTTTGAATACGTGTAGCCAATGTTACCGTACAAACTCAAAAATGGCGCCGGAGTCACATCCAAGAGGAATCGACCACCCATTCCATAACTATTGTCTGTTACAAAATATGTATCGCTGCCGGTAGGGAAAAATACATGTGGCGCGATGGCGACATTGATTTTGGAAGTATCATTGGTCAAACGCAATTTTGCGCGAAGATTGATATCGCCCAACACCCACTCTTTGCGATCCAAAGTCAAACTGTAGGTTGTGAGATAGGTCTGATCCAAACGTACATAGTGAACTGGAACTTCAAATCCTACCAAGAATCTTTTGGTGAACATCCAGGCAGCACCTGCACCAGCTGTGTGAAGTTTTTTAACGACGGTGAATTGTTGGTTGGAACGTGTGGAATCGATACCAATCAAGGACTCATTCACGAAATCATATGAGCCACGAAGCAAGAAACGATGTTTGGCCAATTCAGAGTTGGGTCCCAAAGCGTCTTCAACTTGAACTGTTTCCAGCGTATCGCTGAATGAGAAGGTATGGCTGTTGATGGTTTGGGCTTGGGTAAAAGTGGATACGAGAACCAAACCTAAAAATAAACGCAATGTTTTCATGAAGTTCTCCTAAATAATGAACCCTTCCAGTACCTTAAAGTGCTCAAAACCTCAATGTTTCTAAAAACAGACTGGTGCGGCAGCCAACTCCCATGTATATAAGCCATGCCGATGGCTTGCCCATGCTGACTCCCCAGCAAAATCTTGTTTTTTATAGCAAATTCAATATGTTATCGGGAAACAGCCTTGGCACAGAGATTGTAGATTATAGGGATAAGGGGAATATTTATGAAAAACATGATGATCCAACGTATAGCTGTATTGGCTTCTCTATTGTTCATGGTGAATTGCGGTCTGCAAGTTCGCAGCAATCCAGCCATCATTTCCAACCCAAATCCAGCCACAGCTGAAAAGGTTTATTCCATCAGTGCGGTTGCCATCGGCGTTCGCTACGAAGCAGATGATCCAAACGTACCAACAGGTTATTATCCAAATCTTCCTGAATCCATCACACTCTCGCTGAACGGTGAACCATTTGTTCTGGATCACAACGGAGTTTTCACATTCGATCAAAAACTTAAATCCGGTGAAGATTTTGAAGTATCCGTACTTACCAACGGCATTGAAGTGCCCAATGTGGACGGAATCACGCCTTCAGTTTATTTGAATTGTGCCATTGCCAATCCGACAGGAACCATCATCGATCAAGACATCACTGTCGATCTAGATGAAGAGGACATCGTTGTTCGCTGTTACCTGGCGGATGCTCCATTTAACGGCTAGAAAAACCTGAGCTAGATCACCCAATTTGGGGGATCGATTTCAAGTATATTTTGTGGTAAACGAGGCCTCGATAAGAGGCCTTTTTACTTATGAATCCTGAAGGAAAACGACATCATCTCGTCAATCGAGTCGAGCGCAAAAAGCTCATGGAAAAGGTGAAAAACGAACCTTTCCAACGCCGCATATTTTCTTTTTACCGCTATGTCCGCATCGAGGACCCCGTCGCATTCCGTGACGAACTTTACAAAACCTGGATCGCGTTGGATGTTTTGGGACGAATCTATGTGGCCCATGAAGGCATCAACGCTCAGATGTCCGTTCCGGAACACCATTGGGATGCGTTTCATAAAACGTTTGAAAACTTTTCATATCTGCAAAATATTACCGTCAATCCTGCTGTGGAATCTGGAAAGTATGCGTTTTTCAAATTGGATGTCCGCAATCGCAAACGAATCGTCGTGGACGGATTGCAAGAAAACATTTTTGAAGTCAGCTCCATCGGACAACACCTGTCTCCGACAGAGTTCCATGAAATGATCGGACAGGAAGATGTGATCGTTGTGGATGCACGCAACAATTACGAATGTGACATCGGTCACTTTGAAGGCGCACTTCTTCCAAGAAAAGCAAAAGCGTTCGCAGCCGTTCTTCCGGAAATCAAAGAAGTATAGGATCAAAGATAAAAAATTCTGATATGCACGGGCGGAATCCGTTGTGAAAAAATAAGCGCGTACATGAAACATGAAGGATTTCAAAAGTATTCCAGCTCAAGGGCGGAATAATTAATTACGCCAACGAAATCAAAAATAAAAAAATCGAATCAAAATTCAGCAGTAATTACGTGTTCAACGTAATGCCGAAAAAGTAACCGATGAAAAAATTGGTCGCATGCCGTCATTGCGGCTCAGCCCCTCCACCCATGTCAACTGCGGCCACATTCCTTGTCACGGCTTATTTGTCATCTGTCCGGATTGTTCCGTCAAATTCGACGGCTGCTGCTCGATCGACTGCCAGGAACAAAAACAAGCCGCTCAATAATCCGTTTAAGACTCGACTTCTAATCTTCCTCAATCATTTCGCATCAGTTCCACGATCTGGGTTTGATACGCAAGACCATTGGACTTGGCCTTGAGCTTGAAATTTTCAGAACATTTTCGGGATACGAATACTAATCGGTTTTCTTTTGACCTCGACCGAATGAATCATCTTTTGATAATTTTCAACAAACTCTGCGGCTTGCGATGGGGTGATATTTTTGATTTGATCCAGGTAATCTTTGGAAAAAATCTGGATTGGTCGCTTCATGATTTCTGCTCCAAGAGCTTAAGGGCTTTTATATCTTCCAAATCTTGCGGTCGGTTTGATTTTTGTTTCATACGAATCAAAGAATCAATCGAAGCCACCTTCACGCTCACCCCCTGCACTTTCAAATTCACTGTCATCATGTCTTTCAAATCGTGTGTGATGATAATGTCCAAAAGATGAACTGGATTGTTCGGATCGACAAAAGACCAGGCAACAAGATTTCTTTTCTCGATATATTCTCGGCGGAATTCATGCAATTCAGCGGCTGTGATCGGCAACCTGGAAACAAGCCCCATGCTTAAAAAAACCTCTTCGGCTTTTTCCAAACTTTTCCTATCAAGAGATAAAACCAAATCTACGTCCAGCGTACCGCGCACAGCTCCGTGCAGGGCCACTGCATAGCCACCAACCAGAGCATAATCAACGCTTCTTCTTTTTAAAGCATGGGCAAGTTCCAATAAAAACATGTATATACAAGTATATACATAAATTTATTCCAAAACAACCCTTATTTAATCGCCCAACTTCTCGACTTTTTGGGTAGAAGTTATAGAGACTTAAGCATGGACAAAAAAAAATCGGCCTACATGATTCGACCATCCACTGCTGTCATCGCCCAAGGCTATGACCCTTCCCTTTCCGTGGGATCTGCCCGCCCTGCAGTGTTTCGATCTTCGACGTACGTCTTTTCCTCCCCGGAAGAAGCCGAAAAAGCTTTTGCCACAGCTCTTGGAAAACGTGAACCCGTCGCCGGTGAAAATGTGGAGCTGATTTACGCTCGACTTTCCCACCCCAACGCGGAAATTCTTGAAACCCATTTGCAGTCTTTGGAACCGCAAGCTCGCGCAGCGGCGGTATTCAATTCTGGTATGGCGGCCATTTCGTCGATTTTTTTCACCTTCACGCGACCAGGGCGAACAACCCTGTTTTCCAGTCCGATTTACGGCGGAACCCATCATCTGATTCACGAAATGTTGATACCCACTGGCTACAATGTTCAGCCTTTTTATGCCGGCGATACCGAAGAAATGTGCAAAAAAATCCGTGAAGCCAAAAATCTCGATTTTATTTTCGTGGAAACGCCCAGCAACCCCACCCTTCGCATGACGGATCTCACCGCCTGTGTCGAGGAAGCCAAAAAACATCCTGATCAACCGCTGGTGATCACGGACAATACGTTTATGGGCCCAGCCTTCCAACACCCACTTGAGCTTGGTGTGGATATCACGGTATTCGGGCGACCAAATTCCTTTCAGGATATTCGGACATGTTGGGTGGCGTGGTGATGGGCAAAAGTCGCGCGCATAACATTCAAAAAACTGATGGGCAGCGCCCTCTTGGGAAATATTCTGCAACCCGATGAATACGGATTTTGGACAGTCGTCTTCCGATGCTGATATCCAGCACGACCCGCGGAAGCAAAAACGCTCACAACGCATTGTTAGTGCTTTGAAGGAAAACACCAAATCTCGGAAATTCTACCCTTCCGAATTCAAAGATAAAGGACAGTGAGATTTGGGAAAACAATGCAACTACTCCGGTTCGATTTTTCGATTCGCCTCAAAGGTGGAAAGAAAAAGCGTTTGATTTTCTGCGCAATCTGAAACTTCATCTGAAATGAAAGCGAGTCTGGGGGGCGTCCCTATCCTGTCACCCAGCCACCACAACCCACTCGGAAATGTCCCCGAAGATCAAAAACGCTATGGCGTGGATGATAGTTTGGTCCGCATCTCCGTCGGCATTGAAGACTGGCGAGACATCCTCACTGACATTGAACAAGCTCTGAGTGCAAGCTCCCTGCTTAAATCTGATCTATTGATTCTAGTTCATTTTTTAAATGAATTTAGATTTTATGCGCTCAAGGCTATTAAGTTGGCAAGGCTCGTCAGCCTTGCAGAGAGAATAAGATTGATCTTTTCAAAGTATTCTACGATCCAAATTTTTACTCCAATCTTATTCTCATGTTCCAAATTTACTTTAGTTTTGAAGCGTCTCAGCCAATATTCCCTGTCGTAGTCCGGTTTTGGGTGCTGAAATAATCCAACTCATCAAGCGCATCAGAGCGATCAATGTCACCAGGCACGCAAACAAAATATCGCGACGGTGCGGATTGATTTTGTATCTTTTGGTCCAAAAATCGATGGGTTTGTGCAAAATCGGATCGAATAACTTTTCCAGATCCTTCATCAAAATCACGCGCCCATGAATGTCATTCCACTTTCGATCTTTCTGGAAAATTCGCGCGATTGTGGACGGTGTTCCACCGGATAACAACAAAACACCTTCCATCGGCTTGGGTAAGTTTTTCAAAATCGCTTGCTCGATGTCACCAATCACAATTCCCATGTCAAAAATATCGCGAACAGGTCTTCCGCAAAACTTTTCCTTCACCACCACTGAGCCGAATGGAATTGATTTCATCCATCTGGTTTTTCCATTCACCATTTGGATCAATTCCATGCTTCCACCGCCAATGTCCGCGATGCAATATTTTCCACGGCGAAGATCGAATCTGGATTCAACCGCTTGTACGACATATTTGGCTTCGGTTAAGCCTGAAATCACCTGGACGCGAACACCCCATTTTTTGCGAAGCATGGCGATGACTTGTTTTTGTTGATCGCCCGGCGCATGGCACTGGTGGCGAGCACCCGATAGATCGGTCGTAATTTTGCGCCCGGCCTCGCGAACCGCTTCATGGAGCGATTGAGCCGGTCGATGTTTTTGCGGCTGATTTTCTTTTCGTTTTTTTCCGGGCAGACGAAGCGGCAATTTGTCTTCTAGGATGATTTTGGTGTCATGGTTCAAACGAGCATGGACATTTTGATGGAATTGGAACCGATATCGATGACAACGACAAATTTTTTGTCGGACTTCATTTAGAAAGCTCATTACCGCTTTCGGCGGCAAAAACCAAAGCAAATTTCCAGTCACGCGCGTTTCCCGAAGTTCAAGATCGATCAGGGGCAGCCCCGCCTTTTTTGAAGCGAAGGGAATTTTCATCGGTGGCGGAAAATCAAGCTGGCCAATATAGTGGACATATGATTTTCTGCTCCGATGATGGCGATCACACCTTCCTTGCTCCACTTTTTTGAATGAATGTCTGGACATCTTCCGCTACGGAGTGCCCTGCAAAAGCACGTCTGTGGCCGAAATCTTGGTGTCAGAACAAGACTTTTTGAAGAATTTCCGCCGTCTGCATTGTGCGCTTGAACGGACTGGAAATGCGATTGAGGGATTTGGAACAAGTTGCAACAATGCTTTGGAAACCAGCAAGAACTCTTCTGCTGCCTTCAGTGGTCAATGGACGTTCGCTATCTTGGAGTTTTTTTGGGCCCAAGTGTCCCGATCCTCCGCCTTACCATGTCGAATCATCAATAACTTCATAAAGACATTGTAAAGAAAGCCGCTTTGGCGGTCAATCTATTCAGGCAAACGTCGGTTGGTGATATCTCTCATGACGATCTTCGAATCTGGTCGAAGTAAACGGAGGCAATGTCTTTGCCTTCGTAGTTGAGTTTCGAAAGGATATATTCCAATCTTGCCCGTTTTTGCTATTGTCGGCCTGAATGATGATCCAAGACTGTAAGGTGTGCGTCCCAAACATTTGTTGCTTGTAGATTGTGTATTGATCCCACAAAGCCTGGCCATCCACCGGACTCATTTTCCACTGCTTGAGCGGATTTTTTCTGCGCGATTTGAATCTTTTTCCTGTTCATCTTTAGAGATCGAAAACCAGACTTGATGATCTCGATTCCGTCTTCATGAAGCATGCTTTCAAACTCAGGCACCTGAAACATGAAGCTTCATATTCTTGCTGGGTAGCCAGTGCCTTCTTCTCCATCACCGGCTCAACTACAGCTCGGTTAGACGAAAAACACGATCGTACCGGGCGTCAGGTGCTTTGATGCTATCGTTGTAATACCATTGGCCGCGTTCGGTTTCATTGGGCTTGCTCAAGGCCACCACCGAAATATCGCGTGGATTCAAATGTTGCGTAAAGCGTCGGATGGTTCCACCCTTGCCCGCGGCGTCACGGCCTTCAAAAACAACCACCACACGGCGGTTGTTTTTCACTACATCGTTTTGAAGTTTGTTGAGTTCGATTTGGAGATATTTGAGTTCTTTCATAATTTCGACCGTCTCGAGAATGGCCTTGGTGTCCAGATTCTTTTTTCAAGAAGCTTGAGGAAATCTTTGCCGGTTTCAACGAATTTTAGTTCTTCCTCACTCAAAATCAGGCTTTTGGCTTTGGATGTCGTGGGCGCAGAAGTGGCTTGAGTTTCAGGCTTTTTTCCTGATCCTCTGAGCGCAGCGAAACCACGTTGTTTTTTTGGAGATCGGACATTCTTATGATTATACCAGCCTTGCTGATCTTTGTGAGGGGCTATATTTGACTCAAAGGGTAAACCAATTGAAATCAAAAAGGTATTTATGCAAAAAAAATCCATCGCCTCGACTTTTGGTCCTTGAAATCGTTACCATCAATCGATGAGCAAAGAATCTGACATTGAAAAACTCAAAGCTGATCTGGAGATTCTGCCAAGGATGTGAAAAAAATCATCGGTAGTTTCCGTGAAAACGCTTCGTGAAGAAGTCGACAACAAAAAGGAACCTTGAAAGAACATCTTGAAGACCAGTTCAATGAAATCAACCAAAATCCCCTCCTCCAAAGAACTTCAAGATCAAGTCACCAACCATGCAAAATCCAATTGGATGCAATATTTGGCCATTGCTTTCGTTGCAGGCATCGTGGTCGCCACCCTATCTCAAAAAGGACGAGCCGATTCGACTCCTACTACTGAAATTTTGGACTGATCTGTGGACAAATGGACATGGGTTTGCAAACCATGGGCCGCAAAGTCTGGGTCATCGCCGTAGGCGCAGCCATCGCCGTAGGCGCAATTTTCATCATGTTCATTGGTATCGGTTTTTTTGCGTTTACTCTCTACCACAACCTTTGGTGGTCAGTGTAGGACGGCTTTTTCGGCTTTGATCGTAAAGGCGGTTTTTTCTGTTTTGATCTCTCTCATTTTGTTGATCATCTAAGAAACTGATTAAAAGAAGATAACAATCGGGCTTGCCCATTATCTTCGATATTCCATGAAAACACTTCTTTCTGCTCTGGCCATTACTCTTGTTTTGACTGGCATCTTTCGCATGATTGCGACAAAGCCAAAGACACAAAAGCGACAACATCGTCAGCCCCAAATGCGACAGCTCCGAATCCAACCTTCAGCCTGGTGGGCAATTGGGAAATCAAGGTCTTTACCGAAAATGGCAAAAGAAATCAACAGAGCGACCTAGTTACTTCCGGTGGCAATGCCGTCCTTTTGAAAAAAATCAACATCGGCACTCCCCATGAAATGATTTCATTTGATAGTTCGGATGGCACATCGGTTGCGATGACTCAATTACCGCATGCTACTGAACACACCGCGTGCATGCAACTTACCAAAACCGAACCCGGAAAAATGTTTTCGAGATGAAAGGCAAAGATGGAATCAAATCGAAAAAAGAACACCACATGCATTCCGTTGAACTCGTTTTGAAACGAACGACAACGAACTCACCCAAAACTGACCTCGATGAAAGATGGCCATGTTGAACCTACCGTTGTTTAACCAGCGGCAGAATCGTTAAAAATTTCAAGAAAGCAACTAAAACTGATCCATTCTTTATTGCTTTGATTTTATTTCTAAAAATCAAGGCTATTTCCCGATTCTTACTATTGTTTGGCAAGGCCGCAGGGCCTTGCAGATAAGAATTTTGAATGTTTCACAGTTGATTGATTGATCCAAATATGCACATTCAAAATTCTTTATTTTTCCAAACTACATTTTAGGTTTTTAATAAATCTGTTTTGATTATTTTTCACGAAGATAAACGCCCGTCAGACTCGCTTTTGCGATCGAGTGGTTGTTGATGTAATAGCTCACCATCGCTGCCGGCGCATTTGCTGGAAGTTCCAACTTTTCGACGTTGAGCGCATGAACTGTAATGATGTAGTGGTGAGGTTTGTCGCCCACTGGAGGACAAGGACCACCATAACCTGGAACACCGAAATCAGTTTCACCCTGCATGATGCCGTTGTCGAGTTTGGCCACGCCTGACTTGCCTATGCCCGATGCCAAAGAACGAGTTTTCGGGGGAATGTTGTAAACCACCCAATGCCACCATCCACTGCCTGTCGGTGCATCCGGATCAAAAATTGTCAGCGCTATGCTTTTTGCTTCTTTTGGAAGATTTCTCCAACTGACTTCAGGTGAGATATTCTGACCAGTGCAACCGAAACTGTTAAATACATGATTGCTGGTGATGGCTTCCCCATCTTTCCATGAGTTGCTGCGCACTTCGAGTTCTTTGGATTTTGCATACGTCACTGAGTTTGACATCAACAACGCAAGCACCAGAATTTTCTTCATACAATACTCCTTTGACACAATCTTTTTGACGCTCAACGTATCAATTGATACTCCTTCATTTTCAAAAAGCAACCCTTGAATTAGAATGCAGACTGATCTGTCAACATCTGTTTGACGAATATCTTCAAAGCCGCTGGCGTGAAGGGTTTGTCGATTTTTTTCAGACTACCCGAAGAAATGAAGTCGATGGCACTTTGCGTGAACGCCCCACCCGTCATAAAGGCGAATTTAGGCATCATTTCTGGCAGTAGCGTCGTCATTTTTTCATACAACTCAACACCGTTCATCTCCGGCATCATCAGATCACAAAGAATCACATCGCAATTTGGGTGTGCTTTCAGATATTGAAAGGCATCCACGGAACTTTCCTTGATCGTGACATCATGATCGTCACCTAACGTGCGTTGAATGAGTTTCAGAAGCAGCGGCTCATCATCAATGACCAACACCTTGGATCTTGGTGCGTCGATAAACTCTTTTTTCTCCTCAACAACATATTGTCCTTCGGCAACCTCCGGCAAGCGAATCACAAAAGTTGCCCCCAAACCCACTTTGCTTTCAACGTTAATTTTTCCACCCATCGAATGAATGATTCCTCGTGAAATCGAAAGGCCAAGCCCCGTGCTAACCCCAGCCTGCTTGGTGGTAAAGAATGGATCGAATATTCGTTTGATGGTTTCCGGACCAATGCCCACTCCTGTGTCTTGGATACGAATCACGGCGAATCCGTCTTCACATTTCGTTGAAATGCGGATTTCATTCTCATCGAATGAACTGTTTTCGATTGCTTGCGAGGCATTGACGATCAGATTCACAAACACCTGACCCAACCGTAGCTCGCTACCCATGACAAAGGCCTGCCCCTGAAAATCTCGAACCAATTTTGCACAATGACGGACTTGATTGGATGTTACGCGAATGGCCCAGTCCAGAACCCCGTTGATATCGATCGGCTTGGTCGGATCATTCTGCGGTTGGGAAAAGAATTTTAAATCAGCGACAATTTTTCGAATGCGTTCGGCTGCCAATTGAATATCTTTGACTGAGTCCAGCATGTCCTTCTTCACATCTGGATCCACTGGTATATTTTTTTCGAACTCATCTGCGACAAAAGTTGCATTGGCAACGACAACACTGAGTGGATTGTTGATTTCATGTGCCACTCCGGAAACCAGTGTCCCGAGCGACGTCAATCGATCAGCCAA
>JAWKOB010000009.1:0-68512 GCA_041391405.1 Bdellovibrionota bacterium | reverse complement strand
GTAAATTTTTTCAAGAATAAGATTTTTGAGTTCGACGTTGAGCTTCAATTTTTCACGGAAAAGATTCAAATCCAGGAAATCACCGACACGAATGCCGATACGATCGAATTTATCGACATAGGCAGGACCGATTCCACGACCGGTGGTACCGACCTTTTGATCGCCCTTTTTGGATTCGTTCAATTTGTCGAGTTTGGAGTGATACGGAAGAATCAAATGCGCATGGTGGCTGATCTGCAAATTGGCTGGCGTGACTGCGAAACCTTTTTCTTTCAGAACGTCGATTTCTTTTTTCAAGACGGCTGGATCTAAAACCACACCGTTGCCGATGACACAAACTGTTTTGTCACGAAGAATGCCGGAAGGGATCAAATGAAGAACAATTTTTTGATCGCCGATGATGACGGTGTGTCCAGCGTTGTTTCCGCCTTGAAAACGGACGACCATATCGGCATCGTTGGCTAGATAATCGACGATCTTGCCTTTGCCTTCATCGCCCCACTGAATTCCTACTAATATTACATTCGACATATCTTTTACCGAGCAGACTCATAACACAAGTCGGCATGTTATTGAAATTTAAATGAAATTCGTACCAATGCCGATTGAAAAATCAAATTTTCTTAAGAAAATCAGTAGCTTGGTCAATCTTTAATGTTTTCCTCAAAGACTGGCCGATAAGCGAAAGCGCTTTTCTCACGTCCTCTTCGTCACAATAGCCCATATGTGCCATGCGAAAAATTTTACCTTTGAACTGATCCTGCCCCGAAGCCAACCAAAGATGATGTTCGCTTCTGAGTTGTTCAAGCCATTTGTCAGTATCCAAGCCCGGAATGGAATGAATCGCCGTGATGCCCACCGAAGCGTCTTCATCCGAAGCGAGCATCTGAAATCCCAGTGCCTTGAAATATCCACGTGTCATGGTTTGCAGCTTGGCGTGACGTTTGAACACATCCTGCATTCCTTCGTTCAGAATCATCGATGTGGATTTTTCCATTCCACGAATGAGTGAAATTGCTGGTGTGAATGCGGTTTTGTTTTGGATTTGGAACTTCAATTCGTTTTGAAGAGAAAGATACAAAGTCGTGGTCTCCTGAAGGTGCTCGATGGCCCGCTTACTCAGGCAAACCAAAGATAAGCCCGGTGGACACATCAACCCCTTTTGAGATGCAGCAATCATCACATCGATGTTGTGTGTGCGTTGGCTTAAAGGATAAATACCAAAGGTTGTGATTGCATCGACCACAAACAAAACATCGGGATGATTCTTGAGCATCTTACCGATGCTTTCGATCGGATGATAAACACCCGTGGAAGTCTCACACGCCTGAACAAAAACAGCCTTGGTATCCGCAGTCAGTTTTTGTGCGATTTCTTCCGGAATCACCGCCATACCCCAGGGTTTGACGATGACAGTCGTTTTGAGTTTGTATCTTTTGGAAATTTCCACCCATCGGCGACCGAATTTTCCGGAATCAACAATGACAACCTCATCCCCCTCAGAAAACATCGACGCCATCACCGCTTCCATGGCGGCGGTCCCACTTCCGGTCAGAACAACACTTTCACCGTCAGTCTGGGAAATCAAATGCAGATTGTTGCGCAGAGAAGCGAAAATCTCCTCAAATTCCTGACTTCGATGATGGATCATCTGTTTGGAAATTTCAGCTTGGATTTGTTTGGGAACGATCGTGGGGCCGGAGTGTGAATAAAGCGGTGTGTCCGTCATCAGACTTTGAGGTTTTTCAAGTAATCGTTGAGTTTGACGTAAAGATCTTTGAGTTCATCGATTTGCTTTTGCTGAATGACCGCGTTGGCGTGATCCATGAATGTTTCCATTTTTTGGATCTCTTCTGGAGCCAGCGTTGCTTTTTTGTCGAGATAGTATTTTCGAATCTTGTGCAGCAAAAGTTCGTTTTTCTGCGCCATCGCTTCGGACTCTTCTTCATCCTTGAGCTTGACTTCCATCGCCTGAGCGTTGCTTTTCATCGATTCGATTTCATCCTCTGACAAGCCACTGGACATCGTCACGCGAATGCTTTGCTCTTTTCCAGTATCCAAATCTTTGGCGGATACCTGCACGATACCGTTGGCATCGATATGGAAGGAAACCTCGATTTCAGGTTCACCTGCATTGGCCAATCGAATGCCTTCCAGCACGAATTCTCCAAGCAGTTCGTTTTCCTCCGCTGCCGGAGAAAACCCCTGAAAGACTTTTACACGAACCGAAGGCTGATTTGTTGGTGACCGTGGTGAAGATTTTTGCGCATCACCGGAACCGTTGTATTGGCCTCGATCAGACGCGTGAGCGTTCCACCCGCCGATTTGATTCCAAGTGGAAGCGGCGTGACATCAAAAGAAGCATTTCGACTTCGGTATCGGAAGTCAGGGCGTTGGCCTGAATGCTAGCACCGATCGCGACGGCTTCATCCGGATTGATCTGTTTGGAGGCAGATCGTCCAAAAAGTTGGATACACGATCTCCCAGAAACGGCATGCAGGTTTGTCCACCCACAAGAAGAACATCGTTCAAATCCTCGCGTGTGAGACCGGCTTTTTTCAGGCAGTTTTCGCTGATTTTGAGTGTACGATCGATCAGGTGACGCGTGAGTTCTTCAAGCGTTTTGCGGTTCACCGTCATATTCAGATGCAAAAGGCGCATCGTTTTTGGTGGCAATGAATGGAAGATTGATTTCCATTTCATGGAAGAAGACAAATCGCATTTCACGCGCTCGCAGGCATCTTTCAAGCGTTGGAGAGAGATTTTGTTTTGCGAATATCGATGTCAGAAGTTTCCAGAATTTGCTGGCGACATAATCGATCAAAGCGTTGTCGAAATCGTCACCACCCAAGAATGTATCACCATCGGTGGCCAACACTTTGAACACACCATCTTGAATTTCCAAAACCGAAATATCGAATGTACCACCACCCAAATCGTAGACACGGCGATTTTGCGGTTCTTTCTTGTTGAACCCGTAGGCGATCGCTGCGGCCGTTGGCTCGTTGATGATGCGAAGCACATTGAGACCAGCGATGCGGCCGGCATCCTTGGTGGCCTGACGTTGGGAATCGTTGAAATGCGCAGGAACAGTGATCACCGCATCGGTGACCGGTTCGGATAGATACTCCTCTGCGACGCGTTTCATCTCAAAAGAATGAATGATGCAATTTCAGGAAGCGAAAATTCTTTTCCACGTGCACGAATACGCACGTCCTGGTGCGGACCTTCGATGATTTCGTAGGAATACAACGCTTTGGCGTGTTTGACCTCTTGCGACTCAATACGACGACCGATCAGACGTTTTGAACTGACGATGGTATTGATCGGATTGGCGATCGCTTGACGTTTGGCGATTTGCCCAACGGCGATACGACCGTTGTCCAAAATCCCGACCACCGACGGTGTGGTGGAATATCCATTCTTATTGAGAATGATGTTGGTCTGACGACCTTCGGTGAATCCTACGCATGAATTGGTGGTTCCTAGATCTATGCCGATGACTTTACTCAAGATCAGTAAAAGTTAACTGAAAGTACGGAAAAAATAAAGAATTTAAGCAGTTAGAACCTTTCAATGTCTAAAAGCCTTCACGCATCAACTTTCGCACGCGATGGTAAGCATCCTCAAATGCTTTGCGGGTGGGATTGAGATTCAAAGCCATTTGATAAAGTTCATCGCAGCCTGCAGATTTCCCTTTTTTCCTCTTTGCGGCCCATTTCAAATTGGGTGTCGGCATCCGCAAACTTGGGCTCACGTCTTTTTTCGGAACTTTGTATTCATACTTGTTCTTTGATTTGGAATCGCCATCTTTTTTGGTACGACGTCCCTCCATCAATTCATGCAAATACGTCGCACGTTTATTATCAGGATGAATTTCCTGATAAGCCTCTTGGACTTTTCCAAAAATTTTCTCCAACTTCCTTCGATAGGAACCTGCTTCTTTCACACGCAGCGTATCTGGATGGAATTCTTTGACCAAACGCAGGTAGTTTTTTTGAATTTCATCCAGAGTCTGCGCTCGGCGTAACCTCGAGCACTTCGAAAAATTCATTTTGTCCAAATCTTGTTCCAGCAACATGATTCGGCTACGAAAACGCTCTTGGGATCTGAGAAGATTCGGATCCTGGTCTTCCTGATCCAGAATCTGCACTCCAGTTTGGTTTCACTGACCACTGGTTTGGGTTTAACTTCGCTGCCTTTGAGCGAAATGATGTTGTTGTCCAAAAACTTTTGCATGAACGACAACGTCTTTTCGATGGGAAAACCCACGATTTGATTGATTTGGTTGATGGTGACGGTACCGTTGATGCGCGAAAGAACAAAAACTCCTCAGGGCTTAGATTGAGTTTTTCCAATCCTGTCATGCTTCCAAGAACCGGTATTTGATTTTCATCCATCATGATTTGGACCTTGGATGACTTCGTGCAAAGACTTCCTTCAGGTGCGCAAGGCCCACTTTAGTGTATCTCTCTGTGGTTGACAAATTTGAATGACCCAAAAGTTCCTGAATGGAACGAAGATCGGCTCCCCGATTGAGAAGATGCGTAGCGTATCCGTGGCGGAAGGAATGCGGTGTCAAATGCATCGATTTAGGGAATTTTTGAAGCAGCTTCTCCAAAATATACTGAACTCCACGCGGTGATGCGAGATCCTTTGGCATTCAGGAATAGCGGTGTTTTGGGCGTGAGATTTTGAATTCCGCCTTGTAATCAGACAGAAGTTTGGCCAAACCTTGCGAAAATGGAACGATACGTGATTTTCCGCGTTTGCTATCTCTCACGTGCAGCTGGTACTGCTCAGTGCTGATATCGGCCCAATCCATCTTGACCACTTCGCTCACCCGCAAACCACATCCATACATGAGTTCGAATAGAACCTGATCCCGTGGCAACGCCTCCAATTCCTTTAGAAAATCCAGCAACCGAGAGATATCTTCTTCTGAAGGTACGTTGGGGAGATGTTTTCTCACCTTAACGCTTTCAAGCATGGGCATCGGATTGTTTGTGATGCGTTTGTTTTTTCAAGCCATTCAAACATGGATTTGAGCGCACTCATTCGTCGTGACATTGTTGGGGTGGAAAGTCGTTTTGATAGGCATCGGACATGAACGAGCGCAAGCGATCAATGTCATTTCAACCAAGTTGTCATCGTTGATTGGACCTTTGATCCACTCTGCTCCTGCAGATAAGTTTCAAATTGCATCAGATCGGAAATGTAGTTTCTTACAGTATGGGTTGATACACGACGAACGTCGCGCAAATAGATTTCAAACTCTTGAATGATGCTCGATGTCTCTTGGTTTGTGCCCATTGGATCTGTTTTCCGAGAAGAATTCCAACGTGGATTTCCATGCCACAAAATGCTCCCTGGCACGGCGAACCATCGCGATCTTCTTGTCTTTCTTTTCCATTCTAACTTGAGTTTCAAGCTGTGGCAAAAGTCCAAAATTGATGTTCATGGGCGTGAATTTGCCCGTTTCCCTTGATGTTGTGACATGGTTCATCAGCGCACCCAGAGCGGTCTCCAGCGGCGGTTGCACAAATGGAAGTTCCAACACTCGATGGGCCAACGAAAGACCGATCATCATCCCCATGGCAGCAGAATCCACGTATCCTTCAACACCGGTCAGCTGGCCAGCCAGGCCAACATTTCGGTGGTTTTTCAAAAACAAGTCCTTATCCAGCAGTCGAGGCGAATCGATGTAGGTGTTTCGATGCATGGATCCCATGCCGATGAATTCGGCATTTTCCAATCCAGGAATGGTTTGGAACACACGCTTTTGATCGCCCCACTTCATTCGCGTTTGAAATCCAACCATGTTGTACATTGTGGTCGGCATATTTTCACGACGCAATTGAACCACAGCATACGGCCTGCGCCCCTCATGAGGATTGAAAAGTCCAACCGGCTTCATCGGTCCAAACATGAGCGTTTTGGGACCACGGTCCACAAGCACTTCCACCGGCATGCAAGCCTCGAAGCATTTCATCTCTTCGAAGTCTCGCACAGGAACCTTTTCCGCATTTTTGATGTCTTCGACGAATTTGAAATACTGATCTTTGGTGAGCGGACAATTCAGATAATCATCCTGATTTTCTTCATAACGGCTTCCGAAAAAAGTTTTGGAATAATCGATGGAATCCGCATCGATGATTGGAGAAATCGAATCATAAAAATAAAGCGTGTCACTACCGATGTATCGGGCAAGTTCCTCGGATAATGCATCGGATGTCAATGGGCCTGTAGCCACGATGGTCATTTCATCTGGATCAATCTTGGTGAATTCCTCACGGACGATTTCGATATTGGGATGAGAAGCGAGTTTTTCCGTGACGAATCGGGAAAGAAGTTCACGGTCCACACCCAGCGCTTTTCCAGCAGGAATCTGGCTGTGATAAGCACCTTCCAGAATCAAAGATCCAAGGCTCTGCATTTCTTCTTTGAGCAATTGAGGCGCTGAATATTCCATCATCGACCCCAATGAATTTGAACACACCAGCTCTGCGAATCCTTCAAGTTTGTGTGCAGGAGAAAATCGGCGCGGCTTCATTTCATGCAAATGAACTTTAAATCCGTGTCGAGCAATCATCCATGCGGCTTCTGAGCCCGCCATGCCGGCTCCCACCACATTGATTTTGGGTTGTTTTTTCATCCTGCGAGTACATATGTCGAATCGAGCTGTTTGACAACCCTACCCTGAATTTCAAGCTCAGCAAGGCTTTGCAAGGCCTCATGCGGCTGGATCATCGTAACCGACAGAAATTCCTCAATGGACTTGGGCATGTTTTTATCCAAAAAGCTTAAGATCATTTTCTGAGTTTTGGTTGGTTTGAAAAGCTCGTTTTTTCTCATTTCATCAAGACCACGCGCTGTTCGTTCTGGATAAAACGAAAGAATATCCTCCACGGTCCGCACCATATTGGCACCATTGAAAATCAATTCATTGGTATACATCGAATATTCAGAATCGATCGGTCCAGGCACCGCAAAAACTTCACGGCCTTGCTCAACGGCATGATTCACCGTCAATCGTGTTCCGCTTTTTTCACCTGCTTCAATCACCAATGTTCCCTTACAGAGACCAGAAATAATTCGATTACGTTGTGGAAAGTATTCTGCCAGTGGAGGAATTCCGAATGGATATTCGGAGATCATTGTGCCTCCGCAATGCAGGATCGATTCTTTGAGCTTTTTGTGTTCGGGTGGATAGATTTTATCCAAACCGTGCGCCACTACGGCTACCGTGGGCTGGTGTGCATCGACACACATCTGATGAGCCAAGGCATCGATTCCTCGAGCCAACCCGCTCACCAACACCAATCCTTCATGAACCAAATCCTTGAAAAGCATTTGTGCAATTCGCTTCCCGTATGGTGTTGGTCTTCGTGTTCCAACCGCAGCCAGAAGTATTTCCTCATTTAATTTTGGGTTTCCCACGCCGTAAATCACCAAAGGCGGATTGGGTGTCAGAGCCAGACTTTGAGGATAATTCTCATCCCCGTAGATCCATAACCATCCGTTGATCTTTTTCAATTTTTCAAACTGTCTCTCAGCAGTTTGAAAATCGACCTTTTCGGAGAGATTTATGGACGACTCAACGAACCTTTGAAACGAACCTGCGCTATCGATTCCGTCTTTTTTGGCCCGATAGCTCCAGGTTTTAGATAAAGAAAATGCGATCGCAAGAATGTCATTCATACGTCCTTGCTAATCAAATTTTGGGCCAAGTCGTAAGACTGGCGAACTATTCAACTTGGGAGCGGACGCGGTCACCTAGTGATAGAGGCCGATCAAGCGTGGTCACATAGGCCGTTGCGGTTTTTTCAAACGCTTCAAGCACGAGAATTCTCGCAATTGGCACGTCCGGAAGTCCAGAAGAACTTTCTTCGAGAATGCCATCACCACGACGGACCACGTACAATTGCAAGCCCGGCTGCAAGCCATCCTTGGTGCCAATGTTGAGGAATACATAATCATTGTTGCTGATCAAAAACTGCTCGGCACTCGCCTCAACGATTTTCCGTAGATCTCTTTATCCGTAAAGTGAGGAATCACGGTTTTGATATCGGATTCAAATGGAATGATTTCATCATCGCGCTTTACGGATGAATCTCCGTCCGAAATCACAGCTTCAACGACTCTTCTTCTCCAACGTTTGTCCTGAATGATGTGAACCACGGTCACTGTCGCTTTTTTGGGATCATTTGGCCGATACGACGAGTTTCACGATCTGGATCGTAGACAGTTTTGACTTTTTCGATCACACGAAACTTATCGCCGACTTTTACATCTGTATTTTCATAAAATTTCAAATAAACGCGATCGCCAAACATCAAATTCAATTTGGGTTCAACGGAGTAAGGAATTTTTCCGATCGTGCGGATACCTTTCGGGGAAACCAAGGAGATCGAACGCAACTTCACGCCAAGCGATTCACCTTTGCGCAATTTTGTTTCTTCGATGATGAACGATGGCTCAGCCGTCACAGGTGACTGAGACTTGGCCACTGTCATTTCTGGTTCTTCCTCCTGTTGATTTCAACCATGTCCTGGTCGCCATCCACGACTTCAAATTTCGAAACTCGTATCCGTAGCCGGTGAAAAGACCAATCGATTGCCTGGATAAATCAGATTCGGATTCAAAATATATTGGTTCAACGACCAAAGCTTCGGCCAATACCAAGGATTATCCAATGTGATTTTGCAAATATCCCACATCGTATCGCCCTGGCGAATCATGTAGATTTGATTTTCGGCCGTATTGAATGTCCTAGGAGCCACATCTTCAGCTTCGGGTGCATCCGGAGCAAGCATTTCTTCCTCTCCGGCATCTGAGGTTGAAAAATCATCTTGAGCACGCACGTGGAAGCTCAGCCCAGTCATCATCGCTAACAAAACCCAGGAATATTTTTTCATTTTACATGTCTCCCAATGTTGCCTTGGCTTTTTTCGCCGCTACGCTTTCCGGATACTTCTTGATCAACTGATCAAACGAGACTTTCGCTTTTTCAGGTTTGGAAAGTTTGAGCATGCAAATACCCGAACGAAGAAGTGCATCCGGCACTTTGTTTCCGTTTGGATATTTCGAAATTACTTTTTCGAATTCCGCGTTGGCTTGCTCGTAATTCTTGAGTTGATAATAGCTCTCGCCAATCCAAAACGTGGCGTTGTCGGAATATTTATGTGAAGGATACTGCTTCAAGAACTCATCCATCAACCTGACAGTTTCTTTGTAGTTTTGATCCTGAAATGTTTTGTACGCGCGATTGTAGGAAGCAACAATGGCAGGATCTTCGACCGATGCTTTTGCAGGTTCATTTTTGGAAGTGTCCGCTACCAATGTTTGCTCTGTGAATGCGCCGCTTTTTGATTTTGCAGGCAAGCTTGAATTGGTTAACGTTTTGTTGGGTGTATTGGGAAGCAATGGCGCGCCTAAATCTTTGTTTGTGAATTTGGTTGTACCAGCTGAAGAAAGTGCAGGTGGCTCCTCATCCGTGAAATGAATATCGTCGCCCAAAAAAGACTCCTGACGATACATTTTTTTCGGCGCTTCTACAGGTTTTTGCTCGACCACTTGGGGAATTGGACGAATTACAGGGAGTGACGGTTGATGCTCTACCCGCGTCTGAACAATTAAAACATCATTGGTCAAGGTTTGCACCTGGGTTTGAAGTTTGGCGATATCGCCTCGAAGGGTTTTGTTTTCAGCTTCCAGTGCTTGGATGGATGCATGCATTTGTTTGGACGCACAAGAACACAAAAACAAACAAACCAGTGAATATATGCCGCGTCGAATCATTTAAAACTCCTGTACGACAAGTATATATGAAGGAACATTTCCTACCAAATCCTTGAAGTAATATGGGAATTTCTCTTCAAAACCACATCGACAATGGCCAAATCAAAGAAATTGGTCGTGGATCTTAGTTCAGGGTCGACCTTGGTATTGTAGTGTGCGCGACCCTCTTCGATTTCCTCTTTGAGCAGTTCAAAGAGATTATCCTGTTGAATTCCCTTCTGAATTTTCTCCTGATTGTACAGGGATAGATCCGAGGCGATGGCCCGAGCCAACCGTTTGGCCATTTCAGGATTCTTGATCATCAAACAATTGTACAAGATCCTTTTGAAAATAAAATAAAAAACATCCTTGAAAAACCACTAAATGTCAGATTATATTACCGATTCTTTAACCGAGCCCCACCATGATCATCAAATTTGAACAACGATTGCGCTCCCTTTTTGCCAAGACGGATATCGGGGCCAGGTATGAACATTTTGACGTCAAACGTGAATCCAGAAAAAGCGATTCCATCCGACTTCTTTTTGACTCCGATTCCAATGAAATCAAAAAAGCCATTCATAAAATCCAGAACCACTACACCGGACTCCACAAAACCGATCATTGGGAAGGCCGAGTCTACGACAACACAACTATCACGGCTGAATATGTAATGTTCCTGCGCTTCTTGGGACTTCTGGATGAAGAAACCAAACTCAAAGCCAAACGCGCGATTTTGGAAGCGCAAAATCCGGATGGGACTTGGAATCTTTATTACAATGGCCCGTCAAACCATTCGGCAAATGTCGAGGCTTATTTCGCATTGAAAATGTGCGGCGTTTCAGAAAACGAGCCTGCGATGAAAAAAGCGCACGATCGCATTCTTGAACAAGGCGGGATTGAAACGACGCGCGTGTTCACCAAGATTCATCTTTGTCTGTTTGGCGAGTATCCATGGGAACGCATTCCGGCCATCAGCCCGGAACTCATGCTCCTTCCGAAACAAGCCCCGATCCATATCTATGAGTTTTCAAGCTGGTCGCGCTCTGTGATTGTTCCTCTGCTGATTATTTTCGATCACAAACCAGTTCAAAAGCTTCCTGAAAATGAGCGCATTCCAGAACTTCGCAAATTATCTTCATCGATTTCTCTGACGCGAAAAATTCGCAACATCACCCAAGTGTCGCTGTTTGAAACGGAACAAGTCTTCAAGATGACCCAGCAACTTGTGAAAATTTACGAAAAATCGCCGGTGAAGCCTCTCCGCAAAAAGGCTTTGGATATGGCTGAAAACTGGATCATCGAACATCAAGATCCGGAAGGCAACTGGGGCGGAATTTTTCCCGCCTACTCCAATTCGATCCTGGCTCTATATCTTCGCGGATATCCGCTCGAACACCCCTACATCCAAAAAGGTTTGGGCGCGCTTCGCACTTACGCCGAAGAAAACGATTCTTACCTGCGCATGCAATCCACGATTTCCCCGGTATGGGACACAGCCATTGGCATGTACGCCCTGGCAGAGTCGGGATATCCTTGCGACAACGAAAAAATGGTCAAATCACGCGATTGGCTTTTGAAAAAACAGATCACCGAATGTCACGGTGATTGGATCCACAAATCCCTCAAACCAAAACCGGGCGGCTGGCCCTTCGAACATGAAAATGATCAGTACCCGGATCTGGACGATACATCGCTGGCGATTCTTGCTCTGTTGCCGCATGAAAAATTTGATACAAAGGTCTCCACGGCCATCGAACGCGGTATCGAATGGATTCTGGGAATGCAGGGCTCCGACGGAGGTTGGGGGCATTCGATCGCGACAACAACAAACACATTTTGAATGACATTCCATTCGCCGATTTGAAATCGCTTCTGATCCATCCACTCCGGACATCACAGGTCACGTGCTTGAAGCCCTTGGACATGCCGGCATTGGTGGTGATCATCCTGCTGTGATTCGCGCGATTGAATATTTGAAAAACTCCCAGGAAACCGATGGATCATGGTTTGGACGTTGGGGTGTGAATTATATTTACGGAACATGCGCGGCGCTTTGCGGATTGCAAGCGGTCGGTTGCAACATGTCTCAGACATTCATCATGAAGGTATCAACTTTCTGCAATCCACGCAGAATATGGACGGCGGTTGGGGTGAATCGTGCGAATCCTACGATCATCAAAAATACACACCACTCTACTATTCAACACCAAGCCAAACGGCCTGGGGACTTTTGGGATTGATGTCTTGTCCGAAAAGTTCTCCGGAGCTCATCGAGCGTGGAATTCAATTCCTGATCAAAACGCAGAATCAAGATGGAAGCTGGGATGAACCCGAGTGACCGCCACAGGTTTTCCAAGCCACTTTTATCTGAGATATGAATATTACCGTTTGTATTTCCTCTGATCGCGCTGGCGCGTGCACTCAAATGCAAAACTGCTGAAAAGAACTTAACTATAGATTGAGCTTAACGGAATCCCCAGAGTCACTCTCTCCTCGTCCTTGCCTTCTCCTGTATCTTTTCCTTCTCCACTGTCCTTACCTTCTTCATCGGACGATCCTCCGTCACCTTCGTTTTTGGATTTGCATATGTCGAAAGATTCAGCGTTACAAAAGGTCCTTTGGAGATCGCACCTGAGACGGCTTGCACGTCTGAAAGACGACCATGCAACTCCCCACAGTTTCCGATAAGCCGGCATACACCATGGAATAATGAACATTCTGATTTCTTTGCGCGATGCCTAGATCGCTGAAATCCAAGGCTTGTGAACATCTTTGATCATTTGGAGTAACTTTAAAGTAGATATCTAACCCACTGACTCCCGGAGAAAATCCTTGCGCTGGCGTTGTGACACCTGTGTTGGCGTCATAACTGAACGAAAGGCTTGTCACATGCCCAGCAACAGTGAAGGATCCGGCCCTGGATTTGAATTGAAAGTAACTCGGGGTTCCGTCTGGAAGCACATTCTGCATGGGCTTGTAATAAGCTTGAATCGTTTGATACTGGGGTTGTTCGGGTGTTACGTGGTCAAAACCTGTATGAAAACTCAAGACCTGCTTCGAAGCACCCGTTGTCAACGTCCCTTCCGAATCGGAAGTGTAACTCACATAAGGAACGAAATATCCATTGTCCACGAATGCAGCGTGTTGTTTTTTTGAATGGCCTCGATGATGACATAAGCTTCAGCCACTTTGACATGGGTTACATATTTTTTGTAGGCTGGCGCTGCGGCTGCCGCCAAAACACCGAGAATCACGATGGCTGTCATCAGCTCCACAAGTGTGAATGCAGACGATGATCGTTGTGTAGATTTAAAGCCCACCTATTTATTATAACGGATTATTGATCCTTCAACAATGCAGACATGCACTCATCGGCCAGGGCGTAATAATTCGGCTCTTTACCTGAATCTTTCAAAGCACTTTGCAGATCCGCCTTCGATTCGGTGTATTTTTTGATTCGGCCCATCAGACGCGTTTGAATGATTTCATTGAGCATGTACGTGCGACGTCGCAACAAATCTTGTGGACTTCGACCGCGCGTTTGTAGATCTTTTGATGCGCATGGACCGCTTCAATCAATTCTTCGATACCATCACCGGATTGCGCCTCAGTCATGATGATCGGAGGCTGCCACCCTTCCTGAAACGGATTGAGGGAAAGCATCATCTTGATGTCGTTGGCAATGCGTTCGGCGCCATCTCGATCTTTGTTGATCACAAAAATATTGGCGATCTCGAGCATTCCAGCTTTGAGCGCTTGAATCGAGTCTCCCGACTCTGGTGTTAAAATCACAACGGTTGTGTCGACAAGATTCATGATATCGACTTCACTTTGACCTGCCCCAACCGTTTCGACCAAAATATAATCCGATCCATACGCATCGATCATTTGCATCAGGGCTCTGGTGGAAAATGAAACACCGCCGGTTTTTCCTCGACTGCCAATGCTTCGAATATACACATCAGAATCACCACTATGCCGTTGCATACGAACACGATCCCCAAGAACCGCACCGCCTGTAAATGGGCTGGTGGGATCCACGGCCAAGACGCCAACTTTTTTGTTTTGCTCGCGGAATTTGCGAATCAATTGATCGATGGTCGTACTTTTACCGGCTCCGGCCGGGCCGGTGATGCCTATAGATTGGCTTTTGCCACCGTAATTGGCGATTTCACGAAGCACTTTAAAGGAGTTGTCATCTTGCGCTTCCACCAAACTCAAAAAGACGGGCCAACGCACGCCGATCGCCCTTTCTCATGGCTTGGATAAGTTCATTTGTATTTTGGGAATCCATCGCACGCAATCTAATCGAAAGGCTGAAAAGTGCAAGGCTGTATGGTATAAAATCTGACCATGAAAGTCATAGGAATTACGGGCGGCATCGGTTGTGGGAAAACCACCTTCACCAACTATCTCAAAACCAAGTCGTTTGAGGTGATCGATGCGGATGAAATCGTTTCCAAACTTTTTGCGGATCCTTCGATTCAAGAGCAAATCGTTTCAATCGTCGGAACCACCGACAAATCCCAACTTCGAAAAATCGTTTTCCAATCGGATGTCAAACGCAAGGATCTGGAAAGCATCCTGCACCCTCATGTAATTGAGGTCATTGAGGCCGAGATCAACCAACACCGTAGCCGTACCACCAAGTTTCTTTTCGTGAGCATTCCTCTTCTTTTTGAAAAAGATCTGACGGCGTTGTTCGATGAAACTGTGGCGATTGTCTGCGAGGAAGACATGCAGTTAAAAAGATTGCGTGAGCGCGATGGCAATGAAGATCGATTGTCGCTGCAGATGATTCGATCCCAACTTTCCAACGTCGAAAAGGCTAAGAAAGCCGACACAGTCATCCACAACGACGGAAGCATAGAAGGCTTTCACCGCTCGATCGAAAGCTATCTACAAAAAATTCGCAATTCCTAATGTAATGTAACGGAGCCTTGCTGCCCTTCCAGTAGCTGGAAGTACCCATAGACAAGAGCGCGTTGTAGATCCGCAGATTGCGATGCAATCAGATCTTGCTTCTCATCCAGGTTTTTCATGAGCATGCTTTCATTGAGGACGCGATTGATCTCTTCCAGGTTGTCATGAAACAACTTGGAAAGCTCACTGCTGTCCTTTTCAAACGTCATACGGATCATTTCCGGAGAAAACAGAATATGGTGGCCTTTTTCACCTTCGGAAAGGATCAAGTAGAACTTTGAAACTTCTCGCATGGCTTGGTTTTCGGTCATATTTTGGTTTTTGCTCATACCTATAGAATAAACCCCATCGAACTCATGTCAAGTGCTCAGGCGCTATTTACGGTTGAGGGTAAGTGCGTTGAGCAAGTAGTGAATTTCCGACTTCAACTCATGACGATGAACGATTCGGTCGATCATTCCGTGCTCGAGCAAAAATTCAGAGTGCTGAAAACCCGGAGGAAGTTTTTCTTTGATGGTTTGCTCAATCACGCGAGGCCCCGCAAATCCAATCATGGCATTGGGTTCAGCCAACTGAATATCTCCCAACATCGCGATCGAAGCGGCCACACCACCCGTGGTCGGATGGGTTAAAAGAACCAGATACGGCAAACCTTTTTGACGAAGACGCGTGAGTGCCGCGGTTGTTTTCGCCATTTGCATCAGTGACAAAATACCTTCTTGCATTCGCGCTCCACCACTGCTGGTGATCAACACGCACGGTTTGTTTTCATTGGCAGCCATCTCAAAAGTTCGCGTGATTTTCTCACCCACGACTGATCCCATGCTACCGCCCATATAACTGAATACGAATGTACCGATGACCAATGGCAGATTGTTGCAGGTTCCGCGGCCGTAGATATAAGCTCATGATCTTTGCCGACTTTTCGGGCTTTGATGCGATCTTTGTATTTTTTCAGATCTTTGAAATCGAGTGGATCGTTCGGCGCCATGTGGACGTCCACTTCCTCGAAACTGCCTTGATCCAAAATAATGTTCAAGCGCTCGCGTGCTTCCAGCGGCATATGATGGCGACATTTCGGGTATACGCGGAAATTTCTGGCCAAATCTTCGTGGAAAATGATCTCAGAACATTGTGGACACTTGACCCAAAGCCCTTCTGGAAAGCCGGACTTCTGTTCATTGCGGATCTTGGGCGTCTTTAATTTTTCAATCCAGGACATACGTGATCATTTGTAAGTATCAGAAGGTGTTTTTGAATGTCGAGCCATATCTACTTGATTTTACAAAGGTAAAGCCTTATAAGGCCCTCTATACGGAAAAAATCATCTTCTCCATGCACAAAGTTCCCAAAGTTTACCCGCCCAACAAGCAGGTGATCCGCGATATTTCTCTCCTTTTACTATGGTGCCAAAATCGGCGTTTTGGGTCTCAACGGATCGGGAAAATCATCTCTTCTGAAAATCATCGCCGGCCTGGACAAAAACGTGAACGGTGAAGTGAACTTTCTGGAAAAAGTCAGCGTGGGTTATCTTCCACAAGAACCCCAGCTCGACCAATCCAAAACTGTAAAACAAAATATTCAAGAAGCCTTAGGCGAAGTGAATCAGTGGCTCAAACGATTTGAAGAAATCGGCGAGGCGTTTGCCGATCCGGATATTTCTCCTGAAAAAATGGAAAAACTTCTAGAAGAACAAGGCCAACTTCAGGAAAAAATCGATTCGGTCAACGGTTGGGAAATTGATCGAACGTTGGACATCGCCATGGACGCGCTTCGCTGTCCTCCTGCGGATTCTGCCGTTACTCATTTATCCGGCGGTGAAATTCGCCGTGTGGCACTTTGCAAACTTCTGCTACAAAAACCAGACATCCTTCTTCTGGATGAACCGACCAACCACTTGGATGCCGAAGCTGTGGCTTGGCTTGAAAAATTCCTAAGCACATACCCTGGAACTGTCATTGCGGTAACCCACGATCGCTATTTCTTGGACAACATCGCCGGTTGGATTTTGGAACTTGACCGCGGACATGGCATTCCATGGAAAGGCAATTACTCTTCCTGGCTGGAACAGAAACAAAACCGTTTGGCCACCGAAGAAAAGCAAGAGAGCAAACGCCAAAAAGCCTTGGCCAAAGAACTCGAATGGGTTCGCTCATCTCCAAAAGCGCGTCAGGCCAAAAGCAAATCTCGTTTGGCGAGCTATGAAAAAATGTATTCCGACAATCGTCCGGAACGCATCGAGGAAATGGAAATTTACATTCCTGCCGGCCCACGCTTGGGCGATCAGGTCATCGAAGCCAAAGGCATCACCAAATCTTTCGGTGACAAATTGCTGTTCGAAAACTTCAGCTTTCAAATTCCACCGGCTGGTATCGTCGGCATCATCGGAGCCAACGGTGTGGGTAAATCCACCCTGTTCCGCATGATCACCAACCAAGAAAAGCCAGACAAAGGATCGATCGATCTAGGAAAAAGTGTAAAGCTTGCCTATGTCGATCAATCGCGAGACGCTTTGAATGACAACTTGTCTGTTTGGGAAACCATCGCCGATGGACCGAATGAAACCATCATGCTGGGCAATCGTGAAGTGAGCTCGCGCTCCTACGCTGCACGCTTCAACTTCTCCGGCGATTCACAGATGAAAAAAGTCGGCGTCCTTTCAGGCGGTGAACGCAATCGCGTGCACTTGGCCAAAATGCTCAAAAGCGGAGCCAACGTTCTGATGCTCGACGAACCGACCAACGATTTGGATGTGAATACGCTTCGCGCACTCGAGGAGGCTCTGGATAGTTTTGCGGGTTGCGCACTGATCATCTCCCACGATCGCTGGTTCTTGGATAGAATCTGCACGCACATCATGGCATTTGAAGGCGACAGCAATGTTGTGTTCTTCGAAGGCAACTTCCAGGATTACGAGGAAGACAAAAAGCGCCGCTTAGGCCCGGACGCCGTCAATCCTCACAGAGTTAAGTTTAAGAAGCTTACGCACTAAGTTCTATTCAGGAATTCGTTCGATATGGGCGCCGACAGATTTGAGTTTCAAATCCATGCGTTCATATCCGCGGTCCAGATGATATACACGCAGCACATCGGTGGTGCCCTCGGCCACCAGTCCAGCCAAAATCAAACTGGCGCTCGCACGAAGATCGGTAGCCATCACTGGCGCACCTTTCAAGTTTCTTACTCCGGAAATTGTCACCGTATGTCCTGAAACCTTCACATCTGCTCCCATACGCGCAAGCTCAGGAACGTGCATGAAACGATTTTCAAAAATCGTTTCAGACACCATGCTTTTCCCATCGGCGAGACAAAGAAGTGCCACGAATTGCGCCTGCATATCGGTTGGAAATCCGGGATGCGGCTGGGTTTCAATGTTGCAGGGTAAAATCTTTTTACCTGCACGAACCCGAATGCCGTTTTTCTCTTCTTCAACAGTGGATCCAGTCTGTTTGAGTTTGGCGATCACGCTCTCGAGAAATTTCGGATTGGTGTTCTTCAAGTAAAGTTCTCCACCGGTGATCGCCGCCGCGATCATGTAGGTTCCGGTTTCGATCCGATCGGAGATATTGTCGATTTCAAAACCTTTGATGCTTTTGGTTCCTTGAATCGTAATCGTATCGGTTCCGTCTCCGGAAGCGTTTACGCCCATTCTACATCGCTTCGGCAAAACAAAGCAGTTCAGGCTCCTTTGCACAATTCTGCAAAACGGTTTCACCTTCGGCACAAGCAGCCGCCATCATGGCATTCATCGTCCCGGTGACCGTAACTTTGTCGAAAAAGATTTTTGCACCTTTGAGCTTGGAACCTTTGGCCAGAACATAACCTTCCTCGATCTGAATGGTCGCACCAAGGGCCTCAAAAGCTTTCAAATGCAAATCAATTGGACGAACGCCAATCGCGCAACCGCCAGGAAGGGAAACCTTTGCTTCTCCATATTTGGCAAGAAGTGGACCCATGAATACGACCGATGCACACGCATTTTGCGAACGATGTCATAAGGTGCTTCGTGTGATGTCAGGGAGCTAGCATCCACCGTCATGGTCGTGCCTTCACGTTTTACCGAAGCTCCCATATGTTCCAAAATGCGGACCATATTGCTGATGTCTTCCAGCTGTGGAACATTATGGATGGTGCATGGTTTGTTGCCCAGAACTGTCAAGGCCAATAGCGGAAGCGCTGCATTTTTAGACCCGCTGATTTGAATTTCGCCTTGAAGAGATTGGGTACTGCCATGAATTTTTAATTTTATCAAGTGCCATGATTACCTCTGTGCAAAAACAATACGATCGATGCCTGCATAATCTTTTTCGAACTTCGATTGTAGTGAAGCCCTGGGCCTTCAACAAGGAAATCATCTCTGAAGTTTGATGAATTCCATATTCAAAAAAACCGTACCTTTGGCGGAGAGCTTGGTTTTTCAATTCAGGAATCAATCTTCTATAATGATCCAGCCCATCTCTTCCTGAATCCAAGGCCAGTATAGGCTCGGAGCGAACTTCGGATGAAAGCCCAGGAATATCTCCAGAAGGAACATACGGAAGATTGGCCACGATCACATCGAACGGGCCAGAAACGCCACTCAATAAATTCGATTCTACAAACTCGATGGGCTGGTGCATTTCTGCGTTCATGCGCGCTACCAGAAGCGCATCAGGACTGATATCCACGGCTGTGCGTCAGCGCAGCAAAAGTTTTGAGCGTGACCGCGATGATGCCCGATCCAGTGCCGACATCGCAGACTTTCAGATTTTGATCACCGATTTTTTTTCCGAACAACTCAATCAAAATCTCTGTTTCAGGTCGTGGAATCAGAACATGCTCATTCACATAAAATGGCAACGAGTAGAATTCTTTTTCATGAATCAAATAAGCGATTGGATATTTTTCGGCCCGTTTTTTCACGAGCTTTTCAAAATCATCGATTTGCCACGTTGGGATTTCTGTATCCGGATCCTTGATGAAATCAATCTTCGGAATTTTTGTTACAAAGGACAAAAGGATTTTGGCACTCAGACTGGCATCAATGACCTGATGCTGCTCGAGATGATCTCGCGCCCAATTCAAAAGCTGCGTGACCGTCTTCACCGCTATTGTCCAGCTTGCAGAAGCTCCGCCTGGTAATGTGTGCGCAGAGCCGTGATGACCTCATCGAGCTGGCCTTCCATGACCAGATCCAGCTTGTGCAATGTCAATCCGATACGATGATCGGTGAGGCGGTTTTGCGGAAAGTTATAGGTGCGGATACGCTCACTTCGATCGCCACTGCCGACCATCGACTTGCGCGCGCTGGACAACGCAGCTTGCTGCTTTTGGACTTCAGCTCATACAATTTGGTTTTCAAAATCTTCATCGCCTTGGCTTTGTTCTTGATCTGGGATTTTTCATCCTGACATTGAACCACGATTCCCGAAGGCATGTGGGTGATGCGCACGGCGGAATCTGTTGTATTGACCGACTGCCCGCCAGGACCACCGGCTCTCATCACGTCAATGCGAAGATCTTTGTCTTCGACTTTGACATCGATGTCATCAGCCTCGGGCATGACCACAACTGTCACCGCTGAAGTATGGATACGTCCACTGGCTTCAGTGGCAGGAACACGTTGTACGCGATGCACGCCACCTTCAAATTTGAGCTTGCTGTATACGTCTTGGCCTTCCAACAGGAAAATCGCTTCCTTGGCGCCACCTTCAGTTCGGACAAGGAGAGCATTTCCACTTTCCATCGTTGTTTCTCTGCATATCGCAAATACATGCGAAGCAGGTTTCCTCCGAAAAGGCTGGCCTCTTCCCCACCTGTGCCTGCGCGAATTTCCATGATGACGTTTTTCATCGAGTGGATCTTTTGGAAGGAGCATCACTTGAAGTTGCGCTTCCAAACGCTCCTTGGACTCTTCCAACATCGGGATTTCGCTTTTGGCCAACTCCGCCATTTCCTCGTCATCCCCTTTGGAAAGTTCATAATTATCTTCCAGTTCTTGCGAGGTTTTCTTCAATTCCTGAATTTTCCACGATCGGTTTAGGATCTGGCTTCCCCTTGGAGACCTTGTTGTATTCTTTTGATTGGCAAGCAGGGTCGAATCCGACAAACGACTGGAAACTTCCTCGAATCTCTTTTCGACTTCTTCTAATTTATTAAAAATGGACATGGAGGCTAGTATTTAACTTTCAAAATAAAATTCACAAAAATAGGGTCTTCATTTAGCATAGCGATCACTATTTGGCTATGAAGTCTTTCACCGAAACAACTTGCTCCCAAACCTTTTCTTTAACGTGTCTACGCTCATGGCAACAGGCCATTCCTTTACTATAAGGAACAGGATCAATGGCACCCGGTTACCTGGAAGGAATTGGGTGAAAGCGTGGAAAAGGTAGGCCGAGGCCTGATCGCCCAAGGAATCAAAAAAGGCGACAAAATCTGCCTGATTTCTGAAAACCGTCCGGAATGGGTCATGTTTGACCTGGCGATTCTTTCCATCGGAGCTGTGACTGTCCCCATCTACCCGACCAGCACACCCGAACAAATCAAACACATCATCGATCACTCTGAAGCGAAAATGGTGATTGTATCCAAGGCCGATCATCTTGAAGACATCCGCAAGCACGGCTCCTTCGACCAGATCAAAATGTGGGTTTGTTTTGACAAAACCCAGACTCCATCCCACTGCAAAACACCTGTATGGTTGATGGAACAATGCAAATCAACGGACACCTTCACTTTTTCAAACCATGTCACAAGTCACAAGTCATGACTTGGCGACGATCGTTTATACCTCCGGTACTACTGGTGAACCCAAAGGCGTGATGCTTTCCCATGAAAACATCGTGTCCAACACCGTAGCTTCCGCAAAAATGATCTCGATCACCGAGGACGACATTTCTCTCTCGTTCCTGCCTCTCAGCCACTTGTTTGAGCGCATGGCTGGCTTTTTTTGCTTCATGTATTTCGGTGCCACCATTTATTTCGCCGAAAGCATGGACACCATCGCCGCCAACATGCTGGAAGTTCGACCTACCATTTTAATTTCGGTCCCGCGGGTACTGGAAAAGGTTTACAACAAGGTTCTGGATGTAAAATCCATAGACGAAACTCCATCATTCAAAAAACTATTCAACCACGCGCTGACGACTCAAAATTCCATGTTTGATGGAATGTACGATTCAATTTTCTTCAAAAAATCCGAGCCAAGCTCGGTGGACGTTTGAAATTTGTGGTTGTCGGTGGCGCCGCACTGAACGTGACTGTTGGAAAATTTTTTGAACAAGTTGGAATTCCCGCTCTTCAAGGTTACGGCCTGACCGAAACCTCTCCTGTCATCGCGGTCAATAAACTTCATAACAACCGACTCGGAACCGTCGGTTATGTATTGGACAATCTGGAAGTGAAACTTTCCGAAGACGATGAAATCCTTGTTCGTGGTCCCAGTGTGATGATGGGCTACTACCACAATGACAAAGCCACCCAGGATGCATTCACCGAAGACGGCTTTTTCAAAACCGGAGACATCGGTGAATACAATGGAGGCCTCCTTAAAATCACCGATCGAAAAAAAGAACTGATCGTGACATCCGGTGGAAAAAAAATCGCACCCCAACCCATCGAAAACCAACTTTCACACTATCCTCTGATCGATCAAGTTTGCTTGGTGGGCGAAGGCATGAAAACCATCGGTGCGCTCATCGTTCCGAATCAAAACCAAATCAACAAACTTGCAGCCAAATACGGAATCAACATCAACAACTATGAAAAAGTTTTGCAATCGCCGGAAATCCGTGGAGAAATTCAAAACCTCATCGATGGTGTGAATCAAAACCTTTCCTCTTATCAACAAATCAAAGTTTTTTACCTGGTTGCAGAGGCTTTTGGGCAGCAAAATGACGAGCTGACACTGACCTTAAAACTCAAAAGAAAAAACATTTTCAAGCACTACAACGACGAAATTCAGACAATGTTCTCATCCCCTGAGCATCGATAATAATTCAATAATTTCAAATATTTACAACGATTCCCTGATCGGCAACTTTGAGTTTTCAACATTTTCTGAAATCTCTGAATAAAAATCCTTTGCATTCGTATTAATTCTTTATATAAGTGAAATGCTAGAAAGAAGAATCGAAGGGGTTTAACCCTATCAGAGGTAAGTACCAAACCTCATTTCCCCCTAGAGTGGTATTTACTTCTTCTTCGACTCTGCTTTCGGTTTTAGCGACCAAGTTATTTTCACCTCCTTCGAAAATACCTTGGTCGCTTTTTCGTTTCTCTGATACTCAGTTCCCCGATGAAAAAATTCCTCTCTGCTTTTGTCATTCTATTTTCACTCACGATTCAAGCCCATGATGGAGATCATTGCGAAAATCCCTTTTTTCAAAGTCAACACGGCATCACCACAGCTGTTCGAGGAACCTTTGGACAACACCAAATTCTTTCCCAGGATTTTGACTATTTCATCACCGATGTCGAATTGGGATATGCCTACAAGAACATATTTTTCACATCTCTTAGAGTCCCTTTTGTGTCACTTGAAACCAGCGGACAAAGAGAATTTCGTTTGTCCGATATCCACTGGACAACGCAAACTTCCCTGCTTCGATGGGATGGTATTAATTTCTTGAGTCTGGGTCTAAACACGGAGTTTCCATCCGGAAATGAAAATCACTTCGTGGGCAATGGTCATTTGGATTTCCGTCCCTATGTGGGTTTTCAACAAAAGATCGGAACCCTCATCACCTATGGACAATTGGGATATGCTTTCGCCACATCACGCCATGAGGATGTTTTGGAAAATCACACTCCTGGAGACGAGCATAGTATCGAGGAACATATTTATGGATCTGTCGTCGATGTGCATTCAGAACGGGAAGCTACATTTCAATTGGGTGCAACGACTGAAATCATGGAAAGCCTCTTCATCAATACGTCCGTCGCCGGTCAGACGGTTCTGACCAATCAAAATGCCAAAATGTGGGATTTTTACATGACAGTCAATCCGGCATTAACTTTGATCATGCTGGACAATTTGACCTTAACGATGTTCACGCAGATTCCCGTAACTACACTCAAACGCTTCGATTATCGCTTCGGCACGGGCATCAATTACATTTTTTAACCTCACCTCAAATCGAGCGAGAACGCTGAGTAACTCAAAAAGTTTCAGTTCCTAAGCTATATTCGGGAGATGCAGTTTTTCTCGCCAAATGTGCTGAATAACCCACGCAATGTTTTGATGCTCCGGATTTTTCAAATGTGGATCCTCTTCAAGGACACGAAGAGCCTCGATTCGCATCTGCTCCATGATATCCAGATCCCGTGGAAGCTGGGTGGTTGAAAATGTCGGCAAGCCGGATTGGGCCACGCCAAAAAAATCGCCAGGTCCGCGAATGCGCAGATCTTCTTCTGCTAGCTGGAATCCGTCATAGATATTGGAAAAACTTTTCAGACGCTCATAGGCCGTTTGAGAAACGCTGCTTGGAGCGATCAATATGCAGGTGGACTGCAAAGATCCTCGACCCACACGGCCACGAAGTTGGTGTAGTTGTGCCAAACCGAATCGCTCCGGATGCTCGATGATCATGAGTGTGGCGTTTGGAATGTCGATTCCGACTTCGATGACAGTCGTGGATACCAAAATCTGAATATCGCCCTTCTTGAAGTCCACCATCAGCGCTTCTTTTTCGACGCCCTTCATCTGACCATGAATCAAGCCGATCTTGAATTTCGGAAATGTTTTTTGAAGCTCCTGAGTCATACTCACGGCATCTTTGGCTTCGATATGTTCGGATGTTTCCACCAACGGATACACGATAAAAACCTGTTGCCCGGCTTCCACAGTTTTGGATACGCGTTGATAAACTTCACTGCGTTGCTTTTCTCGCATCAGATACGTGGTGATGGGCTTTCTCCCTTTGGGCATTTCATTCATGATTGAAATGTCCAAATCACCAAAGAGCGTCAATCCCAACGAACGTGGAATCGGTGTCGCCGACATAATCATCACATCAGGTTTTTTGGCTTTGCCACGAATCTTTTCTTTCTGACGGACTCCAAAGCGATGCTGCTCATCAATCACGACCAGACCCAGATTTGAAAATGTAACAGTTTCTTCCAGAAGTGCATGGGTGCCGATGATGAATTGAACTTCACCGCTGGAAATTTTTTCGATCGTTTCCAGTTTTTGTTTTTTGGGATGCTTTCCAAGCAAACAGACAGCTTTGAACCCAAGCAGTTCTTCCCACTTTTTGACATTTTGAAGGTGCTGCTCACAAAGGATTTCAGATGGAGCTATGAGTGCCGCCTGGCATCCATGATCCATGGCGATCATTGCCGCCAAAATGGCAACGATGTGTCTTTCCGCTTCCCACATCTCCTTGCACCAATCGGTGCATTGGAAATGTCGAAGCCATATCCTTTTTCAAATCTTCAAGCGTCTGTTTTTGGGCACCCGTGAGTTCAAAACTTAAATTCTTCAGCAGTTTTTCATATCGTGGGGCTCGGATTCGAAAAATTCCATTTTCCTTTCGGTTGCGTTTGCGATGCTGAAGTGCAAATGAGTAAAAAACAATTCTTCAAACGCCATCATTCTCTGCAGATGTTCACGTTGCCGCTGATCGATCCACTCGCTCGGCATATGCAGCTCAGACAAGGTTTTCCAAGGTGGAAGAAGGTTGTGTTTTTTGCAGATGGAATGCGGAAGCATGCACACGCGATGCACTCCGAATTGTTCCAGCGCAGACTTCATGATTTTTCGAATGGTTTTCTGGTAAATTCCGCCCACTTCTCTGTAAACAGGAATGATTTTACCGAAGCTCAATGCATCCTTTTCGCCGGAGTAAACTTCGAAGTCAGGATGATAAATGGCAAACTGATTTTGATACCGCGTTACTTTTCCAGATATGATCAACTCTTTGCCAACCTGAACTTTTTTTTGAAATGCATTTTGAAAAAAATTGAACCATTTGAGTTTGATTTCACCCGTATCGTCCTCAACGACAATTTCGTATGATTTTTTTCTGGAGCCTCTGTAATACACAGTTCCATGATGCAGGACTTTTCCCACCACCGTGGCCGTATCACCTTCTTTGAGATCCTGGATTTTTAGGATGTTTCGACGGTCGTCATACCGGTTTGGAATTAGATTGAGCAAATCAAACACGGTGGGTATTCCATTTTCACGGAGTTTTTCACCTAACGAAGGCCCGACACCCTTGACGAATTGAACATTGGTTTCTAGTTTCTTGAATTTCTCCTGCGCCTGCGCAAGCGTCAGCAAAGAGTGTTCATGCTCTTTGTATTGAAATCGATCCGACATCGCGGATTTTTCTTCCGCAAGAACTCCCAAGGAGTCTTCAATGGTTTTTATTTTTTCTGGATCTGATTTCAAATCGAAGGCTTCGAACAAATTCTGAATGGATTCGAGTTTTTCTTTCAGCCGTGCATTCTGAACATGGGAAACGGCACGTTGGCAACTTTGCAAAACATGGGATTCCAGATTTTTAACCTGGCTTAAGTTTTTGTACTGGTTTTGCTGAAGATATTTCAGCGGCCGTTCCAGCGCATCCAGAAATGTTACATACGATTCCACAGCTATGATGTACTAGAATTTTAGGCCGTGGTCCAAGCCTAAAGCATGCTTGGCCACGGCCGACGTCAGGAGAGAAAACTACCAACCGGACTGGATGCCTATGCCTAAGCCTCCAGATCCCACGTTTACATTCCAGTAAACTCCGTTTGTGTGGAAAGTGTCATAACAAGGGTCATAAAACCCTGGATGATAATGCATAACTACCGGTCGATAGTACGGACGATAGTGCACGTGACGTTGAACAACACGCGGTCGATACACACCATGTCGTGTGGTGTAAGTTGTACGTGGTCCAACAGCATTGTTCGGACGAACATGCTGATGCGTTTGTCCACGCACATAATGATTCGATCGGCTGTTGCCTCGATAATGTTCCGCAAAAGCATCCTGCGAAACAAGCATCGGCAAAGCGACCACCAAACCCATAAAAATTTTTGTGATGTTTTTCATATTCCTAGCTCCTTATGAGACCAGAATATGACAACCCCGCTGAACGGATCCTGAACGAATCAAAAATAATTCATCAATAAATTCAACATGTTAAAATCATGAAAGGTATGTAATACCTTTTCAAGGAACGGTGCGTCTAGAATTGTATTCGGACGAGGGCGCCACCCAGCGAATGCGATTTTGCAAGTTCCATTGAGCCACCAAAAACAGAAATGATCTCATACGCGACTGACAATCCGATGCCTGAACCTTCGGTGCGTTGATCTTGCCGAACTCCCCGTTGAACAATGGATTGAATTTTTTCTTCATTGAATCCAGGGCCATCATCCTCGACCGTGAGTTCATTGCCACTCATTCGAACATGAATTTTGGATGTTCCATATTTTGCGGCATTTTCCATGATATTGCCGATCACTTCGAACAAGTCACCCTCATCCATTGTGACAGTGACTTCATCATCCATTTGCATTTGGATATCCAGATTTTTATGCGCGTACACTTTTTGAATTGACCGGGAAATTTTTTCAACGATTCCTCGAATGGCAATCGGCTTGGCAAATGGACTTTTCCCAACGGTCCCTGCTTTTTTCAACTGATAATCCACAATATCTTTGGCGCGAACAATCTGCTCACTCAATTCTTTGGACAAGGAAGCATCGATTTCTTTTTGCTGACTCAAATTCATCATTGCCGTAAGTGGTGTTTTGAGGGCATGGGCAAGATTGTCCAGCGATTGCTGATAGCGCATTTGCCGGCCACGCTCATGACGAAGAAGCGAATTGATATTGGTCGTCAAGGGACTAAGCTCGCTCGGATATTCATGTTCAAATTTATGTTGTTTTCCTTGCTCGATCTCAAACACCTCATCGGCGATTTGTTTCAGTGGCTTGAATCCCAATCTCAAAAGAAGAAGTTGAAGTGTGAGCAACGTCAAACACCCGATCGACAACCAGGTCCATAAATTTTTTCTGAATGCGTCCATCGCATCACGATAAATTTTTCCTGAATCTCGAATGACAAGCGTGTATTTCCATTTTTTTTCATTGTCACCTTCCCATTCCATGCCAAAGGCGAGCCGTGAAGCATGATTTTGTTTTCTCAAATGCCTGTAATCCCATTGGCCAATTTCTGGAATCGTTCGGGGAATATCCACCTGCCCTTTGCGCCACACTTGCTTTTGATTTCCGTCCAAGACCGCAACGACGATATCTTGATCGTCTGAAATCACTTCGGGGAGAACGACTTCGACTTCGCCATTTTTATCGACGTTCATTGAGGATATGAATGAATAAACCAATCCGCGAAGACGGTTTTCCTCAGATTGGCGCTGGGATTGATGAAACATGCGATCCAAAAAACCGGCGAGTGCGACTGAAAAAAGTAGAAGCAAAAGTATCGTTCCGTACGCAAATCTGGATTGCAAAGAATTCAAATTATCCTTCTCGCTTCAATGTGAATTTATAACCTTCGCCGCGAATGGTTTCGATGGGATTGAGCTTGCCATCCTCATCCAGTTTTTTACGCAGCCTACGAATGAAAACTTCCATCACATTGCTGTCACGATCCAAATCCTCTTCATAAATGTGATCGCTGAGCGTTGTTTTGGAGATGACTTCTCCAGCATGAGTCATCAGATATTCCAGAACTTTGAATTCATAACTGGTGAGTTCGATTTTTTTCCCTTTTTTGGTCACGGTGTGCGTGGAGGGTTCCATCGTAATCGGACCGCATGTCAAAATCGACTGCGCCCATCCTCCCTTGCGACGGAGTAATACGCGTATACGCGCCAGCAATTCCTCGATTTCAAAAGGTTTGACCATATAATCGTCTGCACCCGCCTCAAGCCCTTCGACTTTTTCCTGCCAGTTGCTTCGAGCGGTAAGGATAAGTACCGGGACCATGGATCCTTTCTTGCGTGCATTTTTGATAAGTTCGATACCGCTAAAATCCGGCAACCCCAAATCTACAATGGCCAAATCGATCGGAGATTCCTGAAGCAAATGCAATCCATCTTCGCCGTTGCTGGCTTGATCCACCGCATACGCTTCCGATCGAAGACGATCCGTGAGTTGAGTTAGAAGTTTGCTGTCATCTTCAACAATTAGGATTTTCATATCATTTTTTCGCTGGGATGGTCACGATTCGCACGCGCCCAGCTTTGATGATTTTGACACGGTAAGCGGAGTTATCTCCCGCATCGACGAATGTCGTCGAAAGCGCTCTCCCCCCGAAACGTTCTTGTGCGATTTGTCTGGCTTGCTCAGGAGAAATTACATGGGTACGACGTGGTCCTGCGAAGGATATATCGGCTTGAACCGCTGAAAAAACCAATGAAATCAAGAAAATGGAAGTGAGCCTTTTCACTCCTATAAATTAGCAGAAACACTGAATTGAAAATGAACGAAATTGTTTGTTTGATTCAGCTTTTGTTCAGCCTCCTTGATTATTCTGGTCACATAAGGAGCTAAATAGCAAAGATGCACTTCTCAAAAAATTATCGTTTGCTGCGGTGGCCATCTTTGCTTTGACGCAAATGGGTTGCGGTGTTTACTACGATCCCTTTTACACCGATGGTTGGGTCGTTGAAGAGGAAATCATCATTGGCAGAACCCGTTGGTTACTTCATCAACGAACGCCTGACGTTCAAAATCAAATGGAACGAATCGGGTTACAATCCAGACTTGGTTGCCACACTTTGGACACCTTACGGTGCATTGATCGAAGATGGTGGTCCTGAATTGGACGGATGTTATTTCTTAGGAACATATCAAGACGCTTACAATCAAATGGTCAGTGAAATCGAATGCATCGATCCTTTCCATGGAATGTATGATTTGGAAATCACCAACATTGGATATGTCACACGCTATCCGACCATCAAGGTAATCAAGGAATATCATGACGCCTATGGGACATCCGAACAGGTCTCAAGCCAAAGTATCAGTGTGCATGAAGACGATATAGCTGTCCTGCACTACAACTTTTAGTCAGATATTGTTTGAGCCGGACGGGCTGAGGCAGATCTTCGAGTTGCATGGCAATGGACAAAATGCGGCGCCTTGGCCCCTTCAATCGTCGTGAAATATGGAATCGCTTTTTCCAATGTTGTGCGACGAATCGAATAAGTCTTTCACGGACTGACGGTTTCTCGTCGTATTCACTCACCAGATGAATGTCATGGTTCAGAATTTTATCGACAATGTGTGGGCGTCCTTCTCGAACTTTATTGACGGCTTCGACATCAATGCCGTGACTTTGATAAAACACGGCCGTTCCATGAGTAGAGACGATATCAAATCCGTTTTTTTTCATTTGGCGCGCGACTTCAAGCGATGCGATTTTGTCTGCATCTTTGACACTGATGAACACGCGACCTTTGAGAGGAAGATGGTTTCCTGCAGCAGCTTGGGCTTTGCCAAATGCCATTTCCCATTTTTCATCGATGCCCATCACTTCACCTGTGGATTTCATTTCAGGACCCAAAATCGTGTCTTCGTTGGTGAATTTCAAGAATGGAAACACAGGTGATTTCACCGAGTAAGCCTTGGATTTTTTGCGTTTATTGAGCGCAGCCACATCGAGAGGCTCGCCGAGCAAAATTTTCAAAGCCTCAAACACAAGCGGAATGGCCGTGGCCTTGGAAACGAAAGGAACCGTGCGAGAAGCGCGAGGATTGACTTCCAACACAAACAACTCTTCTTTTTGTAACGCAAATTGAATGTTTACAAACCCTTTCACATTCAGCGCTTTGGCGATGACTGTGGTTTGATCTTCGATTTTTTTCTGAATCTCTTTTGAAATCGAAATCGGTGGAAGAATGCAAGAGCTGTCACCGGAGTGAACACCTGCTTGTTCCACGTGCTGCATGATGCCGGCAACGTAGGTATTTTTTCCATCACACATCGCATCCACATCGATCTCGATGGAATTTTCAAGATAACGATCGATCAACACGGGCTGACTGGCTGAGACTTTCACTGCGCGCTCAAGATAGTTCTTCAGTTCTTCAGCATGTTCAACAATTTCCATCGCTCGACCACCGAGCACAAACGATGGACGAACCATCAATGGAAATGGAAGCTCTTTGGCCACCCTGTCTGCCTCTTCTGCAGAATAGATGATGCGGCTTTCCGGTTGCTGAATTTTCAAATCATCCAGAAACTTGCTGAATTTTTTTCGGTCTTCCGCCATCCAAATCGAGTCGGTCGATGTTCCCAGGATATTGAATCCCGCATCTTGAATGTCTTGCGAGAGCTTGAGCGGCGTTTGTCCGCCGAACTGAACAATCACACCATCGGGTTTTTCACGATGCAAAATATTGAGCACATACTCACGTGTGAGCGGCTCGAAATACAATCGATCCGAAATATCGTAGTCAGTTGAAACTGTTTCAGGATTGCAATTGATGATGATGCTTTCATAACCCAATTTTCGAAGCGCAATGCTCGCATGGACACAGCAATAATCGAACTCAACACCCTGACCGATACGATTTGGGCCACTTCCCAGAATGACGACTTTTTTCTTCTTGGTCGGTGGAGCTTCGGATTCATCCTCGTAGGTCGAATACATGTAGTTGGTGAAGGATTCGAATTCCGCTGCACAGGTGTCGACAATTTTGTAAGTCGGTACCACACCCAATTTGTGACGTGCCTGTTCAACATCTTTGACTGTGCACGAAAGCAATTCAGACAATCGACGATCCGAAAACCCCATGGCTTTGATCCGTTTGAGTTCTTCTGCATCGATTTTTTTCAGAGAAGAACCGTGGAGTGCATTTTCCTCATCAGTAATTTTTTTCAACTCATACAAAAACCATCGATCGATTCCTGTGACAGTGTTGATTTGATCGATATCGATGTTGCGACGAAGTGCTTCTCCCAAATACATGATTCGCGACGCGGTCGGCGTGCGAAGCAATCCCAAAAGCTCTTCATCCGACATTTGAGTCGGCAAATTCGCCCAGAACCCATGGATATTGTTTTCCAGTGAAGACAAAGCTTTTTGGAAGGACTCCACGAACGTCCGTCCGATGGCCATCACCTCACCTACCGCTCTCATCTGAGGCCCCAGTGTCGGTTTGGTGTTTTTAAATTTGGAAAAATCAAATCTTGGAATTTTGGTCACCACATAGTCAATGGTTGGTTCAAAAGAAGCTTTGGTGACGCGCGTATTGTCATTGGAAAGTTCATCCAACGTATAACCTACCGCGAGTTTGGCAGCGAGTTTGGCAATGGGATAACCCGTTGCCTTGGAGGCAAGCGCCGAACTTCTGGAAACACGCGGATTCATCTCGATCACATACACACGTCCATCGTCTGGATTGACTGCGTATTGAATGTTCGACCTCTGGAGTCCACCCCGATCTCGCGCATGATCTGGATCGAATAGTCGCGCAGTTTTTGATATTCGCGATCAGATAAGGTCTGTGCGGGGCAACTGTGATGCTGTCTCCTGTGTGGACACCAACGGATCGAGATTTTCAATCGAACAAACCACATTCGCGTTGTCGTTTTTGTCGCGCATCATTTCGAGTTCATATTCTTTCCAATTCAAAATTGATTCTTCGATGAGAATTTCCGCTGACTGGGCTGGCTTCAAGTCCGGTAAGCGCTAGGGTTTCGAATTCCTGTTGGTTGTACGCAAAACTTGCACCCGATCCACCAAGTGTAAAAGATGGACGGATGATCACTGGAAGACCAATGCGTGCCATGACTTTTCGCATCGTCCAGGTTGTTCACAGCGACTTTGAGAACGCACACCGATTTTTTCATCGCTTCTTTGAATTTGTCACGGTCTTCAGCTTGCGATCGTTCAACACGCGCACCGATCAATTCGATATTAAATTCTTTCAAAATGCCCGCTTTATCCAAATTCATCGCGAGGTTGAGCGCCGTTTGACCACCCATCGTCGGCAAAATTGCATTCGGTTTTTCTTTTTCGATGATTTTGCGGACAGATTCAACGGTGATGGGTTCAATGTAAGTGGAATCCGAATATTCCGGATCCGTCATGATCGTCGCAGGATTCGAATTCACCAAAATCGTGCGATACCCTTCTTCTTTCAAGGCTCGAAGCGATTGTGTTCCACTGTAGTCGAACTCACAAGCCTGGCCGATGACAATCGGTCCGGATCCGATGATAAGAATGGATTTGATATCGCTGCGTTTCGGCATTACTTCTGCTTCCTTGGTTGAACTTTGATTTCAGCACCGGTTTTCCAGCCGAAAATCTGATCCAGAGGTACGTGACTGTACACTTCGGATTGAGCCTTGCGCTTGATCAGTTCATACAAAAACATTTCCTGATCCAATGGTGTCTTCATGGTCTGAAGCCTTTTGTTTACAATCGAAGAGATCTCGCCTGACAAGTGCCAAATCACACCGAAGGACGAGACCTTCTGAGCTGAACGTAGAATACGTGTCACCACAAAATCGCCTCTGTTGATCAGGGCTGTATTTTCATGAGATCTGAATTCGATGCTTTTGTCAGCATACAGATCGGTTGCTTTGATTTTTTGGCCTGACACCGATTGAACTTCAAACAAACTCAAAGCAGACTTTTCCATTTCCTGTAAAAATTCCATTTCTCTGGGATCAAGAGTGTCGGCGAACACGCGTTGATATAAGTAGACTGGTGGAATTCCAAGTTTCACCATTTTGTAATCGATCAAATACCATTCGAAAAATCCCGAAATCCACGAATCAAAATACGGATGTTCCTCGACAACCGTTCCAACGGTTTTAGGTACATATTTTTTCGCGCGCAAAATCTTCCTGATACGGTGGTTTGGAGAAATATTGGATCAACTGTTCGATCAGTTCTTCAAACATGCGTAAAACTCCTTGAATAGATAATCCGCATCATGCGGACCCGGAGAAGCCTCTGGGTGATATTGAATCGCAGTGACATTGGCGTCCGGCAGTGAAAATCCTTCGATGGTTCCATCTGACAAATGAACATGAGAAATATCGAGTTTTCCGAAATTTTTCTGAGCTACTTTTTCAAGCGACTCCCCATCCACAGCAAAACCATGGTTCTGGGATGTGATTTCAATTTTGCCAGATTTTTATTCAAAACCGGATGGTTTACCATGGTGACCGAATTTGAGTTTATAGGTTTCACCGCCCGCCGCCAGACAGAGCAATTGATGACCCAAACAAATACCGAACATCGGTAATTTTCCGATCATTGAGCGCAGGGTTTCAGGCAATCCCTTAACCGCTGCTGGGTCACCAGGACCATTGGAAATCATGATGCCTTGGTGACAATCTCATGATGTCATCTTTTGAAGTGTTGTATGGAACGACTGTCACGCGAGCCCTTGCTCATTCAAATAGCGCAAGATTTGATATTTAGCTCCACAATCAATCACCACAACATGCGGTGCATCTTTGGAAAGACTAACTGGCTTGTTGTCCAGCTTTTCATTCCACTGATAAATCTTGGTGGAGCCAACCTGCGTGACCAAATTTGCGCCTTCCATATTCGGAGCATCCGCCAAAGCAGCTTTCATTTGATCCAGCTGAATCTTTCACTGGCAATCACGGATTTCATCGATCCCTTTTCACGGATGATGCGCGTAATTTTGCGCGTATCAACACGATCGATACCAACGATTTTGTTTTCCTTGAGATATTCCATCAAGGATTGTGTTGATCGCCAATTGCTTGGATTTTGCGCGTATTCACGCATCACAAATCCTGCCAAATGAGGCTTGCTGGCTTCAATATCTTCTTTGTTAACCCCATAATTGCCGATGTGAGGGTAAGTCATGGTCACAATTTGACCGCAGTAAGACGGGTCTGTGATGATTTCCTGATACCCTGTCATTCCAGTGTGAAATACTAGTTCACCAGTGCTGATGCCATCAAAGCCGATCAATCGACCCGTGAGTTTTTCTCCATTTTCCAACAGAAGATGCGCTTTCATAGCGAACCGTCCGTGAATTTGACTTCACCGTCGACCAAGGTCATGTGCACACGGCCTCGACCTTTGTATTTGGTAAACGGATGATTGATGGATTTGGATTGGAATTTTTCTTTGGAGAAGTCGCGAATTTCTTGATCGGAAAAAACAACCATATCGGCTCGATTACCTACCTTAAGTCCGACCTCAAGCGAAGCGATTTTTGCAGGTTTTATCGACATCACTTCAATCACGCGTGTGAGTGAAATTTTTTTCTCCGCAACCAGACGAAGCATGATGGGCAAGGCTGTTTCTAGACCGATCACACCGTTGGGAGCGCGCTCGAATGGAAGTCCTTTTTCATTTGGCGCATGGGGCGCATGGTCTGTGGCCACTGCATCAATGGTTCCATCATTCAACCCCTCGATCAAAGCATCGCAATCCTGCTGTCTTCGAAGCGGTGGATACATTTTTCCATGCGTTCCAAGATAACGAACATCCTCATGTGTCAAAACCAGATGATGAGGTGTCACTTCACCGGTGAGCTTCACATTTTTTTTGAACATGCGCAGAAACTTCACAGAATCTTCGCAGGATAAATGCGCCAAGTGGACTCGGCATCCTGTTTCCATGGCCAAAGCAATCAATCTCACGACATCCGAAGTCTCTGAAGAAGGCGTGATTCCTGTGATTCCCATCTCTTTGGACACGGCCCCATCATGAATCGTCACATAATTGGCCATCGCAATTTCTTCACAATGTTCGATCATGACCGAATTCATTTCCCGAATCTCAACCAGTGCTTTTCGAAGCAGTTCGGTATTGGAAACTGGGCGCCCATCGTCAGAGAAAACCAAACATCCTGCTCTTCGAAGTTCACGAAGTGGTGCCATTTCCTGACTTTGAAGGTTTTTTGTCACGGCCCCGACCGGATACACGCGACAGAGATTCACTTCGCGCGCTTTATCGAACATCAGATACGTCGTGTCGGTGTTGTCGTTCACCGGGTAGGTATTGGGCATCGCAAAGACCGAGGTAAAACCTCCCGCCACGGCGGACTTGGAACCCGTCGCGATGGTTTCTTTGTGTTCACCACCGGGTTCGCGAAAATGAACGTGTAGATCGATCAATCCAGGAGCCACATAGTTCCCTTTCGCATCGATGGTTTTGTCGACATTGGCCGAATAAGAGTTGGGCACCGCAAAAGCGGAGATTTTTCCGTCGGAAATCAAAATATCCTTTTTCCCATCCAAGTTTTGACTCGGATCGATCACATGCGCATTTTGGATCAAAACTTTCATGATCGGCCCGCCAATGTTTTGAAAAGTTCAGCCCGCGTCCAAACGCCGTTGTTGACCTGCTCCAGAATCGAGGATTGAAATCCATCAGCGATGGTGCTTTCGATCTCCACATTTCGATTGAAAGGGCCTGGATGCATCACCATCGCGTTGGGTTTGGCCAACTTCAAGCGATCGATCGTCAGTCCATATTGATTCAAATAATCTTTTTCCGTGTAGTTGAAAGTTTGCGTGCTGCTTCTTTCTTTTTGAATCCTCAACATCATGACCACGTCAGCATCTCTCACTGCTGCATCGATGCTGGTGCAGTATTGAACTTTTTCATCGGAAAAACTTTTCAAAAGTTCCACGGGTCCGGAAATGTAAGGTGTGACACCAAACATATTCAACAATCGAATATCCGAACGCGCCACACGCGAACGCGCAAGATCTCCAAGAATGGCCACCTTGATATTTTTGAAATCCTGATGACGTTCCCAGATCGTGTATCCATCAATCAAGGCCTGTGTGGGATGCTCATTGACGCCGTCACCTGCATTGATCAACACGATTTTATCCCCAAAATGCTTGGCGACGTCTTGAATGCTGGAATCGGATGAGCGGTACACGAAATATCGGCAGCCCATCGCATGAATGGTTTGAAACGTATCCAAAATCGTTTCACCCTTTTCCAGACTGGTCCCTTCTCTTTGAATCAAGACCGTGTCCGCTCCGAGTTTTTTCGCTGCGATTTCAAATGACACGCGCGTACGTGTGCTGGGCTCCAGAAACATCAAACATACGATTTCATTTTTCAGAACAGGCGGAAGCGCGGACAAACCACTGGCTTTGTTCTTTTGAACTTGTTTGAAAAAAGAAAGAAGAAATTCAGGTGTAAATTGTTGGATGGAGAGAAGTTGTTTCGCCGTTGGCCCCATTGCTACAACTGCTTCCGATCATATTCAACAGTGAATGATCTTGGCCATTCAATACCACCCACAAAACGAATCACAGGTCTCCATGTGGCTTGAATGGTTGTGCGTTGATCGTTCATAATGACCTCGACGTCATCGGCATTCAAATCGATATCGAGTTTTTCTTCGCATCCTCGATCACAGCCGCACGAATTTTATCCGGTCCAGCGCCACCAGTTCTGAATGTATAGTCTTTAATAATGGCTTGAAGTTCTTGGCTTTTATAGATGTACGGAACATACACGACAGCCACATAAATACCGATGGCAATAGCGAGGAAGAAAAGGATATCTATGAAAGTTCCACCCGAACGGGCTTTTTTAATGATTTTGGAGTTCATTAAAACGATATTCCTAATGATGTTTGCCCCAAACGTCAATCTAATTATAGGAAAGGAGTTCCACCGATCAAAGTCTCGACAAATCAGGCTTTGGAGGCGAACTCTTTCATGTAGTTTTGAGCATCGTTGACATAATTTTGAGCGGACTGAAGAATATATTCTTTTTCGCTCTGTTTCATTTCGCGCAGCAATTTGGCAGGGTTTCCTGCCCAGATTTGACCACCCGGAACGACTTTTCCATAGGTCAGCATGGCTCCAGCAGCCACCATGCCCCCCGTCTTGACGGTGGCTCCATCGATTACCACTGCTCCCATACCTACAAACGAAGCATCTTCCAGCGTACATGCGTGTAACACAGCTTGATGTCCGACGGTGACATTGTCCCCGATCACTGTCATTCCTTTTCCAGTGGGCGCCAAATCCCGACGTGTGACATGGATCACTGTACCGTCCTGAATGTTGGTACGTTTGCCGATGCGAATATAATTAATGTCCCCGCGAATCACGCATCCTGGCCAGATGTTGGAATATTCACCAATCTCGACATCTCCGATCACCACAGCGCCCGGCATGATCAGCGCTGTAGGATGAATTTTAGGCGCTACACCTTGATACGGAAGAATGATTGGTTTTGCGTACATGATTTTTATCTACGCCCTTTTGAACTATTCGTCGACTTTCAGGATCGCCAGGAAGGCTTCCTGTGGAAGTTCCACGTTACCCAAACGCTTCATGCGCTTTTTACCCTCTTTTTGCTTATCGAGGAGTTTGCGTTTGCGGCTGATATCACCGCCGTAACACTTGGCCAAAACGTTCTTTCTCATTGCAGACTGGGTTTCGCGCGCAATGATTTTGTTTCCAATGGCAGCTTGAATAGCCACTTCAAACATTTGTTTCGGGACGAGCTCTTTGAGTTTTTTCGCGATTTCACGTCCGCGATAGTAGGCGTTTTCTTTGTGAAGCATCACCGAAAGTGCATCGACTTTGTCGCCGTTGATAAGCATGTCGAGCTTGATCACTTCCGCTTCTTCGAAACGTTTGAATTCATAGTCGAGCGAGGCATAACCCTTGGTGGATGATTTCAATTTGTCGTAAAAATCAAAGACTACTTCACTCAACGGCAAATCGTATTTGAGAACCACACGCGTTGGCGATGGGAAATCCATCGACACTTGTTTGCCACGCTTGTCTTCACAAAGGCTCAAGATATTGCCCAAGAATTCTTGCGGCGTATGGATGGTGGCCTCAATAATTGGCTCTTCGATTTTTTGAATTTCACTCGGGTCTGGAAGTTTGGCCGGATTGTCGATGTCGAGCACTTCACCGTTGAGCTTGTACACTTTGTAACCGACGGTCGGCGCGGTACTGATGATGTTCATCTTGAACTCACGTTCCAAACGCTCTTGGATGATTTCCATATGAAGCATACTCAGAAATCCGCAACGGAATCCGAATCCAAGGGCTACGGAGTTTTCAGGCTCGAAAGAAAACGACGTATCGTTGAGTTTGAGTTTTTCCAGCATCGCGAAGATCGTTCACGTCCGTATCATCGGTCGGGAAAATACCGCAGAACACAGTCGGTTTAACGATCTTGAATCCAGGAAGTGGCGCGACTGCCGGTTTTTTTACCTCGGTGATGGTGTCACCCACATGCACTTCGGAAACTTCCTTGATTTGACCGGCGAAAAATCCCACTTCGCCTGGTTTCAAATCTTCCACGATTGCCGGGTGCGGATTCAAAACACCCACACGTTCGACTTCATATTCGGTGCCCGAAGACATGAATTTGATTTTGGAACCTTTGCGAATCGATCCATCGAAAACGCGGATCAGACAAACAACGCCCAAGTAGGGATCATACCAGCTGTCGAACAAAAGGGCTTTGAGTGGTTCGTTGACGTTACCTTTCGGAGGTGGAATTTTCGTCACCACCCGCTCCAAAATATCGGTCACACCCTCGCCCGTTTTGGCGCTGATGGAAACGGCATCGTTGGTGTCCAATCCAATGATGTCTTCAATTTCTTTTTTGATACGCGAAACATCTGCATTGGGCAGATCGATTTTGTTGAGTACCAGAATGATCTCGAGGTTTTGTCCAACCGCTTCGTAAGTGTGCGCTAAGGTTTGTGCCTGAACACCTTGAGAAGCATCCACGAGCAAAAGCGCCCCCTCGCAGGCCGAAAGGCTGCGAGAAACTTCATAGGAAAAGTCCACGTGCCCAGGTGTATCGATAAGATTAAACTGATAAATTTTTCCGTCTTTGGCCTGGAATTTCAGACGAGCCGATTGCGCTTTGATGGTGATGCCGCGTTCGCGCTCAATGTCCATTTTGTCCAAAAACTGCGCTTCCATGTTGCGCTTTTCCACCGTTTTGGTGATTTCCAAAAAGCGGTCCGCCAGGGTGGATTTGCCATGGTCAATATGCGCAATGATGCAGAAATTGCGGATCAATTCTAAGGGTGTATCGGACATCGGTGCAGCGTTATAGCAGGTTTTGGGTGAAAAGATACTCTACTAAATTCCCCTCTATGGAGGGGTGGCAGGTGCAAGCCTGACGGGGTGGTGGCAAACCCTAACCTGACCGGGTGGTGCTTTTACAGAGGGGTTATGATCTTTTGAGGATGTTGTAACCACCCCTTCACCTACGGTGACACCCCTCCATAGAGGGGAATATTACAAAACGGACTTAAAGTATTCGATGGTTTTGTCGATTCCATCTTCGAAGGAAACTTTGGGTTTCCACTGCAGCTCGATTTTGGCTTTATCGATCACCGGACAGCGTTGCAGCGGGTCCCCTTCTGGAAGTGGCAAAAACACAAGTTTGCTTTTGGAGTTGGTTTTCTCAAGAATGATGTTGGCCACGTCCAACATATTTCTTTCCACTGGGTTACCAAGGTTGATCGGTCCTTGCGGTTGATGAATCCAGAAATTGTAAATACCTGCGATCAAATCATCCACATAACAAAAGCTACGGGTTTGTTTTCCATCACCATGAATCGTGATGGGCTTGTTGTCCAATGCTTGGGTGATGAAATTTGGAATTACGCGACCATCGTTTTTTCGCATGCGTGGACCGTAGGTATTGAAAATTCGAACAATGGAAGTACGAACTTTTTCTCGCCGATGAAACGCCGTCACCAAACTTTCGGAAAAACGTTTGGCCTCATCGTAAACTCCGCGAACGCCAAGACAATTTACGTTGCCCAAATAACTCTCGCCTTGGGGATGCACGGTTGGATCTCCGTAAACCTCGCTAGTGGAAGCTTGGAAATACCATGCGCCGTGTTTTTTCGCGTATTCAAGAGCGTGAAGCGTGCCCAAAGAACCGACTTTGAGAATTTCAACCGAAAGCGGAACGAAATCGATTGGACTTGCTGGAGAAGCCATGTGAAAAATACCATCGACTTTGCCATGATCATGCCAGGGTGCGGAAACGTCCTGATACACCCAAGTTAAATTTGGATTTTTGGCGACCGAGGACAGATTGCTTTCCAATCCGGTGACCAAATTGTCGAGGACAACAACTTCATGTCCTTCATGAAGAAGTTTATCAACCAGATGGGAGCCTAAAAAACCTGCGCCTCCCGTGACTATAAATTTTGCCATGGCTGACAATCTACATTAAATGGATTTGATGACAAAGAACGATCTTCAACGCGAAGCACTCGCAGGCCTGACCAACTTTCTGGCTACGTGCTACATCATCATTGTCAATCCATTGATTCTCTCGCAGGCCGGCATGCCGTTTGAAGCCTTGGTGACCTCGACAGTGATTCTGATCGTCGTTTCCACATTGCTGATGGGACTGTACGCAAAAATGCCGATTGTGGTTGCTCCTGGCATGGGCCTGAACGCGTTTTTTACATTCTCGATCGTCCTTGGCCATGAAATTCCCTGGCAAACCGCTCTGGGACTTGTGTTTTGGACGGGGATTTTGTTTTTGCTTATGTCGATTTTTCGCGTTCGAACTGCGATTGTCAAAGCCATTCCACAATCCCTTCGTTATGGAATCGCCTCGGGCATCGGTCTTTTCATCGCGCTGATCGGCCTGGCCAATGCGAATTTCATCGTGGCCAACCCAAACACATTGATTTCACGCGGGCCGATCACAACTTCCGTTTTGATTTTTGTTTTTGGTTTTCTGGTCACATCCATTTTGTTGATTCGAAAAAACAAAGCGGCTTTCGTCCTGGGAATCTTCATCACCACGTTTTGTTGCATTCCTGTGGGTCTGATTCAGCCGTTTGAAAAAAATTGGATCTCTATGCCAGACTTTTCATTGTTTTTTGCAATGGACCTTTGGGGATCGCTGAAGCTTTCGCTCATACCCTCCATGTTCGCCATGCTGTTCACGGATCTTTTCGACAGCCTCTCCACATTCATGGGTTTGGCGGAGGCCGGAAAACTTTTCGATAAGGATGGAGAACCCAAGAACGTCAAACAAAGTTTGATCGTCGACGCCTTGGCCACAACACTCTCGGGACCATTCGGAACCAGTCCAGGAACAGCTTACATTGAATCGGCTGCAGGCATCACCCAGGGAGGAAAAACTGGAATGACTTCTATCGTGACGGCTCTTTTGTTTCTGCCGTGCATCTTCTTCGCTCCGATGCTCTCGATGATTCCCAAAATCGCGACTGCCCCGATTTTGATTCTGGTGGGTGTGTTCATGATCACACCTCTTTTGAAAATCAATTTGAACCAGCTGGACGAGGTCATTCCGGCCTTTCTGGCGCTTATTTTGATTCCACTGACCTATTCTATTACCCAAGGGTTGATCTGGTCATTCTTGTGCTGGACCGCATTGAAACTTTTTAGTGGCAAGACCAAAGGAAATCACCCCACACTTCTAGCCATCGACATTTTCATGATTTTGATGTTATTCATGAGTCATTGATCATGAAAATTCCAACCCTCATACTAGGAGCCTTGATGTTTTCCTCTCTATTTTCATCCAAATCCTCAGCCAATGAAGCACTCGCTCATGATGCCTATGCATTCTCATTCAACCAATTGATGTCAGCCAGCCCCTGCAACTTTCGGATTACAAAGGCAAAGTCATCTTGATCGTCAACACAGCCGGAATGTGGATTCACACCGCAATACAAAGATCTCGAAGCTCTCTACAAAAAATACAAAGACCAAGGCCTTGTCGTCATCGGCGTTCCAAGCAACGATTTTGGAAAACAGGAACCGGGATCCAGCGAGCAGATCGCAAAATTCTGCGAAGTGAATTACGGTGTGACTTTTCCGATGGCGAAAAAAGAAGATGTGACCGGAAGTGATGCTCACCCGTTCTATCAATGGGCCAAAGCCAAGTTAGGTGCGCTATCCGCTCCCAAATGGAATTTTTCGAAATACCTGATCGATAAAAAGGAAATCTCGTCGATTACTTTATTTCCACCACCAACCCGCTGGACGACAAGGTCACCAAAAAGATTGAAAAACTTTTGAAAGACTAATTTCCGATGAAAAACTGTTGCTGAAGCGAAAGAAGGTGCTTGAGATTATCCGCACCGTACGGTTCGTTTTTGAGTCTGCGGAAATTGTCCTTTTGATTTTTTCCATGAATTCAAGATAGGCATCGCATGATTTTATAACAATCGATTCATCCTGAACGCCCAAAGGCTTGGGCATCATGATGGTTTGATTCGTATGAAGTTTGAACGCATCGACAAGGCAATCGATTTTGCTTTGATATGCCTGTAGGTATGGATTTGAACTCATGATCGTCATACGAAGATTCTTTTGAGGATCTTGAGAACATCGAAATAATCTGACAGCTTGACCGCCGTTTGGTTCATCATCTTGGAGCGTTTGTTATCGTCCACGCGCGAGTTTTTAACCCTTGCGATTTCCACCATGAATTCTTCGAAAATCACGTCCAACATATAGTCCAGCGCCTGAAAATAGAACAACCTACTTTCGGGGCTGTTGGCGTTGCGCAATGGATCTGAGAGATTTTCACCATCAAGGTCTGGAAAAACATTTCCAGAAAATCATCGATCTTGGACGTCTGCATGGCTCGATGGACAAACAAGGCCTCATCAAAACCATCATTGTCGATGATGCTTCGATCTGAATCCTGCAAGCTCATGACATATTGATCGGTTTGCACGTTGCCACTCATCGACATGTTGACCAGAATCGGTTTTTCGGGATTTTTCAAGCGTTGTAAGTGAGGAAAAATCATATCCGATGTTGAAGAAGTAAAAATTGCTGTAGGAATTGATCCTACGACCTCACCTTTGGAATTGATGATCGGACTTCCCTCGAAACCATTGAGCAAACCGTCTCCTTGATGCAAAAGATAGGTGACCTGAACATTTCCGAAATTTGCCACAAATGACTTTTCCAATGTGGATGACAACACATCGTTTTGAGGAACTGCGCTCGGATAACGAATAGAATATAAAGCTTCAAAATCTCCCAGGGTCGATTCAAGTTCAGATTTACAGGTACGATTTTTTCCGTCTGCTTGCCATCATCTTTGTCAATCTTGATCAGGGCCAAATTGGCGGCCTTGTGATAGCCCACCACCGTAAATTTGGAATATAAACGCCCTTCGGTATCCTCAATGGTAGCTCAATGATCTGAAGATTGGGTTGCGGTTTGTTCAACTCCTCTGAGCGGATCAAGCAGCTCAAATTGGTCAATATCAAGTTATTTTCTTCGAGGATGATCAGACGATCATCGGCCATGTCCCGTTTTACATAGAACCCCGTGCACCCAGAGGCAATCGCTTTTGCTCAGCTTCGACCGTCGGCATGATGTGAACCAAAGACGGTTTTATTTTTCAAGGATGGCGGAATCAAAGGTGGCATCTTTAGCTGTGCTAAAGCTGGCACTAGAAACGTCAAAAATAATGCAGTGAATTGAAACATGGGTGGTCTTGTACCACAATAGGACCTAGAAATTCAAGTCGGGGGACGAAAGCTTAAAACGACATTTGACCTGGGATTTGGTCCTTGTATTTGTCCAACACCATATCAATCCCTTGGCGGATGTATTCTGCAACTGGAACTTTGGTGCGTTTGTTCAGAAGCTTGAGCTTATCGTTCTGATCTTCCGTGATGTATACGGTGGTCGAAATTTTTTTGCGATTCATGTTTAAGCTTCCAGTCTAGTGTGGTTGAGGGCAAGATATGTTCATAACCATATACACCCATACACATATTGTCACAGGTCCTTTAAAAAACAAACAAAAAAATTACATGGGAATCCCTTTCTTTTGGTACAATATTCGAGATATCAAATTCTTAAGCAATTTCAGCAAGATGCAAACTTTTTTTCAAATTGTGCTTTTACTTTTCATCACACCCAATGTGATGGCGGAACCCATTTATCAGTATGAGGATAAGGAAGGTACGATTCACTTTACCGATACACCTCCCGACGAATATCAGGTCAAAGAATACAAACCCAAGGCACGTTTTGTGGTTCATCACAAGCCCCCCACCCGCCATGCCCGCTTTTACAATATGGCTGTAAAGGGCCAAATTACGCCCATCATTCAAAACCTTGCCCAACATCATGAGATGGATCCATACCTGGTAGAAGCCGTGGTCAAAGCTGAGTCCGACTATGATCCGATGGCGATTTCAAGAGTTGGTGCCCAAGGGTTGATGCAAATCATGCCGATGACCGCCATGGATCTTGGATTGCAAAATCCATTCGATCCAAAAGAGAATTTGGACGCAGGCATTCGACATCTCAAAAAGCTAATGACGAAATATGAAAGCAATTTGGATTTGGCACTGGCTGCCTACAATGCCGGAGAAATGGCTGTATCCAAATACAAAGGTGTGCCGCCCTATCCGGAAACCATTGATTATATTCAAAAAATTAAAAAATATTATTCGCAATTTTCGATGCAATCGACTAGTTCTTTGAAGCAGAATGACGTCGCAAAACCAGTCCCTTACCTTTAAAAATCGCAAAAGAATCTTAACGATTCCGAATTTGCTCACGTTCATTCGTATTTTGTCGATTCCTTTTATTGTTTGGCTTCTTCGCCATCCAATGGCTCCCTCCGAACAACATTTGTTTTGGGCCGCCTGCATCTTCGGGCTTTCCTTCATCACCGATCAAATCGACGGCATCATCGCCCGCGCCACCAATCAAATCACGCAACTTGGCAAAATCATGGATCCGTTGGCCGACAAAATTCTGGTGGTTACTGCACTGATGCTACTGGTCCATATTCATTTTCTGGCGGTTTGGATTGCCATTGTGTTGTCTTGTCGTGAATTGATCGTCAATGCGCTACGAGCCTTGGCCCAAAGCGAAGGCATCACGCTCTCGCCCAACTGGGTGGGAAAAACCAAAGCTTATTTTGAAGGATTCGGCATTGGTTTCGTAATGTTAGGACCGGATCAACACTTTCTGGGATTTAACTGGTATAATATCGGCATGAACCTGTTGTATCTGGCTGTGATCACGGCTTTGTTTTCTGCAGCCCAGTATTTCAGAATCTATTTTGTCGAAAGCAACAAACAAGAGTCTTAAGTTCTTGGATGACGTAAGAAGGAGTCGCATGAAAAATCTATGGTTCGTAGCCATTTTATTAATCACTGGTTTTGCGATCGCTGAGGATCTACCGTTCGATCTTGAAAATGCCCAACCAACGCAGAAAAAAACCAAACCCACACAAACCAACCGCCCCAACCCCTGCGCCGTCATTGAGCGTGCCTGCAAGTCCGCCGGTTACAAAGAATTTTTTCATCGTGATTGCGTGAAACCGATTCTACAGGGTCGTCCAGTCAAGGACGTGACCACGGGTGACATTTCCCTGCAGCAAATCAAAGCCTGCAAAATGTACAAAGAAGACAACCTAAAACCATAGTGTGGAGAGCTTGGTGGAGCTGATCGGGATCGATCAAAATTGGGATCTTCTCGCAAGCTCGAATTCACCCAATTTTAGATCTAAGTGACTCTAGTTCCTTACGTCACAAGAGTCACTAAAACCGACGCGCGACAAAGATTGTTTTGATTGGATAATCGCAAAGGGTGAATGGGTTTGGACTTTGTTCAAACCCAGAGGGAAAAGCGTTTTTCCCTAATGTCGGCGGCGGAGGCCGCGACGAACAATTGGTGGAGCTGATCGGGATCGAACCGACGACCTCTTGCATGCCATGCAAGCGCTCTCCCAGCTGAGCTACAGCCCCATTGATTGGGAACTTGTTAGTAACCGATCACCATTGAAATGTAAATAACTAGCAGTTATTGTTTTTTGTCGAAGCGGTATTTTTCAATGATGCCGGTCTTGATTTCTCGATTGGAAGAACCTGCAAGTTTGTATCCGGAATTTTTTTTGTAATAATCGACCAAATCCGAAAAAAGCTTCACTTCATCGTTGAATTTGCCTTCAGCTCCCGCAATAGTACTGTCCTTCACGAAAAAATAAGTATCGGGATCGTTTCCAACACACCCATAAAACACGGACATGCTATCGTTGTTGTAATAGGCTGAACTTTTTTCTTTCGGGAAATATCTCTTTTCCAATCCCACGGAATCGCAGGATGAAAGTTTTTGAATATATAAGTCTTTCTTCTCTGTGTTGTTCGCCAATACTTGACCAACGAAAATAAAACTCAAAAGAACAATAATTGAATTTCGAATGATGTTCATGGACTGAAGCTATATCAAAAATGACGCAACGAATCAATAGCTGGCCAAAGCGCCCACTGGGCGCACTCTTGAGGAATGTGTGGCTTTGCGACGTTTCATAAAGGTCGCCCCCATTTTTTTCCTCGTGGAAAGCGCTGCATATTTGTTGAACTGCGGGAAAAGCTCCGTTTCCTCTTCTTCGAGGTGGTGCTCCAGAAATTCACAGAAAATTTTGATCTGAGTCACTTTGCGCCCCTTGTCTTTCAGGCGATGAATCCCTGCGATCACGGTTTCGTGGATCTTGTGCTCCTCGATTCCTTCCTCGACTTGATCCTCAAACTTTTCGTGACCTTTGAGTTTGTGAAGCAGCGACGTTTCTTCAGCGCGCATGTGAGAATGCACAAGCTTTTCAAGTTTTTTGAACGCAGAAAAAATCTGGGACGGTTTGGACCGAGGGGATTTGATTTTCTCCATCAGCTTTTTCATCGCACGATGATCCTTGAGCAAAAGCGCAACCACGTTTTTATCCGTGGGTTGCGCTTTTTGCGCAACTTTCTGCAATTTTGATTTTTTAGACATTCAAATTTACTTTCCTCGAATCATCCTTAAAACTCCCAGGAAAATCATCGCACCAATCACTGAGGAAATGAATCCCACGGGTTGGCCTTCATAATAAAACCCCATCGCACGCCCGATCCAGTAAGCTAGAACAGATCCGACAATACCGACGACGATCGTTACAAAAATTCCGCCTGGATCTTTACCCGGCATCAACAAACGTGCAACAGCGCCTACGATCAAACCAATAAACAGTGCCCAAAGCATATTTTTCTCCTCTGTAAAGTTGGGGGATTTTGGGGCGATCAATCTTTGATCGCCCACATACTATCATCAAGAGAATAAGCTCAATCGCTTGGAATGAAAAACTTTAGTCGACTTTGTTTTTCAATTCCGTAGCTTTGTCTTTGGTTGCATCTTTGGCTTCTTCTGCGCGATTACCTGTTTTTTTTCGCCATGCAATCTGCGTAAGTTTTGTCATCATTTTTATCGCAGGCTTTTTCTTCCATGCGATGCGATTTCGCTTTCATATCCCGCTTAACATCATGGGCTTTATCCGTGACTTTTTCCCCCATGGTCTGTTCCGCAAATGCCTGATTGAACCCGAATACCAATGACAATACCATCAAAAACCTTAATGATTTCATACATTTCTCCTTGTTGAAGATTAAATTCATTTCTAACCACTACTGAATATAGCAATTCAAATGCCAAGCAGACTTTTGGTACTTGAGATTTTCAAGAGTGGAGAAAATCACCCTATTTTTTTGGGAATTTGACGCTTGTACGCCATTCTTTATCGACAATCAGCCGGGCTCCACGTTTGAACGTGACATAGCTCCATGCCCACTGCATGAAAACAAACACGCGATTTTTGAATCCAATCAAATAAAAAATATGGACAAACAACCAAGTGATCCAAGCCAACAAGCCGCCAAATTCCAAATGTTTCATTTGAACAATCGCCGATTTTCTTCCAATGGTGGCCATCACACCTTTGTCATTGTATTTGAAATCTTGTCGTGGTTTTTGTCGCTGATCGGCAAGGATGTTTTTGGCTGCATGGGTTCCTTGCTGCATGGCCACAGGTGCCAGGCCGGGAAGCCCCTTTCCATCTAGAGTTGGAAACATAGCTTGATCTCCCAACACAAAAACTTCGCGATAGCTTTGAAGTGATACATCTTTTTCAACGATCACGCGTCCAATTTTATCCATTGGAGTTCCCAGAGACTTTCCCAAACTTGAAGGTTGAACGCCAGCGGCCCAGATGATCGTGCGCGCCTTGATATTCTCACTTCCAAGTTCCACTCTATTTTCCATGATATTGGTCACGCGTGTGGACGTCCAAATCTGCACACCGAGCTTTTCGAGATCTCGCGCCGCCATTTTGGAAAGTTTTTCGGAAAATGCAGGCAAAAGGCGCGGTCCAGCTTCGATCAGCAGCACGCGCGTACGCTCTGGACGTATGTTTCTAAAATCTTCAGACAAGGTCTGCCGACTGATTTCACCAATCGTACCTGCCAATTCAACGCCAGTGGGACCGCCTCCCACCACCACGAATGTCAGAAGCTCTTTTTGTTTGTCGCTGTCTGTTTCTTTTTCAGCCAATTCATATGCGAGCAGAATCCTTCGTCGAATTTCCGTGGCCTGCTCCAATGTTTTCAAGCCCGGAGAAAATGGCTCCCACTCTTCATGACCGAAGTAACTGTGCTTGGCTCCGCAAGCCATCACAAGGTAGTCATAATTATATGTCACCCCATCGCTGGTTCGAATGGTTTTTCCTGCAAGATTCACAGAGTCGACATTCGCCATGATGACAGTGACGTTTTCGTTTTCTGAAAAAATACTGAGGATGGGTGTGGCGATATCCGCTGGTGAAAGTCCGGCTGTCGCTACCTGATATAGAAGTGGTTGAAACAAATGATGATTGCGACGATCGATGAGCGTAATCTCGAGATTTGGGTCATGACAAAGCTTTTTGACCGCATTGATGCCAGCAAATCCAGCACCAATGACTATGATGCGCTTTTTCCATATGCTTTTTGACTTTACGATAGGCGTGCAAGATGTAAAGTTCAAACCATCGATCTTTAATCAGAAAGGAAACATGATGAAACTCTTTTATTTGAAAGGCGCCTGCTCCCTTGCTCCGCACATTTTGCTCAAAGAAACACAAACTCCCTATGAACTTGAAAAAATGGACAAGGCCGATCGCTCAAGCATCCTGAAATACAATCCCAAAGCCTTGGTGCCCACACTGGTGACCGATGATGGCAAAGTATTGACTGAATCGGCCGTGATTCTTCAATATATCGCGGACTTAAAACCCGAGATGAATTTGATGCCCAAAGCCGGCACCTGGGAACGATACAAATGTCAGGAATGGCTCAATTATGTGGCGACGGAAATTCACAAAGGCATCGGCATTTTGTTCAAACCTGATTTTGACGACAACACGCGTGCGATCTTTATCAAATCGATGCAACCGAAATTCGTCTATCTCAATGAACATTTCAGCAAAAATGATTTTTTCATGGGCAAGAATTTCACAGCGCCAGATGCTTACGCATTTGTGACTTTGAGTTGGGCAAAGCACGTGGGAATGGATTTGGCTCAGTATTCACACGTTCAAGCTTTTCTGGAACGTGTGCGCAATCGCCCTACTGTCGTTGCGGCGATCACAGCTGAAAAATAATCATATTTAAGGAATAAAAAAGAGCGGCGCATGCGCCGCTCTTTTTTTTGTTGAATGTTTTTGGTTCTAATCGCGATCCGCTTCTACGAAGCTTTGCATTTTGTAGGTCTTAGCAACAAAAATGAAGATGATTGCGAAAACGAAGGTCAGCGCTGCAAAGAACATGAAGAAGCTTCCACCTTCGAACTTATTGGAAGCTGCAATTGCTCCCGCTACCAAGTTGCCCAGCGACACACTCAAGAACCACAGACCCATGATGGTCGATTTCACGCTGCGTGGAGCTTGTGTATACGCAAATTCCAATCCCGTGATTGAAATCAGAATTTCTGCGGTGGTCAATGCCCAGTATGGCAAAATTTGGTTCGCTACATTGATGATTTGTCCACCATCCATGCGGTATTGGTTCCATGCCATGAACACAAACGAAAGTGCCGCGAAAAACATTCCCGCCGACATTTTACGAAGTGGTGTCACGGCAATTCCAGCTTTCTCAAGAGATGGATAAATCCACAATGTGAATACTGGAACCATCAACAAAACCAAAATCGGATTCAATGCCGAAGTTTGAGATGGATTGATGGTGAATCCCAAAAAGTTCAAATCCATTTTGGAAGCCTGAACCACCCACGTTGAACCGTGCTGGTCAAACAAGGCCCAGAAAAGAACCAAAGGAATGAAAATACGCCCCACGTTGAATGCGGCTCGAACAGCATCTACAGCCTGAGCTGGGTGATCTTCGGTTGCTCCACCGAAAAAACCTTTTCCTTTTCCAAGATTCTTGAATGCGGAAGAAAGCACAGCCAATGTACCGTGTGGGTTCTTGCCACTTGGCGGGATTTTCACCATTTGGTGACGGCCCATCCAGAAAATCATCGTGGCCAGTGCCATCAAAATGCCTGGAATACCGAACGCCCATCCAGATCCCCATTTTTCCCACACCCACGGTGTGATGATGCTTGAGAAGAAAGATCCGAAATTGATCGAAAGATAGAACCAGTTGAAAATTTTGTTGATGAGGTGTTTGTTTTTCTCCGTGAATTGATCACCCACGTTGGCGGAAACACAAGGCTTGATACCTCCTGCACCCAAACCAATGAAAAACAGTCCAGCATACAACAATGTCTTGGCTGGAAACATTGCTGTCACTGCTTCAACATCCATCAAAGCCAAGGTCGCATGACCCAAGCAGTAAAACAACGAAAGGATCATGATGGTTTTGAACTTGCCCCAGAAACGATCGGCGATGAATCTCCGATGAGTGGAGTAAAGTAAGCCATGGAAACGAAATAGTGGTAAATGCCTTCTGCTTCGCCTTTGGTAAACAAAAGCGCTTGGATCATGAACATGGTCAGGATGGAGCGCATTCCGTAAAAAGAATATCTTTCACACACCTCGTTACCAATGATGTATTTGATTTGTGGAGGAAACTTGTCCACTTCAGTACGGTTCAACTTATCAGCCATCGCTCCAGCGTTACTCATGAATCCCCCTAAGGAAGGTTTGATTTACCTCAAATTCCTTAAACGATTCCGATAGTTGGCGCAACTATTAATCAATTCTTAATAACTCGTGAATTATAACAACGTTCCAGCCAAGATGATGTTGGCAACAGTAAAATAGATGATGAGTCCCGTGACATCCACAAGGGTCGCTACAAAGGGTGCGGAAGCCGTGGCCGGATCAACTTTGATCATTCGAAATAGAAACGGAAGCATGGATCCCACCAGGGTTCCCCAAAGCACAATTCCCAATAGACTGATGCCCACCGTTACGCTGATGAGCGCATAATGTTGTCCATACACAGTTGCGCTGGTCGGCCAGAACAGAATACGGGCAAATCCCAACAAGCCCAAGATACCACCAAGGAATAATCCGGCGGCGATTTCACGGCCCATCACCCTCCACCAATCTCGAATGCGAATTTCCCCCAAAGCCATGGCGCGAATGACCAAGGTGGATGCTTGAGACCCTGTGTTTCCACCACTTGAGATGATCAAAGGAATAAAGAGCGTCAAAACAACCGCGCTGGAAATCTGGTGTTCGAAATAGCCCATGGCGGTTGCCGTGAACATTTCACCAACGAACAACACCATCAGCCAACCCGCCCTTTTTTGAATCATGCTCAAAAATTTCGTGTTGAAATATGGAGCTTCCAAGGCTTCAACACCCCCGAACTTTTGAATGTCTTCGGAAGCTTCTTTTTGAACAACGTCAACCATGTCATCGACAGTGACGATACCTTTCATATGCCCTTGGTCATCTACAACTGGCAAAGCATAAAAATTCCACTTGCCGAATTCACGTGCGATCATTTCTTGATCTTCATTATCTTTCAGCGTGATCAAATCGGGATGCTTCACCATGATTTCATCGACGCGCATATGCGCTGGAGATGCAAAAAGCTGCCGCAAAGAAACAACACCCAGAAGCCGTTGTTCATTGTCCAGGGCATACCCATAATAAATGGTTTCAAGATCCGCACGGGTTTGAACGCGAAGGTAGCGAAGCGCTTCTTCGACGCTCATCTCAGGGCGAACACGCGCAAAACGAGGACTCATGAGTCCCCCTGCCTGATCTTCTCGATAGGCCAACAGCGCACGAACTTCCACACGAGTTTGAGGATCCAGCAACTCTAGATATGAATCACGTCTTCAAAAGGCCTTTCCGAATCACGTCCACGGCATCATCCGGCGCAAGAAGTCGTATCCATATTTTGCGCTGAGAAAGCGTGGCATTGGACAAAATCTCGGATTGATCGTGTGCGGAGAGTCGCAAAAACAATTCATCCTCATCTTCACGTTGAAGATTCAAAAAAAGACTTTTACGTTCTTCAGGCGTGAGGGATGGCCACTGTTCAAGTGTTTCATCCACAATGTTTCGTTGATACGATTCAAACGTCACCGTATCGAATTCTTCTGGTTTTCGCATGGCTGCCTCCTTTCCACCTTTGGGCAAACCTTAGGTAATGGAGCTTACTCACGAATTGTGATGGGATTGGCTTCGAAAATTTGTGAAGCCCAAAAAATCACTTCAGGCTTGAGAAATACTCGAAGGCCAACGATAAGCTTACGCTAAGTCACCCGGCTAGAATTGTTACCGTTGCTACCACTATTATACTGCAGTTCCAACCGAAAAATCATTAGGAATTGTTAAATATCGATTGATCTATAGCCATTTTTTGAGGCGAAACACACAAATCATCACTACAGCGATCAAAACATTCACCATCCAGACCATTGGATATCCGTATTCCCATTCCAGTTCAGGCATGTGCTTGAAGTTCATCCCATAAACCCCAACGATGAAGGTCAAAGGGATGAAGATGCTGGTGAATAAGGTCAAGAATGTGATGATTCGGTTGGTTTGAAGATTGATGCTGGTGGCGTAGATCTGCAAGATATCATTGAGCATCGTATAATAGCCATTGATCACCGACACCAATTGCCGTGAGTGATCCTGAAGGTCGATCAGATAATCTTCCAAATCCTCATCGAAAAGTTTGGCGCGCAGATTGTTCATCAACTGCACAGCTTCATCCACTGGAGTTGTGAGCTTGCGCAAAAGCAAAAACTCCATTTTGAGACGATTGATCTTCGGAAGCATTTTTTTATGGCTACGCTCAAAGAACACCAACTTTTCCAGCTCCTCGACTTCATTGCCCAGCTGTTCAACGATGTAAAAGTAATTGTCCACAATCGCATCGATCAGTGAGTAGAAAAGAAAATCTTCCTTGCTGTCACGAACGCGCCCTTTTTTCTGACGAATGCGCTCTTTGACCACGTTGAACACCGTCAATGGCTTTTCAGAGAAAGAGAGCACGAAATTATGCCCCAAAAAAACACCCAAATGATGGAAGGCCAAACGATCCAACCCCTGCCCCTCATTCAACTCCACGCTCTTGAGCAAGAAAAACAACAAATCATCCAGATCCTCGATTTTGGGATGATGATCGATATTGAGAACATCTGCCATCTGGAACATGGGAATATGAAAGGTTTCATGGATCATCTTCAGGAACTTTTCCTGACCGAACCCCTCGATATGGAACCAGTGGATATATTTGGATTCGAGCGCATCGATCGACTTGATGCTTGAAAGCTCGAATTCACCCTCAATCACTTCGCTGGCATTGTAACGAATATAATGGCCGGAGATCGGCGTATTGTCCGATAGCGTCTCAAAATTGAACCCACCAGGAGGCAAGGCACGGCGAATGCTTCTGTTTTTAATTAACCTTGCCATGCGACAATGCTAATTTATTCATCGGTGAACGTGAAGAAACGCAAAAAGAAAAGACTGTGTTGGGCTGGCGTGAGTGGGTCAGTCTTCCCAATCTTCCAAGCTTCCGATCAAAGCCAAAGTCGATACTGGTGCAAAAACCTCGGCACTGCACGCACGCGATATTGAAGTGACGAACGTCAAAACAAAAATGGGTCACTTTCGAAGTCGTTCCCTCCATCAAGACCAAACAGCCAATTCTGGCCAAAGCCCTGCTGATTGATTATCGCACCGTCAAAAGCTCCATGGGCGAAAAAACCCAGCGCCCTGTGATCAACACCATCATCCGTGTCGGCTCGGAGGAATACACCATTGAACTGACTCTCGTGAACCGATCGCTCATGGGATATCGCATGCTACTGGGTCGCCAAGCCCTGAAAAAAGATTCATGATCAATCCCAGTAGGTCTTTTATGTTAGATAGAAAACGAAAAAAATCCGTGTAACTAGTTAAAAAGATGAAAAAATTTTGCCTTTGTGCCCAGGGAAGGTATGGTCGAGTTTCAAGGATCGATTCAAGTGAGCACCATCAATTACAAAAACAGACTCGTCGACGAAGAACGCGGCTCTTCGGAGCTATCTGGTCTACTTACCAGAACTTGAAAACAAACTGCTGACTGAAAAAGCGCTCGGCGTCATCTACGTGGATGCAAGTCACTTCTCCTTCATCGAGCAAAAATACGGAGATGCTTACTTCGAGGAAATCATGAAGAAGATTTCCGCAGCGCTCATCAACATTCGTGGATGCCATCCGCAAAACGACGTGATCGCACTCAGCGAAGTTCACGGTTGTTCCTTTCTGATTTTCCTTTCTTGAACCTAGAAAAGAAAACGGCAAAGACCTACTTTTCAAAGAAGACGTCGAAAATGCCTGTGAGCGCGTTCAAGAATATCTTTACTACACGCTTTTCTTGGATTTGTATCACTACCTCAACAAGCTTCCGAAAATCCACGTGGGTTATTCCATGGCCATCCACAATCCGATGGTGAATACAAAACGAACGATCTACAAAATGATCGAAGAAGCCAAAAACATCGCTACGCTTCAGAACTCCAAGACTGAACTTCAAAATCGCGGTCGACTCCAAAAATTCTTCTCGAGGAAAGTCACTACGGTCTATCAACCTATCATCGATTTGAAAGCGCACACCGTATTCGGCTACGAAGCTCTGAGCCGCGGCCCTGCGAATTCCGGGAGATCGAAGCGCCTGTGATTTTCTTCACACTGGCCGAAGACATCGGCTTGCTTTTCGATCTGGATCGTCTATGTCGTAAACGCTCGATCATCAATGCCCGTGGCAAAAGAGCCTGAAAAAACTTTTCGTGAATACATTGCCGAATTTGATTTACGATCCTGAATTCAGCGCGAATGTCTTTGTTGAATTTTTGAAAGAAAATAAAATTCCGATTCAAGACATCGTGCTTGAAATCACGGAGCGGGATGCGATCGAACAGTTTGTTCAATTCAAAAGCATTGAATCAATACATCAAAGAAGGCGTTAATATCGCGATCGATGACGTCGGCGCAGGTTATTCAAGTTTGGAAGCGATTGTGGAAATTGAGCCAGCATTCGTGAAAATCGACGCGTCGATTATTCGCGGCATTCATCAATCCAAAGTCAAACAAGACATTCTTCAAACTCTGGCAGCATTGACCAAATCCGTGAAAGCGAAAACCGTCGCGGAAGGCATTGAAACCAAGGAAGACCTGGGAAGTGGTCAAAAGCTTTGGAATAGATTACGCCCAAGGATACTACTTCGCGCGACCTGGCCCGCCATTCCCACGCCCCAACAATCTCGATAAGAAGCTCTAAGAAATTCTATGTAAAGAAGGCCAAAGTTTCTCTACCATTTGTAAAAATTCCATCCACGCAAAAGATCTTGTGCGGATTTCATCTGAACGGGTGAATTGACCGTATATACGTTGATGCGCAGATCATTCACGGAAGCATAGTCGACATCCGAATTGCGAATTTTATTGATCGGCAAATGAATGGCGAATGGGCGAAGTTGTTCGATCATGTGCTTGTCCGCATCGTTCAGGGAATGATCGAACGTGGCCGCGATTGCAATTTTGCTGTTCATATCGCGAATTCGGAACAATGGAATGCTGGAGAAAGATGAAATCACACACGTTGATTCTATGCCAAACCGATCCACCAGTTCCAACACAAGTTCTTCCACCCCACCTTTGACTTGATCTCCGACAGCTTCGGACTTGATCTCGATGTGAAGTGGTGTTTTTTGAAATGTTGAAATCACTTCTTCCAACGTTGGAATCATCTCGCCTTTTCCGGCGTCGAGTTTTTTTAAATCTGGAGAGTATAGGCCGCAACCATACCTTTGCCATTGGTTGTGCGATTCAGCGTCTGATCGTGCATGATGACTGGAACCTTGTCCTTGGACAAAAGAACGTCGAATTCCATCATGTCGGTCCCAGCATCCACGGCCGCTTTGAATGCCGCCATTGTATTTTCGGGGAATTTTGCCGAATAGCCGCGATGAGCGATGATCTTCATGACTGCTCCGCAACTGCCAGGATATTTTCATGCCGAATCCAGGAGATGGTTCGTGAAATTTTAAACAGGATCAGACTGCCACGAGGAGACGTGAAACAAAGCGATCACAAACACATACAAAAAAGGCTCTTTTGTATTCAGGTTGTAAATAGGCAACGGCAAATTTAAAAACAAGCAGCACAAGCACTAGGGATACGGACGTCAACAATCTACTTTTGCGGGCTTTGATAAATTGCGCAATGTCTTGCTGCATATCCGGCTCCCATCCTTTGGTCTCTTCAAGAACGATACGGCTATCTTGAACAAATTGCTTCCGTGCGACCCATATCGACAGCGCAAAACAAAACACAACGAACCATTCCAAGAATATTTTGAGATCTATATGAACTGTCCGAGCTGCGCAAGAAGTTCAAAAAGCGCCGATGACACCGTCAGCCAAATCAAAACAATGGGAAAGATTTTTTCATGAACTTATTTCGGTTTCTAGATATACTATATTAATGCAGAAAGACGAAATCGAAGGGTCCAAAGAACGGCGCAAGGACGAAAACAGAGCCGCCGTCGAAATCATGGTCGACCTTTCGGCAGTGGGGGCTACTACCTCACCAAAATCCTCAATCTATCCACCACGGGGCGCCTTTATCTGCCACGACCAAATCCAACCGATCGGCACCATTCATATTTCATTCAAACTTCCGAATCATGACCCTGCCATTGAAACGGAAGCTGTGGTTGCCTGGAGCTATCGTGAAGGTGGCAGCGGCAAAGGTTCGGGCATATGTAAATTCACCCAACTCAAACCCGAAGATCAGAAAATCGAAACCTACATCAAAGAATTGCTGCTTCTCAAACCAAAGAAAAAACGCTGACAGCGTTCTCACGCCTTGGCTGAATCGATCAGCTTTTTTCAGAACATTGCGATTGGCTTCCAGGAAATCATACTCATCAATTTGCCGCGGGAAAATCCACGCCAATTCGTCGTGGGCATCGAGCAAAAAATCCAACTCTTCTTCAAGATTCGAGAGATAAACCGAATATTGACGCTGTAGGTGGGATAGTCGAATTGAACCTGCTCGAAGAATGTAAAACGGTCCACATTGATTCCCAGTTCTTCCTTGATTTCACGGGTCAGCGCTTTTTCTGGATTTTCATTCGGCCTGATTTACCACCGGGAAATTCCCATTTACCCGCGTTCGAATCCCCTTCATTCGCTTGCCGATCAGCACCTTTCCGTTGGCTTGCAGAATGACGGCGACGACTTCGATGGGTTTGCGGCTCATAAGACAACAATAGGTTTGGAATTCGCATTCAATCGCACAGAGCGTTGGAAACGCTGCGCTTTGTTTTCAAAAGTATCCACTGGTCCCATCTCGATCAAGTTTCCTCGCACGACATTGCGAAGAATCTTGTTGTCCTTGTCGAAATAGACGGAAATGACATCGGCATCGGAACAAAGAAGAACACAATATTCATTTCCATTTTTCAATGCCGGAGACAGCGCTCTGTATCTCTTACGTTCCCAGACAGGCTGGGCTTCCAGGGATTTCTTTTTGAAAACCAAGTAAGAGTATTTGAGCGTTCCGCTGTGAAACCCTAGTGAGTCCTCGATTTTCTTGCGAAGTCTTGGCGGCTCCCAATTGAGTTCAAAGTGGCACCAGTCCTTAGGTTTTTCAGCATAGGACAACCCATGATGTGACCGCATGAATTGGCACGTCCGCCGCGATGTTTTCCAAGAAAATCACGAAGTTCCATCAGTTTTCTGGCCGTTTCCGAAAGGGCTGGTTCGATGATGACGAGCATTCCGTTTTTCTTGAGCATGTGAAGAGCAATGGTTTTGAAAAGCATCAGCTTGGAAGCTTCGGACATTTTTGAAAACTCATTGAGCACGTTGGAACAAAAGACGATGTCGACTTTGTGGTAAAACTCATCGGTTTCGAGCTTTTGAATGTTGAGTAGATCCTGCTTGTAAGTCACCATTTCAGGTGCATCGATGTTGAAATGCTTCACCAGGCGTGACCAAAGCTTCTTCGCGTCTTTGAGCACGTGCTGATCCTGATCCAGCGCGTAGACATGTTTGATCGGAAGATTTCGCTGGTGACGGTACAAGCCAAGCGCCCACAATGAACCTCCCGAGCCGGATCCCAAATCCATGAAAGTATCGGCCTGCTCCGGCCAGATTCCATGGCGAAACATCTCGTGGATCACATGGTACGTGCGCATGAAGCTGGAAATGTGAAAATAAAAAATATAGGCGTATCGATTTTCTTTTTTATGAAAATACTTCGAATTGATGTGCTGGCGGTCTTTGGTAAAAAGCGCGGAAAGTTTTTTGGCGTGCGCGATATAGGACTTGACCAAATCCTGTGGGATCGTTTGTCCATCCCACTTATGCTTCCACTGATCTTCATAGACATATTCGATGAGCAGATTCTCCAGCTCCTGGATCATCGAATTGGGTAGAAGGTCCAACATATAGGCCTAAGGATACACGATTCAAAGCCCTAAACCAAGGGTGACGTTTTCGAAGTTCTTAATGCGGCCCGACGGGGCCGCCACATAAAAAATGGGCCTTCCGTCTCGATTTTAATCTTCTACGCAAACAAAGACTGCTATATGACTTTATAAAGATGAAAAGGTTATTCTTATTGGACGGAAGTGCGATTGCCTACCGCAGCCATTTTGCCTTTGCGGCAAACCCGCTCGTTAACAAAAGCGGCATGGTCACCAGCGCGATTTACGGGTTCATCATGGCACTGAATCGAATTATCGAAAATGAACAGCCTGATTTTTTGGCTGTGGTTTTCGATCATAAAGACAAAACATTCAGGCACGAAGAATTTCCAGAATACAAAGCCACCCGCGAAAAAATGCCGGATGATCTGCGCGCCCAACTGCCTTACATCAAGGATGTGGTCGAAGCGATGCGCATTCCCTACATTTCCATTTCCGGATTTGAAGCCGATGACGTGATTGGAACTCTCGCCCACCGAGCGGTCAAAAAGAAGATTCATGCGTACATGGTCACCGGCGACAAGGATTTCCTTCAGCTCATCGAACCGGGCGTTTTCATCTACAATATCAAACAAAAAGGCGACCTGGAGATCATGGGCGAAGAAGCTCCCATCAAAAAATGGGGGATTCCAGCCAACCATGTGACGGACATGCTGGCTTTGATGGGCGATGCTTCGGACAACATTCCGGGTGTTCCAGGCATCGGAGAAAAAACAGCGAGCAAATTGGTCCAAGATTATGGCAGTCTCGAACAAATCTTTGAGAAAATTGAATCCGTGAAACCGGACAAAGTTCGCGAGAAGCTCATCACCAACAAAGATCAGGCATTTTTGTGCAAACGCGTTTGGCAACTATCGTAACGGATGTGAAATTACCCGTTGAAGTCGATGAATTGAAACCTGCAGATAAACCTGATGGCCCTCGTTTGGCGGCTTTGTATCGAGAACTAAATTTCACTTCCCTGCTCAAAAAAATCGACGATCCGTCGAGCTCAAGACTTCCTCCGCACAAAATTACCACATGGTGAAAACACGAGCTGAACTCGACGAGCTTGTGAAAAACCTATCGAAAAAGAATTTACCTTCGACACCGAAACAGACGGTTTGCACCCGGTCGACGTGAGAATGCTTGCGACTTCTTTTTCTTACGAAAAAGACAAAGCCCATTTTATCTCCTTCGCTCATGCTGAATTTTCGCAGGCTGAATTCGCTGAAAAGATCAAACCCATCATGGAAAATACCAAATTTCCAAAAGGCGGACAGAACGTCAAATTCGATCGTCACGTTTACAAAAATCTAGGAATCGATGTTCAAGGCATCACCTTCGATACGATGCTGGAGTCCTATCTTCTCGATCCCAATGGCCGTCAGCACGGATTAGATGACCTAGCGATCAAGCATTTGAATCTGAAAAAAATTCCTTTTTCCGAAGTTTCGGTCAAAGGCGAGCTGTTCATGGATCAGGTCGATATCGAGAAACTGTCGCATTATGCTTGCGAGGATGCGGATGCCTGCTTCCAGTTGCACAAAATTTTCGAGCCGCAGATCAATGAACAAAAACTCGATCGACTGTACCACGAGGTCGAACTACCATTGATTGAAGTGCTCGGCGACATGGAGAAAACAGGCTTCGCACTGGATGTTACGTTACTCAATGAGTTGTCCCAAAAACTCACCATTCGTCTCAAAGAACTCACGGATCAAATCATCGCGGCCGCGGGCGAAGAATTTAACATCAAATCCCCAAAGCAATTGGGGCCGATTCTGTTTGAGAAACTCAAAGTTCATGAAACGGCTGGCATCACCAAAGTCAAAAAAACCAAAACAGGCTATGCCACCGACCAGGAAACACTTGAAAAATTCGATGCTCACCCGATCATTCGTTTGATTTTGGAGTATCGCAACTTGAGCAAACTTCAGTCGACCTACATTGATACACTTCCGACGCTGGTTCATCCCAAAACAGGACGCGTGCACACTTCCTTCAATCAAACCGTTGCGGCAACTGGACGACTGTCCAGTTCAGATCCAAATGTACAAAATATTCCGATCCGCACAGAACTCGGTCGTGAAATTCGCAAAGCCTTCGTGGCACAAAACGATAATTTGATTGTATCGGCCGATTATTCCCAAATTGAACTTCGCTTTCTCGCACATTTGACCAAAGATCCGACGCTCATTCGAACATTCGAGCAAAATGAAGACGTACATAGCATCACCGCGGCTTTGATTTTCAACAAAAGCTTCCATGAAGTGACGCCGGAACTTCGCTCTCGCGCCAAAACCATCAACTTCGGCGTTATTTACGGCATGGGCCCACAACGATTGGCCCGTGAAAATGGCATTTCCATTCCTGAAGCCAAAAAGTTCATCGAGTCGTATTTCCAAACCTACGGTCACGTGAAGGATTTCTTCAACAAACAGCTCGAATTTGCTCGCGAGAATGGCTTTGTTGAAACCATCATGGGACGACGACGTCCATTACCCGACATCAATGGAAAAAATCCGATGATGGTGGCCATCGCCGAACGCATGGCCGGCAATACCCCTCTTCAAGGCTCAGCGGCGGATCTGATCAAAATCGCCATGATCAACATCCATCACGAGATCAAAAAGAAAAACCTGAAAACTCGAATGCTGCTTCAAGTTCACGACGAACTTGTGTTTGAAGTCCCGCCAAGTGAGCTCAAAGAAGCGATGGCGATGATCAAAGAAAAAATGGAGACCGCGATGAAGCTCGACGTTCCTCTGCTTGTCGACATTCGTTCCGGCAAAAACTGGAACGACGCTCATTGATCAGTCGATGATCAGAACGACCAGATTAGGCCGACGCGGGCGAGCTGCATGAACAGGACGTTGCCACTGTCGAACAAAAACTGCCCCATTCCCGTACCAAACCGCAGTCGAAAATTTTCAGCTTCATACGATTTGCTCAGCGGCATTTCAAATCCGAAACTCGCGATCCAGCCGGCATCGCCGTTGGGAACCATGAATACAAAAGTCTGGCTGAGACATACGGCATCATCCATGTATCTTGTACGGGATAAAATTGAGGCCCGAATTCCAGATAGAACAGTTCCAAACCATCGACTTGAGCGTTGATGGACAAGGACATTACCTACGTTTTCGTGCAGAAAATATCCCATATCCATGTGATAGGTCATTTCATTGTAGGAATGTTGGTCCCTGAAGAACAAAGGAAAGCTGAAGGACTGTCCGATATACCCCAGACGCTCGATGGCTGCCGTGGGTGATAGACAAATCAAGACCAGCATCATGGTGATTTTTATTTGATACTTTTTCCAGTGCACGATATTCAACTTATACCGTGAGAAACCGTTTTATTCCATTTTCGTTGTTCTCCATTCTTTTGGGATGGAGTTGCCTCACCTTCGCGATCGATAGCTACACGCAAATCAGCGATATCGAGATGGATTCTTTGTCAAAAACAGAGGACGACCGTTTCAGCCTGAAGGTTGATCCAGAATCAACTTCGGATACACATAGGAGCCTTTTTTATCCCCTGCGGCGAACATTTCATCCTTTTGATCTTCAGCATGCCAAATTTTATTTCGGCGGCAATGCCTTTGGCCCGCACATCTTCGTAATATTACTTCCAGGCTGCTGGAGCAAATCAAACCCGCGCAGTAGGCTATGGTCCGGTTCCAGAGACCTTGGGACAAGGTTTTATTCTGGAAGACTATTATATTCGCGTGCTCTATGAGGGTATCGATTTCAAAATGGGACAATTCAAGGTTCCGTTCGCTCGTCAATGGATGATCTATTCCGGAAATCTTGAATTTGACTAACGATCAGCCGCTACACAGGCATTTTTAGTCTGGTCGCGATCGAGGGGTTACACTGAATCGTTTCGGTGATGCTCTGGAGCCTAACCGGGGGTATTTTCAACGGTGCTGCACGATTTCAAACCACAAGCAATCCTTTCCAGTTTCAAACAGGTCAAAATCAATCCAATGATGCGATTTGGTGAGGAATGTTGTACGTCGGTCGCTTTGCGATACCCCGCTGGGTACCGCTGGATACTCCGAAGGCGATGTCGAATAAACTCAAGGCAACAAATTCGAGCTTGCCGGGGGATTCGCCTACGATCGAAATCGTGATTATGACTTCACCGCCATTGGCGTGATCGACGATTTCTCCGTCAGCACCATGGTAGCTCATCCGTGAATTGGTATGGAAAAACGAAGGCCTCTCCTTACAAGGTGAGTTTTTCTATCGCCGTCACCAAGCCCTTCCATCGCCAATTTCACCCTCCATCGGATATTACGTTCAACCGGCTGTTTTTCTTTGCCGCGCAAACTTGGAGGCCGGACTGCGCTTCTCGGTTGGCTAGATCCAAACAAATCCCTCGGCAACGACACCATTTGGGAAGGTTCAGCTGTTCTGAACTATTACTATTCAGCAGATCACCGTTTCAAAAACCCAATTGCAGTACACTTGGTTTGGCATGAACCAAATCACCGGCCGCAATGATGACGGCTATCTCGATCTTTCCATCCAATTGACGATCTAATGTTCAACTCATTTAAAATAAAAACAGCTGTAATTACAGGTGCAGCGCAAGGCATCGGTAAAAGAAGCGGCCCGTGGGATGTTGTCCTGTGTTGGAGGCAACGTGGCCCTGATAGACATTCAAAAAGATAGTTTCCCGAAGAAGTGAAAAAAAGAATTTTTCGAAATTAGAAAGGTTGAAGTTTTTGTGGCAGACATTTCCAACAAAGAACAGGTGGATGCAGCAGTTGCTTTGATTCATAAACATTTCGGAACCATCGACATTCTGGTGAATAACGCGGGAATCCTTCGCGATGCTTCTTTTGTTGAAGATGGAAGAAAAACAATTCGATCAGGTGATCGACGTTCATCTCAAAGGTACTTTTTTGCTGACCCAAGCCTGCGCCAAAATCATGGTGAGAAAAATACGGCAAAAATCATCAGCCTTTCTTCGGTGGCCAGCCGCGGAAACTTTGACAAACCAACTACTCCGCCGCCAAAGCTGGCATTATCGGCATGACCAAGACCTGGGCGCTGAAACTTTCCAGATATGGCAACAACGCCAACGCCATCGCACCTGGACTGATTGAAACTGATATGACAAGATCCATTCCACAACCTGTTTTGGACAATTTGACGGCGCTGAATCCCACTCAAGCGGATGGGAAATGTCTCTGAAATTGCCCACTTGATTTGTTTCTTGGCATCGGACGATTCATCCTATATTCAAGGCGAAGTCATTCACATCAATGGCGGTTTTTTGATTTAACGAAAGGTAAAAAAACATGAGCAAAGTAAAAAATCCATCGCTAGCAACAAGGCAGATTCTGAATCTTAATGGGCTGGAAAGCCGCATGCCCGTGTTGATGGAACTTCGTCGCAAATATGAAAAAACCAAACCTTTCAAAGGCGCCAAAATCGCTGGCTGCATTCACGTCACCAAAGAAACAGCCGTCCGGCGTCGAACACTCGCGCAGCAGGTGCAGAAGTTTCCTGGTCCGGTTGCAACCCTCTTCCACCCTAATGTAGTTGCGGCTCGTAGCCAACGGCACTGAAATTTTCGCATGGCACGGCATGAACACCGAAGAATTCTACTGGTGCATCGAACAAACACTTAACATCAAAACCGAATTTGACGCTCGATGACGGCGCCGACCTGATCTTCACTGTTCACAACAAGCACAAACATTTGGCCAAAGATATCATCGGTGGAACCGAAGAAACCACCACAGGCGTTCACCGTCTTCGCGCGATGGCAGCTGATGGCAAATTGGAATATCCAATCTATGCCGTGAATGATTCTGCCACGAAGAACGAATTTGATAACGTTTTACGGAACAGGTCAATCCTCTCTGGATGGTATTCTTCGTGCCACCAGCGTGCTCATCGCCGGCAAATACTTTGTCGTGGCTGGTTACGGTCACTGCGGTCGCGGTGCTCGCTCTGCGGGCCAAAGGCATGGGTGCAAAAACCATCATCACCGAACTGATCCGGTGATGGCTCTGCGTGCAACGCGCTTGAAGGCCATGACGTCATGACCATGGATTAGCGGCCAAAGTCGGTGAAATTTTCATCACCGCCACCGGCATGAAAGACGTCATCGTGAATCGTCACTTCGAATCGATGAAAGACGGCGCACTGGTCTGCAACACAGGTCACTACGATTGCGAAATCAACATTCCGCAGCTCAAAGACCTCACGGAAAAAGTGACGACCATCCGCGAAAACAACAGGAATACATTCCGAAAACGGTCGCCGCATTTACGTGTTGGGCGAAGGTCGTCTGATCAACCTTCTCGCTGCCGCTGAAGGCCACCTCTTCAGCAATGGACATGTCCTTTGCCAATCAGTTCACGGCATTGCTCGACCTGTATCAAAACGTGAAAACTTCAGAAACAAGTCTACGTTCTTCCCAAAGAACGCGACCAGGAAATCGCCATGGTGAAATTACAAACCATGGGACTTGGTTTGGACAAACTCACCCCTGAGCAGGTGAAATACTTGTCCGACTACTCCGCCGGCACATAATTCAAGATATTTTAAAGTTCTGTGGTGATGGCGAACGTCCAGAAGCCTTTGAGGCTCGTATATGGCGTGCGTAACCCATTTTCAACGCCACGTTATTGAGCACGGTCACCCACGTTTGCTCCACCGACAGCTTGGTGCCAGTTGCGTGCGCCCGGATCGTCGTGGATGAAAACGCGGACCATTATCATAAAAAACGCCAACGCCGATATCCGTGATCGTTCCCCAAAAGTTTACGAAACAAAATGGACTGATTGATTTCGATCGAATCGTAGATGCGAGATGATCCGGCAAAGCGGTTCATGAAAACCGCGCAGATTTTGTCCTTGGCCAAGAAATTGAGCGTCGAAGAATTCCCAATCTCCGAAATTGGCCCCATATCCACCAGACAATTTTCCACTGCGTTTTGGATCTTGGGAAAAATCCCGTCAAACCACCGGACACATCTGCCGTATGAAAATGTCCGTCTTCGGGGGAAAGACCTTGCTGATACATCCACTTGGCTTCCAGGCGAATCATACGTTTCTTGACCGGACCACTGACGCTATCATCGGCAAAGTATCGAAGTCCTAGACCTGTTCCGATGTAGTAATTTGGCTTGGTGATATCGGCGACCGAAGTTGGGCCAAGCTTTGCGTTCAATCCATTGCCCGCGGCATCATACAAAAAGTTGCTGTCGCCCAGAACATAATCTCGGAATCGAAACTGCATCTGCGGAATCAAGGAAATGTATTGGAAAATCGGAACCGTCATTTTGGCTGTCGACTCCAGGTGGCGCGCACGCATCCAATAATAACTATCGTCTCGAGAAGGATCCAAAGCTGGAGGTCCATTCCCCAAACCAAAGAAACTACCATAGAATCGCGGAAGCCCTGCCTCAACGGTCACATCGAAATCAGATGATCTCATGATATCGAATACGGTTCCCTGATACATGATGTTGGCCGCACCACGATTCAAAACAGCATTGGCCTTGATTTCGTTGGTGCTCGCCCATGGAGAATGCTGAAATCCTTCTTTGTAGTATTTCACCCCGCCACCAAGCACAAACCCCGAATCCGCGTTGCTTGAAGCCAAGAACAATACCGGAGTGAGAACATTGAGCTTGCGTTGATTTACCTGAGAATAAAAATCGTTGTAAACAGGTTTGTAATCTTGTTGTAGAAAACCATAGTAGGAATCAATCTGAACTTGGTCTTCATCATAGAGGCCAATCATCGGTTTTATTTTTGATCACGTGCTACGATCTTGTCGTTGCCTGCCCCTGGAATCAATCTGACTTTGACGCCGTTGTAATTCACCCAATTCAATTTGAAAGCGTCATCTCCACCCAGACCATAGATTCGAATTTCTCGGGTGACATCGGCATCGAACTTGTCTGAGAAAACAATTTCACCTTTGGATGCCCCGGTAACTTCGACAAAATCTCCGGGTCCCGATTGCACAACGTAACGATCTGCATCGGCAGTTCCGATGATGTCCACATTTTTTCGCAGGGCCAGGCGCATTTTTCCCGCAACTTGAGGCAAGGTCTGCAATCGCTTTTTGAATGAATCGACCAGAATCTGTCGTTCACGTTCCGGAATTTTGATCGGCAATTTGGAAACGGCCAGTTCCATTCGATCGGAAGTGAGCTGAGTTTGAAGGTCATTGACAACTTTGTTCCACTGTTCCAACGTGAGATTCGAAAGATAACGATGGTCCATGGAATAGGACTGAATCATCATTGGATTGGGATGTTTCAAATCGCGGGCATAATCCTGCAATTTGTAGTTGATCCATTTTCTTCGACGCCACCAGCCCACCACGCCATCAGAATGATAAAACGCCGCATCACGATCGACAGGAAACGGTTTCAATAGATTGTATTTTCCATCGGGAACGACCATCCAGTACCATTGATCTTTTTGACGATCCCAGTCACCAATCATCATATCGAACAAGCGGGCCTTCAAATACGCTTCCTGATCGACTTTGTACCGACTTTCGTTTTCCACGCGATGAACCATTTCTTTATCAGTGATAACCTCCACCACCCCTTTGAGTTTCCACTCTGGATCCTTGAGGATGAAATAGGGTTGACGAACCAGTTGGTAAAATCCGCTCTTAAACTTTACATCCTTCCACACCGCGAATGCCGATTGACGAGCATCCACATAGACAAGACGCGGATATTCTGTCGGCAATCCAACGTCTCGAGCCAAAGATGCTACCAACATGAATCCCAGAGGATTGAGCGCCGATTGTTGATCCAAAAGCACGGTTTCCACGATCGTTTCTCGCAAAACTTCAGGAAGGCGCACTTCCTTTTTCAAAGGACGCAGACGATAAAGATTTCCCATTCGATCTTTGATCAAAAAATCAGGTGAACGCAAACTTCCGTCGATCTTTTCAACCGTGAATTTTTCCTTGGCCAAGTTAAAACAATCGATCCGAACATTTTGTTTCCACATCTCCCGGTAGTTGGATCCCAGGAAATATTTGTAAAAGCCGCCTTGAATTTTGAAATCATAGAGCGCACCGGTATGTTGATCGCAAATCTCCGCTTCGGTGATTTTTTCTTTTTCGTTGAAA
>JAWKOB010000008.1:0-69685 GCA_041391405.1 Bdellovibrionota bacterium | reverse complement strand
ACTGGATCCAAATCCGGGCTTCAAACCAACGAGGTAATACCTGGTGAACCCTATACAAGTGACAATGGTGAGATTTCACTTCGCACCCGTCCATCCTTTGCTTATCCGGAAACCAATGGCGATTTTTTCAGCTTTATGACGCTAGATCCGATCGATCCAATCCAGATCAACGGTCAAAGCATGGCCGTCGGTGGCATTGCCTTTAGCCGAATTTCAGATGGAAAACCAATGGCTTACATCATTCAGCAGACCAATGGACAAGTTTCTATTGTGGATTTGGGTGATTATAAAGTAAAGAAAACGCTCTAAGGTCAAAATTACCATTATGGCAACGTATGGTATTTTAGGCTTTCATTGGTGGTTTGTTTTTGGTATGTGGGAAGTAACGAGGTAGCAGTGAGAATCAAACAACTTGAGTTAACCGGTTTCAAATCTTTTCTAGACAAAACAAAATTCGAATTCAACGCGCCGATCACGACCATCGTGGGTCCGAACGGTTGCGGAAAATCGAACGTTGTAGATGCTCTTAAATGGATTTCTGGAGAACTCAGCTACAAAGAACTTCGTGGTCGTTCGATGGAAGATTTGATTTTCGCAGGTTCAGATCGTCGCGCTCCGACCAACATGATGGAAGTTTCTCTTGTTTTGGACAATCAGGAAAAAACTGCGCCTGCACAATATAATCAATATGATGAAATCACGCTTCAGCGTCGCATTTTCCGTGACGGCACCAGTGAATTTTACATCAACAAAGTTCCTTGCCGCCTTCGTGATATCACCGACATGTTTCTCGATACCGGTATTGGACAAAGTTCCTATTCCATCATCGAGCAGGGCAAAGTGGGCGCCATCGTTTCCGGACGTCCTGAAGATCGTCGTTTGATGATCGAAGAAGCTGCGGGCATCACCAAATACAAAAGCCGCAAAAAAGCCGCTGAAAGAAAAATCGATTATACCAAGCAAAACCTGCTTCGCGTTTCAGACATCATCAACGAATTGAAGAAGCAAATCGCTTCACTTGAACGTCAGGCCAAAAAAGCCGAAGAATTCCGCAAGGCACAAGACAAAGCCAAGGAAGTCGATCTGTCCATCTCTGGAAAAGAATACGAAATTTTGCAACAGCATTCCCAAGAAGCCATTCAAAAGGAAACCGAGCATCAAGATCTACTTTCCCGCGAAGAAGCGAATTTGGTGCAAGGGGAGGCAGTATTCGAAACTCGCCGTGTTGAACTCGATGGATTGGAAAAAACATTCCAAACTTCCCAGCAAGATTTATTCTCGATCAAATCTGTCATCCAACAGGTTAATAGCCAAATTGAATCTCATCAACGTGATTTGGTGCGCTTGCAGGAAACCAGTCGTGAAGAGAAAACCAAGGATCAATTCTTGGATCAAGAAATTGTTCGTCTTCAACAAAAAATTCAAAACACCAAAGAGCAAGTCACCCAACTTGAACAAGAAAACGAACTTCTCAAGCAGGGCATGACTGAGCGTCAACAAAACTGTGCGACGTCCAAAACGGCATTGACCAGCGTTGAGACGGAATTGGATGCGCTGAAAAAATCGCACATCGATACCGTCACGCGTGAAGCCCGATTGAACAGTGCAATTTCTTCATCGCAAACTCAATTGAAATCCCTCGAAGAGGAATTGAGCCAGCTCCATGAGACATCGGATCGATTGACGGCTGAGATTCTAGAAAAGCAAACTCAATACGACGCTCAAAAAGTGTCAATGGATGAAGCAAGCCAGCTTTCCTTCGGATTTGAAGAATCGCAAAAAGCGACGCAAGCGACCTTGACTCAACTTGAAGATGCTAAAATGGAATTGGAAAAGAGCATCTCCGAAACGCAAAAAGCGTTGGATGCCAACCTTTCCAAATTGCATGCACTTCAGGAATTCAGAACCTATCAGGGATATACAAAATCCGTTCAAAGCGTGATGAACAAAACGTGATGAGCTTGGCAATATCCATGGCGTACTGGGTGAAATGGTGAAGCCGAAAAGGCTATGAAAAAGCTGTTCAAGCTTCTTCTTCTGAGTTGATCGAGTGCATTTTGGTGGATCAGCCGGAAGATGCCATGAAGGCGATTTCGTACTTGAAAAACGAAGAGAAAAACCGCGGGTTGTTTCTGGCTTCCAACGGAACCAAAAAAACAGAAAGTGCGCGCGTAAATCATCCCAAAGTCTTGGGATCGATGCTCAATTTCGTGGAAATTCACCCATCCTTGAACAATGTCGTCGGAAGCATTTTGAACAACACCTATGTCGTGGATGGTTCATTCGAAGATGCATTCTCCATCTGGAATCAAAGTGGTCATTGCAATCTGGTGACAATGGATGGAGATTTCATTTCTTCGAGCGGCATCATTCATGCCGGTCCATGGTCAGAAACAAGAGGGGATTTGGAAGTCCGTCAGCAAATCGACGAACTCACCATTGAAATCGAACCGCTCAAAGCTCGTCGTGATCAATTGGCATTGGATCAAACTCAACTTTTGAAAAATTTGGCCAACACCAAGCTTCAATTGCAAACCATCCATTTGGATATGGAAAAGCAATCCAAGATCAACTTGGATCTTTCCAGAACATTGGAGAAATTGGGCGGCACGATCGAATTCGATCGCCAAAAACTTCAAGAAGTCCAAGCTCGCCGTGAAAAGCTGGATCACTCGGCCGCAGAAATCCGCTCGACATTGGAAACATCCGAAGCAGAGCGTGTCACAGTTGCTCAATCCAAAGCGGAAATGGATCAAACCATTGATCGTCTCACGGGTGAATTGACTACAAGCCGCGATCAATATCAAAAATATGTTGATGAACTCACCGAATATCAGGTGAAAATCGCTTCCAGCCTAGAAAGACTCGAAGGTCTTCGCCGTGAGCACATTCACTCCGAAGAACAATTCAAAAACACCCAAGATGAAAAAATCAAGAACACCGATTTGATCGCGAAACATTCAGAGGAAATTTCCCAGATCAACGTTGATTTGGAAAAGCTTGCCGTGGAAAAAGAGCAAAAGATCGTTTCATTCCAGGCGCAAGAAACATCCAACAGCGAACTTCAAACCAGACACGATTTGGCGGTTGAAGAGTTGGTGTCACATCGAAAACAAGATCAAATTGGTTCGTACGCAAAAAGAAACTTTCATGTCCGTGCTCAACGACACGCGAATCAAAATCAGCGAACACTCCCTTCGCATGGAAAACATTCGCCAGCAAATCAGTGAACGCTACGGCGTGGATATGACGGAATGGATGGCGAGCGATCAACGTCCTCAAATCACTGATGAACAATATACGGAATTGAAAGCCGAGCTTGAAGATTTGAAGCAAAAAATCGTGAAGTTCGGAAATGTGAACTTGGCGGCCATCGAGGAAGTCGACCAGCTTAAAGAACGTTTTGAATTTTTGAACAATCAACGCGAAGATCTGGAAAAATCACTTCAATCGCTCGTTGATGCCATCAAGAAAATCAACAAAACGACGCGCGAGATGTTCGAAGAGACTTTCAACAACGTCAACGAACGCTTCCAGCAGATTTTCCCTCGGTTGTTCAGAGGCGGTAAAGCCAAACTTATGCTCACCGATCCTGAAAATATTTTGGAATCCGGCGTTGATATTTTCGCACAACCTCCGGGCAAAATCTCAGAACATGAATTTGCTCTCAGGTGGTGAAAAGCATTGACGGCAATTTCACTTTTGTTCGCAATCTTTGAGTTCAAAAAGCTCCTCCATTCTGCGTACTGGACGAGGTGGATGCTCCGCTCGATGATGCGAACGCTTTGAGATTCGTGTCGATTGTGAAGGAAATGTCTCATAAAAACTCCAATTTATTGTGATAACACATAATAAAAAAGCACAATGGAAATGGCCCACAACCTTTATGGTGTCACTATGGAAGAGCCGGGCGTTTCAAGAACTGTGTCGGTACGTTTGCACCGCTAAGATCAAGTTCACAACATTGAAACGATCATGCGGAACCTCGTCCTGCAGTAGCCTAGTCGATTGTTAATTTGAAAGTTAGAAAGGAAAACCAATGTCCACGCTTGTTGAAAAAATCCGCAAAGTTCCGAATTTCCCGAAAGAGGGAATCCTTTTTTATGATTTGACCACGGTCTTCCAGGATCCAGTTGAATTCAGCAACATTATCGAAGCGATGTGTGAACCATACTATCGTCGTGCGGAAGTTGTATGCGCCATTGAAGCGCGCGGCTTCATCCTGGCTCAGCCATTGCCAACGGAACTCGGTGCGGGTTTCGTTCCAATGCGCAAGCCTGGAAAACTTCCGTACAAGAAAATTTCCGGAAAGCTACAACCTAGAATATGGATCGGATTCTTTGGAACTTCACGAAGATGCGATCAACAAGGCAAAAGTTTTGGTCGATGATTTGCTCTCGCAACAGGCGGAACCGCTGGTGCGCTGTTCAATTGATCAAAAAAGCGGGTGCAGAACTTTTGGGTGTCAGCTTTGTCGTTGAAATCGCTGATCTCAAAGGTCGCGAAAAAATCAAAGACAGCAAGCAAAGTGAATTCACTAGTTATCGTATAGTTCGAATCAAAACCACAAAAAAGGGCCATGCGTGAAAACATGGCCCTTTTTTTATTTCCTTTTTCTTATCCAAGAGTTAATCCCTTAATCCTTAACACTTCATGCGCCCCTGTAGTTCAATGGATAGAACGCGGGATTCCTAATCTTGAAATCCAGGTTCGATTCCTGGTGGGGGCAGTATCCTTTGAAGCCTTCCAGAAAACTTTTTTATTTAGATATTTTGAAAAATATAAATATTTGATTATGTTGATACTGCCCTAAAGGGGCTTCTTATGGTTGGAGACCCCGTCGGTCGCATTATTGAAGAAGGTTAAATCCAAAAAAAAAATGAGGGAGAGTAGAATGAAAAAGTTGTTTTTTTAGTTGCTGTGCTTGTAAGTACAGTGGTCTTTGCCGATACCTACAAATTGATCCAGCAACCAGCAAAGTGGAATGGAAAGCCGGTAAAAAAATCGGAAGTTTCCATGATGGAGAAGTGAAGGTTAAAAGTGGTGCATTTGAAACCGATAAAAAAGGAAATGTTACCGCGTTTGATGTTGTCATCGATATGAAATCGATCAGCAACAACGATTTGAAAAGATAAACCGATTATCAAAAGAAACTGGTGGGCCATCTTTCCAGCGACGACTTCTTCAAAGTTGAGCAACACCCAGAATCAACCTTCAAGATGATCTGCTACACTGAACCAAAGCCGGAGAAAAGACGTGATGTTGTCAAAGGAGATCTCACCATGATTGGTACAAATCTCAAGCCGATCGAATTTCCCGCGACCATCAAGGCGACAAGAAAAGCATCACAGGAAATGTAAAGGTGAATGTTGAACGTCTCAATTGGGGACTTCAATATGGATCCAGCAGCATTTTCAAGTCCTTTGACTGTAGATAAGATCATCAATGACAGTTTTGATCTGGGATATTGAATCTTTGTTATTAAAAAAGTAATTTGCCTTTGTCACAAAAGAAACGGCCGTTTTGAATCAAAATGGCCGTTTTTTCTACGTTTGGTAATCTGGTTATCCTGGAATATAATGTTGTCATGAGAACACTGATCCCTTGTTGTTCTATCCATACCTTCCATTTCTTTTTCTCAATCCCTGGCATCTCGCCAGCAGGCGTTTCAATCCATTCTTAAAAAAGAAAAAACATCCGACGCCAAATCAAGCGGGCTGAAACCATCAGCCAGGATAAAAAATCAAAATTTTCAGGTGTGGATGCGATCAATTACTTGATCGATCAAAAATCCGTTTCGTCGGGGTCATTGATGGCGAAATTGGCCAGAGATCCTGCCGTTCGGGAATTTGCTTTGTATGGAATTGGGGAGTTGGGCGTTTATGAAGCCACGCCTCTCCTGATTCGTTATATGAGGGATGAGAACTGTAACAATCGTGGGAACGCATACCGCGCATTACAGAAACTGTACCCCAAGGAATTCAACATTGAATTTCACCATGACCCTGAATATACCCAAGAAAAAAGGTGCTCAAATGTCCAGCTGGTGGAAGGCCAATCGAGATCGCTTAAAAACTGCAGTTTGGAGCAGAAAACAGACCAGGAAAAGCAGGAAGCCGAAGCCAGTTGGGAAAAGTACGGTAAAGAATACCTGGATCGACCCGCCAATTAGTCCTTATTTAAAGTGACACAAAGCATAAAATAGCGTTTGACAATCATGACGCGATAAGTAATATACGTTACCATACTGGAGGCAAAGTTCGTCCCATGGTGTGAAGAAAATGTCTCGGTAGAGGAGGTTTAAAAAGGGCCTCATAAAAAATAACCAATAAAAAACAAGGTATTAAAAACGACAAACCTTGGCATATGTCTTGCTCCTATTGAGCCAAGAATGAACACTTAAAGGTATATATGAAAAACTCAAATTCAAAGCTTTGTGTAAAACACTTCTGATTGCGATCCTTGGATTCACCATGGTGAATTGCGGTGGTGGCAACAACAACACCATCCGTATTGTATGGTCAATGGTCAAACCCAGGAACTCGGCCTTGAAAACAACCGTTGCGATGCCGGTTGCCCCAAGCAGCAATGGAATCTACAACTTGCCGATCGTTTGTTCCGCTGGATTTGCCAATACCGGTGGCCTTGCTGATGCCTTGGTCGTTACAGTAACTGATGTAAACGCAATCCATCAATCTCTTGGGTCAATTCATCAGCATTACACCAAGTTTGCTTTTGATGAATTTCACATTGGACGGTAATCAATTGGCCGTATCCAACGGTGCAGCCGCTCAGCCAAATTTCCAACCAGGTTGGTGGAAAGACATGTTTTGAATTCCAAATTGATTCCGCACAGGCACATATCGAAGGTAATTTTTTGCGGCAACATTGGAACAGGTTTCTAAACTAGGGAAGGGTCATGATGAAACGTAACATGAAATATTCGATTCTTGGGAGCGACAGTTGCCTTGTCTTTTGCCAGGTGGACAGTCCCGCATCTTCGACCCGTACAACGGTCAAAATCAAATCAGCGCGGCTCAATACATGGCTGCTCCAACCCAAGGTCGCATTCTGCCGGAAGCAACACGCGGACAACGTTATTCTTTAAACTATACCCAAGCGCAAGCGGATGCATGCTTGGCGAGTTATCAAGAAACCCAAACCTTAAATCAGTTTTGCACCCAGGTCATGTATGACATTTATTATCGCTTCTATGGTCCTGGTTTTCAAAACTGGCTTCCAGGCAACAGCACCCAAATCACTGCGGGCAACAATACCTTTGATTTTGGTTGGAGATCTCTTTTCAATCCGTCAGCGAACTCTGATGGATGCCACAATACAATCAATATGTAGGTGGATTAGATCCAGGCGCTTCGGGCTACTATCATACACCGTACAACATGCAGCAAGTTTGTGGAAACCCAGCTTCCGTCACCACATTCCAATATTCATCGCCTTGTGGAAATTTGAACTGGAATGGTGTGATTACTGCCGTGAATTCCAACAACGGTTTGAACTACATGAGACAGGGAAATTTCAATCAAGCCGCTGGAATTCCCATGGGCCGGGCGGATTTATGTCGCAACGTGCGCCAAGAGTTTATGGAACCGTTCTTTCTCGCCGCAACGTCGGAAGAGAGAACAAAGAACTTAGCAAAAGTGATGGATTCCAGCTGGACCAACATGAAACAGCTCAAAACTGGGGTCTACGAATCGCCAATCGCTGCCATGGATCGTGTAGCGGCTGCGAGCGCAGCCATGACAGGTGTTACTGCGCCACTGACCATTGCTGCAGCCAACGATTATGCTCGTGCAGGTTGGACACAAATACCGCCGACATGTACTACGCCCAAGCCACCGCTCAATATGAAGCGGCGCTGGAAATGAGCCAGCAACACTCTGGTCGCCATGGAACCTGAAGGCGGACCTGTCCACAAGACAAATTCCCACATCGCATCGGTGAAGAACCAGCGACCGACAGTCAATACCGCGTAATGGATTGGTCAGTAGAAATATACTATTAAATTTCAATAATTTATATGTATATCTAGAAAGTGGATGAGGGGACGAAACAAAAATGTTGCTGAAGTTAAAACATCCAGACTATGATTTTGCACCGAGTAGAAATCGTAAAGATGTTTTGAATAAAAACGATTTTCAAAAGTAATTATAACAGGAGGAATATGACTATGACATTCGCAGAATATTGTAATGCTTAACAGCATGGACTTTTTTCAACTACGCCGTACAGCCAAAAGATATGAAATTCCATATCAAGGCATCCGTCGTCAAAAACTAATTCGCGATCTTGAAAGAAAGATCGTAGCTCGCACAGCCAAACCTGTGGAAGCTAGCAAACCACAAGCAGCTGTGTCTGCTCGTCCGGTATTGGAAGCGCTTCAAGAAAAGCTTGGGAAACGCTCTTCCACGATCGGCATCAACACTTTCTCCGCTAGAAATAGTACTTTCTAACATACAGCGAAGCGACCAGCTTGCACGGTGATGACCCTCACTGTTTGTTTGAAAGTCAGCTTTAAAGAGCAGCCCCAAAGGCTGCTCTTTTTTTATTGGGCAATCTGATTACTTTTTATTTTTTAAGATCGTGAAAGTAGAAGTTCAGAAACTCGAAATACTTTTTGGAGTAGATATTCCAGAGAATTTCCATCATTCGGATACTGATCGCGATTCGCTGGATCATGAAGTTTGGTCAATTCTGTCGGTTGACATGCAGCAAAATGGCGTGATCGGATGTGACCTTGGCATTCATGGAATGCTCAAAGGAGTTGGAAATCAGGCCAATTTCGGAGAAGAATTCTCCACTTTTAATATCAATCACATCCTTAGAGTAGGATGTGTCATCTCAATATCACCTTCAAGTAAAAATATAGAAAGTGTCTGCAGGTGTATGATTTTTAAATATAAAATCACCATTTTTTCGAATTTTCTTGGGAAGTCTTTGCGATAGATATTCCAATTCAAGTTCATTCAGGGTGCGTTACAGTGTGACTTCCTGAAGTCGATCCAGACCTAAAATGGTGTCGTCTGACGGATTTTTATAAATCACACTTTCAAAATGGAGTTGATCTTCAAGCTCAAGGATTTGTAGAAATGCCACAGAAAATGCACAATAAGGTGTTGTCGTTTGCACAGGGTCAAAAGGGCCGCTTTATTCACCATTAAAATCGTGGCGGATTCAACTGCTCGGGTTTCAAAAAGTATTTCGATCCATTGCAATGGGTTCAGCCTCATCGATGATGGAACCGGTCTCCAATTCCATCAAGGATTCATTCTGGTGATAGATTCGAACTTTTCCATCCATCACGCAGCTTAAACCGTAGATAGGCTCCAGAGGAGTATGAATCACCTCATTTTGGCAAAGGTCTGATGGTGGAGAATTTCTGGATTCTTTTCCAAATTCCGTTTCTTGAGACGAACAAAATATGCCGACCAAAATCGATGTCGTGTTTTGAAAAATCGGCCTGAATCACACTTTAGAGGGTTGGTCAACGGGAATGTCGTCTATTCCCTCAAATTCCTCTTCAGAATCGATTTCTTCGTGCTGGGTCACATGTTCTTCAATGACAGCCATCAGACTATGATCCAACTCGGTTTCGGTTTCTTGAGTTGGGACATAAGGTTTGAATCAGGTTCTCAATCACAGCCACACAGTCTCCTCTTCCATTTGACACTCAAAGAAGGTTTGGCAGGTGTTTGGGCGTCTTGAGCGGAGAGAGCTCTTCTTCCAGTTTCAATAGCTGCTCATTGAAATATTGAAGTCTTTCGATCAGCAAATTGCAGGGCTGACGATCGTCCAGCGTCATGGATGAAACGTTTTTGGCCAATTTACGGATCTTTTTCTTGTAGATTTCAATCCGACTATCGCTGGTTTCCTTGGAAAGCAGAAAGGTGTCGATCATGCACTCAAGTGCGGGTTTGAATCTGTTTTTGGCGGCGTAGCATCGAGAAAGCAAAATCAAAGTGGATTTGTTGAAAGGATTGAGGGCTCTTGAATGCTCCAGGTGGGTAATGGCTTCGGCGAAATTTTTGAGCTTGTATTCGATTTTCCCCAAAAAAAAGGGAATCTGGAACGAAATGGGGTGGCTTGCAAGCAATTGGGAGAAGATTTCCTTGGCCGGATGAAGATTGCCTTTTTTGATGTAAAATTGGCCTAGAATAAAAAGGCGCTCGTCGTGAAGCATTGGATCTTCGAGAATTTTTTCCACTGATCGGTAAGTTATACTTTTGCGAAGAATATTCAAGCTTAACTTACTGAAAGCATTGCCACATATTGCAGACGGGGTTATGATTAAGCATGCTCGACAATACACTTGTGGATCAGGTAGCCATTGCGGTTCATTCGATCGAAAAAAGTCTGGAATTTTATCAAAATACGCTGGGCCTCAAGCTTCATTCCGTTGAAGAGGTTCCTTCGGAAAAAGTGAAAGTTGCCATTCTCATGGCCGGAGAAACTCGAATTGAACTTTTGGAACCCATGTCCAAAGATTCTCCGATTTCTGCTTTTTTGGATAAAAAGGGTGAAGGTGTTCATCACATTGCCTTTCGCACACAAAACATCCACTCTGTGATCAATGAACTACGAGACAAACAAGTCAAAATCATCGAGCCAGCACCGCGACAAGGTTCTGAGAATTCAAAAGTTGGCTTTGTTCATCCGCATTCAACCCACGGTGTTCTGTTGGAGCTTGTCGAACGATGAAGAAATCCCTGTTGATGATCCTCATCGCTGGGTTTTTGGCTTGCATCGGAGATGATGTATTCCGAGATGTTCAGGGAACGGTGAAATCAACGGATCCGACTTCCTTGAGTATTCCTGGCTCCCCAACGCCAACCATCACCTTGATGGGACGTGCTGCCGATGAATTTCAAACGGAATTCGTTCAAACCACGCTCAATACACCGCTTTCCAATTTCATCATGCGCAAGGTTCCCAAAAAATCGCCCGCAATCTTTGAAATCAAACATCCTAATTTTGATCCCGTGATTTCTTTTCCGTATGACTTGAACGACACAGGTTCGATCGTGCTTCCAGCTGTTCCATCTGGAACCGTGGCCAACATCGTTGATCAAGTTGAAACGCTCTCTGGCACCACCATTGGAACAAATTCAGGGATGATTCTTGGACAACTCAATTCTGAAGGTTCAGCCGGACAGGGCTGCTCTACAATTCGTTCCGTGGCCATCAAGGACAAAGAAACGGGCGGTAATGTATCGGTTATTGGTCCATATTATTTCAACAACAACGGACAAGCGCAAAACACCACGACTTTTCAAGACACCCAGTGCACGTATGTCATGGCGAATGTTTTGCCTTGAGTTTATATCGTCGAGTTTTTGGACACGTCACTGGTCAAACAAGCTGAACATGAAGTTGTCGTCATTCAGGGCAATGTCAGCTTTGGAATGGATGTGCCGTAATGGAACAAAAGCAATCCAACGATCAAGACTTGGCAAGTTTGGAATCCTCCTTGCGGCCATCGAACAGGAAGACACGCAAGCAAGACTGCTGCGTAAATATGGCGAAAACCCAGCCTGGGTTTTTTATTACGTAGCTTTCCTGGGATTGACACTTGTCATTGCCGTACTGAGCATCATGAATTTTGGAACCAAGCCTGAAGAGCCAGTTTTTTTGTCCTTGGAACAAAAAAATCATCCGGTCCTGCATTGGAAGAACCTTTGATGGTGAATGCCGCACCTGAGACAGATACGTCTGAAGAAGAACAGCCATCCGCAGAACCAAAACAAATACAAACCCAACCGGCTCCTTCGTTGATCGCAAAATCTTCCGTCGGTCCGAAGCATGAATACAGAATGTTCACACCGGAAGAACTTCAAAAAATCGCCAATCAAATTTCCAGCGACTCCTCTGAAGAACTTTATGTGATTAAGGGTGAGGTGTTTTCCTTTTGGGCTGGTACAGCAATGTTCAAAAAATGAAAAAAGACGGCATGGAGTTTGCCACCAAAGCGCTCAAAGCTGACAATCAAAACAAACAAAATCAACGTGCCATGGCCATGGCCTACATTGCCAACGGACTGTTTGAAAAGCCAAAGTTATTCTTTCAGCCCACAAAGATGAAAATGATTCGTTTCGTGAATGGATGGATGGATATCTTCAGGTTGAAGCGGGTAGAACGCAGTCGGGAATGACCAAACTTCGAGCAGATTCGTAAAAATGAACCATCATTTTATCCGGCAGCCTACATTTTGATTCAGCAGTACTTGAAGCAAAATCAATTTTCCAAAGCCTATGAAGTCGCTCAGTTTTGGAAAAAAGAATCGCTTTTCAACGCTCAATTCGTTCACTTGATGGCTGAGGTTCTGGACAAGCAACAGCAGTACATCGAACTGGTCAATTACCTGACTCCGTTTGATTCCACTTACCCCAAAGACTGGGTCATTTTGTAATATCTTGGCAAGGGCAACACAAAGCTTCAAAAGCGAGACATCGCACGAGGCTATTTCAAGAAAGTTCTGGATAAGCAAGAAAACTATGTCGTAGAACAAATTGGACAGGCCAATTTTGAATTGGGAAAGATTGAACTGTACGAAAACAATTTCAAGCAAAGCATTGTTTACCTGGAACAAGCTTCTCAGCGACTTCCCACTGAATCATCCATTCGGTTTTATCTAGCCAGCGCGTATTTCAAAGCCGAGGATTACGAAAAAGCCATCGAGATTTACCAGCAAATGCTCTTAAGGGACCAAAACGACCCCAAAATTCGTATCTATTTGGGCATGGCATACTTTGAGTTGGGCCAATATCAAACCTCGGAAAAAAACCTCCAACTCGTTCTAAATCAAGGTTCCGATGAGCCTCTTTTGCTGTACTACCTCGCCAAAATCGAGGACCAGAAGGGTAATCTTTCGAAAGCCAAAGAATATCTTCAACGCCTCTTGAGTGTGGAACCCAAACACCCATTGGCCACCAAAATGTTGGAAAAGATCGATTCTGTTCTTCCGTCAGAAGCCACGCCAACCCTGGAAACGACTGAAGCCGCGTCTCAAAACTAAAGCCCCTGAAAATCACTTTTTTGATGTTTTTTGCGTCATTTTTATATATTTAGACGTTTCTAAACTGGCAGACAGGAGCTGGAAAACATGGAAAAATTCAGAGTTGAAGATGCAATGAACATTTACGGAATCGACGCTTGGGGCGTTCGATATTTCTCCGTATCAGAAGAAGGGGATTTGCAAGTTCATCCGACCTCTGAACCCAACAAAACCGTGAACGTTCTTAAGACGGTTCAAGAGCTTCAAAAAAACAGAATTCAAACTCCAGTCATTCTCCGCTTTCCACAAATTCTCGCAGATCGTGTGAACGGACTTTGCACAGCGTTTACAGATGCGATCAATGAATTCAATTACAAGAACACTTATCATCCTGTATTTCCAATCAAAGTGAATCAACAAGAAGGCGTTGTTGATGCTTTGTTGGAAGCTGGCTACAAATACAATCTCGGCATCGAAGTCGGAAGTAAACCGGAATTGATCGCAGCTCTTGGCAAAACAACTCCGAAAGATTCACTGACCATTTGCAACGGATTCAAAGACCAAACTTATTTTGAATTGGCCTCGCTTGGCATGTCGATGGGTAAAAATGTCGTTGTCGTTGTTGAAAAAGCTTTCGAATTGAAAGAACTTTTGAAACTCAAAGAATCAGGAAAAGAAATTCCTGGAATCGGGTTCCGCATCAAATTGCATTCCAAAGGTTCAGGTCTCTGGGAAAAATCTGGCGGCCATGCCTCCAAATTCGGTTTGAGCCCGGTTCAAATCATCGATTCAGTTCGCTGGTTGGAGCAAAACGGTCTGTTGCAACATTTGAAATTGCTTCATTTCCACATCGGTTCTCAAATTCCCGAGATCCGCAAAATCAAAGGTGCGATCAAAGAAGCTGCACGCATTTACGCAAAAGTAACCAAAATGGGCTGCAACATTGAATTTTTGGATGTCGGCGGCGGTCTTGGTGTGGATTACGACGGCAGTGGTACATCCTCCGATGCATCGGTGAACTACACATTGAAAGAGTATGCGAACGACGTGGTTTATACGATCGCAGAAGTTTGCGACAACGAACGCGTATCCCATCCTAAAATCGTTTCTGAAAGTGGTCGCGCGTTGGTGACTCACCATGCGCTTCTTGTTGTGGATGTCCGCGGTCAAGTCAAAGAGGCGGATGAAAACTACAAAGTTCCTTTCAAGACACGTGAAACTCAAGTGGTTGAAGAATTGAACTACATCTTCAAGAACATTTCCGTGAAAAACTACCGTGAATTTTATCACGATTCCGTTGAACGTCGCGAAGAGCTTTATTCACTTTTCAATCTGGGCATGATCGACATGGAAGATCTGGCCAAAGGTGAGTGGTTGTACTGGTCCATCGCGAAGAAAACCGTGAAGTACAGTAAATCCGCCAAATTCGTGTCTGACGAATTCGTTGAGCTTGAACAAAAGCTCTACGAAAAGGTGGTGTGCAACTTCTCCGTGTTTCAATCCATCCCGGATGCCTGGGCACTTGATCAATTGTTCCCGATTGTTCCGATTCATCGCCTGAATGAAAAACCGACCAGCATGGCAACACTTGTGGACATCACATGTGATTCCGACGGTCAGGTCGATAAATTCGTGGATTTGAAAGACATCAAGCCCGCACTTGAAGTTCACGAAGCCATCGATGATCAACCATACTATCTTGCGTTCCTTTTGATTGGATCTTACCAAGATACAATGGGCGACATGCACAACCTGTTTGGCACTGTGAATGATGCTCAAATCTATATGGATGAATCTGGCAAATCACACATCAAAACCGTGAAAAAGGGCGATACCATTGCTCATGCGGTTGAGATGTTCGGGTATGACCGCGTGAAATTGATCCAAAACGTGAAAACCGTTTTGAAAGATCGCGTGACTGAAAATAAACTTACCCAAGAAGTTGCATCGAAGCTGGCCGAAGATTACACAAAGAAGTTCCAGTTGTATCCTTACCTAACGTAAATATTCCCCTCCATGGAGGGGTGTCAGGCGAAAGCCTGGCGGGGTGGTTCAATCGACTTCGTTATGCTTCTTAATGGTGATGCTTTGAGGATTCAAGCGCTCTTTGAGCTTGTCTTCAAGAAAAGATTCGCCGTGCATACCATGATCACTTTGACATCTTTTGGATGCAGGTGTTTGCGAGCCGCTTCAATGGCTTTCCCATAATCCACGGTTTTGACACGCTCACGATAGGTTTCCAAAAGCATCATCAGGACGATTGGATAATTTGTTGTAGATTTTCTGAGCCAGGATTTTTCGGAGTGTCTACCTTGAATGGAAAGAATCTGGTTTGATGAACAGCGGCAAACATGAAAGCTTTTTCATCCACCAATGATCCATTGACTGCTTGATCCAAAAAGTTCAAGTGATAGAGCGATGGCATCCACGGTGTCTTCGTTTTTTGGGAATGTATAAAGGTAATAGGATCCGCCATCTCGACGGGAATCAATGCTTCCATAAGCACCATAAGACCATCCACGTTTTACGCGGATTTCCTGCATATATTTGGCCTGAAACATCCGATCCAGCAAATGCGGTTGCTGAGAACAGATCAAGTGCCAATAAATCTTCATGGGTAGAAAAGAAATACAAGGCTGACCAATGAAAATTGAGTCTGGGTTAGCTCTGGTTTATCGATCAAGACGATATCCAAACCTTTTTGCTGCATATTGAACGGAGCTCTGGTCGGCATTTCCGTGCTTTTGGAAAAAATTAAAAATTTCAAGCGCTGTTTCTTCCGAATTGCTGCGGGGTCAAATCACCTGAAGCACCAATGAGCATGCCATGCTGACTGAAATATTTCGAATAAACTGCAGGTAACTCGAAACATCGAATGCATCGAGAGGGGAATTTTGCCGTTCCAACCACATCTCTTGAATAGGGATGTTTAACGAAGATTTCTTTGTTGAAATGATACTTGGCCAGATCCTGATCGTCTTCCAAACGCAGCAAGAGATCCGCCTTGATTTCGTTTTTTCAGCTTGGTGACTTCCGATGGAACAAAGAGGGCTTGGTTAAAACTTCCTTCATCAGTTTCAAGAAAGGTCGAAGATTTTTGCTGAGCACGCGGCCTTCAACCATCATGGAGTGATATCCAGTTAAAAATATGGAAGGATGCTCCCAGGTGATCCAAGGCAAACTCGATCCTGATCCCTGGTTCTTTCAGTCGTTCCACGCAACAGCATGTCACCGACAAAGTTATTCAAGCCTTCTTTGTGAAGGTCTCATAACTTCCAAATGGAAATACAATGCTGATTTTGACGATCCGGACTGTCGTGCTTTTCAACCAGTAGGGTTTCGAGACCAGAAGAGTGTTTTTTCCAGGTAGGAATCGATGTCATAATACTTCCTTATACGGTTTGGGATAAGCCTTGATGATAGTTCTGTTGTTTGTTTGAAAAATACCCTTTTGGCCACACGCTGAACATCCTGTGCAGTCACTTTCATCAAAGACGGAATTTCTTGGAAGAACTTTTTTTATAGTCATGCGAAACTGTTTCGTGGAATCCCAACAATTCTTGCCTTGTCATCCACCGTTCTAAAATGACTCCAAAATGACGTCTCAATGCGGTTTTGGCCTTTTCTAGCTCTTCATCCGTCACAAAGGTGCTCTTGAATGCGTTTAGGTTCCTGATCGATGATTTGTATCGCTTCAGCCATTTTTTCCGGGATTCATCGTCACATCCATGATGTAAAGACCTGGATCCATGGTTTGATTGACCCAGCCCCCGGATTGGGTGGCAAGTTCCTTCTCGTTCACCAAGAATTTTCTGCAGTCGAGAGCTTTTACCGTCAAACAAAATGCAATGGGCAATTTCCAAAGCTGGATAGTCGGCATGATTTGCGTTTGGCGTATGGAATCCATCAGAAATTTTTCGGAAGAGATTTCCTTTTTTGAAGTTCGACGACTTTTTCAGTTGTTTGAGGTTGATTCCGTAGGCATGCTGGCTTGTGGAATGACCGAGGAAGGAATTTACCGTAGGCCTTCTCGATTTTCCAGGACATCTTTGGTTTCTACATCACCAGCAACGACGATGGTCGCATTGTTTGGAGCATAATATATTTTGTAAAAATTGAGACAGTCGTCTGGCTGATGTTTTAATGTCTTCCATCAACCAATCACTGGCCAATGATATGGATGACTGGTGAACGCTGTGGAATAGAGCGATTCATACATGGAGCCCTGTGGGGAATTGTCCACGCGCATGAGACGTTCAGAGTGACGACAACCTCGCGTTCAGAAGTCCAACTGCTCCTGACTTAAGATCATGTGTTGCATACGATCGGCTTCCAAAGCCGGAATCAAATGAAACCCTTCCTTTGGAGAAGACTTTCACGGTAGAACGTCAATCGACATATGTGGCGGCATTGATTGCCACCCTGTTCTTCCAGAATACGATCGAATTCACCTTCTTTTGTATTTTTGGTTTTCTTTGAACATCAAATGTTCAAACAAATGGACGATTCCTGTGGTTCCTTTTTCTCATTTCTGGAACCTACGTGTGAAACCAGGTGTGGTAAGGCGAAAACAGGAGCCGAATGAAGTCTTCCATCACGATAACTTTCAGCCGTTATCTAGTTTGTATTTTTTCTACCCGGAAGTTTTTTATTGAAAGCGTACTCATCGACTTTTTGAATCATAGTGAAACGATTGAATCATATGGTTAACGATTTAGGTATAATTTTTCCTTATCAGCAGCGGCTGTGAAGGTCAGAACAAACTCATTACCATTGTCCACAGCGACTACAGTTCGAATATGATGGAATTGCCTTCGCTGGCTGAATACCTTCCACAGTTCAAATGCATCGAGATTTCCAAGTTTAGTTCGATGTTGTGTGATCAGTTCGTATTGGTTCAGGATCAATTTCAATTGCTGGATGGAAAGACGAGACAATACGTCCATATCTGGGATATCTGCCGGAGATAAAACCGTTGACATTGGCCTGAAAGACTTCTTTTGTTGGAAACAAATACGATATAGCCACCCATGCGTCCACCTTCCTGCATTTCCCAGGAACGTGGATGGTCGATTTTGAATTGAACGAGGTGCGTGTAGGTTTTGTAGTTGAATCCCCGTTGTTCAAGAAAACTGCAGGACGACAACAATAGCAACGCAACGACAAAAAACTTATTGCGCACGTCTCTTGGCCTCTTCGGCTTCTTTTTCGCTTCTTCAGATTCAAAATCCTGAATTCAATGCATGAGTTTTGGCTTTGCCTTCAGGGGTTTTGTTGTCAGCAATTGGCAGTAAGGGCCGTAAGCTTCGATGGCCATGCGCTCTGGTGATACACCTCGGTAACGAAGATATTCATACACGCTTTGGTACGTTTTTCCAGCTTCATGTTCAAATCTTTGCTGCCGGAAGAGTCGGTGTGACCTTCGATGACAAAGTTCAAAATTTTTATATTTCCCAAAACTTCCGCGGCTCGGTTCAATTTTGGATAAGACTCTTTTGATCATTGCTTGGTTCACTTCGAAGTGAATGCCTTCGATAATACCGGAGAATTCATCCAGTTCATGATCGGCGCAACCATCATCGTCCTTGTATCCGTTCCAAACTTCTTTTTCACCTTGGCAACGATCTTTGTCATCGGAACTCCGTCACCAGCAGAATCATTTTACTGATCCGGGCAGCCGTCTTCATCTTCGAAGTGGTTGACAGTTTCAGGATCTTTTGGACATTTGTCTTTTTCATTGACGATACCATCCCATCGATGTCGTTTGGATTTTCAGGACAGCCATCATCATCCATGTAACCATTGACAGTTTTCAGGATCTTTCGGGCACTGATCCTTGTCGTTGAGAATTCCATCGCCATCCCAATCATCTGGGTTTTTCAGGGCAACCATCATCGTCTTTGTAACCGTTTTGGTTTCGGTTCTTTTGGACGCCTTGTCATTTTCATTCAAAATGCCATCGCCATCCAAATCTTGCGGATTCTCAGGGGCAACCGTCCTCATCCAAAAAGCCATTTTTGGTTTCAGGATGGTCAGGGCATTGATCTTTATCATCAGGAATGCTACGTCTTTGTCCCTGTCCAGAATTTCAGGGGCAGCCATCCGGTATCGTCCTTCCGTTGACGGTTTCCGGGTTGGTCAGGACATTTATCTTTTCGATCGGAAACTCCATCTCCATCGCGATCAAGAGATTTTCCAGCTTTAGAAGGCGTCATGTAATAGGTCAGATTCAAATTGGCTGTGATGGCGGTATGCCCAGGATCAAAAGAGGTGATGGCGCGAACTTCAGGTGCAAGAGCCATGTTTTTGAAAACAAAGAATTTCACACCCGCGCCATAGTTCACTTGAAAACGTGAAAAATGGAAAATCAGTGGTTCATCAAATGTGATTCCACCCAAACCCAAGGTTGCATAGGGAGCGACGAAATCATTGAGAATCAGGTTGTAAACACCGTTAACGGCATAATCCCAGACATTCAGGTTGACGGCATTGTCTACTGTGGGGGTGTAAGCGATGTTGAAATCAAATTCCAGGTTTTCATCCAGGGCGTACCCCAAACGCATTCCATATCTCCACATATTGGAGACACGCGATACACCAATTGGAAAATTTTGATTTAGACCATTGAAGTATCCACCGGTGAGCATGGTGAATGTGAAAGATTTCGGTTTGGGACCGTATTCCTCTTTTTCGTAGCCGAAAACGGTGGTATCGTCATTGACGTTATAGCCGAAAGCAGCGGTGAAAGGGGCAACCAAAAGTATTGCAATAATTAAGATTTTTTTCATGACTTCTTGCAACACCTTATGTTTTTGATTAAAAAAGTCCAGTACAAATATGACCAATTTAAGAGAACAAATCGAAGCCGCTGAACACGAAAAATTCGTATCCTATGCATGCTTTGCATCCGATTCCAAGGGCAAGAAACACCCTGAAGATAAGTCCATCAATCGCACCGATTTTCAGCGCGATCGCGACCGCGTTTTGCATTCCACGGCATTTCGAAGAATGGAATACAAAACCCAGGTTTTTGTGAACCATGAAGGCGATCACTACCGCACTCGATTAACCCACACACTAGAAGTCTCCCAAATTGCCCGTACTGTGGCGCGCATGTTCAAGATCAATGAAGATCTGACTGAAGCCTTGGTGCTTTCACATGATATTGGTCATACACCGTTTGGCCATGCTGGTGAGCGTGTGATGAAAGAGTTGATGGAAGCGCATGGAGGCTTTGAACACAACAAACAAAGTCTACGCATCGTTGAAAAATTGGAGCACCCATATCCACATTTTCCTGGCCTGAATCTCTCGTTTGAAATCAGAGAAGGCATCGTGAAGCACTCAGCGCATTGGAAGCCTGAAAATGTTCCGGCTGAATATCTTCCAAAATTGCAACCCACGCTGGAAGCTCAGCTGATCGATTTCGTCGATGAGATTGCTTACAACAACCACGATGTGGATGATGGGTTATCTTCGGAGATGTTTAGCTTTGATGATTTGGCCAAAGTAAGTTTGTGGAGTGAATCGGTGGAGAAAGTTCGCAAGAAGTTTTCCAAAGAACCGGTAGAGCAATTGAAACGTCTGGTGATTTCCGCGATGATCACGACACTGGTCGACGATCTGGTTCAAACGACCATGAAAAACATCGAGTCCAAAAAATCACGACGATCGACGAGGATTCGCAATCTTGGATATTCACTTGCAGGTTATTCAACTGGCATGCAGAAAAAATCCCTGGAATTGAAATCTTTCTGCGTTCAAATTTGTACGACCATCCACGTGTGATTCGCATGGAAGAAAAAGCCAACAGGGTGATTCAGGATCTGTTCAAAGCTTATCAAAAACGCCCCCAACAGCTTCCGCGTGAGTTTTTGGAACGCAACAAGGATCAAACCAAAGAACGCATGATCTGCGATTACATCGCCGGCATGACCGATCGTTTTGCGATTGAAGAACATCAAAAACTCTTCGACGCTTCAGTTCGTGTTTAGATGCTTATCTAACCAGATCGCCAAGATTGATATCTTGGTGGCTTTCAGTGACGAATTCCGTATCCATTTGGGCCAATTGCAGCTTGCCGGATAGTTCGTCGTTCACAGCTTGCCACTGTGTATAGGCATCGACCACCCAAACACCGGATTCACGGGTTCCATTGCCGGAAGCTTTCATGCCACCAAATGGAAGATGAGCTTCAGCTCCTGTGGTGGAGTTGTTGATCGAGCACATGCCCGATTGAATGTTGGTTTTGAAAAGATAAGCATTCATGCGATTGTTGGTGTAAATCGCGGAAGAAAGTCCATACGGAGTTCCATTGGCCACATCGATGGCTTCTTCAATGCTACCGACCTCAATCAAGCCCACAGCTGGACCAAAAACTTCATTTTGTGCGATCCACTGATTGATTTTTACATTGCCCCAGATGGTCGGCCAAACGTAATAACCAGAGGTAGGGTCACCGGAAAAGTTTGAAGGCTTGCTATCAGGTGTGATTCGACCTTTGCCGTACAAAAGCTCCGCGCCATCTTTCTTGGCACTTTCAAAATGTTCCAGAAAGTGGGTGAGATAATGTTCATCGATCATCGGACCATACAAAACGGTTTGATCTTTGTAGGAGTTGCCAATTTTAACGTTTGAAGCTTTCTGAACGAATTTCTCAGTGAACTCCTTGGCGATTTTTTGATGAAGGATGATATTACCAGCGGAAGTGCAACGTTGACCGGCTGTACCAAATGAAGCCCATAGCGCGCCTTCAAGTGCCAGATCGAGATTGGCATCATCCATGACCACCAATGGATTTTTACCTCCAAGTTCCAATGATGGAGTTTGAAGATTTTTACCGCAGATTTCACCGATGAGTTTTCCGACACGGGTTGAACCGGTAAAAGAAACTTTTTGGATTTTTCCATGATTCACTTGATCCATCAAAATGGATCCTGTTTTTCCATCACCGTGCACAACGTTGAGCACTCCATCTGGAAGTCTCAGCTTGTTGCCAAAGCTTGGCAAAAACATGCGCAATGGTCAGTGCTTCGGAGGCGTTTTCCAAACGATGCTATTGCCGCACAAAGAGCGGGAATCGCTTTCCAGAAACTACAGCAATTGGAAAATTTGAAGGGGTAATGATCGCCACCACACCAAACGGCCGACGGTAGGTAAAAAGCTCTTTTGTTCTCATTTCTGGAAGGAACAGTCATGCCATAGAGACGACGACCCTCGGATTGAAAAAATGACAGGTATCGATGACTTCTTGGACTTCACCACGAGCTTCTTTGAGCGTTTTGCCGATTTCGCGGGAAACAAGCTTGGACAATTCTTCTTTATGTTGTGTTACAAGTTCACCAAGTTTTGCCGATGATTTGGGCGCGTACAGGAGCAGGTGTTTTTCAGGCATTGAATTTTTTCGCCGTCCACTTTCACCGCTTCAGTCACATCTTCCTGGCGAGAAACCGGGAATTTGCCGACGATATCCTGAATGTCGTTCGGATTTCTGGAAACAACTTGCTCTTTGGATTCTACGGAAACATCTTTGCCGTTGATCAGATTTCCGCCAACAAGCGTTTTTCCATAAACAGATGTGGATGAACATTATCTACATACTTCATGATGACCTCTTTTACTTAGCTGCTGGATTTTTCAAAGATCTGAATTGCATGATCGACTTCAGCTTTGGTGATATCCAAATGCGGACGAAGTCCAGCGAATGCTCTTCACGCCCGAGGCAAGAACCACGGCACCATTTTCATAGATTTCTTCATCATTTTGATCGCGCACTTCGGGGTAGGCAAATCAAAGGCGATCAGCCAAACCACGACCACGAATGTTGGAGATTTTTCCAGTTTTGCTGGAAAGCTCTTGAAGTTTTTCCATGAAGTAGGCACCCATTTTTCGCGGCATTTCCACAAGGTTTTCCTCTTCGATGATTTCCAGAAGCTTTTGGCAACGAACCATATCCACCAGGTTACCGCCCCAAGTCGAATTGATACGGCCGGAGTTTTTGAATACGTTGTCTTGAACTTCGTCAATACGGCTGGTGGAAGCTTACATCCAGCAGCTTGAACTTTTGCCGGAAGGAAAATTAAATCTGGTGTGACACCAAAATGTTCAAAGCCCACATTTTCCGGTGATCCCAATTCCGGTTTGGACTTCGTCAGAATGAGCAAAAATTCACTTTCGTAAACCAATGTACGCAATTGCTCGAAAAACTCTTTGCGGAAATGGTGGTCGCCACCTTCACATTGAATCGGTTCCAAAATCAAGGCTGCGATTTCATCTTTATTTTTGATTAATGCGTCTTTGATTTCTTGAACGGTTTGTTTTCACACGCGCGATGGTTTGTTCCAACGCACACTTGATCGTCACTGGAAATGACAACATCGGAGAAGACACGCGCGGCCAAGGAAGTTTGGCGAAGTATTGGTGTTTCTTGGCGCTGGATGTGTTGGTCATGGAAACGGTGTAGCCAGAGCGCCCGTGAAAGCGTCTTTAAAATGGATAATTTGATTTCCTTTTTCTGCCCGCACGAATGTTTTTCAAAACTTTCCAATCCATGGCTGCTTTGAGTGCATTTTCAGCCCCCATGGCACCACCTTCAATAAAAAGTAGTGCGAAAAATATCCTTTGCCTGCAATGCGGGCGAAGGTTTCGACGAATTCAGCAAATTCAGGAGGAACATAAATATCCGGACAGCGTCGGTCTGTGCAGGGCAAGGCGGCCCATTTTTTCACGAAAAGCAGGGTTGTTGATTTGGGGTGATTGTAAGCAACAGGTTGGTGGCGAAAAAGAAAACAAATCCAGGAGTTCTTTTTCCAGAAGATCATCCATCATGTAGGACCCATGACTCTTGTCCATATCGAAAATGGGACGCATGCCATCGGCAAGAATGTATTTTTGAAGAATGGATGGGACCTGCTTGGCATCGACTGACATAAATCCTCCTTGGATGCATTGAAAACTGTCGAAAATATATCGGTTAAAACCAGGGTGGTCAAACTAACCTTGTTCTGTCTAACATATTAATATAAAAGCTATTCCATGAAGATTTCGGACAAGTACAACGACTTGATTGAGAAAATCAATCAGTGGAACCACGAGTACTACGTCCTGAATCAATCCACCATTTCCGATCGCAGGCTGACTCCTTATATAAGGAGCTCGAAGCCGATGAAAAAGATCATCCGGAACTCCGTCGCAAGATTCTCCAACCCAGCGTGTAGGAGACCAACCCCAAGAAGCCTTTGAAAAAGTTGTCCGTAAGGAAAAGATGTTTTCCCTGGAGAACACCTACAACCATGATGAATTGCGAGCGTTTATGAACGCGTGGAAGACGTCTTGGAAAATATGAACGCCCTAGGAATGGATTGCTGAACAAAATCGACGGATTGTCGATCGAGTGTGTGTACGAAAACCGTCTGGTTCTTGGATCACGCGTGGGGATGGTTATATCGGCGAAAACGTGACCGAAAACATTCGAACGATTCGATCCGTTCCTTTGAAACTTCGAGGTGATGGCGACAGCCAATATCACCATGCGTGGGGAAGTGTACCTGGACCGCAAGGACTGGGTTCGATCAACAAGGAACGCATCAGGAAGAGCTTCCGGAATTCAAAAATCCGCGCAATGCAGCGCAGGATCGCTTCGCTTACTTGATTCACGAGAAACAGCCAAACGCCCACTCAAAGTTTGTTTTTACAGCATTCAATCCAGTCAAATTCAGTTCAAAAACATGAAGATGTCTTTGAGTTGTTCAGAAAATGGGGCGTTCCAACTCATTCAAACATTCGCAAAGCTCATTCCTTTGGAAGAATTGATTCGAATCATCGAAGAATCCAAGAATGCTTGGAGACAAACTTCCTTTTCGATATCGATGGTTTGGTCATCAAGCTCAATGATATTATTTTTCCCAACAACGGCGACCCTTGGATATACATCCAAGTATCCACGCTGGGCCATTGCCTACAAATACGAAACGGACAAAGCCGAAACTCAAATTTTGGATGTTCAGTTTCAGGTTGGTCGAACCGGAACATTGACACCTGTCGCTTATCTTGAGCCGATTTTTCTCTCCGGCACAACGGTTTCACGCGCCAGCCTTCACAACATGGATGAAATCGAAAAAAAGGACATTCGCATTGGTGACTTCGCGATTGTCGAAAAAGCAGGAGAAATCATCCCTCAGGTGATTTCTGTTCTGCCTGAGAAGCGAAAAGGAAAACTCAGCAAAATCGAAGCTCCAACAAAATGTCCGGTATGTGGATCGTCTGTTGGGAAAAATGAGGAAGACGATGCGGCGATTCGCTGCCTGAACTCAACTTCATGTCCAGCTCAACTGAAAGAATCCATCCGCTATTTTTGTTCGAGAAAGGCCTTCAACATTGAGAATGTCGGTCCAGCGTTGATCGATCAACTTGTGGAAGCCAAATTGATCGAAGATGTGGCTGATTTATTCAAATTAAAACCGGAGGATTTGATTCCTCTGGAACGCATGGCTTCAAAATCAGCTCACAACGTAATCGATGGAATCACGGAGGCCAAAGAACAAATTACACTCGCAAGACTTCTCATCGCACTAGGTATTCCTTTTGTTGGTGAAACCGCTTCAAGATTGTTGTCCAAAAAAATCCCAAATCTGGATTTTTTCCTGAAATCTTCCGATGAAACCATTCGATCGAATTTGGAAAACATTCACGGCATCGGAGACAAGATGCTTGAATCCATCGTGAAATTCTTTTCCGAACCACGCAACCGAAATATCATTCAGAAATTGCAAAAATATGGCGTGAATCCGACGCAAGAACAGAGCATTGAAGGAGCGTTAAGCGGAAAAACGTTCTGCATTACCGGAAAACTTTCCAAATCACGCGACGAAATCAAGGATGACATCCTCAACGCAGGTGGAAACTGGTCTTCTTCAGTCACCAAACAACTTGATTATCTGGTTACCAACGAAGCATCAGGATCATCCAAGTATGAAAAGGCCCAAAAATTGGGCGTTCAAATCATCACGGAATCGGAATTGTACGATTTATTGTCCTCGTCGTAGGGGTTTAAAAAGCCTCAAAATAGTGGTTTTTGAGGATGTTAAATTTCTTGAATTATTTCAGTACCTTTTGTATGTAGTTTGGTATACAATATGGATGTTATCCACAGCCTCACAATGAAAAGGAGTCTTCCATGGCTTATACAAAGGCAAGTATGATCGACGCGATCTGTGAAAAGATCGGGCTTCCAAAGCGCGAATCCACGGATGTTGTGGAACTTCTATTTGAAATGATGAAAAAGACCCTTGAAAACAATGAAAACCTCAAAATTTCAGGTTTTGGTTCATTTCTTGTTCGTCAGAAAAAATCCCGCATGGGTCGCAACCCACAAACGGGTGAATCCATGGAAATCACAGCTCGCACAGTGATTACATTCAAGCCATCGCAAATTCTTCGTGATGAACTGAACAAAGATCTTTAATATAGAGATAGATAAGTTTAACCAGAAGGGCCCGGGCAACCGGGCCTTTTTTATTGGACAACAGTCTTCATCCAACAACAGAAAAGAAAAGGGCCTGAGTTTCCTCAGGCCCTTTTCAAGAACTACTAAACAAAACAAGAAACTATTTACGTTTCTTAGCTTTTTTTCTTAGCTTTGCAGTGATTTTGTTTTTTAGCAGCTTTTTCTTTTTTTATTTGACATTTTTTCTCCTGTTGTTAGTAGCAATATATATTTAACTATACATTACAGTTCTAAGTATAAGAAAAAAATCCAATAATTCAAATTTTCTTCAATTTTGGATTCATTTTGTTGACTAACATTCCACTGCAAACAGTTTTGCGCTTGCATTTTTAATGTCGAAAAAATCGCGCAAACCTTTCACCATCAAAACATGAAAAATTTGTTTTTTAAAAACATAACTTAAGTTACGGTTAAAACACATACCTTTGTGAGATCAAAAAAGTTGTACAATGCTGGAAAAAGAAGGCGAAAAATCATTGTCGACACAAAAAAGCCTCATAGATCTTCAAAAAGAGTCATTTGAAGAGTTGAAACGTCGAGTCAATGAACATCGCAAGCATGAATCGCGAAGTTTTTGGTCAGTATCGCAAAGTTTATCTCGCAGAAGTCGACACATACGCCGACATTTCATCCAAATCTGAGTTGATGATGGATCTTGAGGATGCGCAAATCATCTATTGCGGTGATTTTCACACGCTTCAACGCTCTCAATACACCGCAATCAAGATTCTTCGATGCACTGGTTGAGCAAGGACGCAAGATTTATCTCGGACTGGAAATGGTTCAGCCTGCGTAAGTTGAAAACGTAGCCAATGATTTTGTCGACAATGAAATTTCAGAAAAAAGTTTCTGGAGGAAATCAGTTACGATCGCATTTGGGGATTTCCTTGATTAATTACCAACCTTTTTGAATTCGCGAAGCAAAAATCAAATGCATGTAGGTTTAAACTCTCCGGGAGGATATCTAGCCGCTGCCTGAAAGAGACATGGTTGCTGCCGAACGCATGATGAATGCGTTTAAAGCAACCGAATGCGGTTATTTTGTGCCTTTATGGGGATCTTCACATCGCCAGCAAGCATATTCCTCAAGTGAACGTCTTCTCCAAAGAAGAAAAGGCTAAAAGATCAAAACCGTCACGGTTTTCCAAAACAGCGATGAAATTTACTGAAACTGTTGATCAGCAACATGGCTCACAAAGTGGACGTCGTTAAAATCTCCACCAATGCATATTGCGTTTTGAGTTCTACACCGTGGATCAAATGGCAGAGTTACAAATCATGGGTAGAAGAGCACGGAAATCTTCTGGCGGACAGGAAGAGGAAGAAACGCTTCGGTTATTGCGAATTGCCGGACTTTTTCACGATATTCTTGGATTCGCCCAAAACATTCAGGTGTTTTTGCAGGAAGAAGTTTCTTCGCTGGATAATTTTGAGGTTTATACGGCTTTGGACACCAAGGTCATGGACAAAATCGAGCAGTACTTCCAATCCGTGGAAGCGCCGAAAAAATCCATACAGAAACTGATCGACTGAACTGATCGAAGTCGCAGCATTTTAATTGATCTCTCCGTGATTTATCTTATGGATTTTCTCAGACAAGAGACGCCGAAAATCCACGCACAGTGGTGTCGGCAAAGATGACGATCAAACTTTAGTATACCGCGGAAAGGCTTTTGATGAAAAAGAATTGTTCTACCGTTTGGTGATCTGGAAGCGATTGGTTATTTTCGGCTCCAAAGTAGCAAATCCAAAGCGCAAATGCGAACAATACAAGGATTTTGAGCGCATGCTGGAGACGAATCGAAACAAAAAAACCACAAGGCTTGAAGCGAGATGAAAAAATCGTCGCACAAGAAGTTCCTCAAACACAGAGACTTTTCTGAACTCACCAGAAAGCTTGAAACCAAGGATCACATTCAACCGCCGCACAAGATTTTTCATGCTCGAGCTTCAAATTGTTTTTCATGTGTGTAATCCATCGGTGAGATCCTGGAATCAGCTTTATTCAAAAGTTGTTGCGGATCGGGTATCTAATTGAAAGTCATTGACCAAACTATTCACATCCTTGAGCTTTTGCATCATCACCAAAAAATGTATTGGGATCTGGCAGGAGCAGATCAAAGCCATCAACCCGTACGTACCGTGAGCAAAGATGAACTTTTCTAAAGCAGACATTCCCTCAACCGTCTGCACATCTAATCGATGTACTTCATGACAGGCTATGAAGGATGGCTGAGTCGGCGGAGCCATTCGCACGCTGATGTTGAACTCCACACCCAAAGATTGGGATGTCACAACCAATGCGACGCCAACGCAGGTACAGGAGATTTTTGAACGGCTACTTCTTTGAAACAGGCATTGCCTATGGAACCGTGACTGTCATCATCGATGACTTGCATATCCAGTGACAACTTTTCGAAAAGCCGACGAAAACCATCGCAAACCCAAGGAAGTTTCTTTCTGTCAGAATGTAGAAGAGGACTTGTCCCGTCGTGATTTCACCATGAACGCGATTGCATACAATTCATCTACGGGTGAGTGCGAGATCCTTTGATGGGGAAAAGGACATTCAACAGCAGTGGATTCGAGCCGTTGGACAAGCGGATGTTCGCTTCTGAGAAGATGCTTTGAGGATTCTGCGTGGGTTCGATTTCAAAGTCAGTTGATTCTCAAGCATCGAATTCATCGACGCGCTTCAAGCCATGGGTAAGGACGCCCAGCTTTTTTATCAGCTCTTTCACGAGAAGAATCCATGATGGTGGGAAATGGCTATTGGGTGATCACTTCTCAATGACAAGGGCCGGTAAACGATCGGCTTTCAAAATCTGTTGAAATCCCACCTCATGATCAATTCTATACGTTATGGAATCGAATAGGATCCGCTTCAACGAACCTCATATTTCGCCTCTGCGCCTTTTTTGATCTCTATGTCGGTGAAATTACCGGGTCTGCAAAATCGACAACTGCTTGAAATTACTCAAATCATTGGTAATCCGTCGACCATTTCAAAAGTCATTCAATTTATTGAATTTTTATCAACCTTTGGATCCGGATACCGATCCGAACGAATGGATCTGGTTCGAATGGCTCTTGAAATCGGCTTTGAAGACGCCATTGTACTACTTGATTGGAAGCTTCAACATTCACCATCTAAGCTGTTAGCTGCACAAAAGCAAAAAAACCATTTTGATTTGCTCAAGCAGCAGGGGTTTGAGCGGCAGGTCCGTCCATTGGCGATTGATGGAAACCGCATCATGGAACTCCTTCGCTTGAAGCCCCGGACCTGAGATCAAAAAAAACCATCCCATCTTGGGGATTGTGTGATGGAAAACCCAACTCAAAACACCGCCCAAGCCCTGGAAAGCTTCCTTCGCTCCTCCTAGGACACGCCTAGTTTCCTATTGCACAATGCATCATTTGAGGACAATTCGACCCTGTGAAGGCCAAAATCGTCATTCTGCATTGTTTTCGTGGGTTGCGCCAACAACCAAGAATCGCTTCTATTTGATAAAAAATATGAATCCATGTGCGATGCCATGAGCGATATCGGACACTACGCTCTTACGAAATTCATGCCAATCAAACGCCAGATCAATATTCAATTCTTCGACAGAAACTTCTTCCAAAAAATACGCTGCAAAAATTAGATTAAGGTGAAGACCTACAACTGAAAACTGCGAAGACATCGAAGCTTTTGCAGAATTTCAACCCAAGAAAAGCAAACGAGAGGTTTATTCAGCGCTTTTGTATTTCATGCAAACGGCTGGTCCACATTCTCTCTACATTGCCGAATCCAACGTCGATGAAATGAAAAAGCAGGATAAAAACATCGCCACAGGCATTGGAATCGAGCCCAAGTACACGCATCGTGCAATACGTTCTGCCATGCCGATCGACACCGTCATCATCGATTACGTTTACCCAAACACTCCCGCCGATCAAAAGCTCAAAATCGATGACGAGATTGAACAAATCAACGGGCAACCGCTCAACAGTAAATACTTCACGGAAGTCGCCTCCATTATTGCTGAAAATCCGGCATCCATCGATGTGAAGGTAAAGCGTCTGGAAAATGCACTGACATTGACCCAAAAAGAAATTCAAAAACCGGCCCTGTATTCACGAACTGCCAACTACAACGGCAAAACCATGAAATGGATCCGCATGACACGCTTTGTGATGGGCGTTTCCAAACAATTTGAGCGAGAACTCAAAGTTGCCGCCAGAAAATATCGAAGAATCATTTTTGGACCTGCGCGGAAATCGGGAGGACTGGTGGATGAGGGCGTGAATGTTTTTGAAAATGCTTCTGCCAAGACAAGGTGAAATTTTCGCACTGAAGGTCATGGGCTAAAATCAAAAATACGCCAACCAAAAATATCAGGTCAATGGAAGGCCGATTTATACCAAACCTTTGATAGTGTCATGGTGGACTCGGACACCGCCAGCATCGCTGAAGTTGTCGCCAACTCCATCAAAAGTAACGAGACGTAGGGTGATCCATTGGAAATCAGACGTTCGGCAAAGGTTCGGTCCAAGAATCACGCAATCCATTTCTCAATAACGGCTAGTGGAGCTTTGATCACAACTGTGGCGTTGATTTATTATCCAAACAGCAATTCACATCAGGTAGCTGGTGTCGTTCCAGATTACATCCTCAAAGACGATCGTTTTGATGCAGCTGTATCCGCACTCAAGGACAAAAATGATCCGATGATCATTTATGAAAGGATTATCCCAATGATTTTACCGTATGACTCGGGCAATCTGTCGCTCGAAATGAACTGATTCAGCCAACCATTTGGATGAAGGTAAATGACTTGAGCATGCCTGTGACAGAAGTTACATATCAAAAAATGTCACTTGAAACCTATGCTACACGTTTCTTGGATCTCATGATAAACGGTTAGCCCGTACTTCAAAGACTTCAAATCTGTTTCAATGGATGCCATTGGGCTTCAAAAATAAATTTTCCGATACCATCGTGGATAAATCCGCCTTCAAAAAAGACGTTCCATTTGATCGCATGTTCGGAAGATCCGGAGAGGTTGTCGTTGAGTTCGGTGTGGGAAAAGGGCAGTTCATGAAGAATTATGCCGTCAAATTACCCTCAGAAAAACTTCTTTGGCGTGGAAAAAGTTCCCAAATGGATTCGTCATACGGCTGAAAAGGCAGATGAAACCAGCCTAACCAATGTAAAATTGGTGGCTTCCGATGCAAGAAAGCATCCTCGAAGTTGTACCAAACGAGTCCGTGGATGAATTCTATATTTTATTCTCAGACCCATGGCCAAAACGCAGAACGCATCACCGTAGACTTATTCAAACCAAACTCATCGAACAGATTCATCGGCAGTCGAAACCCAATTGTAGATTGTATATTGCCACAGATCACGCGGAGTATTTTGAGTGGATCGTGAAAATCATGACGCCATTCATGGAAAAGCATTTCAAGCCGTGTGAAGATAAAATTGAATTCATCTCAAATTATCAAACCAATGTGAACAGGAAGGCCGAAAAATCAACGCCATCCACGTCCGAAAAATTCCCCTCTAGGAGGGTGCTAAGTGACAGGTTGGTTCTTTTTCAACTCACATTCAATTTTGAAGTTCCGCTGCATCAGAAGTCGAGATTTGCCAAAGTTCATTGGCCCATTCCAAAAACTGTTCAGAGGTGACTTTTTCACCGCGCTTGGTCCATAGATTTCGAAATGTGCGCAGGGTTTCAAGACCGTCAAACACTTCCAGTATTCGATGTTGGTAAATCTGCTTTTGAGTTGTGGTTTCAAAAATACCGTGGATTTTTCGATCACGCCACGCGAATTCAAATCCTGATACACATCCTCGATTTTTTCTGCACAAAATTGATCGCTCACTGGAAATCGATCCATCGAAATTGTGAAAGATGGAAATGGTTTGGAAAGTTTTTGAACATCTTCAGGATGCGGAATCATCAGTTTTCAAAAGCTTTTTTCAAAGCCAATTTTGCATCCGTCAAAAAGTATCAGTTCCTAGCGTCACACGCTGTGAAATTCAGATGAAGGGCGCACCGTGGTGGACGTGATATATCAATTTTTCCCACCTTGCGCACCTTGTTCAGAAAATGAAAATCCTCCGTGGCAGATTTGGGCATATTTCTCACATTTTTGATAGGTTTGAACAGTAGTTCCCAAACTTGAACCCACGGAATAATGAGAAAAAGGGCTGGCCGCTCGATAATGACACCAACGCAGATATCTCAAATAAAGTTCATAATAGGTGATGGCAGGTGAATCAAAGATGCTCAAAGTAAAATGTGAAAGCGGCATCTTTCAAATCCATTTGATAAAGAGTGGCGATATAATTCAAATCCACCGTACAATCAGCATCCAGACTCACAATCAAATCATCCGGCCGCTTGAGATACTTGGTGATGGCATAGCTCATTCCGATTTTACGGGCTACGCCCGCTGTTTTGGATTCCTGGCGTCGTGTAATCCAGGACATCCACGGGATAGCTTAGGTGCTGTTTAATATCCAGGAGGTATTGAATCAAAAGCTGATTTTCTTTGCGAAGGCTTCTGGAAATCGTGGTCGGTTATTCACAACCACGATCACATGGGGAATCAATTCATTTCAATCGAATATTGAACGCTCTTTTCTATTGAATGCAGCGTTTTTTCAATATACGAAGCTTCCCTATACGCAGGTATCACTATGGCGACAGAAATTGACATCAAAGCGTTCCACAACGAATTTAGTTTAGTATCCAGCACAAGTCCAGAGTGGATCAAGTTGGCTTTGGACAATTTTGGTCTATTTATCTCCGACCATGCAGCCAATGAACGAAAAGCAGCTGCAACCTGCATGGATTTTGTCGTGCGCTACCCAAACTTGCATTCACTGGTGGCCTGACTTCCACCATCATGAAGAAGAGCTTATTTTCGCGAGGTTTTCGACATGATGACCACTTTTATGGTTGCTGAAAATTTTACCGGATGAAAAGATCAATATGTCGCTCATTTGCGCGCGCATACACGTCATTCCAGCAAAGAAAGACTTATGGATCGACTGTTGATGAGCAGTTTGATTGAAATGAGAGGAACAGAACGCTTTGAAATACTTTCCCTGAATCACCCCGAAACAGAATGGAAAGAATTTTATCGCAGATTACACTTCAGCGAACGCGGACATGGGTATGCGTTTTATCATGAAGCATTGAAAATCTTTCCGATGCAAGAAGTGAACGATCGGTTCAAATTCCTCATTGAAAAAGAATCTGAAGCCAATTTAGCTACACCCATAACGGGTAAATTCCATTAAGTGAGCTACCTATAGACCCCTTTGTTTCTTAATAACGTCGTAGGCGGCGTTGATTTGCTTGAGCTTGGATTCGGCCAATTTCTGAAAATCGATGGACATATGCGATACCAGATCGGGATGGTTTTTTCGGGATTGTTCGCGGTAAGCAGCCTTGACTTCCTCGTCACTGGCTTCGGGTGAGACCCCAAGAACATCATATGGATCGCCATGAATGATGGGATTGTAAATGCGCTTTTTTTTCCTGTTTTGATCCTGAAGGTGAGAAATCAAAAGATAGATAATCAAAAATAGAATGATGAATTTCATCATGATTCAACCTGCTTGATTTGGATGTTTTGCGTGCGCAGAAGTGTATACAGAACCATCATCATCACGAAAATGAAAATGAAGATGACCTGATAAAAATAGGTTTGATATTGAGGATAAACCAACAGAGGAGCGAATGGCACCAGCGTGTTGAGCAGAATAAACCAGAAATAGAATGCAAAATCGAATCTGGCGATATTGTAGATGAAGTAAAATACGATATAAATGCCGCACATTTCAATCAACTTGGAATCAAGCCCAGCCTCCGACAACAAAACGTTGAGCAACACAACCGTGGATAAAATCAAAAGATATGCCCAACGAGGAAAATATTTTTCAAAGATCGTAATAATGATCAACAGTGCGCACCAGAACAAGACGTTTTTCCAGACAAGGCATACGAACGTAATGAACATGTATTCATGATTCAAAAGAGAAATATCAAAATGGAACAGATCCAAACTCGGAATTCCATTGTTGATCTGCACCAAAAAGTCGAAGCAATGTTTGAATGCACAACAGAAGTGCTGCGTACAAAAGCGAAACCTTGGTGTTTCTCCATTACCAAATTAGGCGTGCAAGAACTCCATCCTCTGTAGAGCTAGGGACATGCTTGAAAACCAAAGTAGGAAAATGAAAAAAACCATAGAACAAAAAGTGAGTAATGGCGGCAATCACCAGCATTTTCATCGATGAAACAAGAAGCTCATTTAATATGAAGTGCTGCAAAGTGATCAATTGGTCATAATCGATCATCGCATTTTTGTAGAATTCAGTTTCCACAAAGCAAACAAAAGCATGAAACACCTACAGCCACCCAGGATTTTCTATCATGAAGGTAAAACGCTCACCTGACAAGAAGAAGAATTTACAGAAACCAAAAAGAACTCAATGGCGACCAGTGACAAAAAAATTGAAATAAATGTGAGTTTGGATCCGCCTTCAACTTCCTGAGGCGAGGATATGTAGTCAATGCCAATGTGTTTCTCCATCAGCTTCAATCGATTATTTTCGAACTTCAGGAAGACCTTTTTGGTCAGTTTGGAACCATTCACGAGCACCACATTGTATTGATAGTGCACAACCGCATTGCTTTTTTTATCGATATTAAACAGTGTCCATGTCTCATCCGGATCCTTGATCAGCCGTACCCATTCCTCCAAAAGAGAGATTGGCTGTCGCATATGGACAATCCAAACCAAGAGAAGTTCAGCCAACGAAGTGAATAATCCAAATCGCATATAATTTCGGATCGATCTTTCGTAAATGCACCGGGTTGACCATAGGGATGAATAGGACTCGAGCTCCTCAATCAATTCCTTGCGATGCTCCAGACTTTTTAACTCCTGTATATAGCTTCTGAATATCCGGATTTTGTTGGTGATAGGTTAAGTTCCAAATTTCAGATGGTGCATAAGCTTTGACGATTTTTCTGAAACTTGTGACAGGTTTTGGTTGTTCACGATCGGCGTCGACTGTTGGCCAAATGGAATGCGTGTGAGTATGAATACCAAAACAGCAAGACTCAGAAGACCATAGCGCCAATTCAATGGATAAATTCTTCGCAGCATGTTTCTTCGATCAGAAACAGGAGCTACCGAAGTGGGCAAGGCAGGAAATTCAGCACGCTCAAAGACAAAAAAAGGGTGCCTACGATGGTAAACATGTGAGAGAAACAGGGACAAGCCGGTGAACGTCATGACAAAGCTCATGTAGATGATCGACTGATGCTCATATTCCGACATTACGAAACTGTTGTAGAAAAAATGGGCAAAAAGATCACGGAAAGAATCCCATATCTGAGCATTGTCCAGCCATACAGCAAACCAACAATCGTTAGTTCCAGACCGCGGATATAATAAGGCTCAAATTGGTAAGAAAAGTGCAGAAATCCCACAAGATGGAAGATAAAACTGACGGCGGGCCAGGCACGTTTGAACATGAATGCAAAAAACAAATCAGAAACATTCGATAAAGGATTTCTTCGTATGTGGCTGTGGACAGGCTTTCGGAAAAATACTTCAAAAATTCAAACGAATGATGAAGTGAGTGTTCACCAGGAATTTTCAAGGGAACGTAGGCCGAGTAAAGCTGAAAGATTTTATAGAACATGCCCACAAGAACGATTTGCGCCACGAAAAGAACCCAACCGGATATCAAAGCCTGCCTGAAGTAGCGCGAGGCAAAAAATGAACGACTAAAGATGTCTGACAGAGTGTATTTTGATTTTGGATATACACGCGCGATGAAATCCGCAGAGACAATAAGAACAAGCATCCACGTCGTATGACCAATGGTTTGAATCAAAGATTGGAAAATTGAAAACATCCACGATTCTTCAAAGTTGGTCTTGAAGAAAAAACTGATCCATTGAGCAAAAAACAAAACCAGAAAAACATAGATATTTTTTTTCCAGGAAAGGCTTTTGCTTTCGTATGCTCTGAACATGAAGAGGAAAATCAGCCCAATCAACAAATAATGAAAAACATTGAAAACCTGGTGAAGTGTTTTTTGTTTTTCGATGGTCTGATTGATTTCAGAAGCGTACGTCGATGGAAGCAGGATCGTGCTATGAAAACCGCGAATGGTTCCTCGATCGAATTGAACCGAAATCGATTCCAACAACTTGGTTTCCGGAATTTGTCTTCGAAACTTGATCTCAGAAGCCTGGTAAGGAACTCCATTTTGATATTTCGAAAGATCTTTGCCTGTTTTGGATTGAAGAATGGCCCAGGACTTGAAAGAGTCGGAAAGGGGCTTGAGCAAGGATGGACCGGATTGAATATCCAATCCAATCAATCTTCGCTGTTGTGAGATGAGTATTTTGGCTTGAATCGGTTTCTTGAGTAGGATTTCCCATCCCCATAACGGAATGTTTTCATTCGATAGAATTGCAGCGAATTGATCTTGGCTTAAGGTTTGCTGCAGGAATTTGACGGCGCTTCGATCGACAAACGTGTCGATACTGTATTCGACCGAACTCGAAGAAAAATCCAGCAACGGAAAAACGATTTTCTGGATTTCTTCACGTCCGGGTTGCTCGGATAAATGGTATTCGGGGCTTGGAATTTGAAAAACAGTTTCCCGATGAAGCAAATATTGCCAAAAAGCCACCATGGAAAGGGCCAAAAGAAGCCACATCCATATTTTATTGGGTATCGACCGCATGATATTTGATCGTCAATATATAATGAAAATCGGAACTTATGAAACTTTGCGTTTTGGGATCGATGATGTAATTTCGCTCTGACATGGCATTCCAATCCAAAATCAAACCTAAATCCGCAGAATTTCTCGAAAACCAAGCCCATCATTCTCAATTGCTCGCTGAATTGAACGAAACTTTGGCTCAAAACAGTGAAGGTGGGGTCGGGCACCGCAAAATCCATGAAGAGAGAGGTAAACTCTTCGTACGAGACCGAATTGCCAAACTCATTGATCCGCAGACACCATTTTTGGAGCTTTCGGCTCTGGCAGGAAGAGGTCTATATGAAGACTCTATTCCGGCCGCAGGTATGGTGACCGGCATTGGACGCATCTCCAACAGAAACGCGATGATCGTCGCCAATGATGCCACGGTCAAAGGCGGTACTTACTTCCCAATCACCGTCAAAAAACATCTTCGGGCCCAAGAAATCGCCAAAGAAAACCGTCTGCCATGTGTTTATTTGGTGGATTCAGGGGGCGCATTTTTGCCCATGCAAGCCGATGTATTTCCAGATCGGGATCACTTCGGGCGCATCTTCTACAATCAGGCGCAAATGTCACAAATGGGAATTCCCCAGATTTCAGCTGTCATGGGTTCATGCACGGCAGGTGGAGCATATGTCCCGGCCATGAGTGACGAAGCCATCATCGTCAAAAATCAGGGCACCATTTTTCTTGGCGGACCCCCTCTGGTCAAAGCGGCCACAGGCGAGCAAATCACCAGCGAAGAACTTGGAGGAGCCGATGTGCACACCCGCATTTCGGGTGTTGCGGATCATTTGGCACAAAACGATGAACACGCCCTTGAAATCGTGCGTAAAATTCTCAAAACGATTCCTCAGCCCAAAAAACAGATTCAAGTTATCGATCCTCGAGAACCCAAGTACAACCCTGAAGAACTTCTGGGTATCGTGCCTCAGAATCCAAAGAAAGTATTCGATGTTCGTGAGATCATCGTTCGACTGGTGGATGGAAGTGAATTCCAGGAGTTTAAGGAAAAGTACGGAACAACACTTGTCTGTGGTTTTGCGCATATTCACGGAATGCCTGTCGGCATTTTGGCCAACAATGGCGTTTTGTTTTCCGAGAGCGCACTGAAAGGTACACATTTCATCCAACTCTGCGTTCAGAGAAAAATTCCACTTCTGTTTCTTCAAAACATCACTGGATTCATGGTGGGTAAAAAAGCTGAAAACCAGGGAATCGCCAAAGATGGTGCAAAACTTGTGATGGCTGTTTCCAATGCTGCCGTTCCAAAACTTACTGTGATCATCGGTGGAAGTTTCGGGGCCGGTAACTACGGAATGTGCGGAAGAGCTTATCAGCCACGCTTTTTATGGATGTGGCCCAACGCTCGAATTTCAGTCATGGGCGGCGAACAAGCGGCAAACGTTCTTTGGACTGTCAAAAAGGAACAAAAGAACAAAGACAATGAAAAATTGGATGAAGCCAAGTTCAAGCAGCCGATTTTGGACAAATATGAAAAAGAGGGAAGTCCTTATTACAGCACAGCACGTTTGTGGGATGATGGCATCATCAATCCGCTGGATACGCGCAAGGTGTTGAGTCTGGCCTTGTCGGTTTGCATTCATTCACCACTCAATGCCACCAATTTTGGCGTTTTTAGGATGTGACCATGAAATTCATCAAAACAAATCTAAGCAACCGCGTTTTCACGATCACACTTTCAAGGTCCGAAGTGATGAACGCGCTTAATCCAGAAATGATCAAGGAAATCACCAAAGCGTTTCAATCTGCTTCCAAAGATAAAAAAGTTCGCGTGATTGTGGTCGATGCGGAAGGTGCAATTTTTTGCGCAGGTGCTGATCTGAATTGGATGAAAAACAGCATCAAACAAACCAAAAAAGAAAATCTTTCCTCAGCCAATGCACTCTATGACATGTATTATGCAATTTATAGCAATCCAAAACCTGTGATCGCCAAGATTCAAGGCTCAGCCTATGGAGGTGGTGTCGGATTGATTGCTTGCTGCGACATCGCCATCATGTCGGCCAACTCTACGCTGTCTTTGAGTGAATTGAAGCTTGGGCTCATTCCTTCAACCATTGCGCCATTTTTTCAACGCAAAATCGGACTGCATAATCTCAAATATTACGGATTGATCTCCAAGAAGATTCCTGCGGATGAATGCAAACGCATTGGACTTGTGCATGACACTGTAGCTTCGCAAGATGAGCTCGATGCGAAAGCAAGCGAGTATGTTGAAACATTCATGACACTTTCACCGCAAGCCATCACGCGCTTCAAAAAACTTTGCGATGATATCGAGTACCTATCAGCCAAGAAGGCCAAAAAGATAACATCCGAAGAAATTGCAGATATTCGCACGACCAAGGACGCGCAAGAAGGGTTGACTGCTTTTTTTGAAAAAAGAAAGCCCAACTGGCCGTAAATATGTCGACGACGATCAAAAGAACATTGATTGCGAATCGTGGAGAAATTGCCTTTCGCATTTCAAAAACACTCAAGAAAATGAAAATACAGTCCGTTGGATTGTGCATTCCTGACGAACGTCAGTCGGCGTTTTTGAATCTTTGCGATAACGTTGTCGTATTCAAGCAGAACGAACTGGCCGCCTATCTCAATATCCCAGAAATCATTCGCATTGCCCTCGATTCAAAATGCGATTCGATCCATCCGGGGTACGGTTTTATCTGAAAACCCTGCTTTGCAGCAGCCTGCGAAAAAAATGGAATCATCTTCATCGGACCGAACTCCAAATCGATTCAACTGATGGGGGACAAACATCAAGCCAAGGAGTTCGCCAAATCCTGTGGAGTTCCCGTTCTTGAAACCATCGTGGAGTCTTCCGAGGAAGATTCTAATTTTGAAAAAAATGCCAAAAAACTTCCGTTGGCGGTGATTTTAAAACCGCTAAGCGGCGGTGGTGGCAAAGGTATGGTGATCATTCGCAATGCCAGTGAATTTGATAAAGGCATTTCAGAAGGGCGCAATATCGCCAAAAAGGCTTTTGGTGATTCTAGACTGCTCGCTGAACCTTTGATTGAACATGCGCTGCATATTGAGGTGCAAATCATTGGAGATCAACAAGGGCAGGTTCAACACCTGTATGAACGAGATTGCACAATTCAACGCCGCCATCAAAAAATCATCGAGGAAACACCCTCACCGATCATCCACAAACAAGTCCTGGATCAAATCTATCAACATGCCGTGAATATCGCTCAAAAAGCGAAATACTTCAGCCTCGGTACGGTTGAGTTCATTTTGGATGAAAAACAAAATTTTTACTTCATGGAGATGAATACCCGATTGCAGGTGGAGCATCCCGTTACAGAAGAGACCCTTGGTTTGGATTTGGTTGAAAAACAGATTCGAATTGCTCAAGGTCAAATGCTGGAAAAAATTCTTCCGAAAAAAATCAAACCCAAAGGCCACGCCATCGAAGTTCGCGTGTATACGGAAAATCCGCAAGCCAATTTCATGCCTTCCACTGGAAGAGTTGAGTACCTGAAAGTTCCCAAAGACACGGCTTCGATTCGCATCGATCGAGGCGTGGAGCAGGGCAACACAATTCACCATTCATTCGACCCGATGATTCTCAAAATCACCGCTCATGCCTCCAATCGTGAAAAAGCGATTCAAGCCTTGATCAAAGCGCTTCAAGAGACTGTCATTTTCGGAGTACATACCAATATCGACTATCTCCAATGGATTTTGCAACATCCGGATTTTATCGATGGCAAGCACAGTACGACCTGGACTGGAAAAACCCTGAAGGAATTTCAGGACATTGAATTGCCTGACAGCTTTACAAGCACAATTCTTGAAAATTTTGAAAAGGAAAAAATGCGGCGTGATGCCGACTGGAGAAACGATCCCTGGCTCACCTTGGACATGCATGAAGATTATTTCAAGTGGAAAAACGAAACCTTCGTCGCCACAATTGGAGATTCCAAAATATCGGGAGCTGTATTAGAAACTCTCAGCTCATATTGGCTTGCCGTTCATGGAAATACGTTCATTGTTCCCAAAATCGAAAAAACATTTGAGGAAGGCGAACATGCAGCTTCCAATGTGATTCGTGCTCCCATGACTGGAACCATCGTTCATGTTCACGCACAAGAAGGCAAAGCTGTGAAAAAAAACGACGTCCTCATCGAAATGGAAGCCATGAAGATGCAATACAAGATTGAAGCACTTCAAGATGGCATCGTTGAGAAACTCAATTGCGCTCCCAAAGAAATCGTGGAGCAAGATTCCATTCTGATCGAGATGGCCTAATGATCAAGAACGTCAATCAAGGAAAATGAGTGTGCGATGGCCTTCAAAATGAAAAACCATCGTTTCCACGAATCTTAAAATTGAATTGATCCAGCATTTGATTGATGCTGGCGTTTCATACATCGAGGTTACATCTTTGTGAGTCCAAAGGCGGTGTTCAAATGGCCGACGCCATCGAAGTGTCCAAACGACTTCCGAAAGCATCAGGAGTTACATATTCAGCCTTGGTTCCCAATGAAAAAGGCTTGAAGCCATGTTTTAACCAAAGCTTACTCTGAAATTGCTGTCTTACTGCCGCCTCTGAAACATTCAATCAAAAACATCAACACATCCATTGCGGGAAGCTTTGAGCGTTTTGATCACGTGATCAAACGCGCTCAGCAGGAAAATATCCGTGTGCGTGGTTATGTGTCGACGACAGGTTCGGTCCTTATGAAGGAAAGATCCGTCCTAACCAAGTGATTCCTGTGACGAAAGACTTTTTCAGCATGGGCTGTTATGAAGTTTCCATCGGCGATACCATTGGCAAAGCTACACCCCAAGATGTGGATGCTTTGTTTCCAAAGATCGACAGAAAAAATGGATTCCCAACGTCGCTGGACATTTTCACGATACGTATGGAAATGCCGTTGCCAATGTTTTGGAATGTCTGGAATGGGTGTATCCACATATGATTCTTCCGCCGGGGTATTGGTGGATGTCTACATGTTCGAGAGCCAAGTGGAAATCGCTTTCACCGAAAGCCGGTTCAAAAGTTCAACGAAATGGTATCCAGACTGGAAATCGATCTCGCCAAACTCGGCAAGGCATCCCAAACCATTTCGCGTCTGGATCCGCCCCAACGCTTAAAAGCTACCGTTTTCAAGACTTCAATCTTTCGCCAGATCTGCTATAACGTCTCCAATTCCAAAGGAGACTCAAAAATGGCCAATACTGCATTGAAAAAGATTCATGGGCGAAATGAATGTTCCTGCTGACGCTCACGCTGCGCTCAAACGCAGCGTGCAGCTCCTGAACTTCCCGATCAGCCCTTACAAATGTCCAGAATCTTCATCCAGGCCATGGGTGAAATCAAAAAGGGCTGCTGCAACGGTCACAGGCAAGCATAGTTGGGTGGATGCCAAAAAGCCAAAGCCATCGTTCAAGTTGCAGAAGAAGTGGCTTCCGGTAAAATTCGTTGACGCTCAATTTGTCGTAGATGTCTTCCGTAAACAGGATCAGGCACCTCAACCAACATGAACACCAATGAGGTGATTGCCAATCGCGCGAGCGAAATCTGGGTGAAAAAATCGGTTCCAAAGCCGTGCATCCAAACGATCACGTGAATTATGGCCAATCTTCCAATGACGTATCAACGGTGATGCACATTTCCGATTCTGGCGACTTGAAGAGCAACTTGATTCCAGCTCTTACAAGTTTCCATCAACTTTGAAAAAAGGCCAAAAGCTTTTGACTCCATCGTCAAAATTGGAAGAACACATTTGCAAGATGCAACGCCGATTCGCATGGGGCAGGTTTTTTCAGGATATGCCTATCAAATCCAACAAAAGCATCGATCGCATTGAAAACACATTTGACGCACTTTCAGAATTGCCTTAAGCGCAGTACAGCTGTCTCCGGCACCGGCATTAACCGTCCAAAAGGTTTCCCGAAAGAAGTCATTGCTGAAATTTCCAAACGTATGGATTTGGACTTGAAAGAATCTCCAAATCACTTTGCAGCTCAAGCCGCCAAAGATACCGTTGTTGAAGCCAGCAGTGCCCCTGAAAGTCCTTGCCGTTGCTTTATTGAAAATCGCCAACGACATTCGATTGCTGGGTTTGTACCACGTTGTGGCATAGAGAACTTCAATTGCCGGAATGACAACCAGGTTCTTCCATCATGCCAGGCAAAGTCAATCCAGTGATCGCTGAATCGCTTACGATGATCTGCGCTCGTAAGGATGGGCAACGACTTGTCGGTTACCGTTGGTGTCAGGCAGGAAACTTTGAGCTCAATGTCATGATGCCAATGATGGCACACAATGTTCTTGAATCTTCTCACTTGCTTCAAACTGGTGTTCGCAATTTCCAAGAAAAAATGCATCGACGGCATCGAGGTGAACAAAAAAACGCGCAGAGCTGATCGAAAAAAGCCTAGCGATGGTGACTTCATTGGCTCCAGTCATCAATATGATGAAAGCTGCTGAAATTGCGAAACAGTCTGTAAAAACAGCAAAAGCGTTCGAGAACTTTGCTTCGAGCAAAAAGTGCTTCCGAAAAAGAATTGAAAATTTTGGATGCCAGAAGCATGACAGGAGAATAAATGAACTAGAAGATTTTTGAATCAGACAAGGCGGACTGGAAGAAGGCTCCAGCGGTGCCGTCCCGTGAGGACAGCCGACTGAGGACCAACGCAGGATGATTCAAAAGATTCAGTTCCTAATGATAGGAGTAAGATTATGCCTTCATTTGATATTGTTAGTGAATTAAACATGCAGGAAGTGGACAACGCTCTTTCTCAAACGTCCAAAGAAATTCAGCAACGCAGTGATTTCAAGGACACGAACTCCAAGATTGTTCGTGAAGCCAAGCTGATCAAGATCGATTCAACGGACGATAGCAAAGTGGCTGCCGTGTATGACGTTCTTCAATCCAAACTCGTCAAACGTGGTGTTTCATTGAAATCGGTTGAGCCCAAAAAAGTTGAACCAGCTGCCGGGGGAAGGGCAAAGCAAGAAATCATTTTGAAAGATGGCATTGAATCCGAAAATGCAAAAGAGATCGTCAAAATCATCAAGGATTTGAAATTGAAAGTTCAACCATCCATTCAAGGCGATACCGTTCGCGTGACGGGCAAAAAGAAAGACGACTTGCAGGAAGCCATTGCCGCCATTCGTGGTGCGGACTACAAACTTCCGCTGCAGTTCAATAATTTTCGCGATTAAAAGGTATTACATACCTTTTAACAACGCACTGTTTCTTCAAAAGGTATGTAATACCTTTTTAGGGTTTGGTAATTTCAATGAGTAATTGAGCGATGTCGAAATCGTCGCGAAGAATTTCGACCGTATTTCCCTGTTTGCGTTTGGCTTTTAAATCAGAAATGGGATTAACGGTGGTCATCGTCTGAGGCTCTTTGAGTTTGGCTTCCACACGTGATTTTTCACATGGACCTTCGATACCCCAATGTCCTTTGCTACCATAAAATGGATGACGTATGCCTGATTTGGTCTCTACCAAAGACACAACACATGCCGTAGCCGCAAAAATTCCGCGCGTTTCCGTATGCGAGTACATGCACATGCCCATCGGGACATCATCACCTTTGTAATACGTAAGATACAGCATGCATTCATCACTGGTTTTTTGCGGAGCAGGAAGGTCCGGAAGTTTACGTTGCGGAGTTGAGCAGGCACACAAATTCAAAACCAAGAAAACAAACCAAACCTTTTTCACTTTTTCTCCATGAAACGAATCATGCCAAGTTTGGAAAAATAAACCAAGGAACGCAGCGTGGAAAGTTTGCTGAATGTATTCATTGAAATCAAATCCTGAATCGTACTGACGCCATCGACTTGTTGAAACAAAAAGACCAGGGCTGAGCTCAAATCATATTGAGTGATATCTCCCACATAATCGACAACCGGTATTCGATCGAGCGATTGAATGTTGTCAAAGTAGTATTGAATGGCCACGGATGGAGAAATGATTTTGTCCAGATGGGTCTCCAGAAGAAAGTTTTCATCTTCAGGATCGTGAGCTGCGCTGGCTTGCTCCTTTTGCGAAATCAAATGAAGAAAGCGTGGAGTAAGGGGAATGTTGTAATAGGTCTTGAGTGCTTTTCGAATTTCAAGTTCCGATGCGATTTTGCACACCAATGGAAACCCGAGGTTTTGCTCGATTTTTTTGATCATGCGATCATCACTGGGATCCATCATGGCAACGACCAAATCGTCGTGCTGTTTGCGAAGCGGCAGCAAACAGAGCTTTTCAGCCGCTGCACGGGGAATCAGTTTCAATGTTTCTGGCGCAATACTTCGAAGTTCTTGCTCCGTGGCGACCAAAACTCCGTATTGCTTGGCCAAAAAAGCTGCCAGTGCTTGCGCATCGATGATGCCCATTTCGACCAGGTTTGTGCCCAATGAACCGCCAAATACGTGCTGAGATTGAAGGGCATGGTCGATTTGAAGTGGCGTTGCCAGGCCAGCTTCAACAACCAAGGCGCCCAGTTTCTTTTTTTCTTTGGAAGCCGTCATTGGAATTACTTTACCTCAAGGCAAGACAGCTGTCTTGAAAGGACTGGAAAAAGCTTCATTTTTGAAAAAATCAGGAATCTGGTCCAGTTTGATTTCCTTGGTGATGAGAAGATCTGGATTCAATACGCCTTCTTGAAGATATCTCAACGCCATTTGGAAATAATGAGGCGTATGGTGAAAAATGCCTTGGGCATTCACTTCTTCGTAGTGCGTGCGGTAAGTGTCCAACGGAAAAGTCAGTCCTTTTTTGCAACCGCCGAAGAAGCATACCGTGCCACCTTTGGCTGTCATCTTGAACGCTTGCTCCCAGGCTTCTGTTTTTCCCACGGCTTCAATGACAAAATCCGCACCGCGCCCATCAGTCACTTTCAAAACATCTTGAATAGGATCAGATGAGTTTTTCACATTCAAAATATGATGTGCCCCCATCTTGCGCGCGATTTCCAATTTATCTTCGTTGCGTCCCACGGCGATAATTTGTGCTCCATGATGAATAGCCACTGCTGTGAATAGCAATCCCATGATACCGCAACCCAGAATCACAACTGTATCCTGAGGCTGAATGTTCAAGCGATGATAGGCATGAACAGCGCAAGAAAACGGTTCAGTAATGGCAGCATGACGAAATGAAAGGCCCTCAGGAATTTCATAAGTGTTTTTGTTGGCAATTGAAGCGGGAATTTTAATGTATTCGGCAAAGGTCCCATTCAAAAATTCCAAGTTGTCACAAAGATTGGCGCGATTTTTTTTGCAATAGTAGCAGGTTCCACAAGGAGCTGTATTGGCGGCTACAACGCGCATTCCTGGTTTGAACTTCGTCACCCCAGGCCCCACTTTTTCGACAATACCAGCACCCTCATGTCCAAAAGGAGTCGGATAGTTTTCACCAAGAAGGACTGGATGCCCCTGACGATAAGCTTTGAAATCAGTTCCGCAGGTCAGGGCGGTTTGCACTTTGACCAGGATTTCACCGGCGTTGAGCTCCGGCATTTGCACTGTTTCGAGGCGCAAGTCTTCAGGACCGTAAAATCTAGCTGCTTTCATGCGTGTGATTGAACCTTTCTTCAAAATTACAAGTAAAGCATATCCATATACCATCCCGAATCACCAATGGGGAAGTGCAATTTGGACAGATTTTGGCGCCTTCATCAGGATGTTCTGGCGCGATTTTGGGATCCTTTTGAGTCATGAACATTGTCAACCAGGAGTAGAAATAGTAAATGTTGGGCCACTGATCAAGCATTATGACCATTAAAAAAATCATCAAACCTTTTCTGTTTTCCTTCGCTTTTTGGTCTTGGTAATGCTTGGCATCGCTGGAACCATGCCCAAAAGTTATGTGGTTGAGCGGTCCATCGAGATTCACGCCATTCAAGATGATGTATTTGACTGGGTCGCTGATTTTTCAAAATGGAAGCAGTGGAGCCCTTGGTTTGAATATGAACCCAACGCAACCTATCAATACAGCGGCGAAATGGGAATGAAGGATAGTTCCATTCGCTGGGATGGGAAAATCGTGGGACGAGGCACCATGACTCTGGATAAAATCGAACCTCATCACCATCTATTTATGACCTTGATGTTTGAGACTCCGCATCGAACCAAGGCTCAGGCTGTCCTTGCTTTTGAGCCAGTCGGAGAACAAACCAAAGTCACATGGACCAATCAGGGCGATCTGGAATACCCCATGGGAAGACTGTTTGGGCCGTTTCTAAAAGATATGATCGGCAAAGATATTCTCAAAGGACTTGAAAAGCTTAAAGTTCATGCCGAAAAACGGGAATAATCATTTCCACATTCCATCTGGACTGATACGTTCACTCCATATTTCGGGGGAAATAATTGAAAACCATCTTTTGTATACTTTGTTTACTTACCTCCACCAGCTTTGCCTGGGGTGAAGAATGTCGCGTACGTGTTACGGGGGAATTCTCCAACAATTCGGGTATCAAACCTGATTTTTCCATCAAAAGTGAAGTCGTAAAATATCTTCAATCGGTCAAAGAATATTCCTTTGTCGCGCACAATGAATCAAGATTCGATTACGAATTGAAAATTTCGCAAATCGTTCACGTTTTAAAACTCAACAACGAACTGGAAGGAGACAGTTCCACAAAAGGATCAAGTTTCCTAAAATATGATGTAATACCCGAAATATTGCTCGCCGACCGAAACGGAAAACCGATTCAATTTTCAGGTAAACCACTCTGGAAAAACGAAGCTTACAGCGGCAGGGCCGAATCCAAAGACGATTTGAATGCCAAGCTGTCAATGATCCTAAATTCCCTGTGCGATTTTTTCATGAATGAAATTTCTCATTATCCTGACTGTGAAACATTAAAGTCTTTAAAAATATAATTAATTCAGTGTCTTAGAATGATAATCGTTATCAGATAAAAAAATAAATTTTAATTATAATCATCTTAATACTATTAATTTTACACATTCTTCAGTTCTTTATACGAATTTAACATTCGCAAGCGTTTCTCTAGGGGGGAAACAACATTGCATAACAGTTCTTCAAGTTTCAGGGGGAAACATGAAAAAGCTTCTTTTGATTGCAGTTTTGTCGCTCATTACAACTCATGCAAAGGCTCAAGATAATTTGTATGAGAGCTACCTCATCAACCGTCACTTAGATACTCGCTTTAGCACTAGCGACTCAAACACTGCATCCGTGAAAATTAATCTGAAAGAAGAAGTTTACACGATCAATATTGGCGGCAAGAATCTTTGCAGTATTTCCCAACATGACCTCACATTTGGAGAATCTTCAAATTTTAATTGCGCTGACAAATATGTAGTCCAAGTTAAAGAAACGACCTCATTCAATATATTTTCTGACACCATTTATGGTTATTTTAAAATTTTCGACACACGAGGCAACCAAATCGCCGATGAAATCAAAGTAGACGCTCAAAAAAAAGCGATTCGCGGCGGATCAACATCTACCAAAATAACAAAAGATTAATATCAATTGGGGGAAAATATGAAAATTCAAAACATCATTGCAAGCATCATTCTTTTACTATCATCCAACGCATTTGCTCAAACTGCACTCACCAATGCACTTGATCAGGGCAGAGATCCAATGAAAGGTCCCAGAGAAGCCCTACATCGTTGGTTAACTTCTGAGAATGAAAAATATTCCATCAATATCATCTCAAAAACAAAACTTTCTCAGAGCGAATATGCGATCTCTGCGACTCTGAATCTGAACGGAGAAGAGATTTGCTATTATAAAGATCAAAAGTGAATCTCAATGGCCAATACACCAATCTATCTTCAGATTGTGATCATCAATTTACAACAAAAGCCCATGCAAAAATGTACACTGGCATGAGAAATAGTGGATTCGAAGTCATCGTAGAATCATTTACGGATAACAAAAGGATTGTGCAAGGTACGGGCATTTTGTGATGTACGACAACGGCTCTAAAAATTAATTACCTTTTGTTTTTGATCTGACTCCAAGGGCGTGGTAACACGCCCTTTGTTACTTTATGAAAAAGTTTATTTCTATATTCATTTGGATGTTGCTGCCACTCACAAGCATTGCTCAAGAAAACTCTACATCCACATTTCAGGTAAAAATCAAAGAATGCCGAGGCATGAATCGCGCCGCTGGTGAATACGTGATCTCAGGCACAATCATTTCCGAAAAATTGAGAAATACATGCCTATTCAATTGGTACGTCGGCAATGAAAATCAAAAGAAGCCTATGCCTTTAATTTGTCGGATTGCGGACTCAACATTGAAGGTCACGTTTATTTTCTTTACACTTCCGAAGGCTTCGCAACCTCCGGGACGCTATATACTCAACCCAATACGCATTTTTACGAAAAGCTGAATTGCAGCTAATACCCTTAAAGTATTAAATTAATTAATATTAAAACAAATATTATTGATTTTACTAATTTTTGGATTTTTTATACAAAATTAACACTTGTTATCCAAAGGGGGAATCATGAGAAAGTTATCACTGGGAATTATTATCATTGGTCTGAATCTGCTTTCCAACTTGGCATTGGCCTAAGGTGATGGAAGCCTGGACTACAGGCATAGTCCAGAAACCCAACAAATTAAAAGAAGCGTTGAGAATGCGCGCATTGCACGCAACCAAGCAACATTTCAATATGATTTGAAAAACTTTGTCGTCACTCAAGTCAGTGAGGATGAAATCTACGATGTAGTGGGCACAGTTGTATACAATACGCCTGCCGGCCTTAAAACCTGCGACGAAGCTCTTCCAAAGTCGTTGCCGACGGAGATGCTGTTGCAATCAACTGTCCAGGACTTCAATCCCCATTCATCAAACTGGTTGATCCAGTTTGGTCTACAAATCCAGTGGTTGTACTTTGTCGTAGATGCTCCTGGATATGCAAGCCTCGAAGTTGAACGCAGAGTTTCAAAACCATTTCATACGATAGTGGTGAAGATAACAATGAATTCGTCGATGGAAAATACGACGGAGGCAAATAAGACTTGAGTATTCGTTTGCTTTTAAAAAGCCGCCTTGAAGGCGGCTTTTTTATTTTCCGAAAATCATTTTGATCGCGGCAACGATCATCAAGATACCAAAAGAGATTTTCAATTGTCGTTCTGGAATTTTTTGAGCCCACAATCCACCAATAAAAGTGCCAAGCAAAAATACCCAAGGCAATCACAAAAGCGGATTTGATCGGAAATGGATTGGCTTTGTAATAGGTCATGAAACCAAAAATTCCCACCGGAAGCAACAGAGCGGCCAAAGACATACCTTGCGCCTGATGTTGATTGAAGTGAAATAGCCATACAAGCGCCGGCACCAGGATGATGCCTCCGCCTACACCGAACAATCTACAAAGATTCCAGTTACAGCTCCCAAAATCAAAAATGGCATTTGCTCGATCATTTCAATTATCTCTTTGGAAGAATCACGGGTGCAACCCATGTGGATTTGACGGTTTTTTCAAAAATACCCAATGGCGTGCGGCAAGAAAGGGTGTAGATCACCATTACGTTCGGTGGAACGGAATCTTTCTTGGTTGGGTTCAAAATTTCAGATTGAAACGAATTGATGAATGAAATGCAATTCATACCTGTGCGTTTTTCTCCCGGACGAAGCGATTCGGAAACAAAGGTCGAGAATTGAATCACGGGTTTACCCAACCAGATTTCGACGTGCATGCCATAAATCTGCAATTGGGTTGGAAAATTATTTTCTACATCCACTTGCAATTCAACATATGGAATTGGATGGGTCTTGATCGAAAGCGCCTCTTCATGCTCGCGAAGATTTGATTTCACATGCTCTTTCATCCAACTTTCTGGATAAAACGAATTCCTAATCGCTTGAGGAACGAAGGAAAGTACAGGGTAAAGTGATTTACGTAGTTCCATAATGACATCCTAGGCTTGGGTATGAATCAATTCCACCATGGCTTTTCAATGCCTTCTTCCTGGGGAATTTGCGCAGCTTCCAACGGAGGCGCCAAACCGATACCAGGAGTATTTGCGCCTGCCAAGAGTTTGGCGGAGCTTGCATCAAATAAAAGTGTTCATCCATCATCACGCGGATCAAATGTTCACCGAAGTTGGTGACTTCGGTGTCTCGTTGACAACCAAAAGCTTGCCAGTTTTTTGAAGAGATTTAGCTATCGCTTCTTTATCAAATGGCATGAGTGAGCGAAGATCGATCACTTCAATATTTAACCCTTGCTGCTCATGAAGTTTTTGGCCACAGCATTGCACAAATGAACTGCACGGCCGTAGCTCACCACGGTCAATTGATCTCCTTCGCAACGCTTTGGCCACACCGATCGGAATCTCAAATTCTGGCATGGTTGGCCAGCGAGGGCGCCACTTTGAACGATCTCCACAGGCGCATCGATCATTTCAGAAAGTTCCTTTTGGTTCTCAGGTTCACCCGGAATTTTTTCTTCACCGACCACGCGAATCAGAGACTTTGGATACATAAAGATGACCGGATTGTTGTCCTTGATCGACGAAATCATCAAGCCGTACACATCTACGGGGGTGGAAGGGTATACTACTTTGCACCCCGGAATTGTGTGGCCATCGCATCGAAAGAGTGTGAGTGATAAATCGAACCGTGAATACGGCACCCGCAGGTGTCATGAACACCAGCGGAACAGAGATATTTCCCTTGAAACACCAGTTTGTATTTCCAGCAAGTTTCAAAAGGTCGATCGTATTGTAAATATAATCACTGAATTGGATCTCAGCGACAGGACGTTGGCCGGCAAAGGCCAAGCCAACCGCCATGCCCACGATACCACGCTCATCCAATGGCGTATTCCAAGCCGTTTTCAGACCTTGCGTGCATGTAAATACATCTCCGAGCGGTGGACCGACGTCTTCACCGAAAATATCTTTCACGCCAAGGCGCGTTTCACCAACATGAAGTGCGAGTCGAATTGCTTGTGCGATGGTTGCCATAGTTATTCCTAATTGTTCGGTGCGTACATGTGATCGTAAATGGTTGAGCCGTCTGGATACGGTTCTTCACGGACGATTTTCACTGCTTCCAATGCTTCTTGGATCGTATTTTTCTTTGATCGCGTCGAGTTCCTTCTTCTTTGTAGAAGAATTCAGTTTGAATCAGTTTACCGAAAGTTTCGGAGGCAATCCACTTCGCCTTCTACACGGTTACCACCGGATGAAGAAGAGTGGCCATGCAAACGAGAAACATAAGCTTCAAGACAGAACGGTTTGCGTTCATTGCGCACGTATTCCATGATCTCATGAAGCTTCACAAATGACTCAATTGATCATTTCCATTGATCGTGGTGTTGCGAATCCCAAAGGCTTCAGCACGTTTGGAAATCTACGCGATCACCGTGAATCGTGAAAATGGAGTGGAGATGCCGTATTTGTTGTTGGTGACAATGATCAAAATCGGAAGTTCCATGCCTGGACGGCTGGAAAAATTTAAGCAACTTGCAAAATCACCTTCAGCTGTACCAGCGTCACCCCCAGTAACAATCGTGACTCCTTTCCACCGTGCTTTTTTGCGCCCAAGCCGTTCCCGGAGCGAAAGCATATTGCGTTTCGATCGGAGAAGTCACGGGCATGACGTTCCATTCTTTTTTTGCAAAATGGCTAACGAAATTGCGCCCACCAGAGAATGGATCCGAAGCTTTGGCACCCATCTGACGGATCACATCGATCATTTCAGTTCCCATGGTAAGCATCGTTCCAGCGTTGCGGTAGTGAAAGTGCAAATAGTCATGATCCAAACCTTCACCTTTGTGGATGAGTTGACCCAGAGGAATATTGAATCCTTCTTCGCCAGGTCCACCGATCCAGAAAATCCGTCCGTGGATTTGCTCATCTTGATCATGCGTTCTTCCATCGCGCGAGTTTTCGCCATCGCGTGATAAGTTTTCAGCGGATCAAATCCGAGCGATTTTGCTTTATCTAACAAAGGTAGTTTCGACATTACTTGGTCTTTCGTTTGATCGTATGAATTGAAGTCCCAAAGCATCTTCGCAAGCTTCCATCAAGGATTCAGCCATGGTCGGATGAGCATGAACGGTGAGGGCGATATCTTCGACACTGCGCCCATTTCAATCGCAAGCGCTGCTTCTGCGATCAAATCTGAAGAGTGCGCACCGATCATATGAACGCCAAGCACAAGCCCATTGGATTTCTTACCGATGACTTTCACAAACCATCCGAAGCGCGGTTGAAACGGCTCGACCAAGTGCCGCGAACGGAAATTGCCCCGTGAAATATTCAATGCCTTGCTTTTTGCAATCTTCTTCAGTCAAACCAACAGATGCGATTTCTGGATCCGTGAAGATTGCACCGGGCATCGCTTTGACATCATATTCCGCATGGTGATGACCGCCGACGTGTTCTGCTGCGACAATTCCTTCTTTCGAAGCTTTGTGAGCAAGAAGCGGCTGACCCGCCACGTCGCCAATGGCATAGATATGCGGAAGGTTGGTTTGCATGTGCTTGTTCACAAGCACGCGACCACGATCCATATTCACGCCGATTTTATCCAAACCGATCATCGCACCGTTGGGAGCGCGACCTACAGACAACAAAATCTTGTCGCAATGGAATTTCAATCGGACCTTTTTGGTCTCGACCTTCAAAATCAGTTCATTTCCCTTTTTTGCGTACCCTTGGGCTTTGGCTTCGAGATGGACTTCGATTTTGCGTTTGCTGCAATTTTTTCAAGCGCTTTGGCCACATCCGCATCCGTTCCAGGAACAAGTTGATTTGCCATTTCCACCACGGTCACTTGCGTACCAAATTTTTGATAGAGCATGCCAATTTCCATACACAATCACGCCACCGCCAATGACAGCAAGGCGTTTCGGAGGCGTGGTCCAATCCAAGGCTTCTTGAATCGACGACGTCTGTTCCATCGATCTTGAATCCAGGAATTTCGATCGATTTGGAACCGCAAGCGACAATGGCTTGATCAAATTCGATTTTGGTCTTGTACACCATTTTGTAAAACGACATCGACCGATTTTGGAAGAGAATGTCGCCGTACCGAAAATGATTTCACCAATGTTGTTTTCACCAATTGCCCGATACCACCGACCAATTTTTGAACCACGAGTTTTCCACTTTTGGGTTTTTGCCAAATCAATCTGGACTCCGCTGACAGCGATGCCCACTTCTTCCGCATGTTGCATTTCTTCGTAAAGATGCGCCACGTGAATGAGCGCTTTGGAAGGGATGCAACCCCAGTTCAAGCAAACACCACCCAATGAGCCTTTATCGACAAGAGCTACTTTTTTACCCAATTGCGCTGCACGAATGGCCGCTACATATCCACCAGGGCCACCACCAATGACGACGACATCTTTCTTCATATTCAATTCCTGTTCTCTAAATCAATTAAGCTGTGAAGAGCAACATCGAGGTTGGACTTTCCAAGTACTCGATCAACTGTTTTGTAAATTGGGCTCCCATGTATCCGTCCACGATTCTGTGATCGAGGAAACGGCAAGACTACCCATGTGACGAACGACGATTTGGCCGTCCTTTACTACCGGTCTTTCCTTGATCGCGAAGAATCCAAGAATGCCAAGTTCAGGATAGTTGATGATCGGCGTCGCATAAGTTCCAGCGACGGGGCCCAAACTTGTGATCGTGAATGTTCCGTTGGCGAAATCATTCGGCGCTAGCTTGTTGGTCTGTGCCTTGGCTGCAAGCTCCTTGATTTCGGATGCAATTTCCAAAATATTCTTTTGGTCTGCATTTTGAATCACAGGAACCACCAAGTCACCATCTTTGGTCGCAACCGCAATGCCCATGTTGTAATAGTGTTTAATCACGATCTCATTCTTCGCTTCATCGAAAGTTCCGTTCAAACGTGGGTATTTTTTCAGCGCCATGCAGACGGCTTTGACGAGGAATGGAAGATAATTCAATTTCACACCATATTTTTCTGCTTCTTCTTTCAAGAATTGCGAATTTCAACTGGGTTGGTCGCATCGAATTCGTCCATATGGGTGAAATGCGCTGCATGATCGACGGAAATGCGCATGTTTTCAACGATCTTCTTCCGAATTCCGCGAACTGGAATGCGCTCTTCCTGTTTTGAACCGGAAAGCGACGAACGTGGAATGCTCAGTGTTTGTTGCGGAGCAGCCGAAGGGGCGCCTGCTGAAGCTGCACCTTGTGATGCAGCTTTTGGTGCGCCCATCGAGCGCTCAACATCTTCACGCGTCACACGACCCAGATCACCTGAACCTTGCACAGAAGCCAAATCGACACCGCTTTCGCGTGCAAATTTGCGCGTAGCAGGGGAAGCCAGAACATTGGCTGCTTGATTGTTTGTCGATGCAGCTTGCACGGTTGGTTGTGAAGAAGGAGCTGGTTTGCAGCCGCAGCTTGTGGTGCTGGTGCTGCTGTTGGAGTAGCTTCTTTGCAGGTGATTTAGAAGCAGAGCCACCTCATTGATCATGACCAGGCCTTTGCCCACTTGAATCATGTCTCCGTCATTGGCCAAAAGTTTTTCGATCGTTCCAGATTTTTGAGAAGCGATCTCAACAGTTGCTTTGTCAGTCATGACTTCGACGATTGGTTGATCTTCGTTGACTGTATCTCCGGCTTTGACAAGCCATTTAACGATTTCACCTTCAGTTACGCCTTCGCCGATGTCCGGTAATTTAAATTCAAACGACATATTTTTTCTCCTTACATTTTAACTGTTGGCAATCCTTTGATTGCATAACTTTTAATTCAACTGGAATCTTGACGGTGTTTCTTTGCTTGCGGATCATCGACTCGATGAAAAATTCCCCCGCACGATACGAACTGCGGACCAAAGGTCCGGACGCTACATATCGGAAGCCATAAGTTAACGCCACTTTCTCCAACTCTGCAAATCTTTCAGGTGTCACAAACTCAACAACCTTCAAATGCTTTCCAGTAGGCTGGAGGTATTGACCCAGAGTTAGAAAATCTACACCGACGTTTCGAAGATCCGCGAATGCTTGCTTGAGTTCTTCATCCGTTTCGCCAAGGCCGAGCATGATCGAAGTTTTGGTGAGCTGGGTAGGGTTAATGCCTTTTGCATTTTCCAAAACACGAAGGGATTGATCGTAACCGGCGCGTTGATCGCGCACAAAAGGTGTCAAACGACGAACGGTTTCTAGATTGTGGGCGAACACATCAGGTTTTGCATCGATCAGTGTTTTCAAAGAGTCGTAATTTCCCTGAAAATCAGGGGTAAGTGTTTCGACCAAAACGTCCGGACACTGTTCATGAATGGTTTGAATTGTCTTGGCAAAATGAGCTGCTCCTCCGTCTGGAAGTTCGTCACGATTGACGGAAGTCAAAACAACGTAATGCAAATTCATCAAACGAACGGTTTCAGCGGATTTGGAAGGCTCGAGTGGGTCAAGGGGCTCTTTCGGAATACCACTGGTCACAGCGCAGAAACGACAGCCGCGCGTGCAGACTTCACCCATGAGCATCAGGGTCGCTGTTCCAGAACTCCAGCATTCAGCGATATTTGGACAGCGGGCTTCTTCACAAACAGTATGAAGTTTACGCTCGCGTAAAATTCCAGAAATGCGATTGAAGGTCGCTCCACCCGGCGGGCGAACCTTGATCCATTCGGGCTTGGGCTGGAATTTTTTTGCTGTTGTTTTCACCGACATAAGTAAGGGCACCTTATACCCCGAAGTGCAAGGGTCGGCAAGAAAGGATTATGCGCGTAACTTATTTATTTTATTAATATTATTGAGTGATTCCCCTGGAAATGCAGACGCGGTTTTTCCCCTGATCTTTGGCGTCGTACATGGCCTGATCCGCGAGCCTCACCAGTGTGTTTTTTCGCTGTCGAGTATCATCAATTGGAAGGGTGTGATCGTGCAGAGATGCCAATCCGATACTCGCTGAAACCAACCCTTTGAAGCTAACAAACGATCCGTCTTCATGACCACGATCGATCATGAACATTTTCTCCGTGATTTTTTCACGGACTTGATTTGCGATTTCTAGCGCTTTCTCGAGCTTGATTCCTGGCAAAATGCAAACATACTCGTCACCACCGTAGCGCGCGAGCGTGGCATTGGGCACCTGAATCACCTCACGAAGCACAAATCCAATTTCTTTCAACGTGCGACTTCCTACGATGTGACCATGCTGATCATTGATGGATTTGAAATAATCCAGATCCATGAACATCAGAATCAAATCGGTTTTGTTTCGTTCGGCGCTGAAAATCTCTTTTTCGAGTTGAATGTGAAAAAAACGATCGTTGTAAAGGCCGGTGAGGTTGTCGCGCTTGGTGAGCTCTTTGTTTTTCTTCGTGTCGATGGCCATCTGGATCGACATGCAAAGATAACTCGAAAGAATGTTGATCATGCGGATGTCTTTGATCGAAAATCCATAGGAATCTTGCTTGTTGTAAATCGCTAGAACGCCAATGGTTGTATTGGAAATTTTCAGTGGAATGCAAACCGCATCTTTGACTTCCTTGGGAAGATGGATTTTGTCCAGAATTGCTGGTTCACCACTTCCAACTTTCAGAATCTGAGAATTTCCCAATCGATAGGCTTGAGAAATAAGTCCCTGAAATGCAGCCGTTTTAAGTCCGATAATTTTTTCCGCTTTTTCCCCGAATCCCGCGATGTAAACCAAATTTTTGGGCTGTCCTTCATCCACGACCTGCAGAGGATCATCGAGCAATATGTAACATCCTTCGGAAGGCACAAACTCTTTGAGTTCCTCGAGGATTTTTTTTAGCGATGCATTGAAATCGAAATCCTTCACTTCATTATCACTTTTACGATGACGTTCGAGAAAGTAAGTGAGCTGATCTACCGCCAGGCTGTGAAAAATATCCGACATGGAATGATTATAACTCTAACTCGACTTGCGCGTCATATAAATGTGATGCTCCGCCATGGATAAAAGACGCGTTTGAAGAAGGGTTGGGTCATAGCGAAGAATCGAATCGAAGTATTCCGATGCTTCTTCGAGTTTTCCCTGCGCCACAAAATTCAATCCCAAAAGATATTCGACCTGAAGGTTTCCAGGTGAATATTCCAAAGCCTTGATCAACGACTTGTGCGCACGATCGAAAATCTCCAGGCGATAACAAATCTCACCATCAAGGGCCAAAAAAACAGGATGATCCTCATAAGACTTCAACGCCTGATCGGAGATCAGTTTGGCCTGGTCCAATTGTTTGGTTTCCATCAAAGACCAGATTTGAAAGGTGTAGAATTCAGGAGATGTGAATCCCTCGTTGATGGAATTGGCTGCCAATTGGATCGTCTCAACGTATTTTTTCTGCTTAAAAAGCTTGTTGAGCTGAGAAATGCGAGATTCTTTTTTAAACCATCCAAACATATATTGATCCTATTTTTTGGCTTTTTTCGAACAATTCCTATACTAATTCGATGAAAACTCACAAAGCTGCTACCGCAGCGTTTTTGGGAATCGTCCGAAAAAAGCATTGTTAAAATAAATTCATTAAATGATACAACGGGTGAGGGTGAATTGTGAATAAAGATCAACAAAAAGACGTCTGGGATATCGTTTCTGAAAATCCAATCAAAGCTCCGTTTGGCATTCGTGTAACCCTTCGAAAAGACATTCTTAAAATCATTCGTTTGGATCCCACCATCACCTACATCGGCCGCATGCCTGAAAACCACATTGTCATCGATGATGACAAAGCATCCCGCTCGCACGCGCGTATCGTCCAACAAGGCGGGGATTATTACGTGGAAGATCAGGAAAGCGAAAACGGCATTTATGTCAACGGCGTGCCCGCAAACGCTCAAAATTGACCGTTGGAGATCAAATTTTGATTGGAAATCACATTTGGAAGTGATTTCAGCCGACGAAAACATTCAACCCGTTCTTCGCGAAGAACAAATCGACAACTGACGGATGAAGACCTGGAGACTGGACGACACCATCGGCATCAAACGTGCCACTGAAGCGACTTCACAAAGAAACGAACTTCAAAACTGCATTTGACCCTCAAGCTCGGCAACAACGCGTCATTATCAAAGATGTCGTAGACAAAGGTCGCAAATGAAAGATGCATCTCCAGATAACTTGATGCGTGGTATTGAAGATCGGCGATGGGTACTCGAGAAAAAATCCCTCATTAATCTCTCAGCTTTTTTAAAAGCTGCATTGAAGGAAGATTTGGGTCGTGGTGACATCACGACGGATTCCCTGATTTCCAAGAAACAGATGGGAAAGGGTGTTTTTTTGGCCAAACAGGACCTGGTTTTGTCGGGTCTCTTTCTTGCTCCCAAAGTGTTTTCATCATTAAACAAAAGCATCAAGGTCAAATTTCACTACCAAGATGGCGATTTTATCCCCAAAGGCAAAGTTTTTGGACAGGTCACCGGACCTGCATACGCGCCACTCGAGGAAGAACAGTCCTTAATCTACTTCAACGGTGCTGGAATTTCAGCTTTTAACCCCATCGATATAAATAAAATCAAAGGCCACAAAACCAAGATTCTCGACACGCGCAGACCTGCCCGAGGAATTACAGACTGATGGACAAGTATATAGCGAAAATGGGAAATTGGGGTCAACCACCGTGTTGGGCTCTATGACCAGGTTTTGATCAAAGACAATCATATTGCCGCCATGGGTGGAAATGTCCTAGAAGCAACTCAAAAGCCCGATCCAAATATCCCACCGGTGTGCGTGGTGGAAATTCAATACCGATGGATCGAGGCGGCCGACGAAGAAGGCTTCAACGACTTCTTCTGGACAACATGACCAACACTGAGATCAAAAAAGTGCCTGGTTAGTCCGCAAAGGGTCCTGTGGAAGTCTCCGGCCAGGTCAACTTGGGCAGAATTTCGCAACTTTCGAGAATTGGAGTGGATTTCATCTCGATAAGATATACTCACTCAGTGCCTGCAGCTGATATCAGCCTTAAAATTGCCAGCATTTAGGCCACAAGCCTACGAGCTCGAGGCCTCATTAATTCTGGACAATCGCGTCGTAATTCTATAGGTTACAGCTGATTTAAGAGGACAAAATCCAATGACAACACCAAATAAGAAGTTAGATGTAAAACCGGCAACCCGGAAAATTGGGTATTTTTAACCCGGGTCTGGGCGCTGTTTCTTCCACTCATAAGGTCGCGTAAAAGCCGTTGTGCATGACCCAGAATACTCGGTTCGCCAGCTCCAAATGGGCCGTATTCGCCTTGGCAAACGCACCGACAACCGTAATCCACTGATCAAAGAATTCGTTCCATTGACACCGCTTGAAAACATCGAGTTCGGTGCCTGGGATCTTTTCGAAGACAACTGCTATCAATTTTTGAAAAAGAATCACGTCATCTTTGGTGACTTGGTCGATCAACTTCGCGAAGACATCGAAGATATCAAACCTATATCTGGTAAAGTATTTGACCTGCTTACGTAAAAAGCTCACGGAGGCGTACGTTAAGAAGGCAAAACCAAAATGGATCTTGCCAAAATGCTCATGGACGATATCGCTCAATTCAAAGAAAAAGTAGAACGCGCTGTGATGGTATGGTGCGGATCTACAGAAACTTATGGAAACCTTCTGAAGTTCATCAGAGCATCGAAGCTTTCGAAAAAAAAGGCTTGAAAAATAACGATCCAAACCATCTGCTCACTCATGATCTACATACATGCAATCGCCTCTGGCGTTCCATACGCAAACGGTGCTCCAAACCTGACCGTGGACACAGTTCAAGCAACGAAAGAAAAGAAAGTTGCGATCTCCGGACGCGATTTCAAAACAGGCCAAACCTTCATGAAAACGGTTTTGTACCTGGTTTCAGGCTCTCACTTGCTCGGTATCAACGGTTGGTTTTCAACCAACATTTTGGGTAACCGTGACGAGGTGAAGTTCTTGAAGCTCCTGAAAACTTCAAAACGAAGGAAGAATCCAAACTTTCCGTTTTGGAACACATCCTTCAACCGGAACTTTATCCAGAACTTTACGGCAAAATGCACCACCAAGTGCGCATCAACTATTATCCTCCTCGTGGCGATAACAAAGAAGGTTGGGGACAACATCGTTATCTTCGGTTGACTTGGTTACGAAAATGCAAATCAAAAGTGGATTTCCTCTGCAAAGATTCCATTTTGGCCATCGCTTGTACTCGATCTAGCCTTGTTCAGCGACTACGCTCAACGTTGCGGATTCTCCGGTATTCAAGAATGGTTGTCTTTCTACTACAAAGCGCCAATGACTCCGGAAGGTCTATATCCTGAACACGACTTGTTCATTCAATTGATGAAATTGAAAAACACACTTGATACACAGAGGTGAAGATCTAATCACCCACTTGGGCTTGGACTATTACGACTAAACCAATCGAAAGAATTGGAAAAAAGAGAGCCGCAAGGCTCTCTTTTTTTGTTTTAGGAAAAAGATCTGATAGAATGTCTCCAATAACAGGAGCCCCATGATTACCCGTAAAATCGCCTGCATTTCACTTATATTTTTAGCCTAGCGCCCACGCTGACAGCAAAGACGGTTTGTTCGTACGTTATACGATTCAAAACGAAGCTGGTGATCAAGCCATGCAAGGAACAATCGACTATTTTTATCAGAACCGAGATTTCCTCAACATCATCAACGTGGGTGGAAATTTGATGGGTGAAATGGTCTTCCTGGAAAAAGGCGGAAAAAATATTCACTGTTTCCAAAGAAAAAACCTATGTTGAGACCAAAGAGTTTTCTGCGAGCCTCTCAGCGTTTCATCCTCGGTTGATGGTGAGTATGTAACCACAGGGATCAAGAAAAGATCCTCGGATACAAATGCGAAATTTTCACCAAACAAAGCAAAACCATGACGACCAATGTTTGCTTAAGTCCAAAAGCTTTAAAATTGGGGTGTGGTGGTCAACAAGATGGAACACGGCAACGAAACACCATCGACCCTGAAAGGATTTCCCTCTAGAAATCGTGACCATCAACAACAAGTCCAATCAACAAACCTCGATCACGATGGCGGAATTCGACAAAGGATTACCGATACAAATTCGATATTCTCAATGGCTGCCGAAAAAAGAAGGACCCGATGTTCAAAAAAACTCCACGGAAATGATCAAGTCAATGCTAGTGACAACCGTGCCGATGAATCAAAACAATTGGATGAGATGGAAAAACAAACCCGTCAAATGCAAAAAATACGGCACGCAATAGTTTGTTTTAAATTTCAGAGGAGGAATATGTTTTTCTAAGTCATTTTTAGCGACCCTTTTTGTCTTGAGCTCAGCCATCGCCGCGGACAAGGTATTTTCGTTTCTCTGGATATCAATAGCCAAGATGGTGACAAAGTCGCTGTGGGTAAGGCCAGCTATTACTATCAAGATGGGAACCTTTTGGCTGAAATGAATCTGGATGAAGGAGCATTGGACAGCGTGACGATGCTCGAAGCGGATGGCGATTATGTATACGCTGTTTCCCAAGAGAAAAATACATGGAAATTCCGCAATACATGGCGGAAGTCGCAGCTAATCGACAAAAAAGTCGGCCAAGGCTCTGCTCAAACCCACGGGCAAAAAAGAAAAAAATCGCCGGATATGATTGTGAGGTTATCAAAAAGAAACCAAAGATTCATCTGATACGGCTTGCTTGAACAGCCGTTGTATGAAACGTACAAAGTTTTTCATCAAAATGCAAAAAATCACAAAAAACCATGATTTGATGATGGGGGCACAAGGTTTTCCATTGGAAGTAAATTCTGTAGGCAAAGGCAAAAACAAACATAAGATGAATTTGATGGTGAAAAAATCAGTCAACAAGACTATAAAAGTAAATTCATCATTCCGAAGGATTATCAAAAGCAGGGCATGCTCGGGGAGCTGCTGAAATGTTCAAAATCAGTGAGTCCAAATAGGATCAAAACGTTCCTGGCGCCCAAAGCGCCTCGTAGGACCCAGCATTTGTTGTTTCTTTTTTCACGGCGCAGGTCATGAGTGCTTTCCGGCAACTCCCTGAAGCTACGTTGTAGGTTGTGCCCGTGATCAAAGTTGCATTCACTTTGGTAATATTAGACGCTGTAATTTGGTATACATTGTAACCATCGATCGATCCACTTGCGGCTGACCAGTTCAAGTTATTTCCACTGGCGGTCAAGTTGCTTGGAGCTTGGGGATAGAATTGACGAAGTGTCGGATCACCCATGAGATTCAAATAAATATTTCCTCCACCGCAGCATCCACCATAAGCCGGAGTGTAGTTTGAATCCGTGTTGGTTTGTGAAACGGCTACACTGTAACCGATCGTTCCACCCATGGCCATGTCTTGCGCATAGAACTGTTGCGCCCCGGAATAAATGTTGGTCAGAGCTTTGCCCGGACTTGCAATAACAGCACGAAGATAGTCGTTTTTCATGTCAAAATCCCCAAAGTAGCTACCGAAAGCCATGTTGAAGACCATATCAAAATTGTTGTTTGCGAAATCCGTGGTTGTTCCCTGTCCATCGGCACTCACGATACTGCCGCCACCGGCAAGATATCCCCACAAATAGCTTTGATTGGTACCGAGCACATAATTCGCCACACCATAATAACTTGCCGTAATGTTGGTCGGTCCCACGGCTGAACTTGCATTGGACCAGGCGAGGTAGGGAACGGAGCATTGGCCCATTCAAGGTTGTCACCAATATGCGCTCGCTTGGTGGCTTGATTCATACCACGCTTGAAGTTACGCGCTTTGGTTAAATAGTCATTGGTCAATTGAAGTTCAGTTTTGCAAGGTCGGCATGTTATAAAAATCGATGCGACCCACTTTGGCGATTCTTTTGTGAAGGAAAACTGTTGCTGGTGAACTTGCTTGCAGCTGCAGGGGTACCATTGCAGTCACCAGCGGCAAATCCACCCAAGCACCACCACCCGAGTCCAGGCGAAGGTCATTTCGCCATAATACCCATCTGCTGGCCAAGCACCACGTGCTCAGGGTGTCCATCGGGAGCGATGCTTGTTCCGGAATAAGGAACGGAGCAGTACTTCCCACCAGAAGAACTGCCTTAACATTTGCACTGTCGGCATCGTAAATGGCTTTTACGATTTGATTGCGAACGGCGGTGGCTGTATCAGTACGGTTGACGAAAAGAAACGGGGAATCCATCCATCGTTGTACAAATCACTTTACAATGTAGCCATTTGTGAAACGGAAATATTCGCATATAAACTATTGTCCACAACCACGACGATTTTTCCGTTGTAGGCTGGAGCACACAATATCAATTCCGGAAGTCATATACCCATAGGCCGTACCCTACGGAGTTGCTGAGCTACATTTTGTATTCATAGGACGTTGTGACCACAGCCGTATCTTCATAGGAATAGGTGTTGTTACCAAACGTAGCAATCGAAGATCCCCACGAGAAGTTCCTTTGGTTCTACGATACAGCGAAGCGGAAGATTGATTTACGCCATTGACCTTGGCCCATTTCACGATGATTTTCGCTGGTGAATTTTGAACTGCTGCATACATAGACACAGCTTTTTTGGAAGCCAACGTTCCAGGAATGGTTGGAGCGGCAGCTTCAACCAACGTCGTACCAGATTGGTTGGAAGTATATCCTGAACAGTTGTTTGCGTTGTCACAGGCGCGTACGCGGAATTGATAGGTGGTCGACGCATTCAATCCAGTCATGGTGCGTGCTGTGGTTGGTGCACTCACGGCTACCGGCGTCCCCGAAGAATTGGTTTGAACCTCATATCGTGTCACTCCAACGTTATCGGTAGATGCATTCCACGAAATGGCGATCGAGCTTGATGTAATCGTGCCCACAGTTAAACCGGTTGGCACAGATGGAGCCGTGGTATCTGCAGCTGACATCGTGGTTGGCGAAATGTTGGACGTATAAGCCGAACAGTTATTGGCGTTATCGCAAGCACGTACGCGGAACTGATATGTGGTCGACGCATTCAATCCAGTCATATTTCGATTGGTGGTTGGTGCCATGACACTCGCCGGTGTTCCTGTGGAATTGGTTTGAACTTCATAACGAACCACACCCACGTTATCGGTGGATGCGTTCCAGGAAATCATGATGGAATTGGTTGTGATTGTTCCAGCCGCTAAACCCGTTGGAACTGATGGCGCTGTGGTGTCTGGAGATGTGTTGGTTGTGGAAGAAATGTTGGATGTGTAGGCAGAACAATTGCTGGAAGCATCACACGCACGCACACGGAATTGATAGGTTGTTGATTCATTCAATCCAGTCATATTGCGACTTGTGGTCGGTGCCATGACAGTCACAGGTGTGCCTGTTGAATTGGTTTGAACTTCATAACGAACCACACCCGTATTATCCGTCGAAGCATTCCAAGAAATGGCAATTGAGCTAACGGTTTTTCCTGTGACGATCAATCCTGTTGGAACTGATGGTGCTGAAGTATCTGGAGCCGCAAGGGTATTGATTGAAATATTTTCTGAATAATCGGAACAAGTAACGTTGTCAGAGCATGCACGAATTCTAAAATCATAAGTGGTTTCTGCACTCAAGCGAATCAATTCTTTGGAAGTTGCAGGGGCACTTGTAACAGAAGGATCACCTTCACTGTTGATCTGAATTTCATATTTGAGGATTTCTGCTTTGGTACCGTAAGATTCGTCCCAAGCCACTGTTGCAGAATATGGAGTGACACCCGTGAGTGTAAAGTTGGTAGGAATCGGCGGAATAATTGCAGCAGATGAATCGCCCGTGTCGTTTGAATCTGGAGCTTCAATCGGAACATTTGCGCAGCCCAATACGCTTACCAAAAGGAAGCCAAAAGCATATGGAAGGGTCCAACGCATACTTATGCTATTACAAGAGGTGTACCAAGACGCTTTAAAAAATGAAAAATTAACTAATAATTATAATTAGTTACAAAGCACAAGATTATGCTAAGCGTTATAATGGCGAACGAACACTCAACAGTTACGCAAACTTTGCGGGCTTTTGCACAAAAGTTAACAACTTGGCTCCAAGCAACCAATACGTACATTTTACGCATTTTTTCATTGCCTTTGAGAATGACCTTGCTATCTATATATGTATGACGATTACCCATCTTTTATGCCTAGCGGGCGGGGCTGTGCTCACCGCCATCATCATCAAACTTCTCAAAAAAGAAAACTCCACGGATTTTATCCAGAAGAACTTTAAGGAAAATCGCGATGAATTGTCATCTTCGCTGCGTGCAAACCGCGAAGAAATCGGCAATACCATCGGCAATCTGGCGGAAAAAATCGAAAACAAGCTTTTATTGATGAATGAAAGCCTCAACAAATCTTCACGTGACAATCGTGACGAAATGACCAAATCGATTCAATCATTCCAACAATCATTTATCGCCAGCACTCAAGACATCGGAAAAAAACAGGAAGAACTTGTGAAGGTCACTGAAAGTAAACTGGAGAAAATGCGCGAAACTGTGGATGAAAAACTTCACAAAACGCTCGAGGAAAAACTCGGAAGATCGTTCAAGATGGTGAACGATCAGCTCCAAGCCGTTCAATTGGGATTGGGAGAAATGCAAACTCTGGCTTCCGGAGTGGGAGATTTGAAAAAAGTCCTGGGTAACGTAAAAACACGCGGCGTACTTGGAGAAATTCAATTGGGCAATATTCTGGAAGAAATGCTTTCTCCGGAACAGTATGAGGCCAATGTTAAAACCAAAAAAGGATCGAATGATTTGGTGGAGTTTGCCGTCAAACTTCCTGGAAACGGCAATGACAGAATCTATCTTCCAATCGATGCAAAATTTCCACTGGAAGATTACGCAAGACTCCAGGGTGCATACGAAGCAGGGGATGTTTCATTGATCGAAACCTCCACAAAAGCTCTTGTTCAATCGGTGAAAAGATTCGCCAAAGACATTCGCGACAAGTACATCGATCCACCCCATACGACCGACTTTGGAATCATGTTCCTCCCGATTGAAGGACTTTTTGCGGAAATCGCCAGACAACCTGATCTCATCGCCTGCCTTCAACGAGATTACAAGGTCACCATTGCTGGACCGACAACTATGGGAATGAGTTTGAACAGCCTGCAAATGGGCTTCAAAACCTTGGCGATCCAGCAACGTAGCAGTGAAGTTTGGAAAATTCTTTCCACCGTCAAAATGGAATTCGGCAAATTCGGTGAAGTTCTGCAAAAGACACAGCAGAAGCTCAATGAAGCCAACAACGAACTGGATAAATTGGTTACGACAAGAACCAATGCGATCTCTCGCCAACTTCGTGAAGTTGAAGACCTTCCACAAATCACAGCTTCCAACAACATCTCATCGGATGTAACCACCTAATTAAAAAACACAGAGAGGAGGACATCGTGGGATTTCCGTCGCCGGCTGATGATTACGTAGAAGTTGGATTGAACTGGAATCGCTACTTCGATTCGTCATCCTGCAGCGACATTTCCCGTTCTAATCAATGGTAAAGCCATGGAACCAACCCTTGCCGAAGGCTCTCATATCTTGGTCGATAAAAGCTTGGATCCGAAAAACAACGACATCATTGTCGCCATCTATCGCGATGAATTCATCGTTCGCCGTTATCTGAAAAACGAAAGAGGCCGTTTTTTAATTCCCGAAAACCCGAAATTTTCAACCATTGAACTCAAACCCGATGAAGACATCCAAATCTGGGGCGTGGTCACATTTTCCATCACACCTCACCGTGTACTATGATTGCTCTCATCGATTGCAACTCATTCTATGCTTCCTGTGAACGGGCATTTCAGCCCAGACTTCACAACAAACCTATCGTGGTTCTATCCAACAACGATGGATGCGTCATTGCTCGATCCGCTGAGGCCAAGGCTTGTGCCATTCCGATGGGTGTTCCATTTTTTCAGGTCAAAGAGTTGGTGCAAAAACATAAGGTTCATGTTTTTCCTCCAACTACCCCTGTATGGAGATATGTCTGCGCGCGTGATGAAAACGTTGGCGGAGTTTACGCCTGAATTGGAAATTTACTCCATTGATGAGGCTTTTATGGATCTTCGCGGTTTTGAAAGCCATGATCTTCAAAAATTAGGCAAAGACATTCGTCAAACCGTTTTTCAATACACTGGAATTCCCGTTTCTGTCGGAATTGCCCCCACCAAAGTATTGGCCAAGGTTGCCAACACCATTGCCAAGGAAGATCCTCAGCATCAAGGTGTGGTTTGTCTAAAAAGCCAAAATGACATTGATTTGGCACTGGAAAATTTTCCAGTAGGAGAAGTTTGGGGAATTGGCTGGAAACTGGAAAATCGTTTGAACCGAGAAGGCATTTTCAAAGTTTCTCAACTTTTAAAATGTTCGGAACCCATGATACGACAATGGCTTCATGTTCATGTTCACCGTATTATCACGGAGCTTAAAGGCATTCCATGCATGACAGTGAAAGACTTTGAAGAGCCTCGAAAACAAATCATGTCCACGCGTTCCTTTGGGAAAACCATTTTTGAGATCAAAGATTTGAAAGAGGCTATCTCTTGCCACGTCAGCACGGCGGCCGAAAAATTAAGAGAGCAGGGCTCTATCGCGCACTCGATCACCGCATTTATTCGAACCGCAAGGCACACCAAACACACAAGATATTACGGAAGTGAGAGCGTAGAGCTCGATCCAGGAACCTCTTCCACCAATAAATTGATCCATGCTGCCATGGCGATTGTGGATCAAGTGTACCGAAAAGGCATTCATTACAAAAAATGTGGAATTTATCTTTCGATGCTAAGCCCCAAAAATTTACTGCAGGAAAATCTTTTCATTGAAAGCGACTCTCTCAAACAGGACAAAGTGATGTTGGTGATGGATCAGATCAATAAAAAGCAGGGTAGAAAAACCATTCAGTTCGCCGCCTGCGGAGGCTATGACCACAACTGGTCCATGAAATCACAACATCGATCTCCATGCTACACAACCCGCTGGGATGAGATTTTAGAGATAAAATGAATTTTCTTTCTTATTCACAAATTAGAGTGTCCTTAGACCGCCTGCATATGATCCATCAAAACGATGTGAAGTCTGATCCTATTCAGTTTCCAAAAATGTTTTTTGATCCGAAGGATCAAGAAATTGTGGCGCTGATCAGCGCACTTTATGCATTTGGAAATGTGAAGATGATTTTCAATTCATTGAAAAATATTCTTTCATTTCTGGATCGTACTCCTCATCAGAAATTGATGAACTTGAACAATCAAGAGATTGAATCATTTCCGTTCATTACACATCGTTGGATCAAGCCTAGCGATACGCGATCTTTTCTCAGGCTCATTTCTGAAATCCTTCAAAAAGAGGGTTCACTCGAAAAATCGTTTCAAAAATTCTATATTTCCTCTGATGAAACTTTGGAATCAGCCATGATTTCTTGGATGAACCACTTGCAGGCAGTTTTAATTTCAATGCAAGGGT